>DATKUY010000059.1:0-47906 GCA_035530375.1 Sulfuricella sp. | reverse complement strand
AGATCATAGAGATGGTACTTGGAATGGCCCGCGGCGCGCGGCGCGTGCTGCACCTCGATCTCGGTGGGGTTGGCCGCGAAGCTATAGGCGAGCGCCGGGATGAACGTCGAGACCTCGCCGCTAGTCGCGATATGATCGACGATGTGGCGCCGATAGGCCCTGAGCATACAACCCTGATCGCGCATCTCGATCCGGGTGATGCGCGCGCGGATCATATTGATGAGACGCGAGGCGTTACGTCGAAACCATGTGTCTTGACGCTCACGCCTATACCCGCCCACGACATCGAAGCCTTCTTCGATCTTTTGGACGAGCCTTGGAATATCCTCGGGTGGGTTCTGGAGATCCGCGTCCAAGGTGACGATGATGTCGCCACGCACGTATTCGAAGGCGGCCATGATCGCCATGTGCTGGCCGAAGTTGCCGTTGAACAGCACGACTCGGGTAACGTCCGGCCGCTTCTGGAACTGCTCGCGCAGGATTGCGGCGGAGCGGTCGCGGCTGCCATCGTTGATGAAGACGACCTCGTAGTTGACGCCGAGCTTGTCGAGCGCGGGGTAGAGCCGGTCGAACAGGGTTTGCAGGCCTTGTTCCTCGTTGTAAACCGGGATGATGACGGAGAGTTCGGTTGGGTTCATTTCCTGGCGGCCTCGATAATTTCCTTGATTGCGGCGCACACCCGTTCGACATCGGCGAGTTCCATCGCAGGGAACAGCGGCAGGGTGACGGTTTCATTGCCGATTTTTTCGGTATTGGGGAAATCGCCTTCCTTGAAGCCCATGCGGCGGAACAGCGTGAACAGGTGGATGCTGGGATAATGCACGCCCACGCCGATTTCCCTTTGCTTCATCTGCGCGATGAATTCGCCACGGCTGATGCGGATGCGGCCCAGCGGCAGCAGAATCTGGAACATGTGCCAGTTGCTGTTGGCAAAATCCTCCAGCGGCAGCTCGCAGTCCAGCGATCGGTCGAGACAGGCGAAATAGTGCTTCACCAGTTCGCGGCGCCGGCTGTTGAATGCGTCGACCTGCTGCAATTGACCCAAGCCGATACGGGCGGCGATGTCGGTCAGATTGAATTTTCCGCCAGCGACATCCACATCCATGGTGCCATCGGGAAAGCGCTCGACGCCTTGCAGGCGCAGTTTTTCCGCGAGGGGGATTTGTGCTGCATCGCTCAGCACCAGGCAGCCGCCTTCGCCGGTGGTCATGTTCTTGTTGGCGTGAAAGCTGAACGAGATCAGGTCGCCGAACGAGCCGATTTTCTTGCCTTGCCATGTCGCGCCCATGGATTGGGCGGCGTCTTCGATGACGCGCAAACGATGTTTTTCCGCGATCGCATAAAGGCGATTCCGGTCTACCGGCAGACCGGCGAGATCGACCGGGATAATGGCCTTGGTCTGCGGCGTGATGGCGGCTTCGATGCGGTCGAGATCGATGTTGCGGGTGAGCGGATCGATATCGACAAACACCGGTTTTGCGCCGACGTGAAGAATGACATTTGCGGTGGCGACCCACGACATCGGCGTCGTGATGACTTCATCGCCGGGCCCGATATCGCAAAGCTGCAACGCCACTTCCAGCGTGGCCGTGCCGGAATTGAAGGCACGCACCGGTCGGCCGCCGAAATATTCAGACAGTGCCGCTTCGAATTCCTTGACCTTGGGGCCGCTCGACAGCCAGCCGGAGCGCAGAACTTCGATCACGCCCTGGATGGTGGCTTCGTCCAGAGTTGGGCGGGTAAAGGGAAGATAACTCAAATCAGCTCCTGGAAACGACGTAAACACCGATAATGATAATGCCGATGCCGGCCAGGCGGGTGATCGAAACCGCCTCGCCGAACAGCCACCAGGCGGCAAGCGCGTTAACCACGTAGCCGATCGACAGCATCGGGTAGGCGATGCTGACCTCGACCCGCGACAGCGCCATGATCCACACCACCACGCTGATCACGTAGAAAGAAAGCCCGCCCATGATGTGCGGCTCGGTGGCGAGTTGCCAGCCCACCGGCAGGATGTTGCCGCGGCTGAAGGCAAAATGGCCGACCGCATTGGTGCCCGCCTTGAGCAGAAGTTGTGCTGCGGCGTTGAGCAGCACGCCGGTCAAAATGAGGGTAAAGCTGAGCAGGTTCATGGTTTTTTCACCACCATGCGGCGCGTATCCTGGGCGATGATTTGCATTGGCAGGCCGCTCGTCTTGAATTGTTGATAAAGATCCGGCGTCATGATCGCCAGCGCGTAGGGTTGCTTGTGCCAGGCTTGCTCGAATTCGGCGATGGTCGGCAGCCATTTGTCCGGCTCCTGCGTTAGCCCGAACTCCATTTCATCCTGAAAGGCGACCAGGGTGACGCTGCGCTTGATGTAGAAGGGCAGGGTCTGTTCGTACATGCCGACGCTGTAAAAAGGGGCTTCCGGCCTGAGATAGGGCTGGATTTGCTGTGCGATGCGCCAGGCGGAGTTGGACGGAGATAGGCTTTCATGGCCGCTGAGCACGGTCTGGGCAAAGATGAGCCCACTCAAGGCAAAAGCGATGATACCGGCGGTAACCCGCTTGCGACGTACCAGATAAAGTCCGGCCAGCGAACCGGCCAGCCAGATTGCGGAGGCTGCGGCGAGCCATACGGCGTATTCGCGGTAAAGCTCGACCGGCACTTCCTTGCTGGCGAAGGTGACGGCAAAAGGCGACAGCAGAAAGGCAATGCCGGCCAGCACGGCGATTGGCGCCATCATCCAGAACAGGGTTCGTGCAGAAATCTTTGTCAGCCGCACGCCGATCAGCAACGCAAGAGCCGGGAAAATCGGCAGGATGTACGAGGGCAGTTTGGAATCGGATATGGAGAAGAACAGGAAGATGAAACCGCTCCAGATCAGCAGGAAGCGCTGCGGCCTGAATGTCTTAGAATGAATGTCGCGTAGCGACACTTCTGCCCCCTCTCCCGCAAGCGGGAGAGGGCGGGGGAGAGGGTTCTGTTCGGCCGAATCGCCATTCCAGGCACGCGCCAGGGCATCGAACATGACCGTGATCCAGGGCAGGATGCCGAGCAGCAGGATGGGGATGAAAGACCACCATGGCTGATAGCGGTGATGCACCTTGGTTAAGAAGCGCTCAAAGTGCTCGTGAATGAAAAAGAAATGAAAAAATTCCGGGTTGGCGATTGAAACCGCGATGAACCAGGGCGCGCTGATGAGCAGGAACAGCGCCAGACCGTTGACCATATGCAGGCGTTTCCACAGCGCCCAATCGCGCTGGATCAGGGTGTACAGTACCAGCGCCGCGCCCGGCAGTACCAGGCCGATCAGACCCTTGCTCAGTACGGAGAAGGCCAGCCCGGCCCAGACAACGTGCATCCACCGCCGATTCTCACCGGCGTTCGCGTCGGCACGTTGAGCCAAAAGGAACCCCGCCATGCTCAGACCCATGAAAAAAGTGACGCCCATGTCCAGGGTGTTGATGTGCCCGATCAGGACATAAAGCAGGCTGCTGGCCAGCACTGCGGCCGCGTACAGGCCGGCATCGGCGCCCCACAGACGACGCCCGGCAAAGTAGGTCATGGCAATGCCGAGAAAGCCGGTCAGGGCGCCCCACAGCCGCGCAGTCCAGTGATGCTCGCCGAACAGTTCATACGCGCCGGCTGTCGCCCAGTATTGCAGCGCCGGTTTTTCAAAATACTTGATGTTGTTCAGGCGGGGAGTGAGCCAGTCGCCGCTGGCGACCATCTCGCGCGGTATTTCGGCGTAGCGGCCCTCGTCCGGCTTGACCAGATGGCGGTAATTGATCGTGCCGAACCAGATCAGGAGAAGAGCCGCCAACAGAAGCATCAAGCCGCGTTGCGCAGATGGGGGGGAAGAGGTCATTGTAAGTGAATGTTTTTAACCAAATGGCGGGCGCAAGTATAGCATTTGCGCGCCTGCGGGACTAGGCGCGCCGTTAAAATGGCCTCCTCAGCAGCACGATGGTGGCGCCGCTGCCGCCTTCGATTGGCCGCGCCTGGCAGAACGCCAGCGTATCATCGCGCTGCATCAGCCAACTGGCCACTTTCAGCTTGAGCACCGGCTCCTGATTCCTGGAGCCGAATCCCTTGCCGTGAATGATCCGCACGCAACGCAGGCCGAGGCTTTTGCTCTCTTCAAGAAATTCGATGAAACTGCCTCTGGCTTCGTCGCTGGTCATGCCGTGAAGGTCGATTTCGGCCTGGATTTTCCAGTGGCCGCGCCGCAGTTTTTTCAGCGTCGGCTGCGCCATGCCGGGGCGCAGGAAAGAAAATTCCCCGTCGGTTTCCGTCAGTGTGTGGGGGATATGGTCGCTCAGGCCATCCGCAGGCGTTTGGCGATCGTCGAACCGGCTCTGGCGGGGAGCAGGGCGGGGGCGTTGTGGCGTAAACAGGGTCTTGCCGGTGTCGGGCAAGGGGCGGGCATCGCCGATGGTGGCACGAAAGAGGGATGTATCCTCTTCGGACAGGGATGGCGGCGCTGATTTGCCGCCATCCTTGCGTTCTTCGGGTTTTTTGCGCTTTTCGGTCACTTACCCAGATTGTCGAGATAACGCTCCGCATCGAGTGCGGCCTGGCAGCCGGTGCCGGCGCTGGTAATGGCCTGGCGATAGACGTGATCCTGCACGTCGCCGGCGGCGAACACACCGTCGATACTGGTGACGGTGGCATTGCCCTTGTTGCCGCCCCGGGTGACGATGTAGCCGCCCTCCAGTTCTAGCTGGTCGGTGAATAATTCGGTATTGGGTTTGTGGCCGATGGCGATGAAGATGCCCTGTAGTTGGATATCCTTGGTGCTACCGTCATTGACGTTCTTGAGACGCATGCCGGTGACACCGGTCTTGTCGCCCAGCACTTCGTCCAATTCGCAGAAGGCTTCCAGGCTGATGTTGCCGTTCTTGATCTTGTCCATCAGCTTGTCGACCATGATTTTTTCCGCCTTGAAGGTATCGCGGCGGTGCACCAGCGTGACGTGCCTGGCGATATTGGCCAGATACAGCGCCTCCTCGATGGCGGAGTTGCCGCCGCCGACCACGGCGACTTCCTGGTTCTTGTAGAAGAAGCCGTCGCAGGTGGCACAGCCGGACACGCCCTTGCCCATGAATGCCTGCTCGGAAGGCAGCCCGAGATATTTGGCGGAAGCGCCGGTAGCGATAACCAGTGCGTCGCAGGTATAGGTGCCGGAATCACCGGTCAGGGTAAAAGGCTTTTCGGTAAGCTTTGCGGTATGGATCTGGTCAAAAATGATTTCGGTGTTGAAGCGCTCGGCGTGTTTCTGGAAGCGCTCCATCAGTGCCGGCCCCATCACGCCGCCGACATCGGCCGGCCAGTTGTCGACCTCGGTGGTGGTGGTGAGTTGGCCGCCCTGCTGCATACCAGTGATCAGGACGGGGCTGAGGTTGGCGCGGGCGGCATAAATGGCTGCGGTGTAGCCGGCGGGGCCGGAGCCCAGAATAAGCAGTTTGCTGTGTTTGGTGGTGTTCATAATACCTTCTTCGAATGTCGAATAAAAATGGGGTAGGCGCTAATTTAGCAGCTGGCGGGCCTATTGTCTAGACTTAGTCTAAATCAATGTCTTCGTTATCTAGTTTACAAATGAGCCACATCAAACTATTCTGATATCAATGTCTTGAAATATATCACGAAGCAAGGGTCAAAAGGGGATTGATTATGCGGATTTTCGATTGCCGCCTGGCTGCTCATGCCAAGCAGATGGGGATTGGGGCTGTATTGCTGTTCTGTCTGGGTAATGCGCTGGCAACTCAGGATGCCCTGACTGTACAAGCCGATAAATTGATGAAAAGTGGCAAGGCCAAGGAAGCCTATGCGCTGTTGATCCCTCACCAGTCCGAACGGGCGGGCGACCCGGATTATGACTATCTGCTCGGCATCGCCGCGCTGGACAGCGGACGTGCCAACGAAGCGGTGTTTGCCCTGGAGCGCGTATTGGCTGTCAACCCCAACCATTTGCAGGCGCGTGCCGAGATTGCCAAGGCCTACTTTGCCACTGGTGAGGTTGCCGCGTCCAAGCAGGAATTCGAAACTGTCAAGAGCCAGAATCCTCCCAAGGAAGTCAATGCCACTATCGAAAAATTCCTCAATGCCATCGAGCGGGCGCGTGCCGGTGAAAAAACCACGCTGACGGCATATGTCGAGGCAGCCATCGGCGATGACAGCAACGTCAACAGCGCCGCCGCCAGCGGTCAGATCGCGATCCCTGCCTTCGGCGGGTCGATCTTCACCTTGAACGCCACCGGCGTGAAACTGCATGATACGTTTACCAGCGTTGCCGCCGGTTTCAGTGTTCGCCACCCGATAAACCCGGAATGGGCGGTGTTTGGTGGTGCGAATTTTAACCAGCACTTGAATGCCTCCAAGGACATGTTCGATACCGGCGGCATGGACGGCAATCTGGGCGCCAGTTTGACCAAAGGGGATGACAACTACTCGCTGGCCTTGCAGCTACAGAGTTTCGACGTCGATAACAACCTCTACCGCGAGGCGGCCGGCGCCACCGCGCAATGGCTGCGCAACCTGGACAGCAACAGCCAGGTCAGCTCCTATTTTCAATACTCCAATTTGCATTACCCCGGCCAGGATGTGCGAGATGCCGATCGCTATGTCCTGGGCGCGGCCTATGCTCGTGCGCTGGGTGGCGAACATGCGCCGATCGTGTTCATCGGCGCTTATCTCGGGCAGGAACGGGAACAAAAGCAGAATGTTCCTTATCTGGGACATGAACTGTATGGCATCCGGGCGGGGGGGGAGATGAAAGCCACTGCCGAGTGGGCACTGTTCGGTTCGTTGAGCGTGGAGGAGCGCAGCTATGGCGGACAGGACCCGCTGTTCCTGGTGGGGCGCCGCGACAGCCAGGCAGATTTGCGCATCGGAGCTAGCTACAGTCCCGCCAAAAACTGGAGTATTACGCCGCAACTCAGTTATACCCGCAACGACTCGAATGTCATTGTCAACGATTATGACCGGACGGTGATCAGCGTGACTGCGCGCCGCAACTTCAACTAGGCGTGCCATTTTTTGAGAGGAGAAAAGCCGTGTTTTCTCAACAGCATTCAAGGTTGACCCGCGAGGCGATTTTGTTGGCCGTGGTTTCGGCTGCTTTTCCTGCGACCGGTTACTGCGTTGCCGCAGGCCACGCGGATTTCGTGTCCGGCAATGTCGTGGCGGTGGCTGCCGATGGCAGTCAACGGCCCTTGCAAAAGGGTTCCGAGATTAATGCCGGTGAGGCAATCAACACCGCTGCCGGCGCACGGGCCCAGATCCGCTTTACCGATGGCGGCTATATTTCACTCCAGCCCAATACCCTGTTCCGTGTCGATGAGTACCAGTACGAAGGCAAGACGGATGGCAAGGAAAAAGGCTTTTTCAGCCTCCTGAAAGGCGGCCTGAGAGCCATTACCGGTGCGGTTGGGCACGTCAATCGCGGCAACTACAAGGTCGCCACGCCGGCCGCCACCATCGGCATTCGCGGTACCGGCTACAACGCCATGCTTGCGGAAGGCCTCTCCATCAGCGTGACCGATGGCATCATCAGCCTGACCAACAAGGGTGGCAGCCTGATCATTACGCAAGGCCAGTCGGCGTTTGTGGCGGATATGAACACCGTGCCCAGGCTGACTTTCGAAAAACCGGCCACTTCCCCTGCTCCCATGAGTAGCGGTACATCGGCGCCACCGCCGAAAGAGGATCAATACAAGTCGGGCGATTGTGTCGGGACGTCGTGTGGTGGCCCAGTAAACAGCGGGTTGACGGTGTTAACCGGGGTTGCCGCAGCCGTTTCCGGAACAACATTCGGGAATACAATTTTGGACAAAGACTATCCGGGCATCGTGGTGTTCGACTCGTCTGGAAGCCAGGTCTATTATATTCAGGGAAGTTCGCCTGCCGGCGCCGTGAGCAGTTTTACCAGCGCCACGCTGGCTAAGGGGATCTCCGGAACGGATACCGTCGATAATACTTATGCGCATACGGGCTTATCAATTCCTGCGTCCGGCTATGACGGCATCGTCGGTTGGGGCCGGTTTTACGGCACGATCACCTACACCGAACCGGGTTTGTCTACGGTCACGCACACGCTTACCCCAGACCAGGGGATACATTCCGTGGTGGGCATCCCGACCGCCGTCATGCCGACCGGGACTGCCCATTATGCTCTGACGGGGGCAACGGCGCCGACGCTTCTCTCGGGTGTGGTCGCTCCTGGCACCGTGTCGGGGGGGGGGCTTGATGTTAACTTTGGCACGTCGAATTTATCTGGTACGCTCAATCTGGCTATAGGCAACCATAGTTACGGCCTTGCCTTCTCCGGTACTTATACGGGGAATGCCGTGGGTAATAATAATATTACCACTACCGCCACCAGCGCTGATGGTTGCGGGGGTGGGGGTTGTACGGCCGATACTAAAGGCTTCTTTGCCGGAGCGAACGCGGCACGCGCCGGGGTTGCTTATATGATAGATAACACCATTTTAGGCTCCACTATTCATGGAGCGGCAGTTTACACGAAGACGGCAAACCCCGCTGTTGGTTGCCTCGGTTGCTGAACATGAACAGCGAGCGGCGCAGGGAATTTCTCTGTTCATACTTTACCTGATTTTCCGGGAGTCCGAGTGGCGGAGAAGTTGCTTTGTCAGCGCCAGCCAGAGCAGACTGTACTGATTCCCGACCCTTGAATCGCAGCAGAAACCCCGGCAACGCGCAGGCCTGGTTTCTGCTCGGTGTCGCCTATCATCAAACCGGCCAGCCAGAAGCGCTGCTATCCCTGAAGTGCGCCATCTCCATCGAACCCCGCCATCTTCCGCCCATGCCGGGATTAAATTTGAATTTCACGTCGCATGATGGATCGTGCGTTTCGACAGTCATTCATGGCTGAGCATACATATCGGTATGAAGGCGCTATAATTCCCCCAATTGGCGCGGGTCGAAATTAAAATCTCCAAATGGCTTTCCTGAATAAAACATCAAAACCACAAAATCCCTCTTTGAGGAACACCCGCCACAGACAGCCGCCCGAGCCGGTTTCGCCGAAACTCGCGGGCCTGTTCCGCGAGGCCAAGTGGCTTGGGCTGGTCGGCCTGGCGCTGTATCTGGCCATGGTTCTGTTCAGTTACGACCAGGCCGACCCCAGTTGGTCCCACAGCGGCAGCCGTCTTACCGTCCACAATGCCGGCGGCGAGATGGGCGCCTGGCTGGCCGACATGCTGCTCTATATTTACGGTTTATCCGCCTACTGGTGGGTGGCATTTGCGCTTTACGTGGTGTGGTGGGGCTACCGCCGCATCGAAAGCGCGGGGCTGTCCGACCGGCGCTCCCTGTTCGTCGCGACCACCGGTTTCATCCTGCTGATTTTTGCCAGCAGCGGGCTGGAAGCATTGCGCTTTTACAGCCTCAAGGCGGCATTGCCGCTCGCGCCGGGAGGCATGATCGGGGCGGTTGTCAGCGGCGCCATGTCCAGGGGGCTGGGCTTTACCGGCGCCACGCTGGTGCTGTTGTTGTCCATGGCGGCGGGCTTCAGCCTGTTTACCGGAATGTCGTGGCTGAAGTTCATGGAGGGCCTCGGCGCCGCAATTGAAGGCAGCTATCAGTGGATTATCCAGACTTGGGATGCCTGGAAGGATCGCCGCGCCGGTTCAGTCGCGCTGAATCAGCGTGAAGAAGTCGTGGCCGAGGAGAAAAAACGCTTTGACGAGCACAAGCCGATTCATATCGAGCAGCCGGTGGCGGATATTCCGCAGATACCGCTCACCGAGCGTGAAGTGCAGGCACCGTTGTTCGACAACCTGCCGGATTCGCCGTTGCCGCCCCTTAATCTGCTCGACGAAGCCGAAGCCGACACCGAAACGCTCAGCGCCGATACCCTGGAATTCACCTCGCGCTTGATCGAGCGCAAGCTGGCCGACTTCGGCGTGGTGGTGAAGGTCATCGCCGCCTACCCCGGCCCGGTGATTACGCGCTATGAAATCGAGCCGGCGGTGGGCGTGAAGGGCAGCCAGATCACCA
Organism: Sulfuricella sp.; assembly: GCA_035530375.1. Lineage (GTDB taxonomy): Bacteria > Pseudomonadota > Gammaproteobacteria > Burkholderiales > Sulfuricellaceae > Sulfuricella. The sequence continues at coordinate 37,901 of DATKUY010000059.1, read as the reverse complement.
ATCTGGTCAGGGATCTGGCGCGCGCTCTGTCGGTCGTCAGCATCCGCCTGGTGGAAACCATCCCCGGCAAGAATTGCATGGGGCTGGAAATCCCCAATCCCAAGCGGCAGGTGGTGCGCCTGCGCGAGATACTCGGCTCAAAAGTTTACGCCGACATGGCCTCGCCGCTCACCATCGCCATGGGCAAGGACATCGCCGGCAAGGCGGTGGTGGCGGACTTGGCGAAAATGCCGCACGTGCTGGTGGCCGGCACCACCGGCTCGGGCAAATCGGTGGCGATCAACGCCATGATCCTGAGCCTGGTTTACAAGGCCGACCCCGCCAAGGTGCGGCTGATCCTGGTCGACCCGAAAATGCTCGAGCTTTCCGTCTATGAAGGCATCCCCCACCTCCTTGCGCCGGTGGTGACCGACATGAAACACGCCGCCAATGCGCTCAACTGGTGCGTGGCCGAGATGGAGCGCCGCTACCGCCTGATGTCGGCGCTGGGCGTGCGCAACCTGGCCGGTTACAACCAGGCGGTGCGCGAGGGGGAGAAATCCGGCGCGAAGAAACTTAACCCCTTCAGCCTCACGCCGGATGCCCCCGAACCGCTGGAAGAACTGCCCTTCATCGTGGTGCTGATCGACGAACTGGCCGACATGATGATGATGGTCGGCAAAAAGGTCGAGGAACTGATTGCACGGCTGGCGCAGAAGGCGCGCGCCTCCGGCATCCACCTCGTGCTCGCCACGCAGCGCCCGTCGGTGGACGTGATTACCGGCCTGATCAAGGCCAACATCCCCACCCGCGTCGCCTTCCAGGTTTCCAGCAAGATCGACTCGCGCACCATCCTCGACCAGATGGGCGCCGAAGCCCTGCTCGGCCAGGGCGACATGCTCTACCTGCCGCCCGGCACCGGTTACCCGCAGCGCGTGCACGGCGCTTACGTCGCCGACCACGAAGTGCACAAGGTGGTGGACTATCTGAAGGCCCTGGGTGCACCGGATTACGTCGAAGGCATCCTCGACGCGCCGGAAGTGGCCGGTGAGGGCGAAGGCGGCGAAGCGGGCGGCGATGCAGAAGCCGACCCGATGTACGACCAGGCCGTGGCGCTCGTGCTCAAATCGCGCCGCGCCTCGATCTCGCTGGTGCAACGCCAGCTCAGGATCGGCTACAACCGGGCGGCGCGCCTGATCGAACAGATGGAGCGGGCGGGGCTGGTTTCGGCGATGCAGAGCAATGGGAATCGGGAAGTGCTGGTGAAGGGGGCGGAGTAGGGCATATCCCGGATTCCGCTACGCTCATCCGGGCTACCTTGTTTTTTGCGCAGATCCGGTTGACCGCCATGTTAGGCAGCGGCTCGGCAGAACAACGCATCAAACCACGTGGCAAGAAGTAAGAACACGTAGAAGATGGTGAAAGCACATGGCGTGCATTTCAATAGATAGGAACTGGTTTCGTACTCCTTCGAAATGCACTTCACCTCATCCTTCGAAGCCTCGCCAGTGAAAGAATGTGTGCGTGTGATTGGCTTCGATTCATTCTTAACGCTCTTTTCCCATGCGGCGCTATCACCTTCAATTGCGCGCGCTTGATTCATGTACTCGTCTAGGATTCTTCGTGAGCGCACACCCAATTTTGACCACGCAATACCACTAGCTGCGCCCATTATGCAAATGGCCGACAAGACAAAATCGCCAACGAGCGAACGATGGCTCGACGCGTATATAGTCGCCCACGCGAGCACGAGAATGGTATTCCCCATTAGGAAATTGTAGAGGCGATTCCAAGAGGTCGCCTCAGCATGGACAATTAGCTGAATTTGAGCAGCATATAGTTCTCGATTTGAAATCATTTGATCCTCGCTAATGACCATATCAAGCCGCCTAACGAATAAATCAGCCGACGCGCCAGCGGTCAACTGCATTTACTTGTTATATGCTTTTGGTAGTGGGCATTCGTAGTTGATATCAATCATATCCAGGTTGGTTATTTCAAAATTTGCAAACACGCGATCGCCAGACACATTCCGAACCGGCCTCGAATAGACAAACACGAAGGCAGTAGGATTTTCTGCTGCAACGATCTTTTCAAGGCGTGTAGAGACCAGCTTCTTAATTTTATAACTATCAATTAGCCGATCACCGATCATGGCGGTTGTTGTGAGGCGCCCCCCGCCAAATTGAAGCTCTTTCTTGAATTTAATTTGGTATCCTCGGTTCGATTTGAGCCGATTAACGTAAGCCCACCCATAGTAAATTATTGGATACTCTGGGAGCGAGGAAAGGTCTTGCTCCCAGACGCACTTAAACACGCTTCGATATGGAACATCTTTACCGAGGATATTGAGGCGTCGTTGCTCTAGACTTCCGTCTTTTTTGTACCTGATGAATCGGCTGACTACAGATCGGACAGAGTAAATCTTGCTTACACTACCTATCTCTCGTAGCCTTGCATCAGCCTTGCGCTTCGCAATCGACACTGTCTTGGCAACGGTCTTACTAGGCTCCTTCGGTGGAACCCGCTCATCGTAGTAGGTGCTTGGCCTTTGCAGTAAAAACTGGTCGACAATCGATTGATCAACCGTAACCCGCTCTTCCGACTTTTCGACGTCTTCATAATTTAATCCGAGGGGCTTCTCATTGAATACTTCGCATTCAGTTGAGTGGTTCTTACCATAAACACGATAATGCGGGACAACCCGCATACTTTGGAGTTCTTCTGTCAAGTTTGCACATGTAACTTGTGCCGTACAATTCGTGCCTGGGCACATGAATTTGTGTTTATCTGTAATCGCCCCCGACCAATAAAGGTCATAGGCTCGATCGGGATCTATGTAATCGTCCGCTTCTATGCTGTAGGCAACATCTAACCCCACTCCTATTCCTCCTTATGCATATAATTAGAAGTGGACACCCTAAAAGGCGCTTTATAAAGCATCGTCTGGTGCCTAAATGTGGTTTGATAAACAAAAAATTATTTGACGGAGGGTGGCTTACAGGCGCAATTGCCTGATTGGTTAAACGATCAGTTTCGTCTCAAGCCTGCCGCGCGTTTGCTTCCGAGTCGCTTCTCGTTTAGCCCCCCTCCAAGTAATGCGAGGGCTACGGATGCATTCCCCTTAAAACTATTCATCCACTATAGGCATTTCACCTGTTCGCGACAAGAGGACAAGCCGTAGTGCAGCCACAGCCAGTATCCACCTGCCAGACTAGGGCATGGCGCTATTTCGCCCGAAGCGGCTCCAGCAGTCCCATGGCGGCGTTGATGGCCTGGAGTTTTTCCATCTCGCCGCCCCGGTCGGGGTGGTGTTCCATCGCCAGTTCCCGGTAGCGGCGCTTGATCTCGGGGTCATCCACCGGGTCTGCGAGCCCCAGCGCGGCGAGGGCTTCGGCGCGCCGGTCGAGGCGGGCGAAGCGCAGCCAGAAGGTGTCGAGCATTTCCAGGACTTCCTGCTTGCCGGTGCTTTCCAGATTGGCAAGGTCGAGGTAGTAATCCTGCAGCGGATCGTGGGCGGCGGGCAGGCGGCCGCTTCCGTCCGGGCGGGGGTGCAGTTCGATCTTCAGGCAATGGATGGCGAGGTCGCCTTCGCCGTTTTTCCACAGGTCGTCCCGCAGGCGGTAGAGATGGTGGAACAGGATGAAGTGGCACTGGAACAGGGACAGCTCGTCGGTGTAGGCGTCGGGGCCGAAGGCGGGGTCGTCGCGGGCCAGCTTGCGGATCAGGTCGTGCTCGGAAAGCCCGTCCGCATGGGCGCGCAGGATGGCGAGCAGCGCTTCGGCGAGGGCGGTATTCAATATTTACAGGGTCGGTGGCAATTTATCGGAAAGCCATCCTGTTTTATTTATCCAGCTTGGTGATCTTCGAACCCTCGAAAGTCAGGTTGTACATCAATCCCTTGTTGGAGAAGATGAAGCCGATGATGGGTTTTTTGGCGGTTTCGGTGTCGATTTCACCGCCCGCGCCCAGGGTGGCGAGGGCGACGCTGCCGTCCACGCCGGCTTTCCAGCCCTGGCTGTGGCGGAATTTGGCGAGAGCGTTGTCGGTCATGAACAGGACGATCTGGGAGCGGGCCTGGGCACCGAGCTGGAAGCCGATGGAAGCGGAGGCGATGTTGTAGTAGGCGACGGTTTTGCCCTTGACGAGCAGCGCGCCTTCGCCGTATTCGCCGCCGACACCGATGCCCGCCTTGATGACGCTGGGGAAGACCAGTACGCCTTCAGCTTTTTGCTCGAGGTGTTTGCCTGCGCTGGTTTGCTTGTAGAAGTTCTGGAGGGTTTGCTGAACTTCGGCGTTGATTTCTTCTTTGGAAGCCGCGCTGGCGCCCGTGGCGAAAATGAAAGCGGCCACCCATGCCAAGCCCAGGAATACCTGTTTAATCTTCATGATGTTCTCCTTCGCGTTATGTTCTCTTCATTGTAGACGGACTTCTCAAGAAGATCGGTTTTTTTGTTTCCTTTGCGGGGGGGCTTCCTTCCGGTCATCGTTCATCAGCAGGTAGCGAGTAGCCCGGATGCAGCGTAGCGGAATCCGGGGGCTCCAAGCCGATCCGATGTGCGGCCAAGCGGCGCGGTTGGTCGAGCAGATGGAGCGGGCCGTGCTTGTTTCGGTGATGCGGAGTAAGGTATTCCCCAGATTCCGCTACGCTCTATCCGGGCTGCACTTGCCATGGTTGCCGCTTAATCCAGAGAGATCTGATGGCTGATCAGCCAGTTCCTGTCGAGCTCCCATTTCACATCGGTTACTCCGGGCTGTGACAGGACAATCTGCCGCGCTTCAGACTGGACTTTAGCCAGTGCTTTTTCAGCCGCGACGAAATCCGGGTTGTCCGGCGCCTTGCCGCTCAGCGCCGGGTCGATGGCCCCGATCATCCGATACACCGGCATGGCAGGAGAGCGGGGCGTGCCCATCACGGCGGCGGTGCCTTCTATCCGCAACACCCTGAAGGGGTAGGGGTATTTTTTCAGCTCCGGGCTGCCATTAGCCTGGATGGCCTGATTGAGGGCCTCCACTAGCGGATCGCTGCGAAGCACCGTCAAATAGAAGACAGCCACGGCAAGAACGGCTGCCAGGATGCCCAGGGTTCTGCGGTTTTTCATGTCTTGCTCCGGCTCAAGTTGGTATTCATCAATTCGGCAATGACCTCCGGCTTCTGGAACGGCAGGGCGTGGTCGGCGCCCTGGATCAGGTGGCAGGCCCAGTCGTTTCTTCCCGCCGCGATTTCCTGGCATAGCTGGTAAACGGCAGGGTGGGAGCGTCCGCCGATGAAATTGCCGACCTTGGCTTGGGATGCAATCAGGGCGGCACGGTCGAGGCGTTTGGCGGCGTGCGATACGCATTCGATAGCGCAGGCCAGTCCCGCCGGGCGGTGAGACAGGCGTTGACGCATGACTTCCTCGTTCTTCGAGCCACGGCTGCGGTTCGGTGCAACCGCGTCGAGGAACAGTTCCAGCCCTTCATCCAGATTTTCCAGATTGTGCAGCCGCCTTGCGGCCTGCAGGATAAGGCCGTGCGAAAGGGCAGACTCCTCGTCGTTCATTTTGACCAGCAGGGCGGGTTCGAGCAGGTAAATGTTTTCCACTGCCGCCGGGCGGGCGGCCTTGAGCAGCATGGCGATCAGCCCGCCGTAGGAGTAGCCGCCGAGGTCGAATTTGTCCCATGCCAGATGATCGAGCAGGGCAGCGAGGTCGGCCACCACTTCCTCGGCTTCGAAGCCGTGTTCGTGGTGGTCGGGGTAGCGGGTCTTGCCGGTGCCGCGCAGGTCGGGCACCAGAATTTCGTTCCAGTGCCGGAGGTGCGGCAGGATGCCGCCCCAGGTGATTGCGCCACCTACGCCGCCGCCGTGGAGCAGCAGCAGGCGGCGCGGCGGTGCCTGCTCGAAGCGGTAGAGGCGGTAGTAGACCTCCTGGGCGGGGAGGGCGAAAGTAGTTTTGATGGTGGGTTCAAGCATTATTTTTTACCGCAAGGGACGCAAAGGAAGTACCTTGCTTTTCCCTTGCGGTTAAGGATGGTTTGCCAATGGAATCTTGCCGATTTTCATGCGCCACTCCGCCGGCCCGGTTTCGTGCACCGAGGTGCCGTTGGCATCCACCGCTACGGTGACGGGCATGTCCTGCACCGTGAATTCATAGATCGCTTCCATGCCAAGATCGGCGAAGGCCAGCACCCTGGATGCCTTGATCGCCTTGGATACCAGGTAGGCCGCGCCGCCTACCGCCATCAGGTAAACCGCCTTGTGCTTCCTGATGCTTTCGATGGCAGCCGGGCCGCGCTCGGCCTTGCCGATCATGCCGATCAGCCCGGTTTTTTCCAGCATCAGGTCGGTGAATTTATCCATGCGGGTAGCGGTGGTGGGGCCGGCCGGGCCGACTACTTCGTCGCGCACCGGATCGACCGGGCCGACGTAGTAAATGAAGCGGTTGGTAAAGTCCACGCCTTCCGGCAGTTTTTCTCTCCTGGCGTACAGATCGGCGATGCGCTTGTGGGCGGCGTCGCGCCCGGTGAGCAGTTTGCCGGAGAGCAGCAGGGTTTCGCCCGGCTTCCAGTTGGCGGTTTCCTCGCGGGTCACGGTGTCGAGATTGACGCGGCGCGCATCGGCGGCGGGGTGCCAGTCCACCTTCGGCCATTTGTCGAGATTGGGCGGCGCCAGCACGGCCGGGCCGCTGCCGTCGAGGGTGAAATGGATGTGGCGGGTGGCGGCGCAGTTGGGGATCATTCCCACCGGCAAGCCGGCAGCATGGGTCGGGTACTCCTTGATCTTGATGTCCACCACGGTGGTCAAGCCGCCCAGCCCCTGTGCGCCGATGCCCAGCGCATTCACTTTTTCGAATAGCTCCAACCGCAATTCCTCCAGCGGGCTGTGCGCGCCGCGTGCTTGCAGTTCGTGGATGTCGACCGGCTCCATCAGGGCTTCCTTGGCAAGCAGCATGGCTTTTTCCGAGGTGCCGCCGATGCCGATGCCTAGGATTCCCGGCGGGCACCAGCCCGCGCCCATGGTGGGGACGGTTTTCAGCACCCAGTCGACAAGGCTGTCCGACGGGTTGAGGATGGCGAATTTCGATTTATTTTCCGAGCCGCCGCCCTTGGCTGCAAGAGTGATTTCGATCTTGTCGCCGGGGACGATTTCGTAATGGATCACCGCCGGGGTGTTGTCGCCGGTGTTTTTGCGTGCGCCGACTGGGGGGGCTACGACCGAGGCGCGCAGCACGTTGTCGGGGTTCAGGTAGGCGCGGCGCACGCCCTCGTTGACCATTTCGGTCACGCCCATTTGGGCGTCCCATTTTACTTCCATGCCGATTTTGACGAACGCCGCCACGATGCCGGTATCCTGGCAGATCGGGCGGCGGCCTTGTGCGCTCATGCGCGAGTTGGTCAGGATCTGGGCGATGGCGTCCCTGGCGGCTGGTGATTCTTCCCGCTCGTAGGCTTCGCCGAGTGCCTTGATGTAATCGATAGGGTGGTAATAGGAAATGTACTGCAGCGCATCGGCGATGCTGGCGATAAAATCTTCTTGGCGGATGGTGGTCATGGTATTTTTCTCTCCAGACTTTGAATTGTACCGTTAAATGCGGGTTTTTTTGGATGGGTGGTTACATGACTGAAAATCGGCAGGATTTCGATGGCGGCATCGCCACGATAGACGCTCATCATATCCGTCCCGGCCTGGCGGCCATTCACTTGCTGGTCGAGGGCGGCAAGGCGGCGATCATAGACACCGGGACGAACTTCTCGGTTCCCGGCGTGCTGGATGCGCTGCGGCAACGAAAGCTGCGTCCGCAAGATGTCGCCTATGTGATCGTGACCCACGTCCATCTCGACCATGCCGGCGGGGCGGGCGAGATGATGCGCTTGTTTCCGGAAGCGATGCTGGTGGTTCATCCGCGCGGAGCGCGCCACATGATTGATCCGTCGAAGCTGGTGGCCGGTTCGATAGCGGTCTATGGCGAAGAAAAATTCCGCCAGGCCTATGGCGACATCGTGCCGGTTCCTGCGGATCGCGTGATCGAAGCGCCGCATGAATTCACGCTGAAGCTGAATGGCCGCAGCCTGTTGTTTCTCGATACGCCGGGCCATGCCCGCCACCATTTCTGCCTTTTTGACGAGCACTTCGGCGGCATCTTTACCGGCGACACCTTCGGCCTTTCCTATCGCGAATTCGACGTGGACGGGCGCGAGTTCATCCTGCCGACCACCACCCCGGTGCAATTCGAGCCCGAGGCCGCGCACGCCTCGATTGACTTGATCGTCTCCTGCCAGCCACGGGCGGCCTACCTGACCCACTATGGGCAGGTAAGCCGGTTGCCGCGCATGGCCGATGACCTGCACTACATGCTGGACGATTTCGTGAAGCTTGCCGAGAGTGTCCGTGATGCGGGCGAGTTGCGCCATGCGAAGCTGATGGAAAAGCTGGGCGTATATTTACTGGAACGCCTTGCCGTCCACGGCTGCAAGTGTGCTCCGGCTGAATCTCTGGCACTGCTGGCGAATGATATCGAGCTCAATGCCCAGGGGCTGGAAGTGTGGTTGGATAGGGCTTAGTGCGTGTTCTGATTGAAAGTTGTAAAAATGCCTGGTAAATATTTAGTTGTCTTGGTTTTAACTTAAGTTTAAAGTCTTTGACATAATGACAGAAAATACAGATGCACGCGACAATCACTGATCAGTCCAAGAGAAAGAAGCGCGTCACTGCGCCCTTTGTCGTTGCCGCAATTGCAGCCATTCTTACTCCAGGTGCTTATCTGCTTGGCCTTAGTTACTATCAGGGATACATGAGCGCATTTGGTGTTGAGACGGACGGCTTCCCAATTTCGGCTCCGGATGTTTATGTCTTTTCATATCAAACCGTTGGTTATTTCCTACTGAGTATTGGAGGGGCCGCCGCCAATTTGCTAGGTGAAATATTCAGACCACCTATGGTTTATTGGCTAATTTTTACCCTTTGTTTATGCATTGGAGGCGTCTACTGGTTCCTAAAAGCAAGAAAAATGGCTCCTCATCCTCTGCTGTGTAAACTGTTTGAAAAAGTTAAGTGGATAGTTTCCAAGCTTCATTGGAAGAATAATGATTTAACAAGGTCGGTTGGTTTTGTCGTTATACCATCATACGGCTTGCTATCAATCCTCTCCGTATCGATTACCGTCGCGCTTTTCTGGTGGCTGTTACCGCTTAGCGCATACTCAAAAGGGAAAGCGGTCGCTACTGAAAGAATCAAATTATTTCATGACAAAGGTTGTTACGCTGACGAGAAATCTAAATGGAACAACTGCTTTCTTGTCCTCGATGAAAAAGGAAATGAACTTCATGAAGGCTTGTTAATTGCTATGAATGATAAGGTGATCGCCATTTTTAAGAAGGATGGGAGCTATATCTTCACTCGCAAGGATGACTTCATGTTACGGCGCAAGTTGCACTAAGTGCATCCATGCTAACCCATCTGATTCGCTCCCACTAAATAGTGCTATCTAAAATCTAGAAAAGTTCGCTCTCAAAAACTCGATTCCATCTGGCACAGCGTTTGCTGAGTTAACGGCATTGCCACTTAACGAAGCCGTCAAAATGTTGCGAATCATGCTGGTGGATCAAGGCCCGGAACGGGCCGAAATATTGCGATCCACGCTGGAGCAGGCCGACTGCGAGGTGGTGGCGCAGGTCAGTTCCACGATCGATTTGTCGGCTCTGGTGGAAGCCTGTCAGCCCGATCTGATCATCATCGATACAGACTCCCCTGAACGCGATACCCTGGAACATATCTGTACGGTCAGTCGTGATCAGCCGCGACCGATTGTCATGTTTACCCACGACGATGACAGCGAAACCATCCGCGCAGCCATTCGCGCCGGGGTGAGCGCCTATGTCGTGGGCGGACTGAAAAGTGATCGCATCAAGCCGATCATGGATGCGGCCATTGCCCGTTTTGAAGAATTTCAGGCCATGCGCTGCAATCTGGAGAAGGCCGAAGGGCAACTCGCCGACCGCAAAATAATCGATCGCGCCAAGGGCGTTTTGATGAAGCAGCGCGGCTGGTCGGAGGATGAGGCTTATCAGGCGTTGCGGAAAATGGCGATGAACCGGGGGGTAAAACTGGGCGAGGCGGCGCGGCAGGTACTCGCGGTGAGCGAGTTGCTCGGATAGGGGGTGTTTGCAGTGCATGGGGGCGATTAACGCACCGCCGTGGTGCGAGGATGAAATTGCGGGATATGCTAAAGATTGTCCATAAACATGTAAAAAATATCTATAAATTAAGTTGTTACAAAGTAATTCCAATAGCTGGCACGGTGCTTGCGATAACGGGGTTAACAGATCAACGGATTGAAACCGGTTTCCGTGTTTCATCCAACCCAAAGGCGGGTTGGTCGAGGATCATGAATTAAGGAAGTGCAAGCCAGGACGGTTTGCGTATCAGGACAACGGCGTCCATTCGCGGGAGTAATTTCTCTTGCGAATGTGACGCCTTTTTTTTGTGTTTTTTTGTCGAGGAGTGTGCCATGTGTGAAGAGTTCATAAACAGCCGGAGAAATTTCATGAAAAAGGGTGCGGTATTGCTGGGAAGCGGGGCATTGATGTCGATGGTCGATCCGGCCATTCGCAACGGCGCCTGGGCTGCGGGCAGCGAGGGACTGGAAAAAACCAAGCTGACTTTCGGCATCATTCCCTTGACCGATTGCGCCCCGATCGTGGTGGCGGCGGAGAAGGGATTCTTCAAGAAATACGGTCTGGATGTCACGGTTTCCAAGGAGGCTTCATGGGCCAACATTCGCGACAAGGTCTCTATCGGCGCATTGGACGGCGCACACATGCTGGCCGGGATGCCGATTGCCGCCACGCTGGGCGTGGGCGCCACCACCAAGCCGACGGTGACGGGCTTCAGCATGGATCTCAACGGCAATGCCATCACCGTTTCCAACGAGCTGTACGAGCGCATGGAGCAGATCGATCCGGAGGCGATGAAGCAGAAGCCCACCAGCGCGCGTGCGCTGAAGAAGCTGATCGATGCCGACAAGGCGGCTGGCAAGCCGCCCATGACCTTCGCCATGGTGTTCCCGGTTTCCACCCACAATTACGAGATCCGCTACTGGATGGCGTCTGCCGGCATCGACCCGGACAACGACGTGCGCCTGATCGTTATTCCGCCGCCGCAGATGGTGGCCAACCTGAACGCCAGGAACATCGTCGGCTACTGCGTCGGCGAACCGTGGAACGAGCGTGCGGTGGAGATGGGCATCGGGCGCACCATCATTACCAACTATGAAATCTGGAATAACAAGTTGGAGAAGGTGTTCGGCGTCAACCAGGAATGGGCCGACAAGCATCCCAACACCCACAAGGCGGCAATCAAGGCGCTGATCGAGGCGTCGATGTGGGCGGACAAGCCTGAGAACCGTCTCGAAGTAGTGAAGATCATCTCCCATAAATCCTACGTCAACGCGCCGGAAGAGGTGGTCAGGATGTCGATGGCCGGGCATTTCCAGTATGCGAAAGGACAGGCTCCCACCGCCATGCCGGATTTCAACGTGTTCCACCGCTACGCCGCGAACTTCCCCTGGCAGTCTCAGGCCGCCTGGTACATCACGCAGATGTTGCGTTGGGGGCAGATCGAGAATGCGCTGGATATCAAAAAGACCGCCGCTGCAGTTTTTCGCACCGACCTCTATCGTGCTGCTGCCAAGGAATTGGGTGTGGCCTATCCCACCGTGGACTACAAGAAAGAGGGATTACATAAGGGGCCGTGGACTCTGGACAAGGCCAGCAAGCCGATCCCGATGGGGCCGGACATGTTCTTCGACGGCATGGCCTTCGATCCGGACAAGCTGGTTGCCTACCTCAAGGGATTCAAGGTGCATGGCATGAAGGTGTCGCTGGATGCGCTGGCGAAACTCAACCACTAGGACAGGAAGCTTCGCAGTGCTCTGAGCGGGCGTTGCGAAGCCAAGGAGAACAGCGATGAATGCCAATGTTATCAGGCTGGAAATAGTCGGCGAAGCGGAAAATGGGCAGAGCGAAGTGAAGCACGTCAAACAGGGAGTCGAGGCGCCACCGTGCCAGCCAGCGGCATCCGTGGCGATCGCGCCAGAAGAAGGGGCAAAGAAAGGTGCATGGCGCGAAAAGGGCGCGGCGATGTTGAAGAATATCCTGCTGCCGTCGCTGACCTTCCTGCTGGTGGGGGTGCTTTGGGCCTTCGTGCATTCGCATGTGGCGCATGAAATCCCATCGCCGGCGGAAACCTGGGACAGGGCCAGGGAAGTATTGGCTCATCCGTTCTATGAGAACGGCCCTAACGACATGGGTATCGGCTGGCAGGTGTCCTACTCGCTGGGGCGGGTCATGGCCGGCTTTGCGCTGGCGGCGCTGGTCGGCATTCCGGTCGGCTTCATCATGGGGTCGAGCGAGAGTTTCAGTCGCGCCTGGCAGCCTCTGATCCAGATCCTGCGCCCGGTCAGCCCGCTGGCCTGGCTGCCGATCGGTCTGCTGCTGTTCAAGGCGGTCAATCCATCCGCCATCTTCGTGATCTTCATCACCAGCATCTGGCCGATGATCGTCAATACCGCCGCCGGGGTGAAGGCGATCCCCAGGGATTACATGAACGTCGCGGCGGTACTGCGTCTGGGGCGGTTCGAGGTGACGCGCAAAATACTGCTGCCGGCGACGCTGCCCCATGTCCTCACCGGGATGCGCCTGTCGCTGAACATCGCCTGGATGGTGATCGTGGCGGCGGAAATGCTCACCGGCGGCATCGGCATCGGCTTCTACGTCTGGGACGAATGGAACAACCTGAACATGCCCAGCATCATCGTGGCGATCGGCATCATCGGTGTGGTCGGCATCGTCCTCGAATCCGGCATGAACCTGATCCAGCGCTATTTCGATTACAACCGTCAATAACCGGGAGAACGACATGAGCAGTTACCTGACGCTGGAACATGTGGGCATGACCTTCAAAACGCAAAGCGGGAATTTCCGCGCCCTCGATAACATCAACCTGGAAATCGACAAGGGCGAGTTCATTTCCCTGATCGGGCACTCCGGCTGCGGCAAGTCCACGGTGCTGAACATCGTGGCCGGTCTGCTGAAGACCCGCGAAGGGGTGATCCTGCTGGATGGCCGCGAAGTCAGCGATCCCGGCCCGGATCGCGCGGTGGTGTTCCAGAACCATTCGCTGCTGCCCTGGCTGACGGTGTACGAAAACGTGCGCCTCGGCGTCGACAAGGTTTTCTCTGTATCGAAGAGCAAGAAGGAACGCGACGACTGGACGCGCCACAACCTGGAACTGGTACACATGTCGCATGCCCTGGAAAAACGTCCGGGAGAAATCTCCGGCGGCATGAAACAGCGTGTCGGCATCGCCCGCGCCTTGGCCATGGAACCCAAGGTGCTGCTGATGGACGAGCCCTTCGGTGCCCTGGATGCGCTCACTCGTGCCCATCTTCAGGATTCGGTGATGGATATCCAGGCCAAGCTGGGGAACACCGTCATCATGATTACCCACGATGTGGACGAGGCGGTGCTGCTGTCCGACCGCATCGTGATGATGACCAACGGCCCGGCGGCGACCGTGGGGGAAATCCTCGCCGTGGATCTGCCGCGTCCGCGCGACCGGCTGGAAATGGCCAATGACAAGCGCTATCACGAGCTGCGCGCAGAGGTGCTGGACTTCCTGTATCGGCGCCAACTGCGCCCGGCAGCCTGAAAATGGAGACACGTATGACTGACTGGCTAAAAATCTGTGCACTAAATGAAATTCCGCAACTGGGTTCGCGCGTGGTCGAAAGCAAGCATGGCCGCATCGCCGTGTTCCGTACCGGCGGAGACGAAGTGTTTGCGCTCGAAGACCGTTGCCCGCACAAAGGTGGCCACCTATCGCAGGGCATCGTCTGTGGAAAACACGTGACCTGTCCGATGCACGGCTGGAACATTGCCTTGCAGGAAGGCAGAGCGCTGGCGCCGGACGAGGGAGGAACACTGACTTTTCCGACGAAGGTCGAGGCCGGTGTGGTTTTTATTCAGGTTTAACCGCGATGCAGGTTGCGGGGCACTGCATCCCATCACCGGTGGAAAAATGGAGTTGAAATGACTGAAACCAAATCCATCTGCTGCTATTGCGGCGTAGGCTGCGGCGTGATCGTCGAGAGCGACGGCGCTCAAGTCACCGGCGTGCGCGGCGACCCGGAACACCCCGCCAACCATGGGCGGCTATGCACCAAGGGAGTGAGCCTGCATCTGACCACCGGGCACGAAACCCGTGCGCTGTTCCCGGAACTGCGCCACGCGAGGAACGAACGCAGGCACAGGGCAAGCTGGGACGAGTCTATGGATCATGTCGCAGACCGGTTTGCCGAAATTATCCGCGAGCACGGGCCGGATAGCGTCGGCTTCTATATTTCCGGTCAGCTTCTGACCGAGGACTATTACGTCTTCAACAAGCTGGTCAAAGGGTTGATCGGCACCAACAACCTGGATTCCAACTCGCGCCTGTGCATGTCCTCGGCGGTGTCGGCCTACAAGGCGGCATTCGGTGCGGACGGGCCGCCGTGCTGTTACGATGATATCGAGCAGGCCAGTTGCATTTTCATCGCCGGGTCGAACACCGCCTATGCCCATCCCATCGTATTCCGGCGCATCGAGGCGGCACGCGCGGCCAATCCCGGTTTGAAATTGATCGTGGTGGACCCGCGCCGCACCGACACGGCAGCGGGCGCCGACCTGCACCTGGCTATCCAGCCCGGCGCCGATGTCGCATTGTTCAACGGCATGCTCCATGTGTTGATGTGGGAAGGGTTGTGCGACATGGCCTACATCGGCGCCATGACGGAAGGGTTCGACGCGATCAAGGAAGCGGTGCGCGAATACACACCGAAATCGGTCGCCATGATTTGCGGTGTGAGCGAACAGGATATCGTGCAGGCGGCGAAATGGTTCGGCATGTCGGGCGCGACGCTGTCGCTGTACTGTCAGGGGCTGAACCAGTCCATACACGGCACCGACAAGAACGCCGCCCTGATCAATCTGCATCTGGCCAGCGGACAAATCGGCCGACCCGGCACCGGACCGTTCTCCCTCACCGGCCAGGCCAATGCCATGGGCGGGCGCGAGGTGGGCGGCATGGCCACTCTGCTTTCCGCCCACCGCGACTTGAACGATCCCGAGCACTGCGCCGAAGTGGCGCGGCTATGGGGAGTGGACACGGTTCCCGCCACGCCTGGCAAGACTGCGGTGGAGATGTTCGAAGCTGCGGCGCGGGGCGAAATCAAGGCGCTGTGGATAGCCTGCACCAACCCGGCGCAGTCCATGCCGAACCAGAGCCTGATGCGCCGCGCACTCGAAACGGCGGATCTGGTAGTGCTGCAGGAAGCATACTGCAATACTGAAACCGCACCTTACGCCGATGTTCTTTTGCCTGCCGCAACCTGGCCGGAAAAAGAAGGAACCATGACCAATTCGGAGCGGCGTATCAGCAGGGTTCGTTCTGCCGTCGAGCCGGCTGGAGAAGCGCGCCCGGACTGGGAGATCGCAGTGGATTTCGCGCGGCGCCTGGGTGATCGGCTGGAAAATCCCGATACGGAATATCTGTTCCCCTATTCCGGGGTAGAGCAAATCTTCAACGAGCACCGCGAGACCACACGCGGGCGCGATCTCGACATCACAGGCCTGTCCTACGCCATGCTAGAGGAGCAAGGCCCGCAACAGTGGCCTCTGCCGCAGGGTGCAGCCACCGGAACGGTGCGGCTTTACCGTGATGGCTGTTTCTCCACGGCCAGCGGGCGCGCCCGCTTCGCCACCGTCGCCTATCGCGTGCCGGCTGAGGAAGCGGACGCCAAATACCCATTGCACCTGATTACCGGAAGGCTGCGCGACCAGTGGCACGGCATGAGCCGCACCGGCACGGTGGCGAAACTGTACGGGCATGCCGAAGAACCGTTCCTCGACATGAGCCAGGCCGACATGCAGCGGCGCGGGCTGGTGGACGGCAGTTTTGTCAGAGTCAAGAGCCGCCGCGACGAAATCGTGATCAAGGTGCGAGCCTCGGCTGAACTGCAAACTGCGCAGACTTTCATGCCCATGCACTGGGGTGGAAACTTTTTAAGTGGCTCCGGCTGCAATGCGCTGACGATGGCGGCAACGGATCCGGTTTCCATGCAGCCGGAGCTGAAACTCGCGGCAGTGCAGGTAGAAAAGATAGATTTGCCCTGGCAAATGGTGGTTCTACGCAAGAACAATGCACTACAACACTTACTCAAGGTGCAACCGTTGCTAGCACGATTCCCTTATGCCAGCGCGGGGCTGGTCGGACAGGATGAGCCGGTCATGGTCCTGCGTGTCGCCGCTGAAAAACCGGTAGACGACACATGGCTGGCAGAACTGGATCGGCTGCTGGACATGGATGACGACATGTCGGCCATGGCCTACCACGATGCCCGTCGCGGCATTTCCAAACGGATACTGGTGCGTGATGGGGAAGTGGTGGCGGCGCGCCTGTCAGGCGAAATTGCCGCCCACGAATGGCTGAAGGACGGCATGGCGAAAGGACTGGCCGCCGAGGCAGTGCGTGCCTGGCTGCTGGCGCCGCTGGTCGCGCCGCCGTCCAGCGTTGCGCAACGCGGACGCATCGTCTGCAACTGCCTGAACGTGGCGGAGAACGAAATCCATGGGGCGCTGACGGCTACTACAGACTTCATAGGGCTACAGGAAAAACTCAAATGCGGCACGCAGTGCGGTTCGTGCGTTCCGGAGATCAAACGGATGTTTATTCACCACAGAGACTCAGCGTCACTGGGTATTTAGTTTGTCTTTCCCGATGTCTCTGGGACTCGGCGGTTATGGTTTTTAGGAGCTAAATCATGAAAAAAATGAAACTGGTAATGGTCGGCAACGGCATGGCCGGGGTGAGAACCCTTGAGGAGTTGCTGAAAATCTCTCCGGATCTTTACGACATCACGGTGTTCGGAGCCGAATCGCATGCCAATTACAACCGCATCATGTTGTCGCCGGTGCTGGCAGGCGAGCAGACCATCAAGGACATCATGCTGAACGATGTGGAGTGGTATGAACAGAACGGCATCACACTCCACCTCGGCAAGACGATCTCGAAAATCGACCGCAGGCGCCGCACCGTCGAAACGGAAGACGGCACGGTGGCGGAATACGACCGCCTGCTGCTGGCGACCGGCTCTAACCCGGTGATGTTGCCGGTGCCCGGCGGCGAGTTGCATGGCGTGGTCAGCTTCCGCGACATTCGCGACGTCGATGCAATGCTGGAAGCCTCGGCCCGGTACAAACATGCGGTAGTGATCGGGGGCGGCCTGCTCGGACTGGAAGCGGCGAACGGACTGATGCTGCGCGGCATGGATGTGACCGTGGTGCATCTTGCTCCGTGGCTGATGGAGCGCCAGCTTGACCAGACCGCGGCACGCATGTTGCAGCACAGCCTGGAAGCGAATGGACTCAAATTCCTGCTGCAAAAACAAACCGAGCAACTGGTCGGCAGTAATACTCCACCTCCCCCAGATGAAAAAGGGACGCCGCGCGACCGCGTTGCCGCTGTGCGTTTCAAGGATGGCAGCGAAATCCCCGCCGATTTGGTGGTGATGGCCGTGGGCATCCGCCCCAACGCGGCACTGGCTGAATCCGCCGGCATCCACTGCAATCGCGGCGTGGTGGTGAATGACACCATGCAAACCTACGACCCGCGCATCTATGCCGTGGGCGAATGCGTCGCCCATCGCGGCGTGTCCTACGGCTTGGTGGCGCCGCTGTTCGAAATGGCCAAGGTGTGCGCCAATCACTTGGCCCTGCTGGGATACGGCCGCTATGTCGGTTCGACGGTTTCGACCAAGCTCAAGGTGACTGGCATCGACCTGTTTTCGGCAGGCGATTTCAGCGGTGCTGAGGGTGCCGAGGAAATCGTGCTGTCCGACCCGGTGGGCGGTGTTTACAAAAAGTTGGTGATCCGCGACAACAAGCTTGAAGGCGCGGTGCTGTACGGCGATACGGCGGACGGCGCATGGTATTTCCAGCTGTTGCGGGAAGGCCGGTGTATCGGCGCGATCCGCGACCATCTCATGTTCGGCCAAGCCAACCTCGGCACCGGCGGTCACCAAGGCCAGACACACGCTGCCGCCATGCCGGATGAGATGGAAGTGTGCGGCTGCAACGGCATCACCAAAGGCACTATCGTCAAGGCGATCAAGGAAAATGGGCTGTTCACCATCGATGACGTGCGCAAGCACACCAAGGCGTCCGGTTCATGCGGCTCGTGTACCGGCTTGGTGGAGCAGATTCTGGCTTCCACGCTGGGCGGGGATTATTCTGCCGCGCCCGCCGCGAAGTCGATGTGCGGCTGTACCGAGCACACCCACGAGGAAGTGCGCGCGGCGATCCGCGCGCACAAGCTGCTTTCCATTCCTGACACCATGAAGTTCCTGGAATGGCGCACACCGAACGGCTGCGCCAGCTGCCGGCCGGCACTCAACTACTATCTGATCTCGACCTGGCCGAAAGAGGCCGCTGACGACCCGCAATCGCGCTTCATCAACGAACGGGCTCATGCCAACATCCAGAAGGACGGCACCTTCTCGGTGGTGCCGCGCATGTGGGGCGGGCTGACCAACGCCGGCGAGCTGCGCCGCATCGCCGATGTGGCCGACAAATACAAGGTGCCGATGATCCGCGTCACCGGCGGACAGCGTATCGACCTGTTCGGCATCAAGAAAGAAGATTTGCCTCAGGTGTGGGCCGATCTGGATATGCCTTCCGGCCATGCTTACGGCAAGGCGCTGCGTACGGTTAAAACCTGTGTGGGCAGCGAATTCTGCCGTTTCGGCACGCAGAATTCGACCCAGATGGGCATCGATCTGGAAAAAACCTTCTGGAAGATGTGGGCTCCGCACAAGGTCAAGCTCGCCGTGTCGGGCTGCCCGCGCAACTGCGCCGAAGCGGCGATCAAGGATGTCGGCATCATCGGCGTCGATTCCGGCTGGGAAATCCACGTCGCCGGCAACGGCGGTATCAAGACCGAGGTGGCGCAATTCTTCGCCAAGGTAAAAACGGCCGAGGAAGTGCTGGAATACAGCGGCGCCTTCCTCCAGCTTTATCGCGAAGAGGCGCGCTACCTGGATCGGACGGTGCATTGGGTGCAGCGGGTAGGCCTGGAATATGTGAAGTCCAAAGTGATGGATGAGGCATGCCGCAAGGCGTTGTATCAGCGATTGCTGTTCGCGCTACAGGGAGAAAATGACCCATGGGCTGTGCGCGCCAATGAGGGTGTGGAGAAGCATGAATTCGAGGCGCTGACAATTTAGATAAGGCATGGCTGGAAGATCGAAGATCATTCCCTGAAATTCTGCGTGCCTTTCTTGGTGGCTGGATGGGGAAGCCGTTATACTGTGACAACTCTCAAACGGCGCTCGCTCAGGATGAATGCAAGAAGTGTTCTGCTCCTCGCTTTTCTGGTCATGTTCCTTTCGTCCTGCGCTTCATCCATGCCAGCCAGAACGGAAAGCAAGAGCCATCCCCCGGCCTCACCCGGCCTGAAAATTTCCTCACTGATCAAAACCGATATCGATATGGTGACCGAAATTCATCAGCAGGAGAGTTTCGGCTATCTGCGCACGCTGATGGAGAAATTGTATCGGCGCAACCCGCGCGAATGGAAGAAATCCGGGCAGTCTTCCGTGGAGAGCGCGATCTATCGGGCGTTCGACTCAGGACAGGACTGGCGTTTCCCTGAGCTGAATGGCAAACGCGGGGTAGAGTGCTTCAACCTGGCTTTCCAGGAAAGCTACCAGGGCGACAGGGTACTGGCTTTTATCACGGGGATGGCGACCATGATCATGGCTTCATACAACGACAAGGCCGAATTTTATGTTCTAGACGAGATCGATCCGCAGAAGCTCTATAACAGCGCGCGCAATGTCGAGATTGCGGTCTGGAAACTGAGCAATGCGCGCGACAGCCGGGGAGTGCTATTCCTGCTCAGTAATGAAAATGACGGCACAAACCATAACCTCAGTTTCGAGCGCGAATTCGGCAAATTGATCGCGGAGCAGGATACCATTGCCAGAATCATTGCAGAAAAAACCAACCGCTCCATTGTCCGCGTCATCCAGAGTGTAGCCACCGCAGTATTCCTGCCGATCTGAATGGTAATAGCTCCGACTTGAGCCGGCAGTAAAGCGACCTAACCTATCTGATTGCATGAATCCTTCATCTGAACGCTACTCCCGAATTTTCCTGTTGAGTCATATGCGCGCCTTTACCAGTCTGGCGGGGCATATTCTCGGCTCGCATCCGCAGATCAATGGCTACTATGAAATGCATATCAGCTATGAGGATGCCTCCGCGCTGGATAAGCAGCTTGAGGTATTCCTGGAAAGCGATGAGATCAAGGAGAACAGCCGGTATCTTTTCGACAAGCTGCTGCACAACGACTATCTGTTTAAGCCCGCGCAGTTGGGTCAGGCGAATATGAAAATATTGGTCTCGCTGCTGGAACCGGAACATACGATCAAGAGCATCGTCGATCTGTTCGCGCAAAAAGAGGTCGAGGATCTTTATGCTTCCCCCGTCGAGGCAGCGAACTACTACATCGCGCGCATCCAGGCACTTGCCGACTTCAGCCGGGCTGCCACGCAGCCCTATTATTATTTCGATGCCGAATTGTGGCAACGCGCGCCGGAGAGGCTGCTTCCCAAGCTGTCGGACTGGTTGGAACTGGAAATGCCGTTAAGCGAGCGCTATCAAATCTTCAGCCATACCGGGAAGGCCAGAAAAGGCGACTCGTCCGAGCGCATCCATAGCGGAAGAATCGACAGGACACCGATCGATTACTCCCATATCGCCATTCCGGAGGATGTGCTGCGTAAGGCGCGAGAGGTTTACCAGGAATGCCGCCGGCAGATTATCGGGAATGCAGTGGATTCGGTCATCACGGATTAGAAGATGTTATCCCAGGCATCTCGCTCCGCCCGGTAATTCATCAAAGCCTCGACGATCTGCCGTTTGCGCTGGGCGCGATGCTCGGCTGACTGGATTTGGCGCCAAGCCAGCGAGTGTCCGCCAAAGTTGCGGTCGATGTTGTCGATGAAGGCCTGGACTTGTCGCAACGCAATCGCCAATTCGGGCGAACGCAACCACCAATGCCCGGCGTTGAGCACGAGGTCATGCAATTGCCTGTTCTTGTCGACGATGGCTTCATGCTTTTGCTGGTATAGCACCAGCAGTTCGGCTTCTTTCCGGGCGATGACCGCCTCGATCACCTCTTGGGCAAAGGGCTGGTTCACATCCGCCTGCTTGACCAGTTCTTCGGTTGAAAACAGCATGAGGTCGCCGAAGAATTGGCGCTCGAACTCGTTGGATAGGTCGATGCTTTGCTGTTCCCGGTCCTTGTCCAGTTCCACGCCGGGTCGGAAATCGTCATCCAATCCCGCCTCGGTGGTGCGTCGGTGCAGATTGGGCATGTTGAAAGAGGCGAAACGCGCCTTGGCCTCGGCGGCGATCAGCCGCCCGGCGGTGGGGCCCGACATGCGCAGCCGCAGGTGGCCGAAAGGGATGATGTATTTCAGCCCCGCGTAGTTGACGATGTAATTGCCGGGATAAATCGTCCGCGCGGGGGTGAGCTGGGTGAAACCGCTGCCGTAGGAAAACCAGGTCTTGCGCGTGAGGTGCTCGCCAAAGAAGAAGGCGTTGAGCCGTCGTGCAAAGTCCGTCAGGCACGCGCCATGGTCATGCTCGCCTTCGAGTCGGCATGGGTAGGGAAAGGTTGCCGGCTTGTTCTCGAAGCCGAACAGCCCGGCCATGTCGTGATAGGCGGCATCGCCCGCAAGCGGTCCCTGCGAGCCATGAAACTGGCAGGCCTGATCGACGGCCAACGTGGCCAGGTGGGTAAAGAAGGCCGTCACGTCGTCGAGGAAATTGGCTGCCATCACCGAGGGCGAGACGGGCGGGTCGCCCACCATCTTGCCGGTGAGCATCAGGGTATCGGTGGTGCGGAATATTTTGTCGATGGTGTAAAAATAGTTCAGCGCGTATACCGCCTCTTCGCCGGATTCGGTGTGTCGGTTCACGCAAAAATGCTGGTCGCTATCGACCAGGTAATACAGCGTCCTGTCCTTGTCTTTCGTCAGTTGCAGAAACTTCAGGTAACTGAGGTTGCGATTGGCGGCTTGGCCCTTGCGATAAAACTTTTCCCGGGATTGTGTGGTGAGCAGATTGCCTAATTGCTCTCGCTGGCGTCGAGGCAACGATTGCAGCAGTTCATACTGCTCCGCCAGCCCGAAGTGAAAGACCTGCAAGCCTTTCTGCCGGTATTCTTCCACCAGGTCGAGGTGCCGGCGGATGTTGCTTTCATCGCGGCTGTCCTCGGCGACGATGATCTTGATTTTGTCCCATGTGCCGGACGCGTTCCCGCCATAGTTGAACAGCGTGCAGACCTGGTAAATGCTTTCGAGGCAGGAGCGCAGGTGGGGCGGGCGATCCGCCACCGGGATGCTGAGGATGAAGTGATGGCGATCATCGCTTCCCCGCTGTTGGATCAGCGCATCTTGTTCACGGAACAGAGCCTGATAGCAGGCCAGCAGCGTGTGAAAATCCGACTCGGCGGACCACATCGCCTTTTCCAGTAAGGGGTAGCTCTGCTCATAGAGGTCGATGAGCGCATCGAGCGTGCTCGGCCCAGTCAATGGGGAAAGGCCTTGCAGTTGCTTGCCGAGATCGGCCAGGCCGGGAATGGCAGGTTGATAGCGCGAGATGCATTCCGCCAGATGCGTTGTCACGAAATCGGTCATGCGCAACTAGCGTCTTGAGGAATAATTCGGATATGCATCTTGATCGAGCATGATCTCGATGAGATTGATGCCGTGGCGGAAATCGATCGCCTCCAGCTTTGATAGGTCTTGCTCGCTTTCCACCCGGCAATGCTTGATGCCGAAGGATTGTGCCAGCAGTACATAGTTCGGGTTGGTGAAATCGCAGTCGATGAAGCGATCCTGATAGAGATGGTGCTGGTTCTTGCGGATCAATCCCATGGTGTTGTTGTTGAACAGGACGATGTTCAGCGGGATGTCGTAATTCACCGCCGTCATGATCTCCATGGCGCACATCTGAAAACCGCCATCGCCGATCATGGCAAACAGGGGCTGGTCGACTTTGCAGCCGGCGCCAATGGCCGCCGGGATGGCCTGGCCGAGCGAGGAGATGCCGGTGTTGGGGTAGAAACGATCCTTGGTAGAGACCCGGTAAAAGTTCTGCGCAAAAACGACGTTGTCGTCGAACATGACGAGGCCGTCCGGAAACCGTTGTTCCAGCCAGCCATAAAAGGCGCGCACGTGGTCGAACTGCCGGTTGAAAATCGTTTCGCCGGCGGCTTCCGCCTGGGCTTGTGTGGCTGCGATAAAAGTGGCGATATCCACAGGGCCTTTCGCTGTCACCTTTTGCGCCTGAATGGCAGAATCCAGAGCCTGCAGATAGGCATCTAGGTCGGCATGCACCACCAGGTCGGCGCGGAAGACCTTTTCCAGTTGCTGGGCGCTGTTATCTACCTGAATGAGTTTCTTGCCCGCCAACAGATGCTTGTCCCAGACATAGCTGGTTCTTTCATTGAAGCCCGCTCCCAGCACCAGCACCAGGTCGGCTTCCTGTTCCAGATAGTGCATGGCGTCACCGCTGGAGGTGACGCCGAGGCTGCCCAGCGACAGCGCCGAGCGTTCGTCGATCGCGCCTTTGGCTTTAAGGCTGGTGGTCACCGGAATATTGAGGCGCTCGCTGATGCGGCGTAAGTGTTTCTGCGCACCTGAACGGATACAGCCATAGCCTGCGATGATCAGGGGGCGCTTCGATTCGCGGATCAGTTCCACGCTCTTATCGATGTATTGCTCGGCGAGCACGCATTCGCCGGTCATGCGTGTGAAGGAAATCTGATCCAGGATGGATGCATCCACCATTTCTTTCTGCACGTTATAGGGGATGCTCAACACCACGGGGCCGGGAGCCTTGGAAAGCAGATGTTTGGCCGCCTGGTTCAACACAGTGGGCAGGTAATCCGTGCGTTCGATCAGTTTGTGGTAGCGCGTGATACCGGCGAACAACGTGACCTGGTCGATGCTGCCGCCTTCGCCGGAACTTTCCTGCAAGCCGCCCTTGCCGAAAATGTGTGTGGAGGTCTCGCCCGTAATCACCAGAATCGGCTGCTTGTCGGCATAGGCATTGGCGATGCCCGTCACCAGATTGGTCGCGCCCGGCCCCGCAGTCGTGATGCAGGCGCCAATCCTACCCGAAGCGCGCGCATAACCGCCGGCCATGAACGCTGCGCCCTGCTCGTGCTTGACCAGCACGCTCCTGATTTTCGAGTCGTACAGGCTGTCGTAGACCGGCAGGATATGTGAGCCCGGCATGCCGAAAATATACTCAATTCCCAAGCGCTCAAGGTACCTTACGATCAATTCGCTTACGGCTATATTCATGTCGTCACATCACTGCCAAATTCATTGGGTCGTCCCCGTGTCATCTGATGGCCCCGAATCGCGCAGGCAAGGCGGCACGACTCGCTGTCGGGGGTAGAAGTTTAACCCAACCTGGCACCAATAATGAAATCCATGGCAGTTAGCCTATGCGGCGACAGTCACAGTTCGTTCATGGACGCCATTGCTTCCTGCATGGGACAATGCCCGGCTATGAACGCAAAAAACGATATGGACGACACGGACGCTGGCCTGTCCATATCATGCACCACCTGCGAAGCCTGCTGTTGCAGGCTGGAGGTCATGCTAATAGGCGATGATGGCATACCGATGGAATTGACCGTCCAGGATCGGTGGGGCGGATGGGTGATGCTTCGCCTCGACGATGGCTGGTGCGCGGCCCTGGATCGGAACACCATGCTGTGCTCTATCTACGAGCATCGACCGAACATATGCCGTGACTATCAAATGGGCGAAAGCGACTGTATTGGAGAGCGTTCCCGGCTCGTCGCTCCACAACCAAACGGGCGCTGAGAATTCGTCGTCCAGTAGCAAGATTGTCCGGCGTTGCTTGCCCCCTTTCTGTTGTAGCTCAGGCTAACATAACTGAAACCACTCAGTCTTTTGTTCTTGCCGGCCTGGTAAGGCACAACGCCCCGAGGTCATGATTCCATCACGGATCCCCATTATCCCATTGGCTACCAAAACTGCCTGTCTAGAGTCGTTTGGCGGAGCTCACTTTGACGATAATCGTATGGCTTGTATATAATAAGCATTAATTATTATATATGAGGGGTGATTTATGGAATTCCGACAGGAAAGTCTCGGCTTTCTGCTGGCAGACGTTTCTCGCCTGATGCGACGAGCCTTTCAGCAACAGTTGGAAGGCAGCTCGCTCACACTGGCACAGGCGCGGGCACTCATTTATGTATCTCGCCATGAAGGGGTTCGCCAGGTCGAGCTGGCGGAATTGCTGGAAGTGCAACCGATCACCCTTGCTCGTTTGATCGACCAACTGGCAGAAGTCGGGCTGGTCGAACGCCGTCCCGATCCCGGGGATCGGCGGGCGTATCAGGTATTTCTGACACCTGCTGCCGCCCCGCATCTGGCGGCAATAAAACAAGTCGTTGCAGCGATTCGTGCGGATGCTCTACGCGATCTCGACGAACAGCAGTCCGCCATCGTCTTCTTCGCCCTCAGCAAGATGCGCGACAACCTCGCCTCGCGGTGAAAATCCCTCAACAACGCGATTCCGGGAGTTCCTTACCCATGAGCAATGTTCCGTCCAGCAATGAACCCTCTGACGTTACAACGGTGCGCCCATCCAGGCGCCGGTTGCAACGGCTGCTCCTCCTGATCGTGGTTCCCTTGATCGCTGCTCTTGTAATCTCAATCGTGTACCTGAAGAGCGGACGCTATGTCGAAACCGATAACGCCTACGTAAAAGCGGACAAGGTGCCGGTCAGCGCAGATGTGTCAGGCACGATCAAGGAAGTGCTGGTTCAAGAAAATCAGCCGGTCGCTGCCGGTCAGCTACTGTTCCGGCTCGATCCTGCGTCGTTTCAGGTCGCGGTAGAGATAGCCGAGGCCAAACTGGCGCAGGTACGCACCGATCTCGCCGCACTCAAGGCGAGTTACCGTGAAAAGCAGGCTGAAATCACCCTGGCGGGGACCCGGTATTCCTTTGCCTTGAAAGAGCAGCAGCGCCAAGCTGATTTGGTGGCAAAGAATTTCATCTCCGCTTCGAAATTCGACGATGCAAAACAAAACACAGACCTCTCGGCCCAGCAGATCGCCGCATTGAAACAGGACCTGAAGCGCATCGCCGAAACCCTCGGCGGTAGCGTCGATGCTCCGGTTGAGCGTCATCCAAGCTATCGCGCAGCGCTGGCCGAATTGGAGCAGGCCAAGCTCGATTTGGCGAGGGTGGAGGTGCGCGCCTCGCTCCCCGGCACCGTCAGCAAGCCGCCCAAACCGGGGCAGTACATCGCGGCAGGCAGTACGGCGATGGCCCTGGTCGTCAGCGGCAATCTGTGGATCGAGGCCAACTACACCGAAACGGATTTAACCTACGTTCATCCGGGGCAGCCGGCCGCTATCCATATCGACACCTATCCCGAGGTGGCCTGGAAAGGCGTCGTCGAAAGCCTGAGTCCGGCCACGGGCGCGGAATTCTCGGTTATTCCTGCGCAGAATGCCACCGGTAACTGGGTCAAGATCGCCCAACGGGTGGCGGTACGGATCAAACTCGCAGCTGCGCCGGGTACGCCGCAACTGCGCGCGGGCCTCAGTACGGTCGTGGAAATCGACACAGGTCATCGCCGTCGCCTGCTGGGGTTCTCGCTCTGAGGCGCGGACAATGACTGCCGCAACTGCGGAAAGCTCCCGCCGAGGCTTGGTTACCTTGTCGGTCATGCTGGCGACCATCATGCAAGCGCTGGACACGACGATCGCCAACGTGGCGCTGCCGCATATGCAGGGCACGATGGGTGCAACCCAGGATCAGATTTCCTGGGTACTGACTTCTTACATCGTGGCGGCGGCCATCTTCATGCCCTTGACCGGTTTTCTTGCTGCCCGTCTTGGGCGCAAGCGTGTCTTCATGTGGTCGGTGGTCGGCTTCACGGTGGCGTCGATGCTCTGCGGCACGGCACAGAACTTGAGCCAGATTGTGCTCTTCCGTCTCTTGCAAGGCGTGTTCGGCGCAAGTCTGGTGCCATTGTCGCAAGCCGTGCTGCTCGACACCTATCCGCGCGAGCGGCATGGATCGGCGATGGCGATGTGGGGTGTGGGTGTGATGATAGGGCCGATCCTCGGCCCATCCCTCGGCGGTTGGCTGACCGAGTATTACAACTGGCGTTGGGTGTTCTACATCAACCTTCCGTTCGGGCTACTGGCATGGTTCGGTCTGGCGGCCTTCGTGCGTGAAACGCCAATTCACCGATTGAGGCGCTTTGATCTGCTCGGCTTTGCGTTGCTCAGTCTTAGCATCGGTGCGCTCCAGATGATGCTGGATCGCGGCGAATCCCTCGACTGGTTCGCCAGCCGAGAGGTGACGATCGAGGCGATGCTCGCAGGCTTGGCTCTCTACCTTTTTATCGCACACATCTTCACCCATGAGCACCCCTTTATCGAGCCGGGGCTCTTCAAGGATCGCAACTTCAGCGTCGGTCTGCTGTTCATCTTCATCGTTGGCGTCATCCTGCTCGCCACGATGGCCTTGCTGCCCCCATTCATGCAGGACCTGATGGGCTATCCGGTGATCGATGTGGGCTATCTGCTCGCACCGCGCGGCGTGGGGACCATGATCGCCATGATCACGGTCGGCAAGTTATCGGGCAAGGTGGACATTCGTTACAAGATTTTTCTGGGACTTGTCCTCACGAGCTTTTCCTTATGGGAGATGACACAATTCACTACCGATATTACCGGCTGGGATATCGTGCGCACCGGCATCACGCAGGGGCTGGGCCTCGGCTTCATCTTTGTGCCGCTGTCCACCATCACTTTCTCCACGCTGGCGCCGCATTACCGCAACGAGGGCACGGCACTGTTCAGCCTCATGCGCAACATCGGCAGCAGTATCGGCATTTCGGTGGTGATTACCTATCTTTCGCAACGGACACAGGCAAATCACGCTGCCTTGGCGGACTATATCAACCCTTTCAGCTTGGCACTCAGACAGGCGACCGAAGCTGGCGTCTATAACCTGACATCGCCACAGGGACTGACGGCCATCAACAGCGAAGTCACACGCCAGGCCGCTACGCTGGCCTATTTGCAGGATTTCAGGCTGATGATGTTTATCGCGCTGGCCGCCATTCCCATGATCGTTCTGCTGCAAGCACCGGCCAGGAGTGTAATCTCGACCGAGGTGCCGGCGGCGATGGATTAATGGAGGTTTTTTCCGGTTCTGCGGCCTGGGTCGATACCGGCCTCTCGATGTTCCCCAAACCAGGCATCCGCCAATTCGGATGTGGCTCCATGAAAGAAAATGGCCACGGTTTTCACCGTGGCCATTGGCGTGTATCTACTGCTTTTTCAAATTCCGCTAAGCTACGTATTTACTCACTCATGCACTGATTTAGTATGCTTTTTACACGGCATGGTATCGAGCGAGAGTTACAATTCTTCAGCGTGCTTGGCCAGATAATCAGCCACGCCTTTGGTGTCGGCTTTCATGCCGGATTTGCCTTTGCTCCAACCGGCCGGACAGACTTCGCCGTGCCGTTCGGTAAATTGCAGGGCATCCACCATGCGCAGCATCTCATCGATATCGCGGCCGAGCGGCAGGTCGTTCACTACCTGGTGACGTACCGTGCCGCTTTCGTCGATCAGGAAGGAGCCGCGGTATGCCACGCCCCCAGCGGCTTCCACATCATATGCTTTGCAGATTTCGTGCTTGATGTCGGCTACCAGCGGATAGGCCACTTTGCCGATGCCGCCGTTGTTGACCGGGGTGTTTTTCCAGGCCAGATGGGTGAAATGGGAGTCGATCGAGACGCCGATCACTTCCACGTTGCGTTCCTTGAAGTCCTTCAGACGATGGTCGAAGGCGATCAGTTCGGACGGGCAGACGAAGGTGAAGTCCAACGGGTAAAAGAAAACCACCGCATACTTGCCTTTGATGTGGGTCTTGAGGTTGAAGCTTTCCTCGATGCTGTTATTGCCCATCACGGCGGCGGCGGTGAAATCGGGTGCGGCTTTGCCTACGAGAACGGCCATGTTTTTCTCCTTTGTTGGCGGGTTAAGTTTAGATCTTGTCTAAATATTGCACTAATTTTTAATTGGTGTCAAATTTTTTGTTTAGCGGGTCAGCCGCCTATAGATGTCGCTAACTTTGAGTGGTAGTTCCCGGACATCGCTCACCACAGTATAGTTGACCGCTCCATACATGTGGGGCAGGTAATCGCGTCCCTCGGTGTCGATGGTGATGCAGAAGGGGTGGATGCCGCTGCGCTTGGCTTCGATCAGGGCCATGCGCGTATCCTCGATACCGTATTGGCCGCGGTAGCCGTCGTGATAGTCGTCCGGCTTGCCGTCGGAAAGCGTGATCAGCAGTTTGGTGCGGGCATTGACCTGGTTGAGCAGGGCGGCGAGATGGCGGATTGCGACCCCCATGCGGGTGTATTCCTGTGGCGCGATGCCGGCGATGCGCTGCCGTACCAGTTCGCCATAGGATTCGTCGAAACTTTTGATGCGGAAAATTTCGCAGCGCTTGCGCGTGGTGCCGGAAAAACCGTAGATGGCATAGCGGTCGCCCAGCAGTTTCAGGGTTTCGCACAGCAGCACCAGGGATTCGCGCTCCGCGTCATTGATCCAGCCCTTGGTGCTGCCGCTCATGTCGACCATGAACATGACGGCGATGTTGCGTTGGTTGCGGTGCATGCGCATGAACAGGCGGTCGCTCATTTCGCTGCCGTCGCGGCTATCGGCCAGGGCTTCCACCAGAGCATCGATATCCACTTCATCGCCGGATGCCTCGCGTTTCAATAACCGGTTCTCGTCACGCATGGCTTCGAAGGTGCGGTGCAACTGTTTGACCAGGCTGCTGTATTTCTCCAGGGTCTTCAGCGCAAATCCGTCATCCAGCGGTTTTACGTCTTTTTCGCGCAGCACGCACCAGTTCTTGCGGTAGTGCTGGCGGCCGAAATCCCATTCCGGATAAAGGCTGGCGCCTTCTTCGTGGTAAGTTCCCTGCCACACCGTGTCGGGATCCAGCTTCTTTTCATCGAACAGGCTGGGGTCATATTCGCCCGGGCCGGCGGGAGCCAGGTATTCGGCGGGGATTTCGCCCAGATCGAGATAGATTGAGGTGAGTAGTTGGGTGACGTTATCCGGTGGAATGGCTGGGGCATCGTCCAGCGTGAGTTCGAAATTCGGCAAACTGCTGTGGTTTTCTTGCTCTATTTTGAGCTCGAAGCGGGGGTTGTCGTCGTGGATTTCGGCCGGGAATTTCTCCAGCTCCCGAGCCAGATTGACCCGCAGCAGGATTTTTTCCCGTTCTATCCGAGCGGCTGCGCGCGCGGCTACGGCGTCCGGCCTCAACTCGCACTGATAGCAGACGGCGTCGGGCACCATGCCGGGGTAGGCTTGCACCAGCAGGCGCAGGCTGTCGGAAACGCCGGCTTCTGGCCTGGACAGCTCGGCGGCATAGTGCTCCCAACTGGGCGGGAGCTTTTCGCCGGATTCGGCTTTGAGCCGTTGCATGTCGCGGTACAGGCCCGGCAGTTCTCGGCTGATGCAGGCTTCCAGCCGCAGGGTTTCCAGTGCATGGAATTGCTTCAGTGCCTTGTCGCGATCCGGGTAGACGTTCAGCGCGACGTCCAGGCCGGTGCGGAAGGTGCCGAACCGGGTTTGCGCCCAGAGTATGACTACCATGGCCTTGCACAGCTTGAAGTTGTCTTCTGCCCGTTGCATCCGTGCGACCACGGCGGGCAGGAACAGGGTTTCGCTGTCGGTGTAGGCGGCATCGCCTTGTTCCAGCTTGAGGTGCCGCCCCGACAGGCCGCGTATGAAAGTCAGCAGTATGCCGCCGATTTCATCGAACAGCGCGCCGGCAGCGTGTTCGTGGCTGAGCTGGGCAAAGTTGTCTATTTCATTGATGACCTTGAAGGCGGCGCGCGAACCGGCCCGGTCATAAGTGTCCATGGCGTGCAGCGCCCAGGCTTCGATCATGCGTCGGTCCATGTGGGCGATCCGGGTAATGGCGCGGAGAACGAACTGGTGGGCGATCTGGATATTGGTGGTGGCGATGCGCCGCACCCAGCCGAGCAGGAAGTCCTGGTCTTCGCGCGGCAGGGCGGCAATCAATGGAGCCAGTTCGTCTACATGGATGAAGGTGAATTCCACCTCCAGCCACTGCCCAAGGGCTTGCTCGATCTGTGCGGCTGATAACGGAGTGTTATCTGCCATGTGCCAAGCTCCTAGAAGAGTGAGGAGGAGAGCTCCTGGATCGCGGCCAGCATTTCAGCGTCGTCGGTAATCGCCTGGGCGATGGCGCTGCGGCAGGCGGCAACCGGTGCTACGTCGGAAACGATGAGTTTGGCGGCATGCACCAGAAGGCGGGTGCTGGCACCCTCTTCCAGACCGCTGCCTTTGAGGTTGCGGGTCATGTGGGCGAATTTCACCAGTTTTTCGGCCAGATCGGTATCTACGCCGGATTCTCTGGCGACGATTTTGCGTTCCATGTCCATGCTTGGGTAGTCGAATTCAAGGGCGACAAAACGCTGGCGCGTGCTCTGCTTGAGGTCTTTGAGTACGCTCTGGTAGCCGGGGTTGTAGGAAATTGCCAGGCAGAAATCATCGTTGGCCTGGAGCAGGGTGCCGAGTTTTTCCATCGGCAGGACACGTCGGTCATCGGCGAGCGGGTGGATGACCACCATGGTGTCCTTGCGCGCTTCGACGATTTCATCCAGGTAGCAGATTGCCCCGGCGCGCACGGAGCGCGCCAGAGGGCCATCCACCCACACCGTTTCGCCGCCCTTGACCAGGAAGCGCCCGACCAGATCGGAAGCAGTCAGGTCGTCATGGCAGGAAACCGTGATCAACGGACGCTTGAGGCGCCATGCCATGTATTCCATGAAGCGCGTTTTGCCGCAACCGGTCGGGCCTTTGAGCAAGATCGGCAGCTTGTTCTTGTAAGCCGCTTCGAAGATGGCGATTTCGTCGCCGGTTGCCTCGTAATAGGGCTCCGACTCGACGAAATGCTCCTCAGGGGTTAACGCGCGCGCTTGCACGGGGCAATATCAATTGTCGCTGCATTCGGAGTGGTCATAGGGCGAATCCGGAGTCGGTGCTGGTTCGCTGGGCGCCAGGCCGGCAGCTTCGCGTTCCTGTTTCCTTGCCAAGCGTTTGTCATAAGCGTCGCCCTTCATGGCGATGGTTTCCTCGCTGAACATGACTTGTCTGAGGAAACGGAAGCCGAATTGCATGAGTTCGACTTCATTCTCGGCAATCGTTTTCTTGAGGTCGTCGGGCAGGTCATAGACTTCATTGAAGGTGTCGCTGGTGACAAAATTACGGAAGCGGTCGAGGTCGTAGCAAGCCATGAAGAACAGTTGCAGGCTGCGCTTGGAGGGCGTGCCGACGGTCGGTCCGGAGGATTTTTTCTTCAGTATGAGCTGGCGCCAGCCGCGACCCTGCGCGTCATAATCGTCCAGTCCTTGTTCCTTGCGATATTCGTCAATCGTCAGGGAGCGGTTTTCCTTGTGTCCCATGCAATGCGCTTCTTCAACCAGGGCATAGGAATCGGTGTCGGTGTATTCGTTCTGTTTGCGCATCGAAACCAGGGCGACGGGGTAATAGCGGCAGGCAGTGGGGCGGTCTTCATAGACGCTGCAGCCTTCGTCGGTCATAAACTGGCATGCGGTGCCGCCTTCTACAGGCTTGAATTTGACGCCGGCGATGCTGTCTTTGTCCATTTCGTAGGGCTCGGTAAAGCCCAGCAGGAATTCGCCGGATGTTAGTTCCAGGCGATTCTTCAAGCGCAGGATGTCGTAGGGGGTCAGGGTGATGTCGATATTTTTGCAGCAGGCATTAAAGCAGCTGATTTCCTTGTGGCAACGGAATTGGATGACCTTGGAGCCGTCGTAGGAGGTGGGCACCACCGGGCTCTGGACAAAGGGTGATTCCTTGATATCAACAGTATTTTCCATTAGTTCTACCTCGTTGTTCGCTGCAAAAAGATCAAAAACAATTTGACTCTGCCAATAATGCAGAGTTGCAAGAAATTCAATAATCTTGCCGGCCACCTGAATAGGGACGGTCTTACAGAGGGACTGCTTGCCGTACAACGGCTGATTGCGCTACAAGCTAACAATCGTTTGTGGATATTCGTCGTTATACCAGAAATAAAAACCGGGCACCTTACGGCGCCCGGCTTAATTTTACAACACTGTTGTTCGCGGTGCCTTAGTGAGCAGCAGGCTTGAACAGCTTGGACTTGTCAACCAGATCCACGTGAGCGCGCTTGAACACGGTCCACTTGTGGGTGGTCTTGTCGTAGATGGAGTTTACGAAGCACTTCCAGTTTTCCTCATCGACAAAGTTCTTGTCCATGCGGTAGTAGAAGCCCGGGTAGCGGGATTCTTCGCGGAACTGGATGTGTTTCATGTGGGCTTCGGCCGTCAGGATGCGGTGGTAGTTTTCCCAGGCGCGCAGCAGTTCGTGCAGGTCTTTCGCACGCATCTTCTTGGCGTCTTCCTTCAGCATTTCCAGCTTTTCTTCAGCAACGGCCAGCATCTTGTCGTTGGTCTTGTAGTAGGTGGCAACGCCAGCAACGTACTCGTCCATGATCTTCTGCAGGCGGAACTGGAGCATCTTCGGCGTGATGTAGTTGGGGTTCACGTCGATAGCGGTGGTGTAGTCCTTGAACTCAAGGAAGTTACGCACCGGCTGGTAGACTTGCGCAACCAGTTCTTCGGCCGAAGTATCCAGCTCAGGCTTCCAGTTTTTATTGTCGACGCAGAACTTGACCATCGACTTGGCGCACATGCGGCCTTCGGCATGGGAGCCGGAGGAGAACTTGTGGCCGGATGCGCCCACGCCGTCGCCGGCGGTGAACAGACCCTTGACGGTGGTCATGGAGCGGTAGCCCCAGTTCCAGCCGCTCGGCAGGTGAGCAGGAACGCCATCTTTGGTTTCGCTGGTCGGTGCGCCGACATCGTCAGGACCGGACACCCAGATGCCGCAGCAGCCGGAGTGGGAACCTAGCAGGTAGGGCTCGGTAGGCATCAGTTCGGAGTTTTTCTTCTCCGGCTCGATGTTTTCGCCAACCCAGACGCCGCACTGGCCTACGCACATGTCGAGGAAGTCTTCCCATGCTTCTGCTTCCAGATGCTTCACTTCGCGTGGGGAGAGGGTCTCACGCAGTTTCGCGAGAGCGGTTACGGTGTCCATGTAGATCGGGCCGCGACCTTCTTGCATTTCCTTCAGCATCAGGTGGTTACGCAAGCAGGAAGCAGGAACGGCAGCCTGGCCATAAGGCGGGTAGTCGTTCAGCATTTCCTTGTTCTTGACCATGTACACTTCGCCGTTGGCGTTGGTGGCTTGGGCCTTGAACAGCAAGAACCAAGCACCGACCGGGCCGTAGCCGTCTTTGAAACGGGCTGGCACGAAACGGTTTTCCATCATGGTCAGCTCGGCACCGGCTTCGGCAGCCATGGTGTAGGTGGAACCTGCGTTCCATACTGGATACCATGCACGGCCTTGGCCTTCACCCACGGAGCGGGGGCGGAACAGGTTCACGCAACCGCCAGCGGCCAGCAGAATGGCCTTGGCTTTGTACACAACTACTTTGTGGTCACGTACGGAGAAACCGACGGCACCGGCGATGCGGTTCTTGTCGTTCTTGTCGTTTACCAGCTTGACGATGAAAATACGCTCTTGAATGCGATCCATGCCCAGCGATTTTTTGGCGGCTTCGGCAACGATCCACTTGTAGGATTCGCCGTTGATCATGATCTGCCATTTGCCGGAACGTACGGGCTTGCCGCCGTCTTTCAGCTTGGGCATATCGACGGAACCGTCATGACGTTCGCCGGCTTCGTCCAGTTTCCAGATCGGCAGACCCCACTCTTCGAACAGGTGCACGGATTCGTCAACGTGACGGCCCAGATCGTAGGCCAGGTCGTCGCGGGTGATACCCATCAGGTCGTTGGAGACCATGCGAGCGTAGTCGGCTGGGTCTTGCGCGTCGCCGATATAGGTGTTGATGGCGGACAGACCTTGAGCCACGGCGCCGGAGCGATCCATGGCGGCTTTGTCGACCAGCTTGATTTTCAGGTCCACACCGGACTCGGCCTTGGCAGCATCGGCCCAGCGCATGATTTCATAAGCAGCGCCGCAGTTTGCCATGCCGCCACCAATCAGAAGAATGTCAACTTCTTCTTGGATTACTTCAGGATTTCCAAAAGTTCCAGACATTGTGTTATACCTTTCAATGTTCGTTAATCTAATTTCCGTTGGCTGATCTTACTTGCGGATCAGTTCGGCCGGGTTGCCGGCACGGTAGCCGTTTTCCTGGTTGAAGAAGCCAGACTTGCTGATGTTGGCCATGCTTGCAGTCGGCTTGCCGCCGTAGCAGTCGATCGAGCCTTCAGGCGTGGTGCGGATCGGGAACTTGAAGCGCTTCATGCTGCCGTTACGGAACTTGATGGTCCACATGATGGCATCGGTGCCGCGCAGCGGCTGAACAGAACCACCCAGTGGCACGACGTCTGCGTAGTGACGGCATTCAATCGCGTTTTGCGGGCAAATCTTGACGCAGGAGTAGCACTCCCAGCACTGCTCTGGTTCCTGGTTAAACGCTCTCATGGCGTGACCGGTTTCGGAACCATCTTTATCCAGCTTCATCAGGTCATGCGGGCAAATATACATGCATGCGGTTTTGTCCTGACCTTTGCAGCCATCACATTTTTCTGTGCGCACAAATGTTGGCATTGATTTTACTCCTCGAGTTATTACAGTACTGCCATTAACAAAAGCCGGTTACTCGCGTAACCGGCCAACCTTAAACAACCTTATTTGGCGGAATGGCCTTTCAGTTCCACCTTGACGTTCTGCTCGGCGGTGAGGCCGGCATAGTATTTCTGCAGCACTTTTGCCACTTCGGGGCGGCTGAATTCGACTGGCAGATCCTGGCCTTCGGAAAGCATCGAACGTACCTTGGTACCAGACAACAGGATGCGATCATCCTTGGTGTGCGGGCAGGTGCGTTGCGAGGCCATGCCACCGCACTTGTTGCACCAGAAGGTCCAGTCGATGTTCATGTTCTGGGTTTCGAGCGAGCCCTTGGGGATTTCGTCGAAAATCTTCTGCGCGTCGAACGGGCCGTAGTAGTCACCCACGCCAGCGTGGTCGCGGCCGACAATCAGGTGCGAGCAGCCGTAGTTCTGGCGGAACAGCGCGTGCAACAGGGCTTCGCGTGGGCCTGCATAACGCATGTCGAGTGGGTAGCCGGCCTGGATCACGGTGTTTGGGGCGAAATAGTTCTCGACCAGAACGCTGATGGCTTCGGAGCGGACATCGGCGGGGATGTCGCCGGGCTTCAGTGCGCCGAGCAGGGAGTGAACCAGCACGCCGTCCATGGTTTCGATTGCGATCTTGGCCAAGTATTCATGCGAGCGGTGCATCGGGTTGCGGGTCTGGAATGCCGCGACCTTGGACCAGCCCATCTTTTCGAAGGCGGCGCGAGTCTCGGCTGGGGTCATGAACTGATCGCCGTACTCTTCCTTGAATGTGCCGGTGGACAGAACCTTGACCGGGCCGGCCAGGTTGTATTTGCCTTGGGCCATCACCATCTTGACGCCTGGGTGCTCCATGTCGGTGGTCTTGTAGACCTCCATGCATTCGTGGGCCTTGTCAATGGTGTATTTTTCGGTCACCTTCATGGTGCCCATAATTTCGCCGGTTTCGTCGTTGACAAGAGCGATTTCGTCGCCAGCCTTGATGGCTTCGTCGTTCGTGGATAGCGTGACCGGAATCGGCCAGAACAATCCGCTAGCCATTTTGTAGCCATCGCATACACCCTGCCAGTCGGCATGGGTCATGAAGCCGTCGAGAGGCGTGAAACCGCCGATGCCGAACATGATGAGATCGCCGGTCTCGCGCGAGCTCATGCGCACCTTGGTCAATGATTGTGCGTGCGCCAGTTCTTTCTTTAGTGCCTCGCCGCTCAGTAGCAAGGGTTTGAGCTCACCGCCGCCATGCGGTCTTACCAGTTTAGACATGATTTATATTCTCCATTTTAGGTAGGCGTTAATTCTTAAGTCGGCGAAGAATAACATGGATGCAAAAGGGGTGTTATCCATTCTTTTTATTCTTATATAAGAAATTTCGATAAATTTCCCCAGTTTGATTTGTGTGTGCCTGTTCTACGTCAAGAATGGCCCTGATGGCTGAATCGGTGGGGTGGGGCAAGATTCAGGAGCTTGTTATGTTTATGGCCGGGCTCAAATTTTGAACATACTTTTCCCTATGACCGGACGCCAACCCCCAATCGCCCCCTCCCGGCTATTATATATATGGTGCTGTGGAGAGGTGCGGTGAGATTAAATAATCGGCTTCTATTTGGTGAAGTGGCCCGCTTTTCGTATGGATATTTGTTTTTTAATCAATGGGTAAGTGGATATATGTGGATTGGTTGTGGGTTTTTGCACATGGAAAACTTGACATTGTTTTCGGTGTTTTGCTATAGTCTCGCTTCTCGACGCGGGGTGGAGCAGTCTGGCAGCTCGTCGGGCTCATAACCCGAAGGTCGTAGGTTCAAATCCTGCCCCCGCAACCAGTTTTTGTTTTGTTGTAGTTTTGTTGTAAAGGTGCGAAAGAGTTGTTGCAGTTTTTGTGGAACTCTGTAGAATGCGCACCTCGCTTCGGCAGTGCCGGAGCCGCTTCCGAGGAATTGGGGGCCTTGTTCTTTAAAAAAATACAGCCGATAAGTGTGGGCGCTTGATACTGGTGAGCTTGAATCCT
>DATKUY010000058.1:0-24021 GCA_035530375.1 Sulfuricella sp. | reverse complement strand
GCCAACACCCTCGATATCACCCGGGAGCGGGTGCGCCAGATTCAGCTTGAAGCGCTGCAATCCCTGCGCCGCTCCCTCTCACAGAAGGGGATTTCCAAAGAAGCGTTGTTCTGATGGAAGCCGGTCGAAAAACGGGCGGATGGTAACACGGGTCGTTAAGTCGAAAACCGGCTTTTAGCCGCGGATAAACACAGACAAAACATTCTGTGTCGCCTAGAGGCGCCTATTTTTGCGAATCCGTGGATAACTCGCTTTTCGAGGTCTAAGGCAAAACCGTATCGATGACGATGGTCAGTTCCTGCTGCCCGAGCTTTACCGTACCGGTTTTGCCCTGCAAGTCGCCACTATGCGGCATGGCTTCACCCGTCTTCGATATGCGGGCACTGACAACAACTTCAGGATGACGGGACAAGCTGTCGTTGGGCGTCATCGCCAGGGAATCGTCCAGGGTAAAACGATAAGGGAGTTGCCTGGCGCCGATCTTCAAACTGGCCAAGGGCATTTTCGGGCCTTGCGGCAATTGCGCAAAAATGAATACCGTATCGCTTGGGCTCACCTTGGCGGCAATGTCCCTGGCCACTGTTACGGTGCCGGAAATGGTTGCGGCGCTTCCCTTCGGAGGTTGCCTGCCCTTCTCCACCCCGCCATTCTTTCCACTCGATCCGGTCAAATTATCCGAACCGGAAGATCCGCCTGCCGCCTTCTCGGCTTCGTCGGCAGCAGCCCTGATTTCCTTGGCGTAATCGGCATCCGCTGGAATTACCTTTAACAAACGCCGCCAGTATGCAGCAGCCAGGGCAAAATCCTTGGCCTTGTAGGCAGCGGTTCCGGCAAGATTCAGTGCCAACTCATCCTTGTCGTTCAGCTTCAGCGCCTTGTTGACGAGCTCCAGCGGCTTGCCTTGCAGATTTCCGCCTTGCGTCATGGCAAGCACGTCCGCATAGGCCGCCAGGATGCTGGAATCCTCTGGAACCAGTTCGGTCAACCTGGCAAAGGCACGCGCAGCATCGTCATACCGCCCGAGCGAGCCGTAACTGCGCGCCAGCATGTACCATCCCGCCGCATCGTCCGGTTTCTTTTTCAGCTTGGCTTCAAGGGCGGCGATCATGGGGGCCGCATCATGCTGCCCCCCCGCTATCGCAGGGGCGTCGGCGTGTGACGCGACCAGTGCATCGGGATTACCCAGGATCATATAAATGGCAATCGCCAACACCGGAATCGCCACGGCCAGCACATACCCCGGCCAACGCCCGATCTTCTGGGTGGTGGCCGGAGCGGCCTCCAGAGGTACGTCCTCGCTCAGGCGTTTTTCGATTTCCCGTTTGGCATCCTCATATTGGGCCGCATCCAGTTCGCCGCTATCGAGATCGGCCTTCAACTCGGCCAACTGGTCGTGATAGATGGCAATATTGACCTCCTTGCGATCCACCCGTCCGGATCTGGTATCGCGTCGTAGCAGCGGCGGCAAGACGAATGCCAGCGCCACCCCGATAAAAAGAAAAAAGAGCGCCCAGAACAGCGAGATAGCCCAGAAGTTGGTCATGATTCATTTCCATTACTGCCAAGAAGAGTCGCTACGCGTTTTTTCTCTTCTTCGGACAAGGATTCATCGGCAAGACGGTTGCCGCGCCGTTTGATGTAGGCATAAAGGCCGCCTATCGCGCCGATCAGCAGCGCGAACGGGCCGAACCACAGCAGCCAGGTAAGCGGCTTGACCGGCGGCTTGTACAACACGAAATCGCCATAACGCTGAGTGAGGTAGGCGATGACTTCTTCATCGCTCTTGCCGGCACGCATCTGTTCGCGGATTTCCTGGCGCAGGTCCTGCGCCAGATCGGCGCGCGACCCTGCCAGCGACTCATTCTGGCACACCAGACAACGCAAATCTTCGGATAGACTGATCATGCGTTGCTCCAGCACCGGGTCTTGGGCCAGGGGCTTCGCCTCGCCCGCCACGGCGACGAGCGGCAGCCACAGGACAAATATCAACAGCCACTTCCTCATTTTTGCAGCTCCTTCAGCAGCGGCAGGATCTTGCCTTCCAGGTTTTCCGGGGTAAGCGGGCCGGTCAGTTTGTAGCGAATCATGCCGCTCTTATCGATAACATAGGTCTCCGGTACGCCATATACCCCAAAATTAATCCCCACCCGCCCGTCGATATCCATCACGGTTTCCACGTAAGGATTGCCCGCCTGGTTCAGCACGCCTTGCGCGTCCGCCGGCTGATCCTTGTAGTCCATGCCGTAGATCGGCACGACACCCCGCCGAGCCAGTTCCAGCAGCGTTTCGTGTTCCTGACGGCAGGATGTGCACCACGATGCCCACACGTTGAGCAGCCAGACCTTGCCGCGCATTTCCGCCGGACTGAAATGTCTGGATGCATCGGACAGCAGGGGCAGATTAAAATCGGGCGCGAGCTTGCCGATCAGCGGCGAAGGCACTTCATGCGGATCGAGCCTGAGGCCGACGCCGAGAAATCCGACCAGCACCAGAAAAATAGCCAGGGGAATCAAAAAACGTTTCATGCTTCAGTGCCTTTCTTGCGCGACGCGATGCGGTAGCGCCGGTCGGTGATCGCCAACAGGCCACCCAGCGCCATCAGCACAGCGCCGATCCATATCCACACCACAAATGGCTTGTGGAACAACCGCACGCTCCAGGCACCGCCATCCAGAGGCTCTCCCAGCGCGGCATAGAGGTCGCGGGTTAAGCCGTAGTCGATCGCCGATTCGGTGAAGGGCATGCCGGACGCGGAATAAGTACGCTTTTCCGGGTACAGGATAGTGACTGGCTTTCCATCACGGCTGACTTCCAGAGTGCCGCGCGCCGCCTTGTAATTGGGACCATCCAGGTTTTTCGTTCCCTTGAACAGGAAGGTGTAGCCCTGCAAGGTGGCGGTATCGCCCTCGTTCATGCGCACATTGCGCTCGGTCTCGTAGGCCGACACCATAGTGATGCCAATGACGGTAACCGCTACGCCGAAGTGCGCGAGATGCATACCGTAGAAGTTGGCCGACCAGCCTGCACCGGTGCGCAAGCGGGCCTGCACGCCGATAGCCACGGTAATGACGATCCACAGCGCCAGCAGGTAACCCAGCGAGACCATCGGTTTCCAGGCGCCCAGCGTCAACGGTAGCAGCAGGGCGACCACGACGCTGGCGGCAAACCCCCATTTCAGGCGGCGAGCCAGTTCAGGCACGTTTGCCTGCTTCCAGCGCGCCAGCGGACCGATGCCGATCAGGAACAGCAAGGGCGTGACGAGGGGGACGAATACCGCGTTGAAATAAGGCGCGCCGACCGAAATCTTGCCCAGGCCGAGCGCATCGAGGAACAGCGGATAAAGCGTGCCCAGCAGCACCGAAGCGGTCGCCGTCAGCAGCAGGATGTTGTTGGCCATCAAGAAGGATTCGCGCGACACCAGCGCGAATCGCCCGCCCAGCCCAACCTGGGAAGCACGAAAAGCGAACAGCAGCAGCGAGCCGCCGATCACCACGGCGAGGAAGCCGAGAATGAACAATCCGCGCGCCGGGTCGGTGGCGAAGGAATGCACCGACGACAGCACGCCGGAACGCACCAGGAAAGTGCCGAGCAGGCTCAGGGAAAATGCCGCGATGGCAAGGAACACCGTCCACGCCTTGAAACTGCCGCGCTTCTCCGTCACGGCCAGGGAATGGATCAGCGCCGTGCCCACCAGCCAAGGCATCAGCGATGCATTCTCGGTGGGATCCCAGAACCACCAGCCGCCCCAGCCCAGCTCGTAATAGGCCCACCAGCTGCCCATCATGATGCCCAGCGTCATGAACACCCACGCCGCCGTCGTCCAGGGACGCGACCAGCGCGCCCAACTGGCGTCCAGCTTGCCGGAAATCAATGCCGCGATGGCAAAAGCAAAAGCAATCGAAAAACCGACATAGCCCATATACAAAATCGGCGGATGCACCACCATGCCCGGATCCTGCAGCATCGGGTTCAAGTCCGAACCGTCCAGGGCCGCCGGCAGCAGCCGGATAAAAGGATTGGACGTGGTGAGCATGAACAACAGGAAGCCGCAGCTGACCAGACCCATCACGCCGATCACCCGCGCCACCATGTCATCGGGCAGATGGCGACTGAACAGAGTCACCGCCAGCGTCCACAAGGCGAGGATAAACGTCCACAGCAACAGCGAACCTTCATGCGAACCCCAGGTGGCGGTAAAACGATAAATCGGAGGAAGGCGGGAGAAGGAATGCTGCGCGACGTTCAGAACCGAAAAATCGTTGACCAGGAATGAATAGGCCAGGCAGCCGAAAGCGAT
Source organism: Sulfuricella sp. (assembly GCA_035530375.1). Taxonomy (GTDB): domain Bacteria; phylum Pseudomonadota; class Gammaproteobacteria; order Burkholderiales; family Sulfuricellaceae; genus Sulfuricella. The sequence continues at coordinate 19,724 of DATKUY010000058.1, read as the reverse complement.
GGCGACGAACAGGAACTGGGCTTGCGCCGCCGGCCTGGCCACCGCCATCCAGGCCGGGGCGTTGCGCGCGGCGCCAGCCAGCGGCAGAATGGATTGCGTGAGCGCCAGCAACAGCGCCAGAATGAGTGCAAAATGGCCGAGTTCCGGAATCATTGTTTTCCTTGGGGAGAGACTAGTGTTTTTTGGGCTTTTTGCGCCTGTTCCAGCGCACTGGCCGCTTCGGGCGGCATATAGTTCTCGTCGTGCTTGGCCAGCACCTGTTCTGCGATGAAGACACCGCTGTCGTTAAGCCGGCCTTCCGCAACCACGCCTTTGCCTTCCTTGAACAAGTCGGGCAGGACGCCTTTGTAAGTCACTGAAAGGGTCTGTGCCGTATCGGTGACGCGGAAATGGGCCGTTACACCGTCCTGTTCGCGGCGCAAGCTGCCTTTCTCGACCAGTCCACCAACACGGAAGGCGCGATCATGCGGCGCTTCGCCCTTCACCACCTGGGTTGGGGTGAAGAAGAACACCAGGTTGCTGCGGAACGCGTTGAGTACCAGCGCCGCCACCGCTCCCAGCGCCATCACCACAACGGCAATCAATATCAGTTTCTTATGCCGCGCTTTCATCGTCTTTCACCTTGCTGTATTTCACCGTGAGTCGCGCCAGCGTCAACGCTTTTTGCCGATGTGATTTCAAAAGCAGTATTTCGCCGGCGATCAGGATAGCGGTCACCGCGTAAGATCCCCACACATACAAGGCGTAGCCCCCCATGTGAAAGAATTCCGACCAGCTATTCCAGTTCATATTTCCGTCTCCAGCAGTTGCGCTACCCACTGACTGTTTCGCTCGCGCTCCAGAATGATGCTGCGTACTCGCGACAGCGACGCCGCGATGGCATACATCCATACAGCCAGTGCCATCACCAGCATACCCTCGAGCATGATGGCCGCCATGCTCGGTGCTTTTGTCATGCTCACCGAAGCGCCCTGATGCAGCGTGTTCCACCATCTGACGGAAAAATAGATGATCGGCACATTGACCACGCCCACCAGCGCAATCAACGCGCCGGCACGGTCGGCACGGCGGGGATCGTCGATCGCCGCCTGCAATGCCATGAAGCCCAGATACAGAAAGAACAGGATCAACTCGGAAGTCAGGCGCGCATCCCACACCCACCATGCGCCCCAGGTCGGCTTGCCCCACAGCGCGCCGGTCCACAATGAAACGAAAGTCAGCATGGCGCCGGTAGGCGCGAGGGCGCTCGCCATCATGAACGACAAGCGTGTATTGAAAGCCAGTCCGAGCGCCGCCCAGACCGCCATCACTATATAGATGAACATGGACATCCAGGAGGCGGGTACGTGGATAAAGATGATACGGTAGGCGTCGCTCTGCTGAAAATCGGTGGGCGCCAGGAAAAACGAGATATACAGGCCAACTATGCAGAGCAAGGCGGCTGCACCGTAAAACCATGGAATCATCTTTCCGGCCAGAGCATAGAAGGTTGCCGGGGAGGAATATTTATACAGGTTCAATCTGTTTGTCATTCAATAGAAATCCGCAACGCCGCCGACACCGCCCACGGCGTCAACATGAAAGCCAAAATTAAAATGCCGCCCAGCAACGACAGGTGCGCCTCAGAACCCAGGCCGGACATCGCGCCATCTACCGCACCGGCGCCGAAAATCAGCACCGGGATGTAGAGCGGAAGCACCAGCAACGATACTAGCACGCCACCACCGCGCAGCCCCAGAGTCAATGCCGCGCCGATCGCACCGATCAGCGACAGCACCGGCGTACCGAGCAGCAGGGAAAAAACCAGCACCGCCAGCGCATCGCCCGACAAACCGAACTGCACACCCAGCACCGGCGCCATGAGAATCAGCGGCACTCCGCTCACCAGCCAGTGCGCCACTATTTTACCGGTTATCCAGACCACTGGCGGCGTCGGCGTCAAAACCAGTTGTTCCAGCGTACCATCGGCGTAATCGCTGGCGAACATCCGGCCAAGGGAGAGCATTGCCGCCAGCAGGGCAGCCACCCACACTACCCCGCCGCCCATCAACCGCAATAGTTTGGGGTCCGGGCCGACGCCCAGCGGAAACAGGCTGGCGACGATGACGAAAAAAAACAGCACGGTGAGCACATCCCCGCGCCGCCTCATGGCCAGCATCAATTCACGCTGCAACAGGACGAAAACGGTCTGCGTGATGCTCATGCCGATAAATCCAGAATCTTGGGTGTTATACCCGGAATCATGGCCGGCTGGTGCGTGGTCAGCAAAGCCATGCCGCCCTGATGCAAATGTTCGCCGATCAGCGACTGCACCAGTTGCAGCGCAGCCTGATCGAGCGCCGTCAGCGGTTCATCGAGTATCCACAGCCTGGCTTTCGCCAACAGCAGACGGGACAGCGCAACGCGCCGACGCTGCCCTTGTGACAGCGATTTTGCCGGCAGGTTCAAACAGTGCCCCAACCCAAGGTGCCCGAGCGCACCTTTCACTTCTTCATGATCTACCTGAATTCCCGCCAGACGGCAGGAAAAATCAAGATTTTCGAAAGCGCTCAGATCTTCCTTGACCGCCGGAGCATGGCCGAAATAGGCCATCTCGGCATGGTAACTTTCGCGCACCGTGCCTATCTTCTCGCCCTGCCACAGGATTTCACCAAACTCCGGCGCCAGCAGTCCGCATACCATGCGCAGCAAACTGGTTTTGCCGCTGCCATTGGCGCCCTGCACCAGCAGCAACTCGCCCTCGTTTAGCATGAAGTTCAGGCGGCTGAACAATGTACGCTCGCCCCGCACACAGGCGAGGTTCTTGCCTTCCAGCATGAATAATTATCCAGGGTTTTGAAACGGCAGCTTTTCCTGCTGCCGAATCGGGAAAATGCGGATTGTACTGGAAAAAATCTGACATGGCGTCTCCAGTATTTTAGTCGGGCAGAAAAAAAGCTCCTGGCAATTTACTCTCCTTGATCTCTTCGAACCCATAATTATTTAAGACAGGCTCTTGAATTTTGCATCCTGAGAGCCCTGGCCACACATTACTGCCGCGGCCAGGGGCGCATTGCCTGCATATTATGTGGCAGATTTAATTACTGATCCTCGTCATATTCCTTCGGCAAGAGGTGCGCGATCCCCTTGTGGCAATCAATGCAGGTCTTGCCTTCTTTTTGGGCCTTGGCATGGTTTTCCTGGGCCTTGGGCTTTTGCTTTCTCGCATCCATGCCGTCCCAATTGTGGCAGTTCTTGCATTCACGTGAACCCGAGGCTTTCATGCGCGCCCATTCGTGCGTGGCCAGTTCCATCCGATGTTTCTCGAATTTTTCCGGAGTATCGACAAAACCAGTCAATTTACCCCAGACTTCCTGGCTAGCCTGCATCTTGCGCAGCATTTTATGGCCCCAGTCCTTGGGTACGTGGCAATCGGAGCAGATGGCGCGCACGCCGGTGCGATTTTTGTAATGGACCGTTTCCTTGTATTCCTGATAAACCGTGTCGCGCATTTCATGGCAGCCAATGCAAAACTCCAGCCTGTTCGTAGCCTCCATGGCTGTGTTGAAGCCACCCCAGAAGAAGATACCGATGAAGAAAAAAACGGTCGCAATGGCTAATACCGAGTACTTTGCGCTTGGCTTTCTGAAAAAGCCCCAAGTACGTTTGATAAAACCAGGTTTGTTATCCATCATGTTTCTCCGCTTGGAATATTCGATATTTTAAAAAAATACAGATGAAAAAGACGGGGAACGAAAAATCCGCCCCCCGTTTTCCCCTCACTCTGCAGAGCGTTTACTTGGTTTACTTGAAAGTGTAAATGTAGGACGCTGCAACCACATTGACCGTATAACTGCCCGACTGTTGATTGGTAGGCATCACGCTAGTCGGCGTGTAACCGTACTGGAAAGCGTTGTAAAGCCAGTCGTCGCTCGACAGTTTTTGGAATGTATACCCAAACGCGACCTTGCTCTGTTTGTCTAATTTGTAGTTACCGGTGAGCTTTAGCTGGGTCATCGTATTCTTAATATCAGGCAACGTACCGCATTCTCCCACGGCAGGGTTATCGCAAGTTAAGCCGCCATTGTTGAGCCCCGTATAGTTAAGCGCCGTGCCATAGCTGGTCTTACCCAACGAATAAGTCAAATCCCCCGCAAGATCGAGCTTGCCGCCCATCAGTCCGCCCTGCTTGACGCCGAGGCCAAGGGTAATATCGTCGTCCTTCAGCTTGTTCGACCAGGTGGCAGTTGCCGGCGCGAGAACTCTGGTGGCACTGGCGCTCGCAGCACCTTGAAAACTCGTCATATCCCGCTGCCTGTGCTGCTGGGTTAGATAGGGGGAAATCGTGCCGTTCTCACTATAGCGATAGGTAGCGTCCAGATTTAGGCTCCATGTATTGCCATTCTGAACGCCATATGTAGAGTCGCCGTACTTGTCGTCCGTATATCGACCGCTCAGGCCAAGAGAGAACTGTTCATTTGCTTGCCAGTTCACCCCCGCCTTTACGATTTGTTCCGTGCGGGACGCATCAAAGTAGGGATAAAATCCCTGAAAGTCGCCGCCATTTTGCCCAGCGGCGCCGCCCTTGGTGCTGACCATGGCGCTTATGGCATTTGGATCGGAATCGGTCTTGCGCTTGCTGTAGGCATAGCCTGCATTCAGATTCACATCGTCGCTCGCCTTGAGCCTGTAGGTGGCACTGAGTTTATCGTCCTTGCTGGCGGTTGCAACAACGCAATTGGTACCCGCCGGATAGACACCGTTCGATGCATATTGGTCGCACCAACGCTTGACATCTTCGCGATTGTAGGCGACCCGGATATGCTGATCCTTGTTCAGACGATAATCGCCAGCCAATTCGAATTGGGTCTTCTTGTTGCTGAACGGTGTATTCGCATAGTTCTCACCGTGAGCGGCCCCGTCTATGGCGTTGAACAAGTAGATATTCGACGCAGTACGGTTGTCACGTTGGTCGTACTTGATCCCGGCGGAAAGAGCCAGATCTTTCGTGGTCTGATTGGCCAACTTTAGATCGGCATGGGAAGTGACAACCAAGCCATCAAGAGAGGATGTCGGGGACGGTGTAACCATTATGTCCGGAACAACAAAACTACTATTCTGGGTATTGCGGCCATACGAAAGCCCGCCGGTTAGCTTCGTTAACGGCGACAATGTATAGCCGCCAGACAGGTTCAATTGGTGAAAATTGTTGCTAGGTGCGGTAGCCATGGTGTCGGTCACGTTCGCCCCGACAAAGGTTGTCCATGTCACTCTGTCATAATTATCCTTAAAGAAGGAGCCATAGTACGAAGCGGTTAGATTGCCCTTGTCTCCAATCCAATTAAGAGCGAGATTGACTGAATCCGTTGTGTAATTGGTGGGATTCGGCAGGATCGAAATCTTCTCGCCGCTACCCCCCCCATGCGCGTCCGCCCCAAACGCCATCAGTTTTGCGCCGGACTGAACCAGATGGTTGTAGTCGAACTTGATTTGCCATTCCGGATTCAAATTGAACCCGGCTGTGAGTGACGTGTTTTTCCTGGTGGTGTCGACATCTACAGTCTGAAAAGACGACAATTGGGTAGGCGACAATGAAGTCGTGTTTGCGGCCAAGCCAAAAGTGCCGGGCAAGACAAAACTGTTCCCGCCCATGCTGCCTTGATAGGGCATTTGATAGGTGTCCGTGATGTTGTGGCGCAATTCGTCATAGCCGACACCGAGGTTCCATTGGCCCTGATTGCTCATCGTTGCGCCTAGCGAACGAGAAGTCAGACCAACATCGGTCCCTGTGATCGCCCAGCGCTTGGTTCCGTTTCCATCCCCATATGCATCGCCGCCGCGAACGCTGAAGTTGCCGATCAAATCGCCATCCGACTTGTTGAGACCGGTATATTCACCAAACTTGGCGGAACTGCGAGAAGCGCCCTCCACTCCGATTTCCACGAAGTTGGTGGGGTTCGTCAAAGCCGCGACATCCTCGTCATCCGCATGGGCCGGTATGGCATACATCGCGACTAACGCGCCTTGCACTGCAAAGGCCAACACGCCAAGTTTCATTTTTCCGTTAAGAATTCTCATAACAATCTCCTAATTCCCTAAAATTAACGCTGGAAGTAGCCGCCAGCTGGACTGTTCGAACCATGAACCATGACGTGGCAATTCATACAAGCGCGACCAGTCTGATTGGCGTTCGCGTTCACACCGGTGAACTGTTTGCCAGCAGCAGCAGTTCCAACAGGAGTTGGGCTCTGGTGCGGGCCATCATGACACTCTGTGCACAGGAAAGGAGCACGCGACTTCAGAAGCGGCGAAATATTGGAACCGTGAGGTGTATGGCAGTTCGTGCAATCCTCCGTCACAGGCTGATGCTCAAACAGAAAGGGGCCGCGCTTTTCGGCATGACAAGTAAAGCAGGTCTCGGTCACCGTGTTCTTTTTCAGGAGTTTCGGACCAGCCGAACCGTGAGGGTTGTGGCAGTCCGAACAGACGACCTTGCCAGCATCGATCGGGTGAGTTGAAACCTTGTGGCTGTCGGCGCGCTGCTCCTTGTGGCAAGTAAAGCAGACTTCGGTCTGGGTCTTCCTGCTCAGCACCTTGTCAGCCGGCCGATGGATCTGGTGGCAGTTATTGCATGCCAGACCATTGGCGTCATGCTGGCCGCCATCCCATCTAGTCCGGTTGGTACCCTTGTGACATGTCAAACATTGACCGGCGCGTACTTTCTCGTCGGAAGCCGCAAAAGCTCCTTTCGTAAACACGATGTCCGGTGCGGCGCGACCCTTCACCTTCGGATCACCCTTCAGGTGCTTTTCACTTTCGCCGTGGCAGGACTGGCAGGACGGCGTGCGTGAGTCACCCTTGACGCCGTGCTTCGTTTGGTAGATTGAGAGGACTGGCGTCGTTTCGCTTTCATCGTGGCAGCGCGTGCAGACCGCATCTTTCTTGACCCTATCTTGGGTCTGCGTGGCTTTCGCTGTATTGACGCTCATATTGGTGTCAGGCAGCTTTGCCTCCGCCGCCCATGGCGCTGTCGCCACCCCGATGCCGCCGATTAATGCACAGGCAGCCAACACTTGTCGAACTATCTTCATTTGTTTCCCCTTTTCCCTAGCCAGTCGTTGCCGCTATATTTGATGATGATTGCTACTGAGCCAAAATCCAGCTGATCAAGTTCTTGATTTGCTCGGGATCCTTGGTCTTGACAATCTTGTGATCTTCCATATGGCCGTCGGAAAGCTTGACCCTCTCGCCCGAGGTAATGTGCTGGACGAGCTTGTCCATCGCATCGGCTTGGCCCTTGTACTTGTAAGCGACGGACTGGTAGGACGGGCCTTCCTTTTTCTTGTTTACGCTATGACAGCGCAGGCAGCTGTTCTTGCGTGCCGTAGCTTTGGCTGCTGCCGCATCGACCGCAAATGCGGAAGCCGAAAGAGAAAAGGCTATCGCGCCAGCAATGGCACTTACCAGCAAGCTTGTTCGTGTTTTATGGCTCATTTGCATCTCCATTTGCTAAAAATGTTGATCTGCGCTGGTTTTTACAGCGAAAGAATCCATTCCACGAGATTTTTCTGCTTATCGACATCCGTGGTCTTGATGATTTTGTGTTCTTCTTCGTGACCATCCGGGAACTTGGCTTTTTCGCCCGAGGTAATGTGGTGAATCAGTTTGGCTTCGGCATCCGCTTTGCCTTTGTACTTGGCCGCGACCTCAAACCACGGCTTTCCATCTTTCTGCTTTTTCGCCTGTTGCTCCTTTGTATAGTTGTGGCACTTGAAGCAGCCATTCTGTTTTGCCAAGGTGATTGCGGCGTCGGCGTCGACAGCGAGCGCATCTGCCGAGAAGGAAAATACGATGGAGGCGGCAAGAGCGCCGAACAGGGCACTGGTACGAACTTTATGCGTCATTTTTATCTCCTTGAAGTCCAAAAATTTTATTACTTTGATATGCTGGCTTTGATGCTTTTGCTAGACCACCATGCAAAGATCAGGCCAAGAGTAATTGCGATGGTTTGTTCATTCGCTTTTGTACGTACTGTTATTTATTTAATAACAAATAGATATGTAAATAAATAAGCTCCATTTTTCCATCAACGCATCAACCATTTTCGATAAACATATATGAATATTCGAGTATTCAAATAAAAAACGAATGCTGATCTGCATCAATTCGTTACTTTCCGGTAACATCTAAAAATATGTTACGCATATGCTCATTCAAAACAGCTTGATGCATTATCTAAAGGACGCAGGATGGCAGGGAGATTGCTTCTTGAGAGTATTTTCATTGAAACATACTTAATACAATGAATATTAACGTATTTATTATATTTCAAGCGAGTTGTTGATTTGTTTTTTTGGGGCGGATATTTAATATCAGTGGGCGAATGCCAAGTTGAATTTAAGCGGCATGGGACTTGCATAGGTTAAGACAGGACATCTTTAATTTTTCAAGGACATCCCACCATGCAAGCTGTATTACTCAAGAATATTAAGAGTTAATTTGTTCATAATGTTACCAACTGGTAACATAGAAAAAATAATTTTTATTAGGTAACCAAAAAGTAACGAAATGAAGACTTCCAATTTCAAATTCCTATTTTACCTACGACATATCTGTATCGTATTATTTGTACTCTTTACAACCAATGCGGCCTGGGCAGAACAGAGTGAAAAGCCCATACGATTTGGTATTACGCCTGCCATTGTTCACGATCAATATGCGCTTCTGGCGGACTGGCGCGAATATCTCCAGAAGAAGCTCGAACGCCCGGTTGAGTTCGTTACACGAGACAACTACCGCGAAACCATCGAATTGCTGAAACATAACAAGCTTGATTTCGCCTGGCTTTCCGCTTACCCCTTCGTCTATTCCGAGAAGAACCACTTTGTGCGGTTGCTTGCCACTCCCCTGTATCAGGGCCGGCCTTACTACCGTGCCTACCTTATTGTCCCGGCGTCAGACCTTCAAACAAAAACGCTGCTGCAATTGAAAGGCAAGGTATTTGCCTATGCCGATCCTTATTCGAACACGGGCTATCTTGTACCACGCTATCAATTGCGGCAGGAAGGAGAGGATTCGAAGCATTTCTTTCGCAAGACCTTTTTTACCTGGGGCCACCAAAATATCGTCATGGCAGTCGCCAGGGGATTGGCGGATGGTGGTGAAGTGGATAGTTTCGTGTGGGAAACCCTGGCGCTTATTCGTCCGAATCTGACCAGACAAACACGGGTTATTGCCAAGTCGCCGGAATATGGTTTCCCCCCCATAGCGGCTCAGATAACTGTAAGTCAAGCTGAATTTTCGGCTATGCAGCGGGTACTGCTGGAAATGGCAAACGATACGGAAGGAGCCAAGCTGCTCAAGCGGCTCAACCTTGACGGGTTCATCAGCGGCGATCCCAAGTTATACAACAGTGTACGCAAGATGATGCAGGCCTTGGACGATATATGAAATTTTTCGATTTGAGCTTCCGCTATAAAATTCCACTGTGGGGAAGCATGCTCATTATCGTGACAGCCATTGCGGTGTCAGCTTCAATGATTGTCGATACCTACGATGAGCTCAAGGAAGATCTGATTATCGACTCCGATACCCTGGCGCGTTCGCTCACATCCAATTTGTTTCCGGCGCTATTGCACGACGATACATGGCGCGCATTTGAAATCATTAGTACTGCGATCGATTCCCCATATTCGGACTGGCCAGGCCAGGCACAAGCCGAGGCTATTCTGGTGGTGGACAATGCATTAAACATCGTTGTTTCCACACATCCGAAGATGGCGCCCATATCGACGGATATCAGCGAGCTGAGCCCTGAATATGCAGCACTCGCAGACCAGATCAGCCAAATGGGTGAGCATCCCTCGCAGGCGATTGAATTGCCTGGCTCGAATCGTTTTTACTACATCACCCCCATTTCTCGTGGGAACGCGCATCTCGGAACATTGATTATTGTTTATCCCCAAGGTGTTTTTATGCCGCGCTTCTTCGATATCGCCTGGCATGGTTTATCGGTAGGTTCCTTTATTCTTGCCATCTTGCTCCCTCTCAACTGGTACTGGGGAAGGCGCATGACCTTACCGCTGTTGTTGCTCGCAAGCCGCATGAGCAAAACCAGTGGAAAATGGCCGGCGGACCTGGAACCCGATCTTTACACCCACCGCGACGAACTCGGCCAGCTTTTCGAAGCATACCATCTGATGCTTGAAGAGCTTAAAGCCAAGGAATCTCTTGAGAAGCAGATGGAGCAGTCAGAGCGATTAGCGGCACTGGGACAACTTGCGGCCGGTATTGCCCACGAAGTCAACAACCCGCTGGGTGGCATGCTGACTGCAATCGACACATTGAAACGCCATGGCAATGTGGATCCCCGCACGATGAAAACCATCGCATTGCTGGAGCGCGGGTTAACCCAGATCAGGGATACCGTGGGGGCATTGCTGGTAGAAGCCAAGTTAAAAAGCCGCAATCTCCTGCCGCAGGACATCGAGGACGTGCAGACCCTGATTACGCCACTGGCGAATAAAAAAGCCATATACATTACCTGGCACAACAGCCTGGATGGTGATATCCCCCTTCCGGCCACGCTCGTACGCCAGATTTTGATCAACCTCCTGCTGAATGCGGTTCAGGCGGCAACTCAACAGGGAGAAGTGCTCTTTGATATCCACGTTATGGACGGTAATTTGCGAGTTGTTGTGGAGAACAATGGAAAAACATTATCTCCCGAGCAAATATCCCATCTGTTCGAGCCTTTCTCTCCGTTAAGCCGGGATGGCCACGGCCTTGGTTTATGGGTCACCTACCAGATCGTGCATCAACTCGGTGGACATGTCGAAGTGGAAAAAGAATCGAATGACTATATGCGTTTTACTGTGGAAATTCCCATGGGAGGCGCGCTATGAATACAAAACCTTATCGCATCTGCCTGATTGAGGACGATCAGATTATGGGCGAGGCGCTTTCGGATCGCTTCGAACTGGAAGGCTTCGAATGCGACTGGCTCAAGACCGGACGAGACGCATTACAGGCGCTGAACCACAAGCGTTACGACATCGCGATTTGCGATATCCAGTTGCCGGATATCAACGGAGAAGAGTTATATGTGCAAGTGAAGTCAATGGGAAACCCCTTGCCTCCATTTGTGTTTACTACCGGATATGGGACGGTGGACCGAGCAGTAAGGCTCCTGAAGCTCGGTGCACACGACTACCTCACGAAGCCGCTGGACATCCACAATCTGTTGGAAACAATACGCAATGTGTGTGCAAAATCGGCACCCGCATCAACTGGCGAGCAAAATCTCGGCATTTCCAGCGCAATGCGCTCGATCGAGGCCATATTGCCCAGGCTGGCACAAAATGCAAGGTCCGTGCTGATTACGGGGGAATCCGGTGTCGGCAAGGAGTGGGTGGCACGGGCACTGTATAATGAATTCGACCCTTCTGGACAAACCCCTTTCATTGCGGTCAACTGCGGCGCTCTGACCGAAAGCCTGCTGGAAGCTGAGTTGTTTGGGTATGTCAAGGGTGCCTATACCGGTGCAGTTCGCGACAAAAAAGGAGTTTTCGAACTGGCGGATGGCGGAACGCTGTTTCTTGATGAAGTCGGCGAAATGTCGCCCACGATGCAGGTTAAACTTCTGCGCGCCATTCAGGAGCGCCAGATTGTTCGCGTCGGCGGAGAAACGCCGATTCCAGTGACCATAACCCTGGTTTGCGCCACCCATCAGGATCTCAAAAACATGGTGGAACTGGGTAAGTTCCGCGAGGATCTTTACTATCGCATCCATGTCGTTCATCTGCACATTCCGCCTTTGCGCGAACGCAAGGAAGATATCCTCTGGCTGGCAGGAAGATTGCTCGATGCCTGGGGGGCGGAAAGGTCCGATATGCGCACACTGGATTCGTCGGCAAAAAAAGCCTTGCTGAATTATCCTTGGCCGGGCAACATTCGAGAGCTCAAACATTGCCTCGAACGTGCCTGCATCCTTTCCGGGAAGTCCATCATTTCGCCGGAGCAACTTTTTGGCGACGACTTGCCTATCATTCCATCCGAACAGCCGCCGGAAACTGAATCATTGAACGAATATTTGCACACCTGCGAACGGAAGCATATCGAGGGCGTCTTGAGTTCCAACAATGGTCATATTGCAGAAACTGCGGCAGCACTCGGCATCAGTCGAAAAAATCTCTGGGAAAAAATGAAAAAGCTTCAGATACAGGGAAACTGAAGCTGCTTCCGTTTCAAATTTTTCTTTGCAGTATTTCGCATCTTCAGAATCGGGGATAACTGCAAAGTCTTGGGGTCGATGCCCATGATCGAGACCGGCTGGCAAGCGGTCGGCATGACTATGCCGCCCTTGCGCAAATGGGCGCCGAACAGGAATGGCGCCAGTTGCATGGCAGCCTGATCGAACGCGGTCCGCAGTTCGTCGAGTATCCACAGTTGGACTTGAGTGAGCAGCAGGCGGAAGCACCATGCGGTGTGCCCCCCTTGGGAAAGGGATTTGGCAGGCAAAACAGTCAAGCAGAGGCGCCCCAGCGCACCCTTCACTTAGCCCTTGCTCGGCGGGGATACCGAGGCAGGCAAAATCAAGATTCTCGAAAGCGCCAAGTCCCTCCTTGACCGCCGGAGAACACGCCCCATACGCAAGCAAGTTCTTTCCCTTCAAACATTAATAATTAACCCCGGATTTCAGAAACAATTATTTCTTGGTGCGGCCAACCTGCCAAGGAGAGAATGGTACCGAAAAAAGCCGGAAGCCATGACCACGGGAACCATGGGGTGATTTCAAATGGCGGGGAAACGCCTGCCTGCTGGATGGGGAAAGAACCCGTTGACGCCAGGCCGACCCTCTCTGAATGTCGTGAATTTCAGGCCTGAAGATGGAACCACCGGGGCAACACCTCTCAAATTATGCTATATTTTCGCTCAGCATTTTCCGATAAATCCGAATTTGCGAGTTTAAAATGCTGTCCTAAGCAAAGATGCGTAAAATTGCGGATGAGCAGAACATAACTCTGAGACGGTGCGCCAACACCTCTCGCACCAGTAGCCGGCCAGAATGGCCTGCCCAAATCTGCTCTGAATAAATCCGGCGACGGGAAAGCAGGGCTATTTATGACAATTTCAGATAAACCTCAAGAGAAAATTAACGTGGAATCACACTCAACCGGTCCCAATGAAGCTGGTCAGATTGGCATACTGAAGACCGATGATGATTACAGCCAGTATGAGGTCAGCCAGCCAAATGAAATCGTTCACATACTTCGTTCTATCATGGAGGGTGGCGACTTGGTAAGCGCCAGCTTCAATCATGGGAAATATTTCATGTTGACTGCCATTGTCGGTGTCGACCCGCACCAGGATGCGGCCTTTCTGGACTTCGGTTCCATTGAAGAGCAAAACCGGAAAATTCTCGATAGCGAAAAAATTATTTTCAACACATCTCACGACAAAGTAAAAATTCAATTTACCGCCAACAAAATTGAAAAAACGATATTTGAAGGCCGCGACGCATTCAAGATCAAGCTGCCCGACTCATTAATCAGGCTGCAACGGCGGGAATATTACCGCCTTCTTTTGCCGATCTTCAGCCCCCTGAAATGCGCCATGCCAATGGAAGACGGTTACACGATTGAATCGGTGGTTGTGGACATCAGTATCGGCGGCATCAATATAACGCTTCCACCAACGGAAACAGGGTTTGAGCAAGGAAAGATATTTCGTGGATGCCAGATGGAGTTGCCAGATATCGGAACCATCAACGCAGACATAGAAATCGTCAACGTGTTCGAAGTAACCCTCAAAAATGGGAAAAAGAGCACCCGTGCGGGCTGTGGTTTTATCAATCTGTCGCAGAAAATGCAAGCCATGATTCAACGCTTCATCATCCAGGCGGAGCGGAAGCTGCGCTCGATGCAACTGGACAGAGAGTAAATGATAGCGATCAGAGCTTCTATTTCCAATGGTGGGCAGAATACGACGCGCCACGCATGACAATTGATGCGCAGAGGGACAATATCCCTGCAAGACCATAAATGAAAAGGGCCTACATTTCTGTAGGCCCTTTGATTTTAATGGTGCGCCCGAAGAGATCCGAATTCCTGCCCCTTGGCTCCTGAACCGCCCGGGAATCACTTCTTAGCGGTAACGCTCGCCTCTTCTACCAGCAAAGGGTACGCATAACCGGCTCCGAAATCTCTGTTCACGACCACACGGCCGGTGACAGTCACCTGGTCGCCGACATTGGCGGTTTGTTTGCTGGTCACAGTGAGGTCGTTGGTGTTCTGGCCGCCAGTACCGTCCTGCACATGTAGAAAATTGCGCCCCATGATGCCATTGTTGACCTTGACCACTTTGCCCTGCACACGCACCTCCTGGCCAGCGAGTGCCGATTTGTCCTGGTACAGGGCGGCAACTGTCCTGAGTTTGGCTTCGTCTGCGGATGCACTCAATGCGCCCAGCCCCAGAAAACCGGCGACTACAACAGTAAGGGTCGTCCTCATGAAAAATCTCCTGCCAAAGGTGAATGTCCGGACATGTGCGTAAAGAATGCAGCATGGATATTATACCTGAACACCAACGGAACTAAGGGTTAATCTTGATTCTGATGCTGGCGACAGGCTCAACGGAATCGGAAATTTCCATTTCTGACCGTCACTAAAACGGGGGGGGCGGCCTCATTTCAGCATTATCCAGTTAATCCCAGTTCAGCGCCCCTCCGCTCTGATACTCCGTCACCCGCGTCTCAAAGAAGTTTTTCTCCTTCTTCAAATCCATCATCTCGCTCATCCACGGAAAGGGATTTCCCGCCCCCGGATAAAGCTGATCCAGCCCGATCTGCTGGCAGCGGCGGTTGGCGATGAAGCGCAGGTATTCCTTGAACATCGAGGCATTCATGCCGAGCACACCGCGCGGCATGGTGTCTTCGGCATAGGCGTATTCCAGTTCCACCGCCTTCTTGATCAGGCCGGCGATTTCCTCGCGGAAAGCCGGCGTCCACAGGTGGGGGTTTTCCATCTTGATCTGGTTGATCAGGTCGACGCCGAAATTGAGGTGCATGGATTCGTCGCGCAGGATGTACTGATATTGCTCGGCGGCGCCCACCATCTTGTTCATCCGGCCCAGCGCGAGTATCTGCACGAAACCGACATAGAAAAAGATACCTTCCATGATGCAGGCGAACACGATGATCGAGCGCAGCAGCTTCTGGTCGTCTTCCGGCGTGCCGGTCTTGAAGTTCGGGTTGCACAGGGTATCGATGAAGGGAATCAGGAACTCGTCCTTGTCGCGGATCGAGGGTATCTCATGGTACATGTTGAAGACTTCGCCCTCGTCCAGCCCCAGGCTCTCGACGATGTACTGGTACGCATGGGTGTGGATGGCCTCCTCGAACGCCTGGCGCAGCAAGTACTGACGGCATTCCGGCGCGGTGATGTGGCGATAGGTGCCGAGCACGATGTTGTTGGCGGCGAGACTGTCGGCGGTGGTAAAGAAACCCAGATTGCGCATAACGATGCGGCGCTCGTCTTCGGTCAGGCCGTTCGGGTCTTTCCACAGTGCGATATCGCGATTCATGTTCACTTCCTGCGGCATCCAGTGGTTGGCGCAAGCGTCCAGGTATTTCTGCCACGCCCATTTGTACTTGAACGGCACCAACTGGTTGACGTCGGCATCGCCATTGATGATGCGCTTGTCTTCCGCCTTGATGCGACGAATGTCATGGATGCCGGTGAGCGCGGCGGAAACTGGTTCGGCAGGCGCTTGCGGTGCTGTGGGTTTAGTTGTCATGGTATCTTCGAAACTCAGCATATTGTTGTCTCCTTGATTATTTCTTCACCGCGAAGGACGCAAAGTTACGCGAGGTAAGGCCATAAAACATAAAACCTTTGCGAACCTTTGCGTCCCTTGCGGTAAAAAAATGCTTTTACTGGCAAGCCTCGCATTCCGGATTGTGGCTCCGACATAACCTTGTGCTTCGCAAAAGGTTAGTCTGTGCCGCAATCATGAGCGCAACGCGTATCACTGACACGCTTCGCACTCAGGATTGTCAATCGAGCAGAACTTGGTCTCCGCCGCGACCCCGCCGTCCACCGGCACGGCGTTCAGCGCACCCGCCCTGGAGGTGGATTTCTCGGCGTGGGTCGCGCCCAAACTGCGCAGGTAGTAGGTGGTCTTGAGGCCGCGCAGCCAAGCGAGGCGGTAAGTCTCGTCGAGTTTCTTGCCGGACGGCTGACCGATGTAGATGTTGAGGCTTTGCGCCTGGTCGATCC
Source organism: Sulfuricella sp. (assembly GCA_035530375.1). Lineage (GTDB taxonomy): Bacteria > Pseudomonadota > Gammaproteobacteria > Burkholderiales > Sulfuricellaceae > Sulfuricella. The sequence continues at coordinate 3,468 of DATKUY010000058.1, read as the reverse complement.
ACTTCTGGCGGCGCGCGGCGGCTTCGATCAGCCAGCTCGGGTCGACCTCGAAGGCGGTGGCGTAGAGGCTGCGCAACTCGCCCGGGATGCGGTCGATCTTGCTCAGGGTGCCGTCGAAGTACTTGAGGTCGGCGATCATCACCTCGTCCCACAGCCCGGCCGCTTTCAGGTCTTCCACCAGGTACTGGTTGACGACAGTGAACTCGCCGGAGAGGTTGGATTTGACGTAGAGGTTCTGGTAAGTCGGCTCGATGCTGGCGGAAACTCCGACGATGTTGGCGATGGTCGCGGTCGGCGCGATCGCCAGGCAGTTGGAGTTGCGCATGCCGAACTGCTTGATGCGGCTGCGCAGCGCTTCCCAGTCGAGGGTGGCGGACTCGTCCAGCTCCAGGTAGCCGCCGCGTGCTTCCCGCACCAGGGCATTGGACTCATGCGGCAGGATGCCGCGATCCCACAGGCTGCCGGTGAAGGTGGCGTAGCGGCCACGCTCTTCGGCCAGCTCGGTGGAAGCCATGTAGGCGTAGTAAGCCACCGCTTCCATGCTGCGGTCGGCGAACTCGACCGCCTGCTGGCTGGCGTAGGGCACGCGGATGGATTGCAGACAATCCTGGAAGCCCATGATGCCCATGCCTACTGGGCGGTGCTTGAGGTTGGCGTTACGCGCCTTGGCCACGGCGTAGTAGTTGATGTCGATGACGTTGTCGAGCATGCGCATGGCGGTGCGCACGGTACGCTGCAGCTTGGCGGTGTCGAGCACGCCGTCCTTCAGGTGCGCCACCAGGTTGACCGAGCCGAGGTTGCACACGGCGATTTCGTGCTCGTTGGTATTGAGCGTGATCTCGGTGCACAGGTTGGAGCTATGCACCGTGCCCACGTGCTGTTGCGGCGAGCGCAGGTTGCACGGGTCCTTGAAGGTGATCCAGGGATGGCCGGTTTCGAACAGCATGGTGAGCATCTTGCGCCACAGCTGCAGCGCGGGAATCTTTTTGTGCAGCTTGAGCTCGCCGCGCGCGGCCTTGTCTTCATAACCGACGTAAGCCTCTTCAAACGCCTTGCCGAACTTGTCGTGCAGGTCGGGCACGTCGTTCGGGCTGAACAGGGTCCAGTCGCCGGCTTCCATCACGCGCTTCATGAACAGGTCGGGAATCCAGTTGCAGGTATTCATGTCATGGGTGCGGCGACGGTCGTCGCCGGTGTTCTTGCGCAGCTCCATGAATTCCTCGATGTCGAGATGCCAGGTTTCCAGGTAGGCGCACACCGCGCCCTTGCGCTTGCCGCCCTGGTTCACCGCCACGGCGGTGTCGTTGACCACTTTCAGGAACGGTACCACGCCCTGGGATTTACCGTTGGTGCCCTTGATATGGCTGCCCAGCGCGCGCACCCGGCTCCAGTCGTTGCCGAGGCCGCCGGCGAACTTGGACAACAGCGCGTTTTCCTTGATCGCTTCGTAGATGCCGTCGAGGTCGTCGCTCACCGTGGTGAGGTAGCAGGAGGAAAGCTGCGAGCGACGGGTGCCGGAATTGAACAAGGTCGGCGTCGAGCTCATGAAATCGAAGCTGGAAAGCACATTGTAGAACTCGATGGCGCGGGTTTCGCGGTCAATCTCGTTGAGGGACAGGCCCATCGCCACGCGCATGAAAAAGGCCTGCGGCAGTTCGATGCGGCGATCTTCGATATGCAGGAAATAGCGGTCGTACAAGGTTTGCAGGCTGAGGTAGCCGAACTGCAGGTCGCGGGATGAATCCAGGGCGGCGCCCAGGCGCTTCAGGTCGAACTGCGCGAGGCGCTCGTCGAGGCGCTCGGCTTCGATGCCCTGCTTGATGAAGTCGGGGAAATACTCGGCGTACCGAGTCTCCATGTCGGCTTGGCTGGCGGTCTCGCCCAGTACTTCCTTGCGGATGGTGTCGAGCAGCAGGCGCGCGGTGACGTAGCTGTAGGCCGGCTCTTTCTCGATCAGGGTACGGGCGGAGAGGATGGCCGACTTGCCGACTTCCTCGATCGGCACACCGTCGTACAGATTCTTCAGCGTATGTTCGAGGATAGGCTGCGGAGTGACTGCTTCGCCCAGTCCGTCGCAGGCCGATTGCAGCAGACCGTTAAGACGCGCCATGTCGAGCGGGCGGGTTTGGCCGTTTTCGCTGACGTTGATCACATGCGGCTCGACGGCAGGTTGCTCCTGCTTCTGCCGCGCGCGCTCCTGAGTGCGCTGCTCGCGGTACAGCACATAGGAACGGGCGACATCGTGCTCGCCGGAGCGCATCAGCGCCAGTTCGACCTGGTCCTGAATATCCTCGATATGGAAAGTGCCGCCGTTGGGCTGGCGGCGCATCAGCGCCGACACCACGGCCTCGGTGAGCGCAACGACCACTTCGCGCACACGGGCCGAAGCCGCGCCCTGGCCGCCGTTGACGGCGATGAAAGCCTTGGTCAGGGCAATCGAGATCTTGCCCGGTTCGAAACCGACGACCGCGCCGTTGCGGCGGATGATCCGGTATTGGGCGTAGGCAGCTTCATGGCTGGCAGAAGTATCACCACAGCCGAAATCCGAAGCGGAAAAGGAAGAGTGTGAAACGGAATCGGTAGAAAGTTGCATTGAATATTTTCCTCCTAAAGAAAGCGGCCGGGAAACTGCTGGGCTTGGCATGGCCGGCATCTAATTGTTATCTCGCGTCAGGTGGCGCACTTGGCTCTTGTCCACAACTTATCCAGTGCATATCCACAAGATGTTGTGCTTGATCAATCGGACTGACACTAATTCTAGTGTCTAGATTGATAAAACGCAATCGAAATTTATTACCGTATCGTCATGTTTGCCTGTTTCCGGAACATCCATTTTAATTTGTAAAACATGGCATTATTGGATAGTCTTTGAGAGAGGTCTGAAACAATGCAGCCATCGCCCCAAATTGTATTCTCCGCACACGGCCTGACCAAAACCTACCACATGGGGGAAGTAGAGGTTCCCGCATTGCGCGCGCTGGATCTGGAAATGTACCAGGGCGAGCTGGTCGTACTGCTGGGTCCATCCGGCAGCGGCAAATCCACCCTGCTCAACATCCTCGGCGGGCTGGACACGCCCACCAGCGGCGAGGCATTCTGGCGCGACCACAACCTGGCCACCGCCAGCGAGCGCGAACTGACCGAGTACCGGCGCGACCACGTCGGCTTCGTGTTCCAGTTCTACAACCTGATCTCCAGCCTGACAGTGCGCGAAAACGTGGCTCTGGTGACCGAGATCGCTCCCGATCCGATGACGCCGGAAGAAGCGCTCAGGCTGGTCGGGCTGGAGCAACGCATGGACCACTTCCCTTCCCAGATATCCGGCGGCGAGCAGCAGCGCGTCGCCATCGCCCGTGCCATCGCCAAGCGGCCGGACGTGCTGCTGTGCGACGAGCCCACCGGAGCGCTCGACTATGAAACCGGCAAGGTGGTGCTGGATGTGATCGCCAGAATCAACCAGGAATTGGG
>DATKUY010000057.1:0-127526 GCA_035530375.1 Sulfuricella sp. | reverse complement strand
CGCGGAGATTTTCGCTTGGATTTGGTTTCCCCCGGCAGCAGCGACGTGTACTTCCGGTACAGTTCGAACAGGAACGCCACGCACTCGGCATCATTCTTGAAAACATCACGGGCGAATTGTCTTGGAGTTGGCGCCGAGATGCAAGCGCCCGGAATAAATAGGCTCGGTTTGCCTATGCCCTATTGCATCGGGCAACTGGTAGAATCACGGCTTTTGCGAAACAAGTGATTATTGTGGACACCCTTCTCCTGCTCAAAGCCCTGATCCTCGGCATCGTCGAGGGCCTCACCGAATTCCTGCCGGTTTCCAGCACCGGCCACCTGATCATCGTCGGCGACCTGCTGAACTTCAACGACGAAGTGGGCAAGGTTTTCGAGATCGTCATCCAGCTCGGCGCCATCCTCGCGGTGTGCTGGGAATACCGGGCGCGGCTGGGCAAGGTGGTGCGCGGCCTGTCCGGCGATGCGGCGGCGCGGCGCTTCGCCTGGAACCTGTTCGTCGCCTTCCTGCCCGCTGCTATCCTCGGGCTGCTGTTCATCAAGGCGATCAAGGCGCATCTGTTCAACCCGTTTTCGGTGGCGATCGCTTTCATCGTCGGCGCATTGGTGATTTTCTGGGTGGAGAAGAAGGCGTTCCATCCGCGCATCGACAGCGTCGATGACATGACCTGGAAAGACGCGCTGAAAGTCGGCCTGGCGCAATGCTTCGCGCTGATCCCCGGCACCTCGCGCTCGGGCGCGACCATCATGGGCGGGATGGTTTTCGGTCTGTCGCGCAAGACGGCGACCGAATTTTCCTTCTTCCTCGCCATCCCCATCATGTTCGCCGCCACGTTCTACGATGTGTTCAAGCATTGGCAGCTGCTGCATGTCCATGACCTGGGCACTTTCGCGGTCGGCTTCGCCACCGCTTTCGTCAGCGCGTTCTTCGCCATCCGTGCGCTGCTGCGCTACGTGTCGCACCACAGCTTCACGGTGTTTGCCTGGTACCGCATCGTGTTCGGCGTGCTGCTGCTGGTCTATTACCGCGCCGAGCTGTTCCAGGCGATGTCGTAACCGTTCGCTGCAAAACAAAACACCGCCGCGCCCGTGCGATCGGACGCGGCGGCGTTTTTCGCGAAGCTAGCCTTTGACGAAATCGGCGATGCGGCCGAGCAGTTCTTCTTCCTGATAAGGCTTGCCGAGGTAGGCGTTGACACCCAGCTCCCTGGCGTAATTGCGATGCTTTTCGGCAGTGCGCGAGGTGATCATGATGATCGGGATATGGGCCGTCCGGGCATCGTCGCGTACCGTCCTGGTCAGCTCGAAGCCATCCATGTGCGGCATCTCGATATCCATCAGCATCGCATCGGGCAGCGCCTCCTGCATTTGTTCGAGGGCATCCACGCCGTCCTTCGCGGTCACCACGCGGTAGCCTTCTTTTGCCAGCAGGCGCGAGGTGGCCTTGCGCACCGTCAGCGAATCGTCCACCACCATGATAAGCGGGGCCGCCATCGGCACCATGGGGGGCTCTACCGCATTCGCGGCGGGCGTCTGCCGCGCCATGCGTTGCGCCAGCGGCAACGGGTTGATAATCAGCGCGACGCGGCCATTTCCCAGTACCGTCGCTCCGGCGATGCCGGGTATGCGGGCAAGCTGCGGACCGATATTCTTGACCACGGCCTCGCGGCTGCCGATGATTTCGTCCACCCGCACTGCAACGCGCTGGCTGCCGCTCTTGAGGAACAGCACCGGATTGTGGCGGTGCGGCTCCGGCATGCTTTCCCTCTCGCCCAGAAGCCGCGCCAGATAAAACAGGGGATAGCGGTTATTCTGCCAATCGATCTCGCCTTTGCGGCAACACTCTTCCAGCGCGGCGGCCTTGAATTCCTGCACCAGCTCCACCATCGCCGAGGGCAGGGCATGGATTTTCTCGCCGCAGCGCACCAGCACGGCCTGCGTCACGGCCAGGGTAAGCGGCAGATAGATGGTGAAAACCGCACCGCCATCGGCGCCGGGCGCCGCGTCGATCCGCCCGCCAAGGCCGGCAATCTCGCTGCGCGCCACGTCCAGGCCGATGCCGCGGCCAGCAACCTGGGTCACTTCCGTGGCAGTGGAAAAACCGGGGTCGAACATCATGTCGATCAGGCGGGCCGGCTCGATTTCGCTGTGCGGCGCCAGCCTGCCGAGCGCGACCGCCTGGCTGCGGATGCCGGCCAGATCGAACCCGGCACCGTCGTCGCTTAACGTCAGCGCGATCTCATTGCCCTCCTGATGCGCGTCGAGGCGGATTGCTCCGCTTTCCGGCTTGCCGGCGCGTCGCCGCTCGGCGGCGTTTTCCACGCCATGCGCCAGTGAATTGCGCAACAGGTGTTCGAACGGCGCAATCATTTTTTCCAGCACGCCGCGATCCAGTTCCACCTCTCCGCCCTGAATCTCCAGCCCGGCCTTCTTGCCCAGCTCTTCGGCGGTTTGCCGCACGATGCGCTGGAGCCGCTCGGCGATGCTGGACAGCGGCACGGTGCGGATGCGCATCAGGTCCTGCTGCAGGTCGTGGCTCTGCCGCGCCTGATGGCGCAGCGCCGTATCGGCTTCGCCCAGGTTTTTCAGCAGGCCCTGCTGCACGGTGGAAACATCGTTGACGGATTCGGCCAGAAGCCGGGTCAACTCCTGAAAGCGGGTGAAGCGGTCGAATTCAAGCGGGTCGAACACTTCGGCCGCCCCGCCGCCGTGGCTCGACTGCATCCGGCTTTCCGCCTGGATTTCAATCTCGCGCACCTGGCCGCGCAGGCGAACGACGTTTTCCGTCAATTCCAGCAGCGACTGCTTGAAGCCCTGCATCTCGGCCTCGACGCGGGAACGCGCAATGCTGATTTCGCCCGCTTCGTTGACCAGCCGGTCCAGTACATCAATGCTTACCCGCAGTTGCTGCGCGCCGGGTTTTTCCATTGGCGGAGACGCCGGTTCTCCGACGGCAACCGGCGCCTCGGGCTTGGCCCGCAGCCGACCCAGCACTCCGCCGATCCGGTCGTAACCGGCAAAAAGCCGGTCGAACAGGGCTGCCGACGGCGCACCGCCGCCCATTGCATCGACAACCCGCGCTTCCAGATTGTGGATCAGGTCGCCCAATTGCAGCGCACCGGCCATGCGGGCGCCGCCCTTGAACGTATGCAGCGAACGCTGCAGCTCCTGCGGCGCCGGCCGGTCTGCGGGCTCCTCCCGCCAGCAGCGCATCTGCGCGCCGATCAACGGATACAGGCTCTCTGCTTCCTCCAGAAACAGGGGCAGCACCTCCGGGTCGATGTCGTCGCGGGATGCTGTCGTCGCCGGGGCCGCCGCCACGAACCCAACAGCCCGGCCAACCGCACGCTCCGCCATCGCCGCTTTTTCCCGTTCCGCGCGCGCCTTCTTGACCAGCGCCTGCAACGAGCGCATCAACTGCCTGGCCGGTTTGGGCATTATTTGCCGTTCTACCGCCTGCACCATCAGGTTCAACGCGACGACCGCGTCGCCGGTAACGGCGATCTGCTTGCCTCTGGCCGGCTGCGGATGCTTCAGCATTTCCGTGAGCCACTCCTCGAGCCCGAAACCGAGATCGGCCAGCGCCGGTAACCCTGCTGTGCGCGAGATTCCGCACAGGGTGTGGGCCGCACGCATGAACTCTTCCCTGACCGGCACATCCGGATGCTCCTCCAGGCGCGCCAGCTCTTCCTGCAGAACCGCGACCCGTTGTTTGGCTTCAGGCATGAAGATATCGAAGAGCGCGCGCGGCATGGCGGTATCGCCGATCATCATTTCGGCTGCGGGCGGCAATGCGGCTTCTTCCGTTGCCGGCACGGCCTCTTCCGGAAATGCCGCCGGGGGCCGGTCGCCCGCATCCTGTTCCGGTTCGCCCGTCAGACGCGCCCATATGCGTTCGATGGTTTTTTCCGCATCCGCGCGGCCACGCTGGATTTCCCCGAGGTATGAACCCAGGCTGCTCAGTCCTTCGGCCACGCCCTCCATCTCCCGCAGACCGGGCTCGTAGGCGGGATCGGCAAAACGCCGGATGCTGGCGCGACAGGCGGCGAACAGTTGGTCGGCCTTTTCCAGCCCAAGGTTTTTCAGGACGTCGGAAACCTGTTCGAGGACGGGTTCGAGGGCGGGAATATCACGCCGTTTAGCCGTATCCCTGAAGAAAGCGTCCAGCACCTCTTCGATCCGCTGCAGGCTGGCCTGGATTTCCGGCGCCGCCGGCAGCGGCAACGGTTTCCCCCGTGCCTTGCGGCTGGCGGCGATCTGCGCCGCGCCGGCCAATGCAGCCGGCGGCAGGCAGGCGTCCAGGTCGAATGCGCGCTTGACCTGTTTGACCCGTTCGCCGACCGGCTCGCTGCACGCCACGCGATACAGCACATCGCGCAGCAGGCGCTCCGCCACCTTGAACGAGGAATCGGCGAGCTTGCGGATTTGCTGATCGAGCTTGCCGAGCAGGCGCTTGTCTTCGATGTCGAGGTTTGCCCCTTTGTCGATCAGGCTTTCGACCAGTCCCCCCGCCACCCACCAGAATGTCCGCTGCGCCGGTTGCGGCTGGGCCCGCTCGATTGCCAGCAGCGCGGCGCGCATTGCCTCTATTCCTTCGAGATCGCCATTGTCGCGCAGGAATTTCAGCAAGCCCCACTGGTAGCGCGCCCGTTCAGCCCTGGCCAGCACCGGAAGCTCGACCTCGGCCAAGGGCTGGGCCACCGGATCTTTCGGTGCGCGCTCGGACAGGTCGGGAAAGAACAGGTCGCTTTCGGCGAAATCCGTGGCGCCACGGATTTCATGCAGCTTCCTGTAAACCGGAAAAAGCTTGAGCGGCACGTCCGGCTCGCCATCGAGCAGGTCGGCAAGATATCGGGATAGCGCGGAAATCGCCTCGTCAATGGCTTCAACATTGGCGACGGAGGAATCAGCCTGCTGCTGCTCCAGCGCCGCCACGCCTTTTTCGATCGCGGTGCTGACGCATGCCGCCCCCTCCAGGCCGACCATCTGGATCGCCCCGGTCACCTGGTGCAGATGGGTCTGGCAAAAGCGCAGAGGGGAAAAATCGCCGGTATTATCGAGAAAACCGGACAGGCTTTGCCTGGCCAGATCCAGCGCCTGATCGATCTCGCCTTTGACCCAGGTCAGCGGGCCGATGTCCAACTCGATGGCCATGCGTTTTCGTTGCCTATGAAAGTTTGAAGCCCGCCACCGAATCTCTCAGTTCGGTAGCCAGCGCTGTCATCTGCCCCACGGAGGATGCGGTTTGTTTGGTGCCGTCCGTGGTCTGGTTGGTAATGTCCTGAATGCCCTGCATGTTCCTCGCCACCTTGCCGGCGGCTTGCGCCTGCGCCTGGGTTGCCTGGGAGATGGTTTCGATCAGGTCGGCCAGATTTCGCGACACCTGTTCGATTTCGGACAAGGTCTGGCCGGCCGCATCCGACAGCCTGGCGCCTTCCACCACGCCTTGGGTGCTCTGTTCCATCGCTGCCACCGCATCGTGGGTGTCGGTTTGTATGATCTTGACGATTGCGCCGATCTGCTTGGTCGCTTCGGCCGAGCGCTCGGCCAGCCGCTGCACTTCCTCGGCCACGACGGAGAAGCCGCGGCCTGCCTCTCCTGCGGAAGCGGCCTGAATCGCCGCGTTTAGCGCCAGAATATTGGTTTGTTCGGTGATATCGGAAATCAGCTCGACGATTTCGCTGATTTCCTGGGAGTTTTCGCCCAGCCGCTTGATCCGTTTCGCCGTCTCCTGAATCTGCCCGCGAATCTCGTTCATGCCGGCAATCGAATTTTGCACCGCCGCGGCGCCTTTTTCAGCGGCTTGCAGGGATTGCTGCGCAACTTTCGCCGATTCCGCCGAACTGGCCGACACTTCGTTGATGGAATCGACCATCTGCCGCACCGCCGCACTGGTTTCCCCGATCTCGCCCGACTGTTTTTCCGATGCCCGCAACAGATGTTCGGAGGTGATCTGCGCCTCACGGGAGGCCCGCGTCACCTGTTCGGTGACCTTGTTCACCCCCTCCACCAGTGCCCGCAATTCATCGATCGCATAGTTGATGGAGTCGGCGATTGCGCCGGTGATGTCCTCGGTCACGCGCGCGCGCACCGTCAGATCGCCCTCCGCCAGATTGCCCATTTCATCGAGCAGCCGAAGGATCGCCTCCTGGTTGCGCCGGTTTTCCTGCTCGCTCAGGGCGGCACGCCGTTTGGCATCGTCAAGCAGCACCTTGACGAACAGCGCGGCAAACAGCAATGCGAAGCCGGCAAAAACAAGCGTCAGAACCGCCTCCAGCCAGCCGTTGCTGACGTTCTTGTTGTACCCGTCGGTCAGCTGGTGAACGGTGTCGAGCAGCCTGTCGCCGGCCTTGAACAAAGCTTGTTGGGCGTTTTTTGCCTCGACCAGGCCATTGACGTCGCCCAGGATTTTGTCGTCATGTGCGGCGAAACCACCGAACGTTTCATTGAAATCTTCCAGCGCCTTTCGCGCCCCCGGATCCTTGACGGCGCTCAGGTGCAGTTCTTCGCTGCCGTTCAGCAAGCCCGACAAAATGCCGTGAATGGCGCCGATGTTCTTGCCCAGCAGGAGCGCATCTTCAGGATTGACAACGGGTCTCGACAGCAAGGCGTTGGCGTTTTTCACGATGCGCTCGGACATCATCCTCAACAGGCCCGCGGCGGCGACTTCCTGCGCGCCCGCCCCGGTCTGCTCCAGCCGCGCGACGGCGGCCTCGGCCTTCTCCAGCAATGGCTTGTTGGTGGCGTTAATCCCCGCAACGCTGTTGTTCACGAGTATCAGGTTCTTTTCCTGCGCCAGAATCAGGCCGGTGTCCTTGCGCATTCCGGTCCACTGCCCGTTTATATCCCTCAGCAGCGGTTGCAGCGCGTCCGGCGAGGCGGGCACGCCGCCTTCGCCCGCCATCAGAATTTTAATCAGGGCGGAGAAGCGGCGATCGTTTTCCTTCAGTTGCTCAAAGGCAGCGGGGTTGCCATACACTGCCTGCCGCGCGTTTTTTTCGATCTTCTGCGTCAGCATCTGCATTTCCGTAGAAATGCCGGTTTGTTGCTTCAGGATGTACAGGCTCACGCCGTACCAAAGCAGGGGGACGAGCGAAAAAACCACGGCGACGATCCACACGCCGCCCAGTATTTTTAGCTGTGTTTTAAAGGGTTTTTCGCCGATAAGCGGTAGTGGACGGCCCGTCTCTGTAGCCATTTGTCGCAGCCCGCTCATTACCATGACGGTATTCACTGCCAGTTCCGGCATCGTCCCGACCGGTTCATCCTGGCCGCGCTTTCCCCTGAAAAAGCTGAAAAATCCCATGCTTGTCTCCGTCTCCGCGTTGCGCCCAGAAAGCGAGGCGGCCAGGCGCGGGGTATGAAATCTACTGATTAAGCCACTAAGGCAAGCCCGCATTCAGGAACCGGGGATGTCCGGTCAGCGCCCGCATATCCAGCTCCTGCCAGCGCCGTCCGGTTTCATCGAGATATTCGGCGGCGACCCAGGGCGGAATCTCCTTCCCGGCCGCAGCTCGCTGCATTTGTTCGGGATTGCGCAGACCCAGCAGGCGACTGACGATAATCCCGCAGTTGACCGAAAATTTCTGATGGACCAGAAGCAGGCGGCAATCCGCGCCGAACTGTGCGGGCGCATCGTCCATAAAAAGGGCCAAATCGACAACGCCGTGGAGATTTCCGCGAAAGCTCGCGACGCCGCGAAACCATGGCTGCGCCAAGGGAACGGGCGTCAATTCCGGGATCGGCAGTGTTTCGCTGATATCGGACAAAGTGATCAGCCAGAATCGCGAACCAACCTGAACGCCCAGCCTGGAAGGGCTGGCCGCCTCGCCTCCTGCCAGGCCCTGCAGTTTGGCCGTAACACCGTCCTGAAACTCCCGCAGGCTGACTTTTCTGCCCATCCGATATCCCTGTGCGCCCTAAATATGGATCAACCCGGAAGCCTGTCGAGCTTAAAGGAAATCGGATTTTCGCTTCGATTCTTCAATTCGGACGGGCACCCAGTGCGGCGATTCTTTTCAGCAACTCGTCCTGTTTCACCGGCTTGACGATGTAATCCCTGGCGCCTTGGCGCATCCCCCATACCTTGTCGGTTTCCTGCCCTTTGGTAGTGCACATGACGATGGGAATGCCCTTGGTATCCTCATCCCCGAAGATCGCCCGCGTCGCCTGGAAACCGTTCAGCCCCGGCATCACTACGTCCATGATGATCAGGTCGGGCTTCTCCTGCCTGGCCTTGACGACCGCCTCCTCGCCGCTTTCGGCAACGATCACCTGATAACCATGTTTACTCAACATCTCTCCGAGAAAATATCTTTCGGTAGGCGAATCGTCCACGACCATTATTTTATTGATAATCATTTTTTCTTTCACTCTCCTGGCTGATGCTGCGCCGTGCCATGTGCCGACCCACGGCTTCAAGCAGGCTTTCTCTGGTAAACGGTTTGGCCAAATATTCGTCCGACCCCGCGATCCTGCCGCGAGCACGGTCGAACAGGCCATCCTTGCTGGACAGCATGACGACGGGCGTGACCCTGAATTTGGGGTTTTTCTTGATCAGCGCACAGGTCTGGTAGCCGTCCAGGCGCGGCATCATGATGTCGATGAAAATAACATCCGGCAGGTAATCGGCGATCTTGGACAAGGCATCAAACCCGTCCTCTGCGAGAATGACCTCGCACCCCGCTTTCGCCAGAAAGGACTCGGCACTGCGGCGAATGGTGTTGCTGTCATCGATGACCATCACCCTGATTCCCGCAAGAGTCTGTGTTGCTCCGCTCACTGGCCTCCCCCAGTTTTCTTTGCCCGCCGACTTCTCGCGATGGCAAGAAGCGGCCTCAACAAGAGCTTGTCCGTAAATAATTAGCCCTGCGCTGCCGGGCCTTCCGGTCACAATGCATCCTAACCAACCTATGGAGACCGCTTCCAACAGCCCAGGTTTATCGGGCGTCCATTCGAGCATTGTATAAGAAAACCTCTTCCGATGAAGCACCGGGTCATAATCCATTCGACAAAATGCCGAAATCCTCCCTTCGATTTGAGTTAAAATAGCGGCTTTCGATCAACCGTTGCCGCGCCAACCGCCTGTGTTTTCCCGGCATGGCGGCATCCATATTCATTCATGCCAAACACGCCCGAAACACCCCCGATTGTTCTGACTTTTTCCGCTACCGACCCGAGCGGCGGCGCCGGACTGCAAGCCGACATCCTGACCCTGTACAGCATGGGGTGCCACCCCCTGTCGGTGGTTACCGCCATCACCGTGCAGGACACCCTGGGCGTGGAGGATGTCTTGCCGACGGAAGCGGAATGGGTGGCCGACCAGGCGCGCTGCGTGCTGGAAGACATGCCGGTGGCGGTTTTCAAGGTCGGCATGATCGGCAGCGTGGAAAACATTGCCGCCATCGCCGAGGTGGTGGCCGATTATCCCGATATTCCGCTGATCCTCGACCCAGTGCTGGCCTCCGGCCGGGGGGACGAGCTGACCAACGACGACATGCTCACCGCCCTGCAGGAAATGCTGATCCCCCAGACCACCCTGCTCACCCCGAACAGCCTGGAGGCGCGGCGCATCGCCCAGTTCGACGACGACGGCGATGCCGAGCTCGATCTCGCCGAATGCGCCCGGCGCATCATCGATATGGGTTGCGAATATGTGCTGATCACCGGCACCCACGAAAACACCCCACAGGTAGTAAATACCCTTTACGGCGAGCATGGCGTGCTGCGCAGCGATAGTTGGCAACGCCTGCCCGGCAGCTATCACGGCTCGGGCTGCACCCTGGCGTCGGCCATCGCCGCCGCCATCGCCCACGGCCTGGAGATCCCGGAAGCCGTCAAGGATGCGCAGGAATTTACCTGGCAGGCGCTGAAAACCGGCTTCCGGCCGGGCATGGGGCAACACATTCCGGACCGAATGTTCTGGGCGCGCAGCGAAGAAAATGACAAGCCCGATTAGCGGCCTCTACGCCATTACCCCCGAGTGCGCCGACACCGCGCAGCTGTTGCGGATGGTCGAGCAGGCCCTGAACGGCGGCGCCCGCCTGGTGCAATACCGCAGCAAGCAGGCCGATGCCGCCTTGCGCCACGAACAGGCCAGCGAGCTGCTGGCGCTGTGCCGGCGCTTCCATGTGCCGCTGATCATCAATGACGACCTGCGCCTTGCCGATCTGGTCGGCGCGGATGGCGTCCATCTCGGCAAGGGGGATGGCGATATTCGCGAAGCCCGGATGATCCTCGGCCCCGGTAAAATCATCGGAGTGTCCTGCTACGGCGATTTACAACTGGCACTCGATGCCGAAACCCGCGGCGCGGATTATGTCGCCTTCGGCAGCTTCTTCCCGTCGCCGACCAAACCCGGTGCGATTGCCGCACCCCTGGCGCTGCTGCACGAAGCCAAACGAAGCCTGAGCATACCGGTCGTCGCCATCGGCGGCATTACCCCGGACAACGTCGGCCCGCTGGTCGAGGCCGGAGCCGACGCGGTGGCGGTAATTTCCGCGCTGTTCGGCGACGATGACGTCCAGGCTTGCGCCGGCCGTTTTTCTTTCTTATTGGAAAAATCCACCCATCACACTTTGCACTGAGGCGACGATCATGACTTCACGCAACCAGCAGCTTTTTGAAAAATCCCAGAAATTCATCCCCGGCGGCGTCAATTCGCCGGTGCGCGCCTTCGGCTCGGTCGGCGGCACGCCGCTGTTCTTCAAGCGCGGAGCTGGCGCTTCGGTCTGGGACGAGGACGACAAGGCCTATATCGATTACGTCGGCTCGTGGGGGCCGATGATACTCGGCCATGCCCACCCCGATGTGGTCAGGGCGGTGCAGGAAACCGCCGTCAACGGCTTGAGCTTCGGCGCGCCCACCGCGCTCGAACTGGAAATGGCCGAGTATCTTTGCAACCTGCTGCCCGGCATGGATCAGGTGCGCCTGGTCAGTTCCGGCACCGAAGCCACCATGAGCGCCATCCGCTTGGCGCGCGGCTTTACCAATCGCTCCAAGATCGTCAAATTCGAAGGCTGCTACCACGGCCATGCCGACTCGTTGCTGGTCAAGGCCGGTTCGGGCGCGCTCACCTTCGGCCAGCCCAGTTCCGGCGGCGTCCCGCCCGAGACCGCGGCGCACACCGTGGTGCTGGCCTACAACGACCCGGCCGCGCTGGCCGAGGCCTTCGCCCAAATCGGCGGCGAAATCGCCGCAGTGATCGTCGAGCCGGTCGCCGGCAACATGAACCTGGTCGCGCCAAAACCGGAATTCCTCAAGGCGATGCGCGAGCTGTGCACCCGGCACGGCAGCGTGCTGATCTTCGACGAAGTGATGACCGGATTCCGCGTCGGCCCGAAATGCGCCCAAGGACTGTTCGGCATTACTCCCGACCTGACCACGCTGGGCAAGGTGATCGGCGGCGGCATGCCGGTCGGCGCTTTCGGCGGTCGGCGCGACATCATGCAGAAGCTCGCCCCTCTCGGCCCGGTTTACCAGGCCGGCACGCTGTCCGGCAACCCGGTCGCGGTGGCTGCCGGCCTGGCTACGCTCAGGCTGGTGCAGACGCCGGGCTTCTACGACAGGCTGGCGGCGGCAACCCGCAGGCTGACCGAAGGCCTCACCGCAGTGGCCCAAGCCCAAGGCATCGCCTTCTCCGCCCAAGCCGTCGGCGGCATGTTCGGCCTGTATTTCCGCGCCACACCGCCGACCAGCTACGCCGAAGTGATGGAATGCGACAAAGCCGCCTTCAACCGCTTCTTCCACGCCATGCTGGAAAAAGGCTACTACCTGGCCCCTTCGGCATTCGAGGCCGGCTTTGTTTCCGCCGCTCACAGCGATGCGGATATCGACAACACCATTCGGGCTGCAGCGGAGATTTTTGCGCAGATGGGGTAGGGAAACCGGGGGCCTATATGCAGGGTCAGGCATTTAATGTCGCACTGAACCCCATTTTACTTTATGCGCGGTTTTTCGTGCAGCGACTGGTGAAATGATTGGTTAGCCAAGTACGGACGGCCCCACTCGAAATTATTGTTAGCCCGCTCAAGCGAATTCCTCGCCGAACAGCAGTGACCAAGCACTCCGGTACGCCACTTGATGCTGCGTTTCGGTTGGGAGGCACGACAAAAAATTCCTGTGTTTTTGATCGTATTCGGCGATCCGGTAAAGGCGATCTTGGCCGAGATCCAGGGCCGACAAAAATCGCTTCGGATGAGCGACGATGATGTCGCGCCATTCGGAATTGAGGCTGCCATCGCCAGCCCACACACGAGCGTGCCGCTGGTTACTTAGAGGGTAGATCGAACCTGAGTCGCCAAAGGCGGTATCGAAATACAAATTCGGGAAACGTTTGATCAAAGCATCGACGTATGCGGGTGTATAGCGGGGGGCGCGTTCGATGTAGCGTATTTGTGCCAAATGGCACCAGATTACCTTGGCCTTCGGATACAGCGCCAACATTTTTTCAAGTGGCACCAGAAGTTCATCCTCTATTTCGTAATGAATCTGGAACGGCAGCCCCATCCTCTCGCTCAGGCTGAACACGCGATGCCCGGTGGGGCCATCGATCGGGACGTGGACGTCGCGGTCCATCTCGCCGCGCTTTACCTCTCTCGGTGAAGGGTAGTGGCGGAACTCAAATTCCCCCAGAAGCATTATCTGCTTCTTGCGTGCCGCAACTTCCTGCGCATCAAGAAATTCGTCCGGAGCCTCTGTCAAGACTGGGGGTTGCCCGCCGTTTCCAACGGGGATGAACCGGTCTGGATAACTGGCAAGCAACCGTTCCGACAAGTTGTCGAAACGGGCACCTTTTCTGAATTGGCCCTTGCCGATATCTGCAGAAAGAGCCATCAGCCCAATGTTGAGATGATCCATGCTCTGCGCGATGGCGCCAATATCGACCCTCGATGAATTACACGAGCTCTCAATATCGATATAAGGCAGCTTGCCGGTGCCCAGGATATTCTTCAGACGTTGCGCATATCCAGCCTTCAATTGCGAGAAATCGGGCAGGTTCTGAGCATGTCCCATCCCGGGTAGACAAGCAACCAGTGGAAGCGCAAAGAACGTCTTAATGAAGCGGCGTCTAGTCATCGTGTCATCCGAGCTCCCTGCTGCGGCATAGGAGACTAATGAAAAATTGAGTTGAGAAATGAAATCTGAAAATCTACGCCATATAATTCGTACCCATCAATTTGATTGCCTTGATTTATCGGACATAACCCAAAGCAAACATGGTAAATTATTCTGTACAAACCACGTCTTGGGGGCGAAAAAGCAAAGGGGTCTGAGACCCCTTTGCTTAAGACGGCTTGTTATCGACTTTCGTCGTTAACATTTGTCCCGCGTTGCGGAGAACTCTGACATCAAAGTCACTACGGTCGTATCCGCCACTTCCTGCTTGGCAACCCCAGGCCCGTATTGCTCGAGCAGTTCCCGTTTGTAGGCTTTGAAGAAATCGTTAAAACGTTCTGTGCCATAAACGCCCTTTGCATAAAGCTCATCGGTGGCCGGATCGTATTCCAGCCTGATTGCCGCCATGGGCTGCGTCGCCTTCTTGTTGGTGGCGATCATTTTCCCGCCCTGCGCCGGATCGTAAACCCGGTCATGCTCGCAGCACACGATAACGCCAGACCTGCCGGCATCTTCGCTCTTTTCGGTGGCGTAATAGCTGATCGGGGAGGTGTCTCTCGTCGGATAAGAGAGCTGATGGGAGCAAATGGCGGTAAAGGCGATTACGGTGCCGTCCGCCCCGGTTCCGCCTTCCCAGGTGTATTCTCCATTGCTCCCCACCAGTTTGTCGCCCCCGGGCGGCTTGGTCGGCAGGTTGATCAAAAAGCATGGCGTGCTCATGAAAGGATAATTGAAGATGTATGCATCCTTGGTGGTCAGGTTTTTCGCCTTGATCGGCTGCCCTTTGCCGTCAACCAGCTTGACCCGGTTATATTCTTTCAGTTCCGCCGCACTAAGACCCGGATATCCCGACTGGAACCCGGCAAGAGCCGCCGTAACGCCGCAAAATTTAATGAAATGCCGCCTATCCATTTCTTCTCCCTGATAATTCCATTAATTCTATATTTTTAGCCAAAAAAAGGGGGCCGTGGCCCCCGTCCAAGAAGCTGCCTTAAAAAATATCCCGAAGGGCCTATCCAGAACGCACCCCATGATATCTATTTTATTAAGACAGCTTCTAAAGTGGGTTTAAACTCAGGAGAACAAGTCCCTATACATGCCCTTCGCCCACGATAATGTGCCACGGCCTTTGGATGCATCGCGATCTTCGAACATCTTGGTGTCTTTGGAGAAAGCGAACGCCTTGGTCTTGGGGTCGTAGGAGTAGGTCGCGTCCACCGAGATGCCTTCCAGCGGATGCGCATTGACCAATGAGAAGCAGATGGTTTCCGGGCTGTACCATGCGATATCCTTGCCCTGGACATGCGCCGCCAGCACCTTGGCCACATACTTGGCTTCGGTATTGGAGGTGTTGGCACTCTTGGAATAAGGATGTGGACGGGAGTCGCCGGTAACATAAACCCGGTCATCGCCAATCACGTGGTATTTGAGCGTGTCGATCAGCGCTTCTTTTTGCGGACTCTTGGGATCCATTACGCCGAGTCTTTCCAGCAACGTCGATCCGCGCACGCCCGGATAGATACAGCCGTCGTCGAAGGTAATGGTGTCGAACTCGGTTTTAAGGGTTTTCTTCGCCACATCCACGCTCTTGATTTCCATCGAAGGCTTGTATTCGATGTAGTCCTTGTACAGCTCGTTGAAGGCCGCATGGAACCCCTTCGCCTTGATGGTGATGTCGGGGTTATGGTCGATCAGGAGAACCTTGGCCTTGATCTTGTTCTGCTTGAAGTACGAAGCGATCATGCAGGAGCGCTCATAGGGAGCGGGGAGGCAGCGATAGTTGCCGCCGGGGGTATTCACCAGGAAAGTGCCGCCCTCGAATTCCTGTACCTTTGCCTTGATGGTAACGTGCTCGGTCGGATTGACATAGCCGCCCGGATAGATCGTGCGCAGCGCGGTTTCGGTTTCCACGTCGTGTACGCCGATGCGGGAGTAGTCGTAGCTGATTCCCGGCGCAAGCACCAGGTAATCGTAGTCGATTTCGCCTTCGCTGGTGTAGAGCTTGCGTGAGGTCCGATCCAGTCCGGTGACGGTGGCGTTGAAGAAGACGTATTTATTGTTCTTCGCGGCGTCGAGGAAGCTGTGATCGGCCAGGAACTCGAGATTGATCACCCCGGCGTACCACAGGTTGCTCGAAAAGCAGGATGAATACATGCTCCGCTTTTCAACCAACACCACGTCAAAGTTGGGGTACTCTTTTTTCGCATACTTGGCGATGGTCAGGCCGGAAGAGCCGCCGCCAACCACCACCAGGCGCGGACCTTTTGCCTTGGGAATGTTCGCCTTGACGCCCATGCCCAGCATCCGTACTTTCGAATCGGCGGCCTGTGCCACCGTTGATCCCGCTCCCACTGCTGCCAGCGATGCTACGGAAATACCGCCCATCTTGATAAAATTGCGACGTGAAATTTCGTTATCTTTATTACTCATTGTTTTTCCCCCATCTTTTTGATTGTACGAAATAAACAGACAACACCATGTCCTTGGCCACGCTCCCGGATAAAAAATCTCGCCAGAGCGTAATAAGAAACACTGATGATGTTATTTAATAAACTAATTTAATGCAAATTATTTTTTCGGGCGCAAATTACGATAATTGGGACTATGGCATTTCCCTTTCGAACTCTGATAGTATTAAACTCAGTCTAAATCAAGGAATACGCCATGCGCCCGGCCCGACTCTCCACCATTCTGGATCGTGAATTTCTCAGCGCGCGGGAAGGCCAGCACACGCCCGTCATGCTGTGGGGTCCGCCCGGCGTGGGGAAATCGCAGATCATCACCCAGGTCGCGGCGCGCCATGCGGTGCCGATCATCGACATCCGGCTGTCGCAGATGGAGCCGACGGATATGCGCGGCATCCCGTTCAGGATCGAGGATCGGGTCGAATGGGCGATACCGTCGATGCTGCCCGATGCCAGGCGGCACGGCCCTTTCGGCGTGCTGTTCCTCGACGAGATCACTTCTGCGCCTCCCAGTGTGTCGGCGGCGGCCTACCAGTTGATTCTCGACCGCCGCTTGGGCGCCTATGAAATTCCGGCGGGATGGGCGATTTTTGCCGCCGGCAACCGCCAGGGCGACCGCGGCGTGACCTATACCATGCCGGCACCGCTGGCCAACCGCTTTTCCCATTTTGAGATCGAGGCCAATCTCGACGACTGGGTGGCCTGGGCTTACGCCAGCGGCATCGACGAGCGCATGATCGGCTTTCTGCGCTTCCGCCCCGAGCTGCTGTTCGACTTCGACCCGGCACACAACCCGGTCGCTTTCCCCAGCCCGCGCTCGTGGGAGTTTGCCCACCGCGCCCTGCACAAGTTCGGCGACCGCCCGGAATTGCTGCTGCCCGCCCTGCAGGCCTGCGTCGGCCCGGCGGCGGGTCTGGAGCTGAACGCCTTTGTCGAAAACCTCGACCGCATGCCCGACCTCGACGCGATCCTGCGCGGCGAAGCGGTCGCCGTGCCGGGCGAAGTCGATCTCCAGTATGCCGTCGCCTCGGCGCTGGTCGGCCGCGCCATCCGTGCCAAGGGCAGCGCCGACGCCAAGGAAATCCACGGCCACATCCTCGATTACGCCAGCCGCTTCCCGCTGCGCGAAATGGGCATCATGCTGGTTTCCGACATGCATCGCGCCATCGGCCAGAGCCTGTTCGCCGTACCGCAGTTCTCGACGTGGGCCAATGCCGTGGCCGATCTGATGTTGTATGAGATGTGATTTTAAATCTGAAACAAACAACCGTTATCCACGGATTAACACGGATGTACACAGATTATTAAAAAATAAACTTATCTGATTTCAAGCGCCCACAGGAATGAATGCGGCGCAAAAACAAGCAATGGTTTTATCCGTGTAAATCAGTGTTAATCCGTGGCCAAACGCTTTTTATTAGGACAGTGCCTTTCAACGAATCATGGCCAATATCGAAACCAAGCTGGCAGCCGCCCGTACCCGGCTGATCCTGGACAAGCCGTTTCTCGGCGCGCTGGTGCTGCGCCTGCCGATGATTGCCGCCGATCCGAAGTGGTGCCAGACCACCGCCACCGATGCCCGCAGCTTTTACTACAATCCCGATTACATCGACGCCCTGAGCCTGGAGGAAACCCAGTTCGTGCTGGCCCATGAGGCGCTGCACTGCGCCCTGTCGCATTTTGCGCGGCGCCAGCACCGGGTCAAGTTGCGCTGGGATGTCGCCTGCGACCATGCCGTCAACCCGCTGCTGATCAAGGACGGCCTCAAGCCGCCGCCGGGCACGCTGATGCTGGACAGCTTCGAGGGCATGACGGCGGAAGAAATCTACCCGTGCATCGACGAGAACAACACCGACCAGCCGATGGATCAGCACATCTACGACGGCGCGGATGTCGATGCCGAGAGCAACGGCCAGCAGCAGGGCGACGAACAGCGCGAGGGCGGCCGGGGAAATACGCCACGGCCCGATGAAGCGCAGGCGGGCGGCAGCCCGGAAGGCGCGCAGCAGAAGCAGGACAGCGAGAACGGCGCACCGCAGCCGCAGCCCCTGTCGGCGGGCGAACGCGAAGCGCTGGCGGCGCAATGGCAGCAGCGGCTGGCCGGTGCAGCGCAGCAGGCCCAGCAGGCAGGCAAGCTGCATGGCCTGCTGGCGCGCATGGTGGGCGAGCTGATCCAGCCCAAGCTGCCCTGGCGCATGCTGCTGGCGCGCTACATGACCCAGGTCGCGCGCGACGATTTCAGCTACATGCGGCCATCGCGGCGCGAAGGGCAGATGATCCTGCCGTCACTGCACAGCGCCCAGGCCGAGATCGTGGTGGCACTCGACACCAGCGGCTCGGTCGGCAGCGCCGAGATGGACGAATTCCTCGCCGAGATCAACGCGCTCAAGGGCCAGGTGCGCGCCCGCGCCACGCTGCACGCCTGCGACGCCGAACTGGCCAAGGACGGGCCGTGGCTGTTCGAGCCGTGGGAGGAGTTCAAGCTGCCGCGCGAATTTCCGGGCGGCGGCGGCACCGACTTCAGGCCGGTATTCGCCTGGGTCGAGCGCCAAGGACGGTCGCCCGACTTGCTGCTGTATTTCACCGATGCCGAGGGCGACTTCCCCAAGGCAGAGCCGCCCTACCCGGTGATCTGGCTGGTCAAGGGCAAGGCGCCGGTGCCGTGGGGGCAACGCATACAGTTGAATTGAAAAATTTTACCGCAGAGGCGCAGAGACGCCGAGGAAAAACATAAATTATGGCGCTGTGCAACCTCGCCCATGGACTTCTCTGCGTCTCTGCGCCTCTGCGGTTCAATTAAGTTTAAGGCCTATCCATGTCCGAACTTTCTGCCGAAGACAGCCTGCGCCTCAACGTTCTCCTCGCCGGGGAAATCGAGGCGATCCGCATCGACGACAGCGCCATGACCGTTCGCGCCCTGACGCCGCGCGGCGAGGCGGCAGTGAAGCTGCACCCGACCGGGCGCAACGACCAATATCTGCGTCGGGTGCGCGAGGTGCTGGCGGGCCATGCCATCGGTTCGCCCGGCGGCTATCCGCTGTTCATCCAGCGCTGGACCCGGATGGGACAGGCGCGCGACAAGGGACTGGATCGCCTGCTGCTGCTCGGGGAGCCGGAGGCAGTGGTGTCGGTGGCCTATTCCAACGGTCTCACCGATGAACTGGCGCGCCGCGCCTGGTGGGCGATGCAGAGCGCCGACAACGCCCGGCGCATGCTCGAGCGGGAGTGCGTGGTGCAGGGCGAAATGGGCAGGATTCTGGCCGAATACCTGATCGAGCACCTGCCTTTCGAGAATGCCCCGCACACCATCATCGACACGGTCAGGATCGTTCTCCAGCCCGGCCTGACCGACGAGGCGGCGCGCCAGCGCCTGTGGAACAAGGGCGCGCACGACAACGCCTACTATGTCGGGTTCCTCGAACGCATGCCCGACGAATTGCCGGATCGACCGGCGCCCCGCGCCGACTTGGCTGCGCTCCAGCCGAAGCTGGCGGAATCGACCGCCCGCAACAATTCCTACGCCAGACTGCTTGAGCGCGTTCTGTCCGGCGCCGGCCAAGCATTTCTTGCAGCCAGCGAGGAAGTGTTGCGCCGGCCGGCGGATCAGGATGTGGTCATTTCCCTGCTGAACGTCCTGGCGGGATATTTTGTCACGCTGCGCCCGGTGGACTGCGGCGACGGTTCGGTTGAATCGATTCTTGCCGATATGGGCGCGCCATGCGTCGGCAATCAGCAACCGGCGTCGCTGCGCGAATTTTTGGATGTGCTGCCGGAGTTGGCGGAGGAAGCCTGCGCGATGCAGGTTCTGTCGTGCATGGATGCGGCTGTGGCTGCGCCGGTGCTGTCGCAGACTACCGCCTCCGGCACGGTAATGCGCAAGAAGCTGGAACCGGTCATCACGCCGATCCTGCGGCAACTGGCGACGCTACAGGGGCAGCCCTTTACTGCCGCGTCACCGCGGCGGCGCTGAGTACGGTTCAAGCCGTATCTTTAAAACCCCAATTTAGGCCGCCAGCCGCCGCTACAAGGTGCCGTAAGAATGCAGGCCGGAAAGGAACATGTTCACGCCGAGGAAGGCGAATACCGTGACCACCAGCCCGACCACCGCCCACCAGGCCAGCATCGCACCACGCAGCCCCTTCACCAGCCGGATGTGTAGCCAAGCCGCGTAATTCAGCCAGACGATCAGCGCCCAGGTTTCCTTCGGGTCCCACGACCAGTAGCCGCCCCAAGCTTCCGCCGCCCACATCGCGCCGAGGATGGTGGCGATGGTGAAGAAGGCGAAGCCGATGGCGATCGCCTTGTACATCACGTCATCGAGCACTTCCAGTTCCGGCAGGCGGTTGGCCAGAATGCCCTTGCTCTTGAACAGATAGGCCACGCCCACCATGGCCGCCAGGGAGAACGCACCATAGCCGACGAAATTGGCCGGCACGTGGATTTTCATCCAGTAGGATTGCAATGCCGGCACCAGCGGCTGGATGTGCTGCGCTTCGCGCCCGAAGGTGTACCACAGCAGGAAGGCGACGGCAGCACTGATGACCGGCAGCACGAAGGCACCCAACTGGCGATTCTGGTAGTGCTGCTCGTAGTACAGGTAGAGCAGCGCGGTAATGATGGAAAACAGGATGAACACTTCATACAGGTTGCTGAGGGGGATGTGGCCGACGTCGGCGCCGATCAGGTAGGACTCGTACCAGCGCACCATCAGGCCGACCAGCCCCATCACGCTGGCACTCCAGGTAATTCCGGCAGAAACGCGATTGGTGAAATCGGAGCGCATCGCCAGGCCGAGCCAGTAGCCCCCGGTCGCCATGACGTACAGCGCGCTCATCCACATGATGGCGGACTGGCTGGCGAACAGGTATTTAAGCCAGAACGAGTGGCCGGCGCGAGCCAGATCGCCATGATACTGGCTGATGCCGAACAGGCTCAGCGCCGCCACCACCGGCAGCAGGATGCGCATCGGCTTCCAGAACCAGCCGAGACCGACGAACATGGCGGCAACCAGAAACAGGATGCCTTTCTCGTAAACGTCCATGTGGTCGCCGTACAACTGGAACGCATAGCCGCTGCCGACTGCGAGCAGGGCGGCATATACCCAGTCGAACCAGCCCAGGCTGCGGAAAAAAGAGGGGCGCTGATAACTGTGTTGTGCCGCTTCCATCGTCATCCTTTCATCAACCCGGCCAGATTTTTCTTGTGCCGGTCGAATTCATTTTCAAAATCCAGTGTCTTGCGGTTGCTCGACATGGCGAACAATACTTCGCCCGGTTGGACCAGCAACCAGATACGGCGTTCCCGAATATAAAACATCGCGAACAAGCCCAGAACCAGCAGCGCCGATCCAGCATAGACCAGGATTTTTCCGGGTGAGCGGGTCAACTGCAGACCGCTGGACAGCACCTCCTCATAATTTTTAAGCTGGAGATAAACCGGGCTGCCGTAGTAAAAGCTGTCGTTGATCGCATTCAGGCTGTCGCGGATGAATTGCATGGATTGCGCGTCGGCCTGCTGCGGCTTGAGGCCGGCGCGTTCGCGTGCCAGCTGGTTGCCCTCGAATAGCGCGCTCTCCAGCACTTTCAAATAGGTTTCTGCCGCTTTTTCTTGCTCGGCCTTGGTCACGGCGCCTTCGATAAATCTGGCAAGCTCATCAAAACCGCCATGGGCGAAGATCTCCAGCACTTTCACCGTGCTGCCTATCAGCTTGGCGCGCAGCGCTTCGTTTGCCGCCGTGCCTTGCATTGCGGCAATGGCAAAGCGGCGCGCGATTTCAGGACGGAGCGCCTTGTCGAACAATGTCGCGCGCAGCCGCATATAGCCCTCGATCCCGCCGTCCTCATCCGCCGGAAAACGCAAGTAGCGGAACGGTTCGTTGGGCGCCGTGCGCATGCCGCTTACCAAATAGCCGCGGCCATCGATCTGCAGCGGCAGCATGAAATTGTAGTACTCCCTGGCCTGCCCTTGCGCATCGCGAATTTTGTACTGGTAGCTGGGGCCAACGTTGTGGGCACGTTTTTTAGGCGCCGATGAGGCGGCATCGCCCAGAATCCGCGAGGCATTCCGCCAAAAACCCGCCGGCTTGGCATCATCGGTTTCGTCATCGGTATCCTGGACATTGAATATCTTGAAATCGCTGATCTCGACGGTATATTGCGCATCGCCGTTCACCAGGCTGGAGCTCCGGTTCACTTCGCCCTTGAAAGGGAAGGGCTTGGCCGTGGGCGCAAACAGGTTCCAGCCGTTCATCGCCAGCCTGGAGCCGCCATCGCCGAAGCTCGCCTGGTAAATGGCAACGCCCTTGTAAATGATCGGATGATTTACCGAAACGGTTCCTTCAAACGCCTTGAGAGAATCACGGTCAGTGATGACGATGTCGCTTTCAAAAGATTTCGGCTGACCGGTAGCGTAATGCTCGATACGGAATTTTTTCAGGTGTATCTGGAAGGGCAAATCCTGCACCAGGTAGCCGTCCGCCAGATTCAGGTAAACCACGTTCTCCGCCCCGCCCTCCGGGATCGACATGCTGCCGCGAAACGAAAGATTAGCCGGGGTAAGGCGGCTGATGCCGGGAACCTTGTCGGACGACAGGTCGCGCGTTTCCACTTTCTTGTAGCCCAGCAACTCCTGCACCTTGAGCGGGACATTTCCGTCGATCAAACCACCAATGCAGATGATCATGATCGCGCTATGGGTCAGGATGTAGCCGAGCCGGGTGAGACTGCCGGCCTTTGCTGCAATCAGCGTGGGCGACGCATCGCCGCCGCCCGCCCTGACCTTGAAACGAAACTTCTGGCCGGTCAGATACCCGGTCAGACGTTGCACCGCGCCTGCCTCATCCGTTTCAACCGGATACGTTGCCTGGTGAGCGAAGCCGCGCAGCGAGGCTTCCGCGGCGTGTTCCCGAAACGACCTGATTTCGCGCAGCATCAACGGGGTTTGGCGGTAAATGCAAAAACCGACCGAGAGAATCAGGAACATCAGGATCGCCAGGAACCAGCCGGCATGGTAGACATCGTACAGGCCGAGCGCGGCGAAAGCCTTGAACCAGAACGGCCCCAGCTCAATCAGGTAGTTCGAGTAGGGTTCGTTCTGCTTCAACACCGTACCGATGACCGAAGCAATCGCCAGCACGGTCAGCAGGCTGATGGCGAACCGCATCGAGCTCAACAGCTCGTAAACAGCGCGGGGAAAAGAGGTATGAGTTGCCGCTTGCATGGATGGGGTCATCTTCAACTGACAAAAAAGGGTGGCTTGCGCCACCCTGTTTTTATTTCGGTCGCCGGTGTGCGGCGGAAAAGCACAGCGCTTCTCGTACCTTCTGGGTATCCGCCATTATGCTCAATGCAGCCCGGTAATATACTCCGCCACGGCCTTCATGTCCTTGTCGGACATTTTCATGGCGATCGTCTGCATCATCTTGCCTGGATCGTTGGCGCGCTCGCCGGAACGGAAGGTCTTCAACTGGGCTTCGATATATTCGCCATGCTGACCGGCCAGATGGGGAAACAGTGCCGGCAGGCCTGCGCCGGTTGGTCCGTGGCAGCCTGTGCAGGCTGGCACACCAAGCGCGGCGATGCCGCCGCGATAAACTGTTTCGCCCTGCTCCGCCAGAGCCTTGTCCTTGGCAGCAGTCGGCGCCAGCTTCTGACCGCTAAAATACGCGGCCAGATTTTTCATGTCCTGCGGAGAAAGGGCGGCGACCATGCCCATCATGATCGGGTTCTTGCGCGCGCCCGATTTGAAGTCGGTCAGCTGCTTGTTGATGTACTCCGCATGCTGGGATGCCAGTTTCGGGTAGACCGGGGCCGGGCTATTGCCGTCCACCCCGTGGCAAGCGACACAAACCGTGGTGACAATTTGCTGCGCCTTCGCCGGGTCAGCCTTGGTCAACGTTTCCGCGTTAACGCCAGAGGCCGTCATCAACCCGAATACCGCCACCATCGCTATGGCCTGTTTCATTGCTCGCTCCTTAATCGTAATACCATCACATGAAGTAACACAAAAATAACTCGGTATTCTATACCAACAAGTCTTATCATGCCAAACACCAACTAGGAATGTTGCAAAAATTAGCGCGCCCCCTCGCTGGGATTTTGTGCCAAACTTGAAAAAAGGGGATTTTTATGGCGTTATTTCAAGAAGCACAATTTTTCATCTCGGCAGACAAGCTTACCGATCTTCCTCCGCCTCGCGGCATCGAAATTGCCTTTGCCGGTCGCTCCAACTCCGGAAAATCCAGCGCCATCAATACGCTGGCTAACCGCAACCGCCTCGCATTCGTCAGCAAAACGCCGGGGCGCACCCAACTGATCAACTTTTTCAGCCTCGGCAACGACCGCTTTCTGGTCGACCTCCCCGGTTACGGCTACGCCAAGGTGCCGGAAGCGATGCGCCTGCACTGGCAAACCGTGCTGAGCCGCTACCTGATGGAGCGGGAATCGCTATATGGCATGGTGCTGATCATGGATGCCCGCCACCCGCTCACGCCGCTGGACCGGCAGATGCTCGACTGGTTTTTGCCCACCTGCAAACCGGTGCATGTGCTGCTGAGCAAGGCGGACAAGCTCGGCAAACAACAGGCCACAGCCACCCTGCGCACCGTGCGGGCCGAACTTGAGCGCGCCTACCCGAACTGCACGGTTCAACTGTTTTCCAGCCTGAAACGGGCCGGCATCGATGAAGCGGAAACGGTCATCGGGAAATGGCTGGCCGCAGGTCAGGGGGAAGCGGCGGCTGTCGTTGCGCATTGACGCGGCGCACCGGCGTTGATAGTCTTGCGAAATAAAAAAACCCCCGGGCAAAGGGGAGTAAAACCCGGGGGGCAAAACGCCTTAATAGGGATTAAGGCACCCGCTCAGGGAGGAAACGCGGGGGACGATAGGGTCATCCACTTACTCAGAGTAGGGGGGGTTGAATAAAGTTCCTAACCGCTCTAAAAAAATTTTGAACACTCTCTAAACTCGCACCACGGGCAGAGTGCAAGCGCCCTCGCGCTTCGCGAATGCCGCCACGACAGGACTGTAATATGCCGCCCGCCAGTCAATATCCTCGCAAACGGATGCGCCGCATGCGGCGCGATGAATTTTCCCGCCGCTTGATGCGCGAAAACCACCTGACGCCATCCGACCTTATCTACCCGGTATTCGTGCTGGATGGCGCCAGTCGCTGCGAAACGGTTGCCTCCATGCCGGGGATGGTACGGCAAACCCTGGACAAACTTCTTCTCCAGGCGGAAGAGTGCGTCAAGTTCGGCATTCCGGCCATGGCAATTTTCCCGGTGATCGACCTGCCTCTCAAGAGCCTGGATGCCGCCGAAGCCTACAACCCGGACGGGTTGGTGCCGCGCGTGGTTCGCACCCTGAAACAGCACTTCCCGGACTTGGGCATCATCACCGATATCGCGCTCGACCCTTACACCAGCCATGGGCAGGATGGTCTGATCGATGGTAATGGCTACGTGCTGAATGACGAAACGGTCGCGGTTCTTGCCCGACAGGCGTTGGCTCATGCGGAGGCCGGCGCCGATATCGTCGCGCCCTCAGACATGATGGATGGACGTATCGGCGCAATACGCAAAGCCCTTGATACCGAAGGTCGTATCCATACCCGGATTCTGGCCTATTCAGCCAAGTACGCATCGAGTTTTTACGGTCCTTTCCGCGATGCGGTCGGCTCCGCCGCCAATCTGGGCAAGGGCAACAAAAATACTTACCAGATGGACCCTGCCAATAGCGATGAAGCACTGTGGGAGGTGGGGCTGGACCTCGACGAGGGGGCCGACATGATCATGATCAAGCCCGGCATGCCCTATCTCGACATTGTTCGACGCATCAAGGACACCTACCTGGCGCCGACCTACGTTTATCAGGTCAGCGGAGAATATGCCATGCTCAAGGCCGCCGCCCAGAATGGCTGGCTTGACGAAAGGGCTTGCGTACTGGAGGCATTGCTGGGATTCAAGCGCGCCGGCGCGGACGGCATACTGACCTACTTTGCGCTGGATGCCGCGAAGTGGCTCAAGGAAATCTGACGAAGCGGCTTTAAAACCAGAAAACTGCTTTTATTCACAGATGAACACGGATTAACATAGATAAAACAATGCTTTTATAATCCGTGTAATCTGTGGCTAAATTGCTTCTTTCAGAATAACTGGTCCTTGACCTCTTCCGCAGATTTGCCGCCGCCGCCAAAGAGACTTTCGCCGGCACCGGACTGCTCGGTCGGGATATTTTCCTGGTAAAAATATTCGGGAATACTCTCCGCCCCATCGGCAACCCGGCGCCCGGTTTGCGGATTGATCTTGACCGTTACCACGCCATCAGGCACCACCAGGTCCTCTTCCGGCACGCCATTCAGCACCTTGCCCATATAAGACATCCAGATCGGCAATGCCGCCTGTGCGCCGGTTTCGGCCCCTCCTAGAGTGCGTGGCTGATCGAAGCCGATCCAGGCAATAGCCACCAGCTTCGCGTTGAACCCGGCGAACCAGGCATCCACCTGGTCATTGGTAGTGCCGGTCTTCCCGGCAAGATCCTGGCGTTTCAATTGCATGGCGCGCGCGCCCGTGCCGAACCGTATTACATCGCGCATGATGGTGGTCATGATAAAAGCATTGCGCGCATCGATCACCCGCGGGGCGTCCTCGCCAGCGCGCTTGGGCATGGCCCGCGCCAGCAGGGTGCCGCGTGCATCCACAATCCGGTCGATCAAATACGGCTGCGGGCGATAGCCCCCATTGGCGAATACGGAGTAGGCCTCCGCCATTTGCATCGGCGTAGCCGATCCAGCACCCAGCGCCATGGTGAGATAAGGCGGGTGCTGTTCGGGAGAAAACCCGAACCGGGTAATGTAATCCTGTGCGTACGACGGGCCGATGGCCTGCAGGACGCGGATGGAAACCAGGTTTTTGGACTTGGTCAGGGCCGTGCGCAACCGGATCGGACCGGAGTAGTCGCCCTCGTAATTTTTCGGCTCCCAGATCTGTCCGCCGGTTTGCGCCGCATCGACAACAATCGGGGCGTCATTAACCACGGTTGCGGCGGTAAAGCCTTTTTCCAGCGCTGCCGAATAGATGAATGGCTTGAAGCTCGAGCCCGGCTGCCGCCATGCCTGCGTGACGTGGTTGAATTTACTGCGGTTAAAATCGAATCCGCCGACCAGCGCGCGGATCGCACCGTCCTGTGGCACTACGGAGACCAGCGCCGCCTCGACTTGTGGCAACTGCAAAATCTGCCACCCCGTCTTGTCGTCCTTCTGGACGCGAATGAGCGCGCCCCGCCGCAGCCGGGTTTTCGGGCTGGCATTCTCGCTCAGGGCTTTTTGCGCAAACCTCAAGCCATCGCCGCCGATCTTGATGGTTTCGCCCCCCTTGAGATAGCACCGGACCTGTTTGGGGCCAGCCGCCAATACGACTGCGGGCACCAAACCATTACTTTCTTCCAGTTCCGCAACGGCATCCTCCAGCAACTCGTCAAGATTTGGCGCGCTTGCGGGCAGATCGACAAAACCCTCCGGCCCACGATAGCCATGACGCCGGTCATAATCAAGAACGCCCTGATGCAGCGCCAGGTTGGCCGCTTCCTGATCCGCCTTGTGGAGCGTGGTGTAGACTTTCATGCCACTGCTATATATCGCTTCATGGTAACGCTCGAACATTGCCTGCCGGACCATTTCCGCCACAAAATCCGCATTGACCTCCGAATTCTGAACGTCATGCTTTACCACCAGCGGTTGCGCCAAGGCCGCCTGGTATTCCGAATCGGTAATGTATTTGATTTCATGCATCCGGTGCAGGACGTACTGTTGCCGGAGCTTCGCCCGCTTCGGGTTGATCACCGGATTGTAGCGGGACGGTGCCTTGGGCAGCCCGGCCAGCATCGCCATCTCCGCCAGGCTCAATTGATCGAGTGGGCGACCGAAATAAGTCTGGGCGGCGGCAGCAAAACCGTAAGCACGCTGGCCAAGGTAAATCTGATTGATATAAAGCTCGAAAATTTGATCCTTGGACAGATAATGCTCGATTTTTAACGCCAGCAATGCCTCACTGAATTTGCGCGTCAGCGTTTTTTCACTGGACAGAAAAAAATTGCGCGCGACCTGCATCGTGATCGTGCTGGCGCCTTCCCGCGCCCCGCCCGCGGTCAGGTTCGCCAAGGCGGCGCGCGCCACACCCAGGTAGTCGACTCCGCCATGGTGATAAAAACGGTCATCCTCGGCAGCCAGTATCGCCTGACGCATCAACTTCGGAACCGCATCGATTTTTACCAGGGCGCGCCGCTCCTCGCCGAACTCGCCGATCAGCGCCCCCTCTGCGGTATAAATACGCAAGGGGATTTTTGGCCGATAATCGGTCAGCGCATCCAACGAGGGAAGATTGGGATAGGCCAGGATTCCCGCCAGCATCACTGCGGCACAGCCAACAAAACCCAGTACCAAAAGCATCAACAACGGGTATCGCCACCAACGAGCGGTCATTAAACTATTCCCTGCATCCAAACAATTAATGTTAACGTATTAGCCAATTGACGGAGATTATATGCGTTCTTCGCCCGGCAAGAAAGGAATGCCAAAAAAATACTTTACACGGTCAGTACTTGTTGCTAGCATTTAATGTAAATTATACATAGTGTAGTGCCCATAACCGGGCAATATCGAAAAGGAAACTCGTGCAGTTCGACTTCAATTTGAATCTCGATTTCCTGCAAGCCAAGTCCCCGCCGCTTATCGGCGTGGACATCAGCACTTCGTCCATTAAAATGGTCGAGCTCAGCGACGGCGGCAAAGGGTTGTACCGCATTGAGCGCTACACCATCGAGCCCTTGGCAAAGGATGCGGTTACAGACGGCAACATCACAAATCTCGAAACGGTTGTGGAAGCCATCAAGCGCGCATGGCGCCAGATGGGAACGCACACCAAGAATGTCGCCCTGGCCCTGCCGGCGGCAGCCGTGATCACCAAAAAAATTGTCGTGCCGGCCGGACTTGAAGAAAACGAGCTGGAGCTCCAGGTCGAAGGCGAGGCCAACCAGTATATTCCCTTTGCCCTGGACGAGGTTAATCTGGACTTTCAGGTACTCGGGGCCGCTCCGAATGCCGAGGGGGAAGTTGAGGTCCTGATCGCTGCGTCGCGCAAGGAAAAAGTCGAAGACCGGGTTGCAGCCGTTGAGTCGGCCGGGCTGAAAGCCCTGGTCATGGATGTCGAGTCTTTCGCCACCCAGTCCGCCTATGAACTGATCGCCCCGCAACTCCCCAACGCCGGGAAAGACCTGACCATCGCCATCGTCGATATCGGCTCCACCATGATGCATGTCAACGTGCTGCTCAACAACCAATCGGTTTACATGCGCGAACAAACTTTCGGCGGAAACCAGCTAACCCAGGAAATCCAGCGCCGTTATGGCCTGTCGGTGGAAGAAGCGGAAATTGCGAAACGCAACGGCGGCCTGCCGGAAAATTACCAGTCGGAAGTATTGCAGCCCTTTTTGGATACGCTCGCACTGGAAGTGACGCGAGCATTGCAGTTTTTCTTTTCCTCCACCCAGTTCAACCGGGTTGATCAAATTCTGCTGGCGGGTGGATGTGCCATGATTCCGGGCGCAGAAGAAGCCATCTCCCAACGCACCCAAATCCGCACCTCCATCGCCAATCCCTTCGCCGGCATGGCAGTCTCTTCGCGCATCAAACCCCGCCAACTGGCGCAGGATGCGCCGATACTATTGACAGCCTGCGGACTCGCCGTGCGGAGGTTCGATCCATGATCCGTATCAACCTGTTGCCCCACCGCGAACAGAAGCGCGTGGCGCGCCAGCGCCAGGCTGCTTTTCTGGCTGGCGCCGTTTCGGCGCTGGGCCTGCTCGCCGTAGTCATGGTTCATGCCGTTCTTGGCACCCGGATAGAAAATCAGGGGGCACGCAACCAATACATGGAAGCGGAAATCAAAAAACTCGACGGTCAGATCGCGGAAATCAAAATACTCAAGGAAAAAACGCAGGCCATGCTGGCTCGCAAGCAGGTGGTGGAAACCCTGCAGAGCAATCGCGCCGCAGTCGTTCACCTGCTTGACCAGCTTGTGCGCCGCCTGCCGGACGGCGTGTACCTCAAGGCAATTAAACAGACCGGCTCCGACATCAACCTGCAAGGGTATGCACAATCCAATGCGCGGGTGGCCACTCTGATGCGCAATCTGGAATCTTCCCCCTGGCTGCAATCTCCCAATCTGATTGAGGTCAAGGCTGCCACGGTAAATAATCTGCGGGTCAACGAATTTTCCTTGAATATAAAACTCACGCCGCCCATGTCGGCGGACGACAAAGGAAAAGGCGCGGAAAAAAGTGGCGCCAAATCCAGGGACAAAACATCATGAATCTGGATGATTTCAGGAAGCTCAATCCGAAGGATTTCAGCAACTGGCCGGACGTTCCGAAGGCCGTCGCGCTGTGTGTGTTGTTCGTGCTCATTCTTTTTGCCGGCTACTGGTTCGACTGGCAAAACCAGCTATCCGAGCTCGATGCCGCAAAACAAAAAGAAGCCCAGTTGCGCGACTCCTTCCTCACGAAAAAGAAACAAGCGGTCAACCTGGATGCTTACCGCAGACAACTCAAGGATCTTGAGCTGGCGTTCGGCGCGCTGATCAAGCAGCTCCCCAACAAGGCAGAAATGGACGCGCTCCTGACTGACATCAATCAAGCCGGACTCGGGCGAGGGCTGGAATTCGAACTGTTCAAACCGGCCGAAAAGGAAATTTTGTCCGAGTTTTATGCCGAGCGGCCCATCGCCGTTCGCGTCACCGGCAATTACCATGATCTGGGCGCCTTCACCAGCGATATCTCCCGTTTGCCGCGCATCGTCACTCTCAGCGACATCAATATCACGCCCAGCGCCCATGCGCTGACCATGAGCGCAACAGCAAAAACCTATCGCTATCTTGACGAAGAAGAGTTCGCCGCGCAGAAAGCTGCACAGAAAAAATCCGCAAAAAGCCAAGGCAAAGAGGCCAAAAAGTGAGGTCCTCCTATCTTCTCCTGATCATAATCAGCCTCGGCCTCACGGCCTGTGGCGGAGACGGCATGGACGACCTGAAGCAACTCACCGGCGCGTCCGGCGAGGGGTTGCGCGGCAAGATCGAGCCTTTGCCTGAAATCAAGCCCTATGAATCTTTCACTTATGATGCCTTCGACCTGCCCGACCCCTTCAAGCCGCGCAAACTGTTGCCGGGCAAAGGCGGCGGGTTGCAGCCCGACCTTACCCGCAACAAGGAAAAGCTGGAGGAATTCCCGCTGGAAAACCTGAAAATGGTGGGCACCCTGCAACAACACAAAATCATCTACGGCCTGGTGAAAACCTCGGATGGCGGCCTGTATCGGGTCAAGGTGGGCAACTATATGGGCCAGAATTTCGGCATGATCACCAAAATTACAGAAAACGAAATTGTCATGACGGAAGTTGTTCAGGACAGCACCGGGAACTGGATCGAACGAAATACCAGCATTAATCTGGCCGACGCACCAGATCAAAAGCAGAAATAGAGGTCGCCATGAATATCATCAATAAAGCTATCGCCCGTTTCATCCAGGCCGCCTGCCTGGCCACCCTGTTCCTGGCCCACAGTTACGCAGCCGTCGAGCCATCCGGCGCCGGCCCGGAGGCAGTCCAGGCACCCCAGAACAGCATCGAAAGCCTGGATCACACCACCCTGCAAAGCGGCAAGATTCTGATAACCCTGAAATTGAAACAGGCCTTGAAAAACCCGCCGGCCGGGTTTGCCATCAACAACCCGCCGCGAATCGCGCTGGATCTCCCGGACACCGCCAATACGCTGGGAAAGAACAGCATCGGCATCGGCGAAGGCGTACTGCGCAGCATTAATATCGTCCAGTCTGGCAAACGCACCCGGCTGGTGATCAACCTGTCCAAACCCGCCGGCTATGAAACAAAAATCGAGGGAAACACCCTGCAGATCACCCTGCAGGGCGCGGAAACAACCGGCGTAACGTCGAACGTGGGCGCGCAGTTTGCGGAGGCCGTCCCCGGCGCGCAAAAACATGCGTTGCAGGATGTCGATTTCCGCCGGGGCAAGAATGGAGAAGGCCGAATCGTGGTCGATCTTTCCGACACCAATACCGGCATCGATATTCGTACCGAGGGCAAAACCATTGTGGTGGAATTCATCAACACCACCCTCCCCCGCAATCTGGAGCGCAGGCTCGACGTCATTGATTTCGGTACGCCGGTGCAAACGGTCAGCACATTCAGCCACGGCAACAACACCCGCATGGTGATCGAACCCAAGGGCATGTGGGAACATTCGGCCTACCAGACCGACCGCCAGTTCATTCTCGATGTCCGGCCAATTATCGAGGACCCGACCAAGCTCGTGCAGGGATCGAAAACCGGCTATGTCGGCGACAAGCTCTCGCTTAACTTCCAGAACATAGAAGTGCGGGCGGTGCTGGAAGTACTGGCCGAATTTACCGGCCTGAACATCATCTACAGCGACTCGGTCAGCGGCAACTTAACCCTGCGCCTGAAGGACGTGCCCTGGGATCAGGCTCTGGACATCATCCTTCACGCCAAGGGTCTGAGCATGCGCAAGTCCGGCAACGTCATCTGGATTGCCCCTTCGGACGAACTGGCCACCAAGGAAAAGCTGGAGCTGGAAGCCAGCCAGCAAATCCTGGATCTGTCGCCCGTGCGGACCGAAAGCTTCCAGATGAAGTACCAGAAAGCGGCTGACGTCAAGACGATTCTCTCCGACAAAACCCAGCAAATTCTTTCCAAGCGCGGCAGCGTGGTGATTGACCCGCGAACCAATACCCTGTTTATCCAGGATACGGCAAGCAAGCTGGAAGATATCCGGAAGCTGATCAACCAGATCGACGTGCCGGTGAAACAGGTTTTGATCGAATCACGGATCGTAATCGCCAGCGATTCGTTCAACAAAAACCTCGGCGCGAGGCTCGGCTTTCAGGATCATGGCACAGGATCTGACGTAGGGTCTTCCTTGGGCACCTTGGGAAGCGCGGATGCCCGGATCGCTTTGGGCGGACAACTCGAGGCACCCGGGTATAACACCGGACAATCCGCCACTGTTCCAACCTTCAGCAGTCAGGGCATGAACATAAACATGCCCGGCTCTACCATCGGCGGCATTGCCCCGGGTGTTCTTTCCATGGTGCTATTCAAGGCAGGGGCCACCAAATTCCTGAATCTGGAACTCAGCGCCTTGCAGGCGGACGGAAAAGGCAAGACCATTTCCAACCCGCGCGTGCTTACCGCCGACCAGACCGAAGCAACCATCGAACAGGGCACCGAGATCCCCTATCTGCAAGCGAGCAGCAGCGGTGCCACCTCCGTTGCCTTCAAGAAAGCCGTGTTGAGCCTGAAAGTGAAGCCGCAGATCACGCCGGACGACAACATCATCATGGACTTGAAGATCAATAACGACGAACCCGATTACAAGCATGTCACTGCGGGCGTGCCGCCGCTGCTGACCAAGCAGATCGACACGCAAGTGCTGGTCGAAAACGGGGGTACGGTGGTGATCGGCGGCATCTATACCCAGACGCAAAACAACACCGTGACCAAGGTTCCGCTACTGGGCGACATTCCGGTACTGGGCATCTTCTTTAGAAATAAAGTCGAGCAGGATGAAAAATCCGAGCTGCTGATATTCGTTACCCCCAAGATTCTGAAAGAAAGCCTCAACTTGCGCTGACAAACAAGAAAGAGCAGCCCTGACTGCTCCAAACCTGGATTTTCCGTTAAAATGCCTGTCACGATGACAACCCTTAAAGGGAACGAGTGACAGGCAATATTTTTTTAGTCGGTTTGATGGGCGCAGGCAAAACCACGATCGGCAAGATGATCGCCAGACACCTCAACAAGACTTTTTTCGACTCCGACCATGAAATCGAGAAGCGCACCGGGGTCAATATTCCCCTGATTTTCGAACTGGAGGGCGAGGCCGGATTTCGCTCACGGGAAGCCTCGGTTATCCAGGAGCTGGCCGGACAAAAAAACATTGTGCTGGCGACGGGCGGCGGTGCGGTGCTGAGCCAGCAAAACCGCGACAACCTCCGTCACAACGGCACGGTGATTTACCTGCGCGCCAAGGAGGAGGATTTATGGCGCCGCACCCGCCATGACAAGAACCGTCCGCTGCTACAGACCGCCGACCCCCTTGCCAGGCTGAAGGAACTGTTCGCGCAACGTGACCCGCTCTACCGCGAAATTGCGGACATTGTCGTGGACTCGGGCGAACAAAGCGCCCACGCTCTGGTCGGTCAGATCGAAGAACAGCTAAAACACCTTTACGAAAACAACGTCAAACCGAACTGATATCGCCCTGGAAATCATGCAAACCCTCACCGTAGACCTGAACGAACGCGCCTATCCGATCCACATCGGCAAGGACTTGTTGCGCCGCGCCGAACTGATCCTGCCTCATCTGGCCCGGAAACAGGTCGCCATCGTCACCAACACCACGGTCGCGCCGCTCTATCTCGGCACCCTGAGCAATGCTCTGGCGGCTGAAGGCGTAGACATCGTTCCGATCATCCTGCCCGACGGGGAAAAATACAAAAACGCGGACACCCTGAACCAGATCTACGGTGCCCTGCTCAGCCACCGTTGCGAACGCAAAACCACCCTGATCGCCCTGGGAGGCGGCGTCATCGGCGACCTCACCGGCTTCGCGGCCGCGACCTATTTGCGTGGCGTGCCGTTCATCCAGGTGCCGACCACCTTGCTGGCCCAGGTGGATTCCTCGGTGGGCGGCAAGACCGGTATCAACCACCCGCTGGGCAAGAATATGATCGGCGCTTTCTACCAGCCCAAGCTGGTGGTAGCCGACACCGCTACCCTCGACACCCTGCCCGACCGCGAACTCTCCGCCGGCTTGGCCGAAGTCATCAAGTACGGACTGATCCGCGATCTTCCCTTTTTCGAGTGGCTGGAGCAAAACATGGAGAAGCTGCTGGCGCGCGATCAGGAAGCCGTCGCTTACGCCATCAAGCGCTCCTGCGAAAATAAGGCGGAAGTGGTCATCGCCGACGAGCGCGAAGGCGGCATCCGCGCCCTGCTCAACCTGGGGCACACTTTCGGCCATGCGGTCGAAGCCGGCATGGGCTACGGTAACTGGCTGCACGGCGAAGGCGTGGCGGCCGGCACGATGCTGGCGGCAAGCCTGTCGCAACGGCTCGGCTGGATCGGTGAAAAAGAAGTCGCCCGCATCCGCGCCCTGTTCGTGCGCGCCGGGCTTCCGGTCAGCGCCCCCGATCTGGGCGAGAAAACCTATCTTGAGCTCATGGCAGTGGACAAAAAAGTGGAAGGCGGCCGGATGCGCTTCGTGCTGCTGAAAGCCATCGGCACGGCGGTAGTAACCGCCGACGTTGCGGAACAGGCGCTGCGCGAAACCTTGCGCGAAACCGCCCACCATGGCTGACCGCCTCGCCTGCTACGCGGCACGCTCCGAAACCTCCCTGGGCCGCCGCCACGATGAACCCGCGCCGGCCGGGCGCAGCCAATTCCAGCGCGACCGCGATCGCATCATCCATTCGACGGCGTTCCGCCGGCTGGAATACAAGACCCAGGTTTTCGTCAATCACGAGGGCGACCTGTTCCGCACGCGGCTGACCCACAGCCTGGAAGTGGCGCAGATCGGACGCACCATCTCCCGCAACCTGGCGCTCGACGAGGATCTGGTGGAAGCCATCGCCCTGTCCCACGATCTCGGCCACACGCCATTCGGCCACGCCGGCCAGGACGAGCTCAACGACTGCATGAAAGCCTACGGCGGCTTCGAACACAATCTGCAATCGCTGCGCGTGGTAGACCTGCTGGAAGAGCGCTATGCCGAATTCGACGGCCTCAATCTGACCTTCGAAACCCGGGAAGGCATCCTCAAGCACTGCTCCACGGAAAACGCCCGGGCCGCTGGCGATGTGGGCGAACGCTTCCTGTCGGACCGGCGCCCTTCGCTGGAAGCCCAGGTGACCAACCTCGCCGACGAAATCGCCTACAACAACCATGATGTGGACGACGGCCTGCGCTCCGGCCTGATTTCGCTGGAACAGCTGGCCGAGGTCAGCCTTTTCGCCCGCCATCTCAAAGCCGTGCGCGACCTTTACCCCGACCTGGCCGACCGTCGCCTGATCCATGAGACCGTGCGCCGCATGATCAACACCCTGGCGCTGGACCTGATCAAGCAAAGCACGGAAAACATCAACGCCGCCGCGCCGCAATCCATTGCCGACGTGCGTGAAGCGCAGCCCCTGATCGCCTTCAGCCCGGCAATCAGGGAAGAGCAACA
Organism: Sulfuricella sp.; assembly: GCA_035530375.1. Lineage (GTDB taxonomy): Bacteria > Pseudomonadota > Gammaproteobacteria > Burkholderiales > Sulfuricellaceae > Sulfuricella. Next base: position 91,635 of record DATKUY010000057.1, on the reverse strand, counting down.
AGAGCTCAAGCGTTTCCTGCGCACCCATCTGTACCGTCATTACCTGGTTATGCGCATGAGCAACAAGGCCAGGAGCACCATCCGCAAACTGTTTCACGCCTTCCTTGACGAAGTTCGCCTGTTACCGCCGCAATTTCAGGAAAAAGCCCAACAGGACAAGCCCCGCGCCATCTCCGACTATATCGCCGGCATGACCGACCGTTATGCCATCCGCGAATACCGGCGTCTTTTTGCCATCGAAGAAGATTAGTTTCGATGGCCTCGCCCAGGCAGGGCTCCAATGCGGAGCCAATGTTGCCATCCGCCCCGAGACGAGGTAACATTTCCGCCCTTTCGCCCTGATTTTTCCGGGCGCAGTAAATTGATTGCCGACACTTTAAAAAAGTTTAGTTGTGGATGATTTGATAAGGAACAGCGTGAGCCATTCTTCGTTGCCGGTACAACAGGGGTTGTACGATCCGCGCCATGAGCGCGACGCATGTGGTGTGGGCTTTGTGGCGCACATCAAGGGGACGCAAAGTCACGAACGGGTGCGCCAGGGCTTGCAGATTCTGGAAAACCTGACTCACCGTGGCGCGGTCGGCGCCGACCCGCTGGCCGGCGATGGCGCCGGCATCCTGATCCAGATTCCCGATGCCTTTCTGCGCAAAGCCTGCTCCGCGCTCGGCATGACTCTGCCGGAAGCGGGCCGGTACGGCGTCGGCATGTTGTTCCTGCCGCGCGATGCGGCGGCGCGCGCCGCCTGCGAACGCATCATCGCCGACAAGATCGCAGCCGAAGGCCAGCAATTGCTCGGCTGGCGCGATGTCCCGGTGGAAAATAGCGGACTGGGCGAAAGCGTCAAGGCCGTGGAACCGGTGGTACGCCAGGTATTCATCGGATGCGGCGCCAATTGCCCGGATACCGACAGCTTCGAGCGCAAGCTGTTCGTCATCCGCAAAACCGCCGAACTCGACATAGGCCGCCTGCCTGCCGGACAGGGCGAGGGCTTCTACGTTCCCTCCCTGTCCTCGCGCACCATCGTCTACAAGGGCATGCTGCTGGCGAATCAGGTCGGCGCTTATTACCTCGACCTGCGGGACGAAACCGTGGTCAGCGCGCTGGCCCTGGTACATCAGCGCTTCTCCACCAACACTTTCCCCACCTGGGATCTGGCGCACCCGTTCCGCCTCATCGCGCACAACGGCGAAATCAACACCCTGCGCGGCAACGTCAACTGGATGGCGGCGCGCCACGCCGCGATGTCCTCCAAACTGCTCGGCGAAGACCTGGAAAAACTCTGGCCCCTGATTGTCGACGGCCAGTCCGACTCCGCCTGTTTCGACAACGCGCTGGAACTGCTGGTGGCCGGCGGCTACTCCCTGCCGCACGCGATGATGCTGCTGATTCCGGAAGCCTGGGCGGGCAACCAGTTGATGGACGAAGAGCGCCGCGCTTTCTACGAATACCATGCCGCGCTGATGGAGCCGTGGGACGGACCTGCCGCCGTGGCCTTCACCGATGGCCGCATGATCGGCGCAACGCTGGATCGCAATGGACTGCGCCCGGCACGCTATCTGGTCACCGACGACGACGTCGTGCTGATGGCCTCGGAAATGGGCGTGCTGGATATCCCGCAACACAAGATCGTGAAGAAATGGCGTTTGCAGCCGGGCAAGATGTTCCTGATCGACCTGCAAGCCGGCCGCATCGTCGACGACGCAGAGCTGAAACAGCAGCTATCCACCGCCAGGCCTTACCGCGCGTGGATTGAAAAATCCCGCTATTTCCTCGGCGACCTGCCCGATGTGGATGCTGCAGATACGCTCAAGGAAACGCTGCTCGACACCCAGCAGGCCTTCGGCTTTACGCAGGAAGACCTCAAGTTCATTCTCGCGCCCATGGCTTCCGCCGGCGAAGAGGCGACCGGTTCGATGGGCAGCGACACCGCACTGCCGGTCTTGTCCGACAAGAACAAGCCGCTGTATAACTATTTCCAGCAGCTGTTTGCCCAGGTGACCAACCCGCCTATCGACCCGATCCGCGAAGAGATCGTGATGTCGCTGACCTCGTTCATCGGGCCGAAACCCAACCTGCTCGGCATCGACGAAACCGACCCGCCGCTGCGCCTGGAAGTGCACCAGCCGGTGCTGACCAATGAAGACATGGCGAAGCTGCGCGGCATCGACCAGTTGACCGGCGGCCAATACAAATCGGCGGTACTGGACATCACTTACCCGGCGCAACAGGCTGCGGCAGGCTGCGAGGCCGCGATCGGAGCCCTGTGCGCCGCCGCCGACCAGGCAGCGGCCGATGGCTACAACGTCCTGATCCTGTCCGACCGCGCCATGTCGCGCGAGCGCATCGCCATCCCGGCGCTGCTGGCCTGCGCGGGAGTACACCATCACCTGGTGCGCAAAGGACTGCGCACCAGCACCGGCCTGGTGGTGGACACCGGCTCCGCCCGCGAAACGCACCACTTCGCCCTGCTGGCCGGCTATGGCGCCGAGGCCGTGTGTCCGTGGCTGACTTTCGACACCATCGACGCGATGGCCGATTATCTGCCCGCCGGCCTGTCCGGCAAGGACGCCAACAAGCGCTTCATCAAGGCCGTCAACAAGGGGCTGCTCAAGGTGATGTCGAAGATGGGCATCTCCACTTACCAGTCCTACTGCGGCGCGCAAATCTTCGAAGCAATCGGCCTGAATGCCGATTTCATCGCCCGCTATTTCACCGGCACGGCAACCCAGATCGAAGGCATCGGCCTGCGCGAAGTGGCCGAAGAAGCGGCGCGCACTCACCAGTCCGCATTCGGTAGCGACCCGGTGCTGTCGAACGCGCTCGAAGCCGGCGGCGAATACGCCTACCGCGTGCGCGGCGAAGAACACCTGTGGACGCCGGACTCCATCGCCAAGTTGCAACATGCGACGCGCGCCAACAACGCCCAGACCTACAAGGAATATGCCAAGCTGATCAACGATCAGAGCGCGCACCTGAAAACCCTGCGCGGGCTGTTCGAATTCAAGCCGGCCGGCGTACCGGTGCCGCTCGCAGAAATCGAGCCGGCGAAGGAAATCGTCAAGCGCTTCGTGACCGGCGCCATGTCGCTCGGCTCGATTTCTACCGAGGCCCATACCACGCTCGCCATCGCGATGAACCGCATCGGCGGCAAATCCAACACCGGTGAAGGCGGCGAAGACGCGGCGCGGTTCAAGCCGGTCAAGGGCGGCGCGAAACTGTCCGAAATTATCGGCAAGGGCCGGATCGAAACCGACCTGGTCATGAAGGACGGCGATTCGCTGCGTTCCAAAATCAAGCAGGTGGCCTCCGGCCGCTTCGGTGTAACGGCGGAATACCTGTCCAGCGCCGACCAGATCCAGATCAAGATGGCGCAAGGCGCCAAGCCCGGCGAGGGCGGCCAGTTGCCCGGCCACAAGGTATCCGAATACATCGCTCAGCTGCGCTTTTCGGTGCCCGGCGTGGGACTGATTTCGCCGCCGCCGCACCATGACATTTACTCGATCGAAGATCTGGCGCAACTGATTCACGACCTGAAAAACGCCAACCCGAGCGCCTCCATCTCGGTCAAGCTGGTGTCGGAAATCGGCGTCGGCACGGTGGCTGCCGGCGTATCCAAAGCCAAGGCGGACCACATCGTGGTATCCGGCTTCGACGGCGGCACCGGCGCATCGCCGCTGTCTTCCATCAAGCACGCCGGCACGCCATGGGAACTCGGCCTGGCGGAAACCCAGCAGACCCTGGTGCTGAACCAGTTGCGCGGCCGCGTCGGGCTGCAGGTGGACGGCCAGATCAAGACCGGCCGCGACGTGCTGGTCGGCGCCCTGCTGGGCGCGGACGAATTCGGCTTTTCCACTGCGCCGCTGATCGTCGAAGGCTGCATCATGATGCGCAAGTGCCACCTCAACACCTGCCCGGTCGGCGTGGCCACGCAGGACCCGGCGCTGCGCAGGAAATTCACCGGCCAGCCCGAGCACGTGGTGAACTACTTCTTCTTCGTCGCCGAGGAAGTGCGCGAACTGATGGCGCAGATGGGCATACGCAAGTTCGACGACCTGGTCGGGCGCAGCGATCTGCTTGATGTCAGGCAGGGCATTGCTCACTGGAAAGCACGGGGCCTGGATTTCTCCAAAATTTTCCACCAGCCGGACATGCCCGCCAGCGTGGCGCGGCGCCATGCCGAACAGCAGGATCATGAGCTGGTCAAGGCGCTGGATAATCAACTCATCGCGCAGGCCGCGAACGCCCTGGAAAAACGGCAGCCCGTGGTCATCAACAGCACCATCGGCAACGTCAACCGCACCGCCGGCACCATGCTGTCGCACGAAGTGGCAAAGCGCTATGGCCACGCCGGACTGCCTGACGACACCATCACGGTGAAGCTGAAAGGCACGGCGGGGCAGAGCTTCGGCGCCTTCCTCGCGCACGGCGTGACCTTCGAGCTGACCGGCGAAGGCAACGACTACGTCGGCAAAGGGCTGTGCGGCGGCCGCATCGTGGTGATGCCGCCGAAGGAATGCAAAATCGTGGCGGAAGATAACATCATTGTCGGCAATACTGTGCTGTACGGCGCAACCAGCGGCGAATGCTATTTCCACGGCGTCGCCGGCGAACGCTTCGCCGTGCGCAATTCCGGCGCGGTCGCCGTGGTGGAAGGACTGGGCGACCACGGTTGCGAATACATGACCGGCGGCATGGTGATCGTACTGGGCCAGACCGGACGCAACTTCGCCGCCGGCATGTCCGGCGGCGTCGCCTACGTGCTGGATGAAGACGGCAGTTTCGAACAGCGCTGCAACCTGTCCATGGTGCAACTGGAGCCGATCCCGGAAGAAGAAGCCGCCAGCGAGACGGGCACCATGGAGGCGCACGGCCGGGTGCACTTCAACCATCTCGGCAAGGCCGACGAAGCCGCGCTGCGCGGCAAGATCGAGAAGCATCTGCGCTACACCGGCAGTGCGCGCGCCAGGAACATTCTGGACAACTGGGCGAGCTACCTGCCCAAATTCGTCAAGGTGATGCCGACCGAATACCGGCGTGCCATGCAGGAAATCGCGGCAAAACAGGCCAAGCAGAAGGAGGTTGCATAAATGGGTAAGCCTACCGGATTTATGGAATTCCGCCGCCTGAGCGAGGAGAGCTTGCCGGTTGCCGAACGTCTGAAAAATTACCGCGAATTCGTCCAGCACCTGAGCGACGAGCAAGCCGCCACCCAAGGTGCGCGCTGCATGGACTGCGGCATTCCGTTCTGCTCCAGCGGCTGCCCGGTCAACAACATCATTCCGGACTGGAACGACCTGGTTTATCGCGGCAACTGGAAGCGGGCGCTGGATTCCCTGCATTCCACCAACAACTTCCCGGAATTTACCGGCCGCATCTGCCCGGCGCCGTGCGAAGCCGCCTGCACGCTGAACATCAACGACGACGCGGTCGGCATCAAATCGATCGAGCACGCCATCATCGACAAGGGCTGGCAGCAGGGCTGGGTGATCGCGCAACCGGCACCGGCCAAGACCGGCAAGAAGGTCGCAGTGATCGGCTCCGGCCCGGCCGGGCTGGCCTGCACGCAACAGCTGGCGCGCGCCGGGCACGGCGTGGTGGTGTTCGAAAAGAATGACCGCATCGGCGGCCTGCTGCGCTACGGCATTCCCGATTTCAAATTCGAGAAATCGCATATCGACCGCCGCGTCGAGCAGATGCGCGCCGAAGGCGTGGAATTCCGCGTCGGCCAGCATGTCGGCGCCGATGTCACGGCGCAAACCATCATGGCTGATTTCGACGCCGTGGTTCTGGCCGGCGGCGCCGAGCAGCCGCGCGACCTGCCGGTTCCCGGGCGCGACCTGCCGGGCGTGCATTTCGCCATGGAATTCCTGATGCAACAGAACAAGGTGGTGGCGGGCGATACGCTGCCCGCCCAGATCAAGGCCACCGGCAAGCATGTGGTGGTGATCGGCGGCGGCGACACCGGCTCCGACTGCGTCGGCACCTCCAATCGCCACGGCGCCGCATCGGTCACCCAGCTCGAAGTCATGCCGCGCCCGGCAGAGCAGGAGAACAAGGCCCTGACCTGGCCCAACTGGCCGCTCAAGATGCGCACCTCCAGTTCGCAGGAAGAAGGCTGCACGCGCGACTGGTCGGTAACCACCAAGGCCTTCGTCGGCACCAACGGCAAGCTCGAAAAACTGAGCTGCGTGCGCGTCGAGTGGAAGGACGGCAAGATGCACGAAATTCCGGGCAGCGAATTCGAATTGAAAGCCGACTTGGTCTTGCTGGCGATGGGCTTCGTCAGCCCGGTGCAGAAAATGCTGGATGCGTTCGGCGTGGAGAAAGATGCGCGCGGCAACGCCAAAGCCACGACGGATGGCGCCGGCTGCTACCAGACCTCGGTGGGCAAGGTGTTCGCCGCCGGCGATATGCGCCGCGGCCAATCGCTGGTGGTATGGGCGATACGCGAAGGCCGCCAGGCCGCACGTGCCGTCGATGAGTTTTTGATGGGTTGTTCCAACTTACCCCGCTAACCGGAAAAACAAAATGCACAACAAACTCAAGAATGACACCTTCCTGCGCGCCCTGCTGCGCCAGCCGACCGAATACACCCCGGTATGGATGATGCGCCAGGCCGGACGCTATCTGCCCGAATACAACCAGACGCGGGCGCGGGCGGGCGATTTCCTGTCGTTGTGCAAAAACCCCGATCTTGCCACCGAAGTCACCCTGCAGCCATTGGCGCGCTTTCCGCTGGATGCGGCCATCCTGTTTTCTGACATTCTCACCATTCCGGACGCGATGGGGCTGGGCCTGTATTTCAGCACCGGCGAAGGCCCGAAATTCGAGCGCCCGCTGCGCGAAGAATGGGAAATCCGCGACCTGACCGTACCCGATCCCAATGTGCACCTGCGCTACGTGATGGATGCCGTGAGCCAGATTCGCAAATCGCTCAACAATGAAGTGCCGCTGATCGGCTTTGCCGGCAGCCCGTTCACGCTAGCCTGCTACATGGTAGAAGGCGGCAGCAGCTCGGACTTCTCCCTGGTCAAGACCATGCTTTACCAGCGCCCGGAACTGCTGCACCACATTCTCGACATCAACGCCCGCGCCGTGACCACCTACCTCAATGCCCAAATCGAGGCCGGTGCCCAGGCCATCATGATTTTCGACTCCTGGGGCGGCGCGTTGTCGCATGCGGCGTACCATGAATTCTCCCTGCCCTACCTGGAGCAGATCGTCAGCGGCCTGATCCGCGAGCGCGACGGCGCAACCATCCCCAACATCGTGTTCACCAAGGGCGGCGGGCTGTGGCTGGAAAGCATCGCCGCCATCGGCTGCAACGCCATCGGGCTGGACTGGGCCATCGACATCGGGCAGGCGCGCGCGCGCGTCGGCGACAAGGTGGCGCTGCAAGGCAACCTCGATCCGGCGGTATTGTTCAGCAACCCCGACACTATCCGCGCCGAAGTCGGCAAGGTCCTGCAAAGCTACGGCAAGGGCAACGGCCACGTATTCAACCTCGGCCACGGCATTTCGCAGTTCTCCAAACCGGAAAACGCCGCCGCCATGGTCGAAGCGGTGCACGAGTTGAGCAAGCCCTACCATTAACCAACAGCATTCAGCCACGGATTAACACGGATGCACACGGATTTCCTTGCTTCACCCGCCACCATCCGTGCCAATCCGTGTTAATCCGTGGCTGAGATTGCCTTTGCCGGATGAAAATTCTTCGCGTCGCACTGGATGTCCCTCTCGACACCCTGTTTGACTACTCGGCGGAAAATTCCGGCAAAGCAGGCATCGGCGACCGGGTTCTGGTTTCGTTCGGCCGCCGCAAGATGGTCGGCGTCGTCGCCGGGATCGCCGACCACTCCACCCTGACGCCGGAACGCATCAAACCGGTGCTGCAAGTTTTCCGCGACGTCCCGCCGCTGTCCGAAGAAATCCTCCATCTGCTGCAATTCTGCGCCGACTATTACCATCACCCCCTGGGCGAGGTGATACTCAACGCCCTGCCCGTCCCGCTGCGCCAGACCAAGCCGGTTGCCCCGGCCAAAGCCGCCGGCTACCGCCTGACCGAAACCGGGCTCGCCATCGAAATCGACTCCCTGCCCAGCCGCGCCATCGTCAAACGCAAACTGCTGAATAGCCTGAAACAGGCCGGCACGCTGGCGCGCAGCGATATCGCCGAACTTTCCCCGAGCGCGCCACAGGCTCTCAAGGAATTTCTGGCGCAAGGCTGGGCGGAGGAAAGCGACGAAATACCGGACACCCCGCAACCCGGTCAGGCTGAAGCCGGATCGCCCCTTTTGCCCACGCTGACGCCGGCCCAGGAACAGGCAGTCGACGCCGTTCTTACCCGGCTGGAGCAGTTCCAGGTCTGGCTGCTGCACGGCATTACCGGCAGCGGCAAGACCGAGGTCTACCTGCGCATCATCGAACAGGTTTTGCGGCGCGGTGGACAGGCCTTGGTGCTGGTGCCGGAAATCAATCTGACGCCGCAACTGGAATCGCGCTTCCGCGCCCGCTTCCCCGCTGCAGCCCTGGTCAGCCTGCACAGCCGTCTCGCCGCCGGCGAACGGCTGCGCAACTGGTCGCTGGCGCAATCCGGCCGCGCCCGAATCGTGCTCGGCACGCGCCTGGCCTTGTTCACGCCGCTGCCGAAGCTGATGCTGATCGTGGTGGACGAAGAGCACGACGGCTCGTTCAAGCAGCAGGACGGCTTGCGCTATTCCGCGCGCGACATGGCGATTGCGCGCGGCAAGCAGGCCGGCGTGCCGGTGCTCCTCGGCTCGGCCACGCCCGCGCTGGAAAGCTGGCACAATGCCATCACCGGTCGCTACCGATTGCTGGAACTGCCGACTCGGGCGGTAACCGAGGCCGCCCTGCCGACCATCCGCTGCCTCGACATCAGCCGGGCCAACCTCGTCGACGGCCTGTCAGAACCGCTGATTGAAGCCCTGCGAACACGGCTTGAGCGCGGCGAGCAAAGCCTGGTTTTCATCAACCGCCGCGGCTTTGCGCCGGTAATGCGCTGCGGCCAGTGCGGCTGGATTTCCACCTGCCACCGCTGTTCCAGCCGGCTGGTGGTACACCTGCGGGAAAAACGCCTGCGCTGCCACCACTGCGGCCACGAATCCCGCATTCCGCACACCTGCCCGGATTGCGGCAACGCCGACCTGGCGCCGATCGGCCTGGGTACGCAGCGCATCGAGGAGACTCTGAATACCCTATTTCCCGCCGCCCGCATCCTGCGCGTCGACCGCGACAGCGCCCGGCGCAAGCATGCCCTGCCGGAAATGCTGGAGCGCATACACGCCGCCGAAGTGGACATCATCATCGGCACCCAACTGATGGCAAAAGGCCATGACTTCAAGAAACTCACCCTGGTCGGCGTGGTGAATGCGGACGGCGCCCTCTACAGCGCCGACTTCCGCGCCTCGGAGCGCCTGTTCGCGCAGTTGATGCAGGTCTCCGGGCGCGCCGGGCGCGATACCCTGCCCGGCGAAGTGCTGATCCAGACCCAGTTTCCCACCCACCCGCTGTTCCAGTCCCTGATCCGGCACGATTACAACGGCTTTGCCGAAAGCCTGTTGACCGAACGCAAGCAGGCCGAATTCCCGCCCTATTGCCACCAGGTGCTGCTGCGCGCCGAAGCGGCGCAAATGGAAACCGCCCTGGCATTCCTGCGCAAGGCAAAGGCCGCGGCACCCACCCGTTTCGACGTCACCCTGTTCGACCCGGTGCCGGCGCAGATGGCGCGACTGGCCGGCAATGAGCGCGCCCACCTGCTGGTACAGGCCGCATCCCGTGGCGCTTTGCAGGCTTTTGCCGCTGACTGGAACAAGGCACTGGCCGGGCTGGACGGGCGCGTGCGCTGGGCGCTGGATATTGATCCGCAGGAGTTCTGAGGACGACGCCCGCCAGGAGGCCTTGTCGTCAACCCCGCCGAAGAACAACAACCGTTTTACAAATACCGCAGCCAGAGATAAGCATTACTGACCACGATGCTCGCCAGCATCAAGGGAAAGGCCATGAGCAAAAACGGCAGGAAACGGATCGGCTGTCCGGCCCGCTCGGCAAAACCTGCCACCACCAGGTTGGCGGAGGCGCCCACCAGGCTGCCATTGCCGCCCAGACAGGCTCCCATGGCCAGCGACCACCACAAGGTATTGAGGTTTTCGGCGCCGAATACCGGCGCCATGTTCTGGATCACCGGGATCATGGTGGCCACAAAGGGAATATTGTCCAGCAGCGCAGACGCTACCGCGGAAACCCAGAGGATCACGAATGCCGCCGTATGGAGGTCGCCGCCGGTGAAATCCACCATTTCCCGAGCCAGAATACCCAGCACCCCCGCCTTCTCCACGCCCGCCACCAACACGAACAAGCCCAGAAAAAAGAAGATCGTCACCCATTCCACTTCACCGTAAGTATGGTGAACGTCGTGGGTCTGCTCTTCGGCCCCCTTGCCGAAAACGCGCAGCAGAAGCAACAGTGCGGCGCCAAACATGGCGATGGTCGCGGGTTCCTGGGCAATATTGTGGGCCAGAACAAAACCCAGGATGACCAGAGAGATCACGAACAGGGACTGCTTCAGGAGGCGCGCATCAGTGATGGCTTCGCGTTCGTTGAAAGCCATTACCTGGGCACGATCCTCCGGCGCGGCATAAAGTTTGCGCCCCCAGATCAGATAGAAAGGGATCAGCGTCAGAACAAAAACCCCGACCGCGACAGGCGCCATGTTCCACAGGAAGTCATTGAAGCCGAGTTTGGCGGCCGAGCCGATCATGATGTTGGGCGGATCGCCAATCAGGGTGGCAGCGCCGCCGATATTGGAAGCGAAAATCACCGAAAACAGGTAAGGATAGGGATTAAGCTTGAGCGCATCGGTAATCAGCAAGGCTACCGGGGCGATCAGCAGCACCGTGGTCACGTTGTCGAGCAATGCCGAAAACACGGCCGTCACCACCGCCAGCATCACCAGCAACCCCCAAGGGTCGGCGCGCACCAGCTTGGCCGCGACAACCGCCACATACTGGAACACGCCGCTTTTCTGGGTGATGGCAACAATCACCATCATTCCGGTAAGCAGCCCGATGGTATTGAGATCGAGCCCGGCAAAAGCCTCCGTCTGGTTCAACACACCGGAAAAGATCATCAGTCCCGCGCCAAGCAATGCCACAATCGAGCGGTTGATCTTCTCGGTAACGATGATGGCATACGTCAGCACGAAAATGGAAAGCGAAACCAGCAAAGGGCTCAGACCGAAAACGACCTGCGAAGCCGTATGAAGCGCGCCGTGCATCACAGTCCCGCCTGTTGGGCCAGATAGGCCAGCAGCGCGCGCCGACTGAGCACGCCGCGCATCTTGCCGTCTTTGCCCACCACCGGCAGGGGCGCATGGGTCTGGCTGAGCAGAAGCACCGCCTCCAGAATCGGGCTGTCCTCCTGCAACACCGGCATATCCTTCTTGGCGAACTCACCCACCTTAAGATTCTCAAGACCATGGAGATGCGTAGTCAGCATACGCACGCCGTCGCCGACAAACTTTAGATTGGAAAGCCCTCCCTCCACCCTCGCACTGGCCGGGATCAAGGCGCGCAAAATGGCATTGGTGCTGATAACGCCAATGAAAGTGCCGTCGGTATCGCAAATCGGCAGATGGTTGGTTTTGTTTTCCAGCATCAGCTCGAGCGCTTTCATCAGGTTTTCGCCTGGGCCAAGACAAGTCGTGGGCTGAAAAAACGGGATGGCGTTGATGGACATGGTTCGAATCCGTAAAAAGCCGCCAAACGCGAATTGAAGCGAATGTTGGCGATGAATTTTCGAAAATTTACCGAATTCGGCTGAATTTACAAACGGGCGAAGATATATCTGGCGAAGTTTCTTGAGCGCTTCAACAGCACCCCAATTCAGGGAAACAGCCGCCAGTAATGCCTGAATTAGCGACTGCTGGTGTTACTTGTTCCAAAATCATGTTGTATTGCAATGCCTTGCACAATACAATTTTTCGACGTTTCACACAAGACAGGCCGGGCAAGGTTGCCTGCAACAGGGAAAATTAAGATCATGAATGCGGCGCCGGCATTTGCTCCTCTGACGCGCCGTGGCTTTGCGCCGCCGGCGCTTTCGCCAGAAATACCCCATTGAGCTTCTATAAGTTATCAATTATTATCCTGAATTGTCCGCAAGCCATGCCAATGTAAGGAAATTCCCGTTTTTCCGGTCGACTTTCCGAATTGCCGCGTTTTCTGATCTTTTAGTTAGTTGCGAAACCTCCTGCAGTCGGATAAATTGCCCCGCCCCGGTTTGCGCTCGCGGAGGTCGCGACACTTTGACGGTCAGAATGCCCATCCAGGATATTCGAGTGTGCGGGATAATGGCCGGGCCGGGGCCGAAACCTTTATGGGCAACAGCCCAAAGCCGTGGTTTATCTCGGGATGACCACGGATTTAATAATGTAACTGCATCAATGTAGAGGCCAGACTTGGACAAAAATGATTTGATTATTCGTGTGGCAGGCGAAGGCGGAGAAGGCATTATCTCCACCGGCGACCTGATCACGCAGGCGTGCGCGCGCGCCGGCCTTGAGGTTTACACCTTCAAAACTTTTCCTGCGGAAATCAAGGGCGGCTACGCCATGTACCAGAGCCGCGCCAGCACTGAGCCGCTGTATAATCAGGGCGACACTTTCGATGTCCTGTGTGCGTTCAACGGCCAGGCCTACGACCTGAACCGCAGCCGCCTGCTGCCCGGCACCGCCTTTGTCTATGACGGCCCCGGCGGCGACTTCGAACCCGACGTGCCGCCCGGCGTGCATGCCTATCCGATCCCGATGACTGTAACCGCCAAGGAACTCGGCGGCATCCGGGTGAAAAACATGATCGCGCTGGGTGCGCTGTCGCAGTTGTTCAACGTGCCCGATCTGCCGCTGCGGGAAATCATCACGGCCAAATTCACCAAAAAAGGCCCGGAGGTAGTCGAAAAAAACCTCACCGCCTTCGCACGCGGCCGCGAGTTGGCCGCCGCCCTGCCCAAGACCGACCCCTGGAAAATCGGCGTACCGACCAGCAAGAGCGACAGTATCGTGCTCTCCGGCAACGATGCCATCGGCCTGGGTGCGATCATTGCCGGGCTGGATTTCTTCGCCGCTTACCCGATCACGCCGGCGACGGAAATCGCCCGCTACGTGGCGCGTCATTTGCCCAAGCGCGGCGGCACGCTGATCCAGGCAGAAGACGAGATTGCCTCGATCTCGCAAGTAGTCGGCGCGGCCTTTGCCGGCAAGAAAGCAATGACCGCGACCTCGGGGCCGGGTCTGGCGCTGATGGGCGAAATGCTGGGCATGTCGTTCATGAGTGAAACCCCCAGCGTGGTGGTGAACGTGCAGCGCGGCGGCCCCTCCACCGGCTTGCCGACCAAGCATGAGCAGTCCGACCTGTTTATGGCGATTCACGGCTCCCATGGCGATTGCGGGCGCATCGTGCTGTCGGTGGAAGGCGTCGAAGATTGCATCGGGCTGACGGTGGAAGCCTTCAATCTGGCCGAGACCTACCAGTGCCCGGTGCTGCTGCTGTCCGATGGCTCGCTGGCCTTTTCCACCCAGACCATACCCTATCCCGACCCCGCCAGTTACCCGGTGGTGGAGCGCAAGCGCTGGGATGGCAAGAAGGAATACCAGCGTTACGCCATCACCGACGATTTCATTTCGCCGATGGCCGACCCCGGCACTCCCGGCGGCATGCACATCGCTACCGGGCTGGAACACGATCAGGCCGGCGAACCCAACTATACTGCCGCCAATCACGAAGCCATGCAGGCCAAGCGCTTCCGCAAGCTCGACGCCGTGGTCAAGAATTTCGCCCCGGTCGAAGTGGACGGCGAAGGCGAGAGCGATCTGGGCTTCATCGCCTGGGGCAGCACCATCGGCGTAGTGCGCGAAGCCGTTGCTCGCCTGCGCGCCGAAGGTATTTCAGTAAAAGGCTTTTATCCCAAGCTGATGTGGCCGATGCCGGTCGAGCAATACGAAGCGTTCGGCGCTTCCTGCCGCAAGGTCGTCGTGGCCGAAGTGAACTACCTCGGCCAACTGGCTCATTTCATTCGAGCGGAAACTACCCTGCGCCCGGAGTCCTATACCATTTGCGGCGGACTTCCGTTCACGCCCGCCATGATTGTCGGCAAAGCCAAGGAGATGCTGTGATGACCTGCGCCCAAACCCATTTGCACAAGGTAGAACTGCAAACCAAGGACTACAAGACCGACACCAAGCCGTTCTGGTGCCCCGGCTGCGGCGATCACGGCGTATTGACCAGCGTTTACCGCGCCCTTTCCGATCTAGGCGTCGATCCGAACTACCTGGTCAACATCTCCGGCATCGGCTGCTCATCGCGCCTGCCGTACTTTGTCCGTTCGTACAAGATGCACACCCTGCACGGCCGTGCGGGTCCGGTGGCAACCGGCGTCCAGTTGGCCCGTCCCGACCTGGCGATCCTGGTCAACGGCGGCGACGGCGACGGCTTTTCCATCGGCGGCGGCCACATGCCCCACCTCGCGCGCAAGAACATCAACATGACTTACGTGCTGATGGACAACCGTATCTACGGCTTGACCAAGGGACAGGTGTCGCCCACCTCGCAACGCCAGCTGAAAGCCTACACCACCCCTTACGGCGGCGTCGAAGAGCCGATGGATCCGGTCCTTTACATGCTGACCTACGGGGCGAGTTTCGTGGCCCAAACCTTGGCGACCAACGTGAAAATGACCGCGAATCTCATCAAGGAAGGCATGGAGCACCGCGGCTTCTCATTTATCAGCGTGCTCAGCCAGTGCCCCACTTTCAACGTGGTCGACGACGCAAAAACCTTCAAGGGAGCCGTCGAGGAGTTGCCGGAGGATCACGACGTCAGCAACATCGATGCCGCAATGCATGTGGTGAACATGGGGCACAAGAATGGCCGCATTCCGGTCGGCCTGCTGTTCCGCGAGGTACGCGCGACACTCGACGAACGCATGGCGGATCTGGTGAAACAGGTCGGCGGCAGCCCGGACTACGACCTGCGCAAAATCATCGATCTCGCGCGCCCATGACCGAAGACGCCGGCAGCGAATCCGTCGTTGATCTGCTGATCAACGGCGTTCAGGTTCGCGCCGAACCGCACATGACCATCGTCGAGGCGGCCTGGGCCGGCGGCGTACCGCGCGTCACCGGGGTGGGTTGCCTCGAAGGCGTATGCGGATCGTGCCGCATCCTGTTGCGGCGCGGGCCGGCTGTCAGCGTCGCCCTGGCGTGCGAAACCTTCGCCGAACACGGCATCGAAGTGCTGTTCCTGCCGGCTCCGGCGGCAGCCCGTCATCAGTACGAACTGACCGATTTCAAGGACGGCTGGGATATCCAGGCGCGTTTCCAGGAAATTTTTCCGGAAGCCGCTCGCTGCCGGCACTGCCATGGCTGCGTGCAATCCTGCCCGAAAGGGATCGCGGTCGAGGAAGGCATTGCGCTGGCGGCGGCGGGCCGCTTCCGCGAAGCCGGCGAGGCTTTTTTCGAATGCGTGATGTGCGAACTGTGCGATAGCGCCTGCCCGGAGCAGATCGCGCCCGCTCACGTCGGCCTGTTCAGCCGCCGCATCACCGCCTTTTTTCACCTGCGTCCGCCCAACCTGATCCATCGGCTGGAAGAGCTCCGGCAGGAACCCTTCTCGGCATCGGACAAGAAGGAAACGCCATGAAACGCGGCCTGTCACTGCAAGACGCACTCGCCGCCTACCGCCCCGATGCCGAGCTGGCGCCCCCGCCGAAGCAGATCGACCCGGACGCGCTGCTGAACGCTTATCACCCCGACCACCTGCGCGACGGCATGGCAACGCTCGCCGTCGGCCCCAATGCGGGAGCACAATGCCCGCGGGAACTGGCGGACCTGCTGCAGGCGGAAGCCTATATCGACGAAGTCGACCTGGCCGGCGCAGAAGTCACGGATACCGACGTGCTGGTGATCGGCGGCGGCGGCGCGGGTTGTGCCGCCGCCCTCGCCGCCGCCGAGCACGGTGCGCACGTGCTGCTCGCCACCAAGTTGCGTCTTGGCGACAGCAACACGGTGATGGCCGAAGGCGGCCTTCAGGCCGCCATCGAACCGGACGACTCGGTGCAACAACACCTGCAGGACACCCTGCGCGCCGGACATCATGCCGGCGACCCGGCACTGGTCGCTGCCCTGGTCGGCGACGGTCCCGAGGTGATCCGCTGGCTGATCCGCCAGGGCATGCAGTTCGACCAGACCGCGAGCGGCGACCTGCATACGCGCCGGGCCGGCGGCATCAGCGCGCCGCGCATCGTGCACTGCCGCGATTACACCGGGCTCGAAATGATGCGCGTGTTGCGCGAGGCCGTGATCCAGCATCGCGGCATCGAGGTGTGGAGCCAGGCGCCCGCCGTCGAACTTCTGTCCAACGAAAGCGGCCGGAAATGCGTGGGCGCGGTGCTGGGATCGCTGGACGGCCAGAAGCTGCGCATCGTGCGTGCGCGCTCGGTCATTCTCGCCACCGGCGGTATCGGCCGCCTGCATCTGCACGGCTTTCCCACTTCCAACCATCTCGGCGCCACCGGCGACGGCCTGGTGCTGGCATACCGCATCGGCGCCCGCCTGTGCGAACTCGATTCCTTCCAGTACCACCCCACCGGGCTGGTCAATCCGCCGTATCTTTCCGGCAAGCTGGTCACCGAAGGAATCCGTGCCGCCGGCGCTCTGCTGCTTAACGCCGAGGGGCGCCGTTTCATCGACGAGTTGCAGCCGCGCGACGTCGTCAGCGCCGCCATCATCCGCGAATGCCGCGAAGGACGCGGCATCCACCCCGATACCGGGGGGGTGGGCGTCTGGCTCGACACCGCGCGCCTCGAGCGCAGCCAGCCCGGCCTGATCGAACAGCAGTTCCCCAAGCTGCTGGCCCGCTCCCGCATCGCCGGCATCGACCCGCGGCGCAATCCGGTGCTGGTGTATCCGACCCTGCATTACCAGAACGGCGGCGCCGTCATCGACGCCAATGGCGCCACCACCGTTGCCGGGCTGTATGCCGCAGGAGAAGTCGCCGGCGGCATCCATGGCCGCAACCGCATCATGGGCAACGCGCTGCTGGAAATCATCAGCTTCGGCCGCCGGGCCGGATTTGCCGCCGCGCTGGCCGGCCATGACCGCGGACCGAAAAAAATCACCCTGGAGCACGTCAACCAGGCCCGGCGCGCCCTGACTCTGGCCGGGATGCCGCTGACGCGACATGCCCCCCAGATGCTGCCCGCCTATACGGCGCCGGGGAAAGAAATATGGAAAGCCTGAACGCCAACCTCCTCCATCCCCGACAGCGGGTCGGAGAAAACATCCAGCGCTGGCGCGAGGCGGACGGCGGCGAAGCGCTGCGCCTTGCCGCACAAGACCCAGCCGCCGTCCTGACCGCCGTGCAGGATGCCGATCTGCGCGGGCTGGGCGGCAGCGGTTTTCCGGTCTGGCGCAAGTGGCAAGCCGTGGCGAACGAAGCGCCGCGCCCCGACAAATACCTGGTATGCAACGGCAACGAAGACGAGCCCGGCACCTTCAAAGACCGGCTGCTGCTCGAAGAGACGCCGCATCAGGTGATCGAGGGGGCGTTGCTGGCCGCGCTCGCCACCGGCATCAACCGCGTCGTGTTCTACGTCAACCCCGACCTGACCCGCTCCCTGGCTGCGCTGCAGGCGGCGCTCGCCCAGTGGCAGGGTTCGGACATGCTGCAACAGGCCGGCGACGTACTGGGGCGCCCGATCACCATGGCGCTGGTGCCCGGCTCCGGCCATTACATCGGCGGCGAAGAAACCGCCGCGCTGGAATGGATCGAGGGAAAATTCCCGTTTCCGCGCGGCAAGCCGCCTTATCCGGCGCAATTCGGCATTTACGGTTGCCCGACCCTGATCAACAATATCGAAACCCTGGCCAACATTCCGGCCATCGTACGCCGCGGGGCCGACTGGTTCCGCAATCTGGGTCTCGGCCAGGCAACCGGCAGCAAACTTTATTCGCTCAGCGGCGACGTGCTGCACCCCGGCGTGTATGAACTGCCGATGGGCACCACGCTGCATGACCTGGTTTTTACCCACGGCGGCGGGCTGCTTTCCGGCAAGCCCCTCAAGGCAGTGTTTACCGGCGGGCCGTCCAATACCCTGCTGGCACCGGAAGATCTGGATGTGGGGCTGGATTTCGACTCCCTGCGCGAACGCGGTGCCAGCCTGGGCACCGGCGCCATGATCGTGGTTTCGGAAGGAACCGGCATCGTCAGGCAGGTCGCCGAATATATGCGATTTTTTGCCCATTCGTCCTGCGGGCAATGCGTTTCATGCAAGACCGGCACCGCGACGCTCAGCCGCCTGATCGACCGCATCGACACCGGACGCGGCACGGCGGCAGATCTGGCAACCATAGAAAACCTCTGCCGCATGCTTCCCGGCAGCGGCCGCTGCCATCTGGTGAACGGGGTGGCGCAGCTTGTCGAGAGCTCCTTCCGCCATTTTCGTCACGAGTATCAGCAGGCGCTGAAATAAGGCGGGTGGCGAGAATTGGCGGCCGGTACAGCGGCCATCGTTTAATGTGCATACCGTTACATCAAGGATGCACGGCCCATGCCTGTCATAGGTGTTGCGAGAATATCCATAGATCATTCCCCGTCATGTAAAGCAAGCGCATCTGGGCCGAGTCTGGTCAGGCAGTACATCACCCACCGCCCAAGGCCTTATAGAGTTGGGCGGCAGCGCTGAGCCATGCGCGCCGGGTTTGCACGGTGCCCTGCTGGGCGGAAAAGAGCTCCCGTTGCGCATCCAGTACTTCCAGATAGCTGGAGATGCCGGCCTTGTAGCGGGCATCCGCCAGGTGCAGCCGCTCCTGCTGGCTTTTTTCGGCGGCTTGCTGGGCCTGCAACTGCTCGGTCAGGTGGTTGCGGGCGGCGAGAAGATCGGCCACTTCGCGGAACGCTTGCTGGATCGTTTTTTCGTACTCGGCGACGGCGATGACCTTGCGCGCTTCGGCGAGATCGACGCCGGCAGCGGTGCGGCCGGCGTCGAATAGCGGCAGGCGCAGCGCCGGCTGAAAATTCCAGCTATCGCTGCCGGCATCGAACAGCCCGGAAAGGGCGCTGCTCGCCGTACCCAGGCCGGCAGTCAGGGTGATGCGCGGCAGGAAGGCGGCGCGGGCCGCGCCAATGTTGGCGTTGGCGGCGATCAACCTTTTTTCGGCGGCCAGCACGTCGGGGCGCTGGAGCAGCACTTCGGACGGCAACCCGGCGGCGAAATCGGGAACGATGCCCTGATCCGCCAGCTTGCGCCCTCCGGGCAAATTGGCGGATTCTCGACCGACCAGCAGCGTCAGCGCATTGCTGGCCGCGGCGCGCTGACGCTGCAGATTGGCGAGATCAGCCCGCGTCAGCTGATAGGCGCCGTCCGCAGCCAGAAAATCGAGGTCGCCGGCCAGCCCCACTTCCCGGCGGCGGTTGACCATCATGCGGGTTTCCTCGCGGCTCTTCAAAGTCTCGATCGCCAGTTGCGTGCGTTCTTCCATCTCCAGTTGGGTGAAATAGGCGTTGGCGACCTCGGAAATGAGCGACAGGCGCAGGGCGCGCCGGGCTTCCTCGGTAGCCAGGAAGCTCGACAGCGCCGCTTCGTTGAGGCTTTTCACCCGTCCCCAGAAATCCAGCTCGAAAGACAGCATGGAGAGTCCGACATCATAGCGATGGCCGGTGGCCGCGAGTCCTGTGGGGGAGAGGTCTGCCGGCGTGCGTGCCGATGTGCCGCTGGCGGCCGCATCGATATTGGGCAGCCGGTCGGCGCGGGCGATGCCATAGAGAGCGCGGGCTTCCTCGATGCGCGCTACGGCAATTTTCATGTCCCGGTTTTGTTCGAGCGCGGTCGCGATCAAGGCTTGCAGTCGTTGATCGGGGAAAAATGCGCGCCACTCTATTTCGGTCGCCCGGCGCACGTCATTCGGCTGGGCGGCTTGTGGCCATTGCGCGGCAACCGGCGGCTCGGGCCGCAGATAGTCCGGCATCAGCGAGCAACCTGCCGAGGCCATGCCCAGGGCGATAATGAAAAGCTTACGCATGATCGTTCTCCCGATGATGGCGGGGATGGCCGGGGAATATCTTTCGCACCACCACGAAAAACACCGGTACCAGGAATATCGCCAGGAAGGTGGCTGCGAGCATGCCGCCGATGACGCCGGTGCCGATGGCGTGCCGGCTGTTGGCGCCGGCGCCGGTTGAAATCGCCAGCGGCAGCACGCCCAGAATGAAGGCGAAAGAGGTCATCAGAATCGGGCGGAAACGCAGGCGACAGGCTTCGAGCGTCGCCTCGACCAGGCCCATGCCGCGCTCCTGCAAGTCACGGGCGAACTCGATGATCAGGATGGCGTTCTTGCTCGACAGCCCGATGATGGCGATCAGGCCGACCTTGAAATAGACATCGTTGGGCAAGCCGCGCAACGTGACCGCCAGGGTCGCGCCGAAGATGCCCAACGGCACGACCAGGATCACGGCAAAGGGAATGGACCAGCTTTCATACAACGCGGCCAATGCGAGGAAAACCACCAGCAGCGACAGCGCGAACAGGAAGGGCGCCTGACTGCCGGAAAGCTTCTCCTCGAACGAAGTGCCGGACCATTCGAAGCCGAATCCCGGCGGCAATTTTTTGGCCAGGTCTTCCATCGTCTGCATGGCCTCGCCGGTGCTGTGGCCGGGAGCCGGGCCGCCGGCGATTTTCATCGCCGGCAGGCCGTTGTAGCGATCCAGTTTGGGCGAACCGACGATCCAGCGCGGCGTGACCAGTTCGGCAAGCGGCACCATGCCGCCGTCCCGGTTTCTGACCGACAGGCGCAGGAGCTTCTCCGGCGTGGTGCGCAGGTCGGCTTCCGCCTGCATTTGCACGCGCAGGATCCGACCCTGCCGTTCGAAGTCGTTGATATAAGCCACGCCCAGGGTGGATTGCAGGGTCTCGTTGAGATCGGCGATGCTCACCCCCAGGGTTTCGGCCTTGCGCCGGTCGATGTCGAGCAACAGCTGCGGCCCGGCTTCCTGGCCTTCCGGGCGCACACCGGCAAGATCATGGTTCTGCCCGGCCATTCCCAGCGCCATGTTGCGCGCCTCCAGCAGTTTTTCGCGGCCGAGGCCGGCTCGGTCCTGCAAGCGGAAGTCGAAGCCGCCGGTAGAGGCAAGTTCCGGAATCGGCGGCGGATTGACGGCAAAAATCATCGCCTGCTTGATCTGGAACAGCGCCATATTGGCGCGCCGGACCAGCGCCGTGGAGGATTGGTCCGGGCTTTTGCGCACGTCCCAGTCCTTGAGCCGGACAAACGCGAGAGCCGCATTCTGCCCCCGGCCAAAGAACGAAAACCCGACCACGCCGATGACGTTGGCCACTTCCGGTTGCTTGAGATAATACTGCTCCACCCGGTGAAGCACCTCGATGGTACGTTCCTGCGATGCGCCCGGCGGCAGTTGCACCATGTTGATGAAATAACCCTGATCTTCATCGGGCAAAAAGCTGCCGGGGAGATGGAGCAGCAGCCCGCCTGCGGCGGCGATGATGGCGGCGTAAAGCAGCAGGTAGCGCCCGGTTTTTTTCAGGGCGCGCGCGACCCAGGATTGATAACCTTGCGTGGTGCGGGCGAAGAAACGATTGAACCAGCCGAAAAATCCCCTGGTCAAATTTTCTTCACCCGCTTCGTGCTTGAGCAGCGTTGCGCACAGGGCCGGCGTCAGCGTCAGCGCCATCAACGCCGAGAACAGCATGGTGAGAATCAGCGTCACGGCGAACTGGCGATAGATGACCCCCACCGAGCCGCCGAAGAAGATCATCGGCGCAAACACCGCCGACAGCACCAGGGTGATGCCGACAATGGCGTTGAATATCTGGTCCATCGCCTTGCGCGCGGCTTCCCGCGGCGCCAGCCCTTCCGTTCTCATGATCCGTTCGACCGCCTCCACCACCACGATGGCATCATCCACCACGATGCCGATGGCCAGCACCATGGCAAACAGGGTCAGCACATTGATCGAGTAGCCGAACACATAAAGCCCGGCCAGCGCACCCGTCAGGGCAACAGGCACGGCGATGGTGGGGATGAGCGTGGCACGGAAATTTTCCAGGAACAGAAACATCACCAGAAACACCAGCACCACAGCCTCCGCCAGAGTCATCATCACTTCCTTGATGGAAATGTCGACGAAGCGGGAGGTGTCATAGGGAACTTCCCATGCCACGCCTTTGGGAAAGTATGGCGCCATCTCGGCCATTTTGGCGCGCACCGCCTTGACCACGGCCAGCGCATTGCCGTCGGGCGCCACGCGGATGGCGATGGCTGCGGCCGGCTGCCCGTCCAGACGGGCGAAGATGTTGTAGTCCTGGGAACCCAGTTCGACGCGGGCGACGTCCTTCACCCGCACGGCGGAACCGTCCGGCAGCGTGCGGACGAGAATATTGCCGAATTCCTCGGGAGACGACAGGCGGCTGCGCGTGACAATCACCGCGTTCATCTGCTGGCCGGCCGCTGCCGGCGCCTGCCCCAGCTCGCCGATTGCCAGATCCACGTTCTGGGCGCGTACCGCGCGAGTAACGTCGCCGGGCGAAAGATTATAGGCGGTCAGCTTCTCCGGCTGGAGCCACAGGCGCATCGAGTATTCGGTGCCGAACAGGAGCGCCTCGCCCACACCCTTGACGCGCCGCAGCGGGTCGAGCACGCTGGCGGCGGCGAAACTGCCGAGATCGACCGCCTTCAGGCTCTTGTCCGGTGAATAAAGGGCGACGAACATCACATAGTTGCGCGACGGCTTGGTCACCGGCACCCCTATCCGCCGTACGTCGTCGGGCAGGCGCGCCTCGATGCGTTTGAAGCGGTTTTGTGCCTCCACCGAGGCGATGTCGATATTGGTGCCGGGCTCGAAGGTCAGGGTTACGGTGCCCGTGCCCAGTTCCGAAGCCGACTCCATGTAGAGCAGGTGTTCGATGCCGTTCATTTCCTGCTCGATCAGGGCCGTGACCGTATCCTCGACCACCTTGGCCGAAGCGCCCGGATAAGTGATATTGAAGGCGATGGAAGGCGGGGCGACTGCCGGGTACTGGGAAAGCGGCAGCCCCCTGAGGGCGAGACCGCCGGCAAGCAGGATCACCAGGGCGATCACCCAGGCGAAGACCGGGCGGTCGATGAAGAATTTGGCGAACATACGCTACCCCTATTTCTTGGCGCCAGCCGTCGGCTGCGCGGCGGGTATGGCGTTCGGATTCCACGGCACGGCCTTTACCGGGGCGCCGGGGCGCGTCTTCTGCAGGCCGTTGACGATCACCAGCTCGCCGCCCTTCAATCCCTCGGCGATGATGAAATCACCGCCGCTCATGCCGCCGGTTTTCACCGGACGGGGCGCGGCCTTGCCCTCGGCGTCCACCACCATCACGAACTGCCCTTGCGGGCCGGACTGAACGGCGCGCTGGGGTACGCGAATGGCCTGGTCGGCAATCGCTTCGGGGAAGCGGATGCGGGCAAAGGTGCCGGGCAACAATTCATGCCGGGGATTGGGAAACAGGGCGCGCAAGGAGACGCTGCCGGTGGCCGGGTCGACGGCCAGATCCGAGAACAACAACTTGCCCGGCAGCGGATAGACGCTGCCGTCTTCCAGGATCAGCTCCACTTTGGCCCGCTCCGCCTCCTTGAGCTTGCCCGCTTTCACGGCCTGCCTCAGGCGCAACAGATCGCCGCCCGGCTGGGTGAAGTTGGCGTAGATCGGGTCGATCTGCTCGATGGTGGCCAGATGAGTCGCATCGCCTTTGCCCACCAGCGCCCCCTCGGTCACCAGTGCGCGGCCGATGCGGCCGGAAATCGGCGCCGGCACGGCGGTGTTCTCCAGGTCGAGATGGGCGCGCGTTACCGCGGCTTCGGCCTGTTTCACCCTGGCCTCGGCCAGATCGACTTCCTGCCGGCTCACCGCCTTGATTTCAAGCAGGGGCTGGTAGCGCTCCAGCGTCACGCTGGCGACGGCCAGATCGGCCTTGGCCGCATCGAAAGAAGCCTGGTAGTTGCGGGGATCGATGCGGAACAGAGTGCTGCCGGCCTTCACATCCGTTCCCTCGGCGAACAGGCGCTTCTCGACGATACCCTCCACCCGCGCCCGCACCTGAGCGGTGCGGAAGGCTTCCAGGCGGCCCGGCAGTTCCTGGGTGATCGTGGCCGAGCCGGGCACCACAGCGATGACGTCGACTTCCGGCGGTGGCATGGTCGAACCGCCTGCGCCGCCGCCGGCCTTTTTGTCGCCCTTGTCACCGCAGCCCGCAAGTGCGGCCGTGAGCAAAAACATCAGCAGAATTTTTCGCTTCATGTTGGATTCCTCAATTTTTAATTGGCGTATAGGCGCGCAGAAAGCAGTCCACGATCTGCGCGATTCGGGTGTTTTCCGCGACTTCCGGCGGGGGGGCAGTGCAAAGGCGGCGTACATGCTCGATGCCGCTGAGCATCCCCATCAGCATTTCCGCGGCGAGGCGCGAGTCGTCCTGGCGCAGGCGGCCGTCGGCCATGGCACGGCCAAGAAAATCTGCCAGTCGGGACGCAGTCTGATCGGGGCCCTTGGCAAAGAAAGCCTGTGCCAGCGCCGGGAAGCGGGTCGTCTCGGCAGTCAGGGCGCGGAACATGGCCAGCCCCTCGTCGCCCAGCACCTTCTCGCGGAAAGACGCGGCAAAGCGGAGCAGGGATGCGCGCACATCGTCCGTCTGGCCGTCCAGCGTAACCATAATGGCGGCGGAAGCCAGGGTGGCCGCTTCGCTGAACAGATCATCCTTGCTTGGAAAGTGATTGTAGAGCGTCTGTTTCGCCACGCCGGCACGCGCCGCAATGCGATCCACGCTGACCCGGTAACCCCTCTCCATGAAGGCTTCCCTGGCCGCCTGGATCAGGCGCGTACGAGTGTCGGTGCTGTCTTCCGGATTGGACACGATGCTCCTTGAAACCCAAACAAAATAGAATGGACAGTCTAGTCTAGGTTGTCGCAATGGTCAATGCAGGGGTTTACCTGCGCATTGCCTCGCAAGTTATGCAATGGCGCCCGGGCGGGCGAGACCTCCGCCGCGGTCAGCCTGCCGCCAAACCGGCTCTGAACGCCAATGGGCAATCTTGTTTGAAGCGATAACAGCGAACGTTTTAGCCCTCCTCGGGAGTTTTAGTGCAGGGATGCCAAATAGCCGTTAAAATACGGCCTTTATGTACGAGTAGCCGCCCTTGAAACACCATCTTACCGAACTTTTTACCCAGGCATTAAGCCAGGTCGCGCCGGAGCAATCCGGCGTCGCTTTTGAAATCTCGCGCCCCAAACAGGTGCAGCATGGCGATTTTGCCTGCAATCTGGCAATGCAGTTGGCGCGCCCGTTGCGCGGCAATCCGCGGGAAATTGCGGCGCGTCTGCTGGCCGCGCTGCCCGCTTCGCCCTACGTGGAAAAAACCGAGGTTGCCGGCGCCGGCTTCATCAACCTGTTTTTGACGTCGGCAGCCAAGCAACTGGCGGTCAAACAGGTTTTGGCGCAAGGCGAAGGCTATGGCTGCAACGACCTGGGCAACGGAATAAAAACCCAGGTGGAATTCGTTTCCGCCAACCCGACCGGCCCGCTGCACGTCGGCCACGGGCGCGGCGCGGCATTCGGCATGAGCCTGTCGAACGTGCTGGCCGCTGCCGGCTACAAGGTCTCCCGCGAGTTCTACGTCAACGATGCCGGCAGGCAGATGGACATTCTGGCGCTCTCCACCTGGCTGCGCTACCTGGAATGGAATGGCGTCCACATCGCCTTTCCGGCCAACGCCTATCAGGGCGATTACGTCCGCGACATGGCGCGCCTGGTTCACGAAGCGCACGGCGAACGCTATGTGCACCAGCCGGGCGCCATCATGGACAGCGTGCCGGCCCACGAGGAAGATGCCGAAGGCCACCTCGACGCCCTTATCGCCAATGCCAAAAGCCTGCTGGGCGAGGACTATGCCTACATCCACAACTTTGCCCTGACCGAACAACTGGGGGATTGCCGCAACGACCTGACCGAGTTCGGCGTGACATTCGATTCCTGGTTTTCGGAAAAATCCCTGTTCGACAGCGGCCTGGTGGAGCGCGTCGTCGCCACGCTGGAGAAGCACGGCCACATCTACCTGCAGGATGGCGCGAAATGGTTCCGCTCCACCCACTTCGGCGACGAGAAAGACCGCGTGGTTCAGCGCGAGAACGGCCTCTACACTTACTTCGCCTCCGACATTGCCTATCACCTGAACAAGTTCGAGCGCGGCTTCGAGCGCGTAATCAATATCTGGGGCGCCGATCACCATGGCTATATTGCCCGCGTCAAAGGCGCGCTGACGGCGCTGGGACTGGACGCCGACCGGCTGGACATTGCCCTGGTGCAATTCGCCGTGCTCTGGCGCGGCGAGGAAAAATTGCCGATGTCCACGCGCAGCGGCAATTTTGTGACTTTGCGCGAACTGCGCGAGGAAGTGGGCAACGATGCGGCGCGGTTTTTTTACGTGCTGCGCAAGAGCGACCAGCACCTTGATTTCGATCTGGAACTGGCCAAATCGCAGAGCAACGAAAACCCGGTGTATTACATCCAGTATGCTCACGCCCGCATCTGCAGCGTGCTGGGGCAATGGGGCGGCGATGCGGCGGAGCTGGCCGGTGCGGCAACCGGTGCCTTGACCGGCGGGCACGAACTTGCGCTGCTGAATCTGCTGGGCGACTACCCCGGCGTGGTGGAAAGCGCGGCGCGGGAACTTTCTCCCCATTTGATCGCCTATTATCTCAAGGATCTGGCTGGCGACTTCCACAGTTACTATAATGCGGAGCAGTTTCTGGTTGCCGACAGCAGCCTGCGCATGGCTCGACTGGCGCTGGTTTCCGCTGTCCGCCAGGTGCTGCACAACGGTCTGACGCTGCTTGGCGTTGGCTGCCCGAAAAAAATGTAGGTCTGGTAAAACTCGATGAGCCGCGATTACAAAAAATCTGAACGTTCCACCCCAAAAAAAGAGGGCCACCCATTATTTGCCGGCATCATGATCGGGCTGGTTGTCGGCCTCGCAGTGGCGGTCGGCGTCGCCCTGTATGTCAATTTCAGCCCCAAGCCTTTCGTCAGCCGCGACAAGCCGCCGGCCGTTTCGGCCAAAACCCCGGAGAAAAATGCGGCTGATGCGCAAAAAGCGACTCCGGCCGCGCCGGTTGTGGCCGACCCTGCCGGCAAGAATGACAAGCCCGGCGGCAAGCCCCGGTTTGATTTCTACACCATCCTGCCCGGCAGCGAAGAACCTGTTTCCGAGAAGGAGATCAAGCAGGCGACCAAGCAGGAGAGCGCCGCAAAAGACAGCTTTTTTCTTCAGGTCGGTTCGTTTCAGGCAGCCGCCGAGGCCGACAACATGAAAGCACGGCTCGCCCTGCTCGGCCTGGAAGCGGGCATCCAGACCACCAGCGTTCCCGACAAGGGCGTCTGGCACCGTGTTCGGGTCGGACCTTTTGCCAACGACGAGGAAATCGCCCACTCGCGCACGCTGCTTGAGCAGAACAAAATTCCATTCAGCCTGGTCAAGATTCACGAAGCCTCGGCGCATTAGCGGCCTGATTTATTATCATTATCCTGGAGCAGACAATGAATTTCACAAACCGCCTCTTTCACCTCTTTTCGCTACGCCTTTTCCTGGTCATCGCATTATCCCTCGCCGGACTCACGGCAAAAGCCGACATTCAACCAGGCAGGGAATATGAACTGCTCGCCCTGCCCCAGCCAGTTGAAACCGGCAAAAAAATCGAAGTACTGGAAATTTTTTCCTATGTCTGCCCACACTGCTTTAATCTTGAGCCGGAAATCAACAAATGGGCAAAACATCTGCCCAAGGATGTCGTATTCCGTCGTTTGCCGGCAATTTTCAACGCCTCCTGGGCGCCCTCGGCCAAGGCGTACTTTACCTTCGAGGCCATGGGGCTGACCGAAAAACTGCATGAGGCCTTTTTCAATGCCATCCATTTACAACACATGCGTTTCGACGACGACGATGCCGTATTCGACTGGGCTGAAAAACACGGCGTCAACCGGAAAAAATTTGCCGACACGTACAACTCATTTTCCGTCCAGAGCGAGGCTCTGCGCTCGAAACAGCTGACCCAGGCCTATGGCGTCAGCGGGGTTCCCACCCTCATTGTGGATGGCAAATTCCGCACCTCGGTATCGGCTGCCGGTGGCCACGCCGGCTTGCTGTCCACCCTCGATCAGCTGATCAAGAAGGCAAGGCCGGAGCACGCCAGCAAGTAGGCCTGTAAAACCGCCTGTCATGAGCATTTCCGTCATCCTGATCGACGATCACCCGCTGTTTCGCAAGGGATTGTCCTACCTGCTTGAAACCAGTGAAGAGGGCATCGCGGTTGTCGGTCAGTTCGCCACGATAGGCAACGTTCTGGACTGGCTTAAGGAGGGCGGCAGAGCCGAGGCGGCCCTGCTGGACCGCAACCTGCGCGATGAAGATGGACTGGCCCTGATTCCCGAACTGCGACGATACGGCATCAAGGTGATTATGCTGACCAGCGCGGAGGAAGCGCACGAAATCCGGGAGGCCATCCGGCAAGGTGTTGATGGCTATGTTTTAAAAACCAGCGAGCCGGCGCAAATTTTTCAAGCGATATCCGCCGTTACTCAGGGGGGGGGATCGCTCCACACCCCGGTACTGGATGAAAGCATGCGGGAAATGGCGCTGCCAGACGCCTGCAGCAAACTTTCGTCCCGCGAAACGGAGATTGTCGGCCTGGTGGCTCTGGGTTTGAGCAACAAGGCGATGGGGGAACAGTTAGGGCTCTCCGACAACACGGTGCGCAACCATCTGCGCAGCATTCTGGAGAAACTCGAGCTCGACAACCGGGTGCAAGTTGCTACTTTTGCCCTGAAACACGGTCTGGCCCGAAAATCCGGCACGGCATAACGCCGCGACTCAGGCATCGCGATGCCGCATGGAGCAAGGTGGGGCGAAATACGCCTTGCTACTGGATGAATCCTTTTTCCAGCAATTCCGCCGTCAGCGCCATGTAATCCTTCGCTCCCTGGCTATGAGGAGCAAAATCAAACACGCTCTTGCCTTGCTCCGGGCCCTCCGCCAAGCTGACATTTTCCGATATGCGCGTTTCACACAGATTATCCCCATAGCGCGCCAGCAATTGTTCATGGACGCGATGCGAAAACTTCCGGCGGGAATCAAAACGGGTTATCACCACCTTGCGCTCGATTTTGCGTTTGAGCACGTTCTCCAACACGTTCAGCGCGGCGTCCAGGCGCTCCACCCCCTGCATCGACAGGAAATCCGCCGACACGGGGATCAGCACCCGGTCGGCGGCAAAAATCGCGTTCAGCGACAATACGCCGAGCATCGGGCAACAGTCGATCAGAATCGGGCTGTCTTCCCATGCCAGACTTTCCTGCAGCCCCTCGCGCAAACGCGACGAAATGCTCACGCTTTTTCCGTATAGCGCGTCGATCTTCGATAACTCCATGTGCCCGGGAATCAAGCGCATTCCGCTGGAAACGTCTTGCACCAGCCGGGACAGCACCGTGCCCTCACGGTAAAAAGCGGCGATGGTTTCATGCCGGGAATCGGCATGAAACCCGCACGAAAGCGTCAGATGCGCCTGGGGATCAAGGTCAATGGCCAACGGCTGTTTTTCCAGAACGCCCAGAGCTGCCGCCACATTATGGGTCGTGGTGGTTTTTCCGACCCCGCCTTTCTGGTTGAATACTGCGATCACCGCCATGCGCTCGTCCTCTCTATTCTACAGTTACGGATTTTGCCAGATTTCTCGGCTTATCCACGTCCGTCCCCTTTTGCAAGGCGGTATGATAGGCCAGCATCTGCAACGGCACCGTATGCAGGATCGGGCTCAGCAACCCGGCATGCTCCGGCAACTTGATCAGGTGCATTCCCTCCTGAGGCGATACTTGGCTATCCTGGTCCGCGAGCACATAAAGCTCTCCGCCGCGCGCGCGGACTTCCTGCAAATTCGACTTCAGCTTTTCCAGCAAGGCGTCGTTTGGGGCGATCGCGACCACCGGCATGTCGCTGTCCACGAGAGCCAGCGGGCCGTGCTTCAGTTCGCCGGCGGGATAGGCTTCAGCATGGATATAGGAAATTTCCTTCAGCTTCAGCGCACCTTCCATGGCGATCGGGTAATGCAGGCCGCGGCCGAGAAACAGGGCATGGTGCCTGGATGCCATGCGCTCCGCCCAGAGCTCGATCTGCGGCTCCAGCAGCAACACCTGGCTGATCATGGCCGGTAGATGGCGCAATGCGTCGAGGTGCGCTTTTTCCTGCGCGGCATTGATGCGGCCGCGTAGTTTGCCCAGCACCAGCACCAGCAGGAACAATGCGGCCAGCTGGGTGGTAAATGCCTTGGTCGAGGCCACACCGATCTCTGGACCGGCCCGGGTCAGAAAGCGCAAGCCCGATTCGCGCACCAGCGCGCTTTCCGGCACATTGCAAATGGACAGGCTGTAAACATGGCCGTTGGCCTTGGCGTGCTTCAACGCCGCCACGGTGTCGGCGGTCTCGCCCGACTGGGAAATGGTCACGATCAGCGCTTTCGGGTTGGGCACGCTGTCGCGGTAGCGATATTCACTCGCCACCTCGGCGCTGCAAGGGATGCCGGCAACGCCTTCGAGCCAGTATCGCGCCACCGTTGCGGCGTGAAAACTGGTGCCGCAGGCTATGATGGTTACGCTATCTATCGCACCGAGCACCTGCTCGGCTTTTTCACCGAATATTTTCGGATCGAGGTTGCCGTAACCCAACGTAGCTTCCAGTGTTTCCGCCAATGCGCGCGGTTGCTCGAAGATTTCCTTCTGCATGAAATGCCGGTAGCTGCCCAGTTCCGCCCGCTCCGCACTGAGCTCGCTAATCTGCACCGGACGGGAGGCCAGTTTGCCGTCGCGGTCGAAGATTTTGAAATCGAGCAAGCCGATTTCGGCCACATCACCCTCTTCCAGATAAACGATTTTTTGCGTGACCGGCAACAGCGCCGACTGGTCCGAGGCGATGAAGTGTTCCTCGATGCCAACCCCGATCAAAAGCGGGCTGCCCTCACGGGCGCACACCAGCTTGTTCGGCGCATCGGCGCAGATCACGCCTATCGCATAGGCGCCTTTCAGCTCGGCAACCGCCAGACGGGTAGCGCGGAACAGGTCTTTTTCCTGCTGGTAATGGTGGTGGATCAGGTGAACGATGACCTCCGTATCAGTGTCGGAGGTGAATCTGTAGCCCATGTCGCGCAAGCGCAGCCGCAATGACTCATGATTTTCGATAATGCCGTTGTGCACTACCGCAAGTGAGTCTTCGCTGACATGGGGGTGGGCATTGCGTTCTGTCGGTGCGCCGTGAGTGGCCCAGCGGGTGTGGGCGATGCCAAGGTGGCCGTGGGTTTTCTGCTTCTTGATTTCCGCCTCGAGCTCAGCCACGCGCCCGGGCTTTCTTAGCCGTGTCAGGGCATTGCCAGCCGCGACAACCAGACCGGCCGAATCATAGCCGCGATATTCCAGACGCCTCAAGCCTTCCAGCAGGATCGGCACGACATTGCGTTGCGCTACCGCTCCAATGATTCCACACATGCTTTTAACCCCGCCTCCGTTTAATATTGCGCGCCCGCTGCTTCCACCCTTTGACGGTTACCTGGGCAGATCGAGACAGCGTGAGTTCATCAGCCGGTGCATCCTTGGTGATCGTGGAACCGGCGCCGATGGTTGCCCCCCTGCCGACGGTGACTGGCGCCACCAACTGGGTGTCTGAACCAACGAAGGCATCGTCCTCGATCACGGTCCGATGCTTGTTGACTCCATCATAGTTGCAGGTGATGGTGCCGGCGCCGATATTCACGTTCTTGCCCACCGTGGTGTCGCCCACGTAACTCAGGTGGTTGATCTTGCTGCCGCAATCAACCTGGCTGTTTTTCAATTCGACAAAGTTGCCGATGTGCACCTCTGCCGCCAGCACGGTACCGGGCCGGATGCGGGCAAATGGGCCGATGCGGCCGTCTGCCCCGATCTGCGCCTGCTCGATCAGGCTGAACGGCGCAATCCGGGTTCCTGTCGCCACGCTGACATCGCGCAATATGCAATTGGCGCCGACCGTCACATTATCGCCCAAATCCACCCTGCCTTCAAAAATACAGTTGGCGTCGATGGCAACGTCGCGGCCACAGGTCAACTCCCCGCGCACATCGATCCGCGCAGGATCGGTCAACCGTACGCCCTGCTCCATCAGGCTGGCGGCAATTTCGTGCTGATATAACCTTTCCAGCTGGGCCAGTTGTGCCGCGCCGTTGACGCCTAGCACTTCCGATTGGCGGCAGGGGTGGCATGTGCTCACTGTCTTCCCATCCTTGACGGCCAGGGCGACGACATCGGTAAGATAATATTCACCTTGAGCATTGTCGTTGCGCAGGGTGGCCAGCCATTGCTTCAGCTCCCGGGTCGGCAACGCCATGATGCCGGTATTGATCTCCAGGATCGCCCGTTCCGCATCGCTGGCGTCCTTGTGCTCCACGATAGCCTTTACCCGGCCCTGCGCATCGCGCACGATGCGCCCGTATCCTGCCGGATCTGGCAACGTCACGGTCAGTAGCCCTACTTCGCCCGGTTTGATATTGAGCAAGGCACGCAGTGTTTCTTCCGAGATCAGCGGAACGTCGCCGAACAAAACCAGGGTAAACCCGTTTTCGTTCAAATCAGGCAGGGTTTGCTGCAAGGCATGGCCGGTTCCCAGTTGCTGCTCCTGCTGAACCCAGATGATTTCCTTGCTCCCGTGCGGAGATGTTGGCCCGCGCTGAGCAAAAGCATTAGGCAGGGCGTCACCGCCATGGCCGTAAACGACCAGCAGCCTGGAGGGATTGAGTTTACGTGCGGTATCTACGACGTGGAAGAGCAATGGCTTGCCTGCGAGAGGGTGCAGAACTTTCGGCAGGTCGGAGACCATGCGTGTCCCCTTGCCGGCGGCCAGTATGACGATATTCAATTCAGTTTGCATGTAGCCCCCCTTCCGCAAACCAAAAAGGCAGCTTTTCAGGCTGCCTTTTTGCTATTACCCGACTGGCTTCACCGCTTTATTTCTGCTGGCGCAGCCTTTTGATTGCTTGCAACTGTGCGACCGCCTCGGCCAGCTCGGCTTGAGCTGCAGCATAGCTGATCAACGCCGAACGGTCACGCATCGCTTCTTCCGCCCGCTGTTTGGCCTCCTGCGCCTTGACCTCGTCCAGATCGCGACCACGCACAGCGGTATCGGCAAGAATGGTCACGGTCTGGGGCTGGACTTCAAGCAGGCCGCCAGACACGTAAATCAGTTCCTCTTCGTTTTGGTCGGGCCGCTTGATCCGCACGGCACCCGGCTTGATCCGCGTAATCAGCGGCGTATGGCGTGGGTAAATGCCAACTTCACCCATTTCTGCCGGCGCGACAATGAATTCCGCCAAACCGGAGAAAAGCGAGCATTCGGCGCTTACCACGTCCACGTGCATTGTCATCGCCATTATCGGTTCGCCTTGTTTAGATGGTTTTCGCTTTTTCTACGGCTTCTTCGATGGAGCCGACCATGTAGAAGGACTGCTCCGGCAAATGGTCGTATTCGCCATTGACGATGCCCTTGAATCCGGCAAGCGTATCCTTGAGCGAGACAAACTTACCTGGGGATCCGGTAAATACCTCGGCAACGAAGAACGGCTGCGACAGGAAGCGCTGGATTTTGCGGGCGCGGGACACCGCCAGCTTGTCTTCCGGCGCCAGCTCATCCATGCCCAGAATCGCGATGATGTCGCGCAGTTCCTTGTAGCGCTGCAGGGTGGACTGTACCGCACGGGCAACGTTGTAATGCTCCTCGCCCACGACCAGCGGATCGAGCTGGCGGGAAGTGGAGTCGAGCGGATCCACCGCGGGATAGATGCCCAGCTCGGCCACTTGCCGCGACAGCACCACGGTTGCATCCAGGTGGGCGAAGGTGGTTGCCGGCGACGGATCCGTCAAATCGTCCGCCGGCACATAGACGGCCTGGATTGAAGTAATCGAGCCTTTCTTGGTGGAGGTGATGCGCTCCTGCAGACGGCCCATCTCTTCGGCCAGGGTAGGCTGGTAACCCACGGCGGATGGCATCCGGCCCAGCAGTGCGGACACTTCGGTGCCGGCTAGGGTATAGCGGTAGATATTGTCGACGAACAGTAGCACGTCGCGGCCTTCGTCGCGGAAATATTCCGCCATGGTCAGGCCGGTCAGCGCTACGCGCAGCCGGTTGCCAGGCGGCTCGTTCATCTGGCCGTAAACCAGGGAAACCTTGTCCAGCACGCCGCCTTCCTTCATTTCATGATAGAAGTCGTTACCCTCGCGAGTCCGCTCGCCAACACCGGCGAACACCGAGTAGCCGCTGTGTTCCACCGCGATGTTGCGGATCAGCTCCATCATGTTCACGGTCTTGCCCACGCCCGCGCCGCCGAACAGGCCCACCTTGCCGCCCTTGGCAAACGGGCAGATCAGGTCGATCACCTTGATGCCGGTTTCGAGCAGTTCGGTAGAAGGCGACAGCTCGTCGAACGCCGGAGCCTTGCGGTGTATCGCCCAGTTGGTTTCGTTGCCGATTTCACCCAACTCGTCGATCGGGTTGCCCAGCACATCCATGATGCGGCCCAAAGTCTTGGTGCCGACCGGCACGGAAATCGGCGCACCGGTATTGATCACGGTCATGCCGCGACGCAGTCCGTCCGTCGTGCCCATCGCGATGGTCCGCGCAACGCCGTCGCCGAGCTGCTGCTGCACTTCCAGCGTGAGGTTCACATCGGCCAGCTTGAGTGCGTCGTAGACCTTGGGCATGGATTCGCGCGGGAACTCCACGTCCACCACCGCACCGATGATCTGTACGATTTTTCCATCATGCCCTTTTGGGTGTTGGCTCATCATTACTTCCTTAATAAATGCAATTGTTCGCTTAAACCGCTGCGGCACCGGCGACGATCTCGGACAGCTCCTTGGTGATCGCGGCCTGACGGGTTTTGTTGTAGATCAACTTGAGTTCTTCGATAACGTTACCGGCGTTATCCGAGGCTGCTTTCATCGCCACCATCCGGGAGCTCTGTTCGGATGCAATGTTTTCCGCCACGGCCTGGTAAATCAGGGTCTCGATGTAGCGCACCAGCAATTCGTCCACCACCTGCTTTGCATCCGGCTCATAAATGTAGTCCCAGTGGCCGGTTGCACTGCCCAGCGCTTCGCCGCTGACGGGCAGCAATTGCTCCATCACTGGTTCCTGCTTCATGGTGTTGACGAATCGGGTGTAGCAGATATGCAGCGCATCGATACGCCCTTCGCTGTAGGCGTCGAGCATCACTTTCACCGGCCCGATCAGCTTCTCCATGTGTGGCGTATCGCCCAGATGGGTAGCATGGGACAGCACGCTGGCGCCAATGCGCTGCATGAAACCCAGCCCCTTGGTGCCGATAGCGCAGACCTCCACGTCATGCTTGTTGCCTTCCCACTCCTTGATCTTGCCCAGCACCATGCGCAACACGTTGGTATTCAAACCGCCGCACAAACCCTTGTCCGATGTCACCACGATAATCCCGACGCGGAGCATCTCCTCGCGCTTCAGCAGAAAGGGGTGGCGGTATTCCGGGTTGGCGCGGCTCATGTGCGCAGCCACATTGCGGATTTTTTCCGCATAGGGACGTGCGGCACGCATCCGGTCTTGCGCCTTGCGCATTTTGGATGCCGCCACCATTTCCATGGCACGGGTGATTTTTTGGGTATTCTGGACGCTCTTGATCTTGGTCCGAATCTCTTTACCGCCAGCCATCAGTCAACTCCGCCGTGAATTTTCCTGCACTCAGTAAACAGAACTGGCTTTGAAATCATCGATCGCCGCGCCCAATGCTTTTTCTGCTTCGGCATCCATTTCATGGGTTTCTTCGATCTTGTCCAGCATTGCCTTGTATTTGCTCTTGATGAACGCATGCAATGCCGCCTCGAAGGCCAACGCCTTTTTCACGTCGACGTCGTCAAGATAGCCCCTGTTCACTGCAAACAGCGTAATCGCCATATCCGCCACTGTCATGGGAGCGAACTGGGCCTGCTTCATCAGTTCGGTAACCATTTTGCCGCGCTCCAGCTGCTTGCGGGTCGCCTCGTCGAGGTCGGAAGCAAACTGCGCGAATGCAGCCAGCTCGCGGTACTGTGCCAGCGCCATGCGAATGCCGCCGCCCAGCTTCTTGATCACCTTGGTCTGCGCTGCGCCGCCGACGCGGGACACGGACAGGCCGGCGTTGATTGCCGGGCGGATACCGGCGTTGAACAGGTCGGTTTCCAGAAAGATCTGGCCGTCGGTGATCGAAATCACGTTGGTCGGCACGAATGCCGAAACGTCGCCAGCCTGGGTTTCAATGATCGG
This sequence comes from Sulfuricella sp., assembly GCA_035530375.1. Lineage (GTDB taxonomy): Bacteria > Pseudomonadota > Gammaproteobacteria > Burkholderiales > Sulfuricellaceae > Sulfuricella. Next base: position 55,193 of record DATKUY010000057.1, on the reverse strand, counting down.
CAGCGCGGTAAGCGAGCCGGTCTTGCCCTTGACGCCGGAGCGCTTTTCCACATCGGCGGCATTGATCCGGGCCGCACGTTCCAGCAAGCGGGAGTGCAGGTAGAACACGTCGCCGGGATAAGCCTCGCGGCCCGGCGGACGGCGCAACAACAGGGAAATTTGCCGATAAGCCCAGGCCTGCTTGGTCAGGTCATCATAAATGATCAGCGCGTCCTGGCCGCGATCGCGGAAATATTCGCCCATCGAGCAGCCCGAATAGGGCGCAATATACTGCATCGCGGCAGAATCGGACGCGGTTGCGGCCACCACAATGGTGTGGCCCATGGCGCCGTGCTCTTCCAGCTTGCGCACCACGTTGGAGATCGAGGAAGCCTTCTGGCCGATCGCAACGTAGACGCAGATCACGCCAGTGCCTTTCTGGTTGATGATGGCATCAATCGCCACGGCGGTTTTGCCGGTCTGACGATCGCCGATGATCAATTCGCGCTGGCCGCGCCCGATCGGCACCATGGCGTCGATTGACTTGAGTCCGGTCTGCACCGGCTGAGATACCGATTGGCGAGCGATCACGCCCGGCGCGATCTTTTCGATCGGCGCCTTTTCCGTAGCGTTGATCGGGCCCTTGCCGTCGATAGGCTGGCCCAGCGAATTCACCACCCGCCCCATCAGCGCCTCGCCTACCGGCACCTCCAGAATACGGCCGGTGCACTTGACGGTATCGCCTTCGGTGATGTGCTCGTATTCGCCCAACACCACCACGCCGACCGAGTCGCGCTCCAGGTTGAGCGCCAAGCCGAATGTGTTGCCGGGAAACTCCAGCATCTCGCCCTGCATCGCATCGCTCAGACCATGAACGCGGACGATGCCGTCGGTCACGGATACGACCGTGCCCTGATTTCGCGGCTCGGCCGTGGTGGCCAGGCCTTCGATTTTGCTCTTGATCAGATCACTGATCTCCGAGGGATTCAACTGCATGATCTCTCCTAACTTTTGAGCGTAAACGCCATGTTTTGTAGTTGGCCGCGCACCGACGCGTCAATCACGACGTCTCCCGCCACAATTCTGATGCCGCCGATCAGGTTGGGGTCCAGGGTTACGGTCGCTTCGACCTTGCGCTTATATCTGGATTCCAGGCGACGCACCAAATCCTGTTTCTCGGCGTCGCTCAGGGGGTAAGCACTGACTATTTCCGTCTCCATCACCCCGCCATGCTGCGCCCTGAGCTGCTCATACATTTCGCAGATCACCGGCAACAGGGTCAGGCGGCCATTTTCCAGTAACAGGCTCACCATGTTGATGGCCTGCTCATCCAGATTTTTTTCGCACACCGCCAGAAACACTTCTTTCTGTTGCACTGCCGTCAGCTTGGGGTTGCCGATCACCGCCTGCATCTGCGGATCGGCGACGACCGTTGCCGCAAATCCCAGCATCTGTGACCATTTATCGAGCGCACCGCCCTGCTCGGCAATTCGGTAGATCGCTTCGGCATAGGGCCGGGCTATTGTGGTGACTTCCGCCATGATATCCCTTATAGCTCGCTCTTGATCGAAGTCAGCAGGTCGGCATGAGCCTTGGCGTCAATCTCGCGACGCAGAATTTTTTCCGCACCGGCCACGGCCAGATCCGCCACCTGTTGGCGCAGACTCTCCTTGGCACGATGCACTTCCTGCTCGATTTCGGCCTTGGCGCCCGCCAGCAGGCGCTCACCCTCGACTTTAGCGTTGGTTTTGCCTTCCTCGATGATCTGGCCGGCGCGCTTTTCCGCTTGGGCAAGAATCTCGGAGGCTTTCTGCTTGGCATCATGCAACACTTGCGTGCCGCGCTTCGAAGCCAGCTCCAGTTCCAGCTTGCCGCGCTCTCCCGCAGCCAGCCCGTCGGCAATGCGCTTTGAGCGGGCGTCCATCATGGAGGTAATCGGCCCCCAGACGTATTTCATGACGAACCAGATGAGTATCCAGAAGGTAATCAGCTGTCCGATGATAGTTGCGTTTACGTTCACTTGTTAACCCCGGCTAAAAATTACCGATTCTTTTGCCCAATCAATGCACAAATGGGTTGGCGAACACAAACCACATGGACAGGCCAAGAATGATCATCGGAAACGCCTCCATCAAGCCACCGAAAAAGAACATATTTTTCATCAGCTCCGGCTTCATTTCAGGCTGGCGTGCGATGCCCTCCAGCGTCTTCGCGCAAATCATACCCCATCCCAGGGCGGAACCCAGGCCTGCTGCAGCGAGAATAATCCCGACAGCCAAAGCGGTCATACCGTAAATTTCCATGATTGCTCCTATTTAAAAAGTAATTGAAACTTAGTGTTCTTCGTGCGCCAGCGACAGATAAACTATCGTCAGAATCATGAAGATAAAGGCCTGCAGCGTAATAATCAGTATGTGGAAGATCGCCCATGGCGCCGACAGTAGCGGCTGCACCCAGAAAGGCAATAACGCAATCAGCAGGAATATCAGCTCGCCGGCATACATGTTGCCGAACAGCCGCATGCCCAACGACACCGGCTTGGCCAGTTCCTCGACCAATTTCATGATGATATTGACCGGCATCAGGTATTTGCCGAAGGGTAAATAAAGGAATTCCTTGCCGAAGCCTAGTACGCCCTTAACCTTGATGCTGAAATAGACGATCAGGACAAATACCGATATTGCCATGGCGAAGGTGGTATTCAGGTCGGTCGTAGGCACCATTTTGGCATGCAGTTCCAGCCCCGCCAGGTTACCGATGAAGGCCAGCAGATCGACCGGCAACAAATCCATGGCGTTCATCAGGAACACCCACATGAATATCGTTAGCGCCAGCGGCGCAATCAGCGGGCTGTGACCACGAAAGCTTTCCTTCACTTGCTTGTCGACGAACTCGACCATCAGCTCGAGAAAGCTCTGCAGGCCGGTGGGTGCCTCGGCACTGAGATTTTTAGCCACCATCCTGCCAACAATCATGAGGACTAGCGCGGTCAAAGCGCCGAACAGGAGCGTATCCAGATGCCACGTCCAGAAGCCCTCGCCCACTTTCCAGTAGGCGAGATGATGCTGGATGTACATCACCGGGTTGTCGGATGGCACCATTGCCATATGTGCTTCGCTCACAGTATGTCCTTATAACTCTTTCTAAGGCCCCATCCGTAGGCCAGTTGCGCCAGCGCAAAAACGAACAGGGCCGGCACGGGCTGCAAATGCAGAGCGCCGAATCCCAGACCAAATAACATCAAAACCAGAATGAATCTTGTGACTATGCCGGAATAAACCAGCGACATCGCGCTAATTGGGGCCGTTATAGCAGCCTTCTCGGCCTGCCTGATTTTTCTTAGAAAGATCAGGCCATTGGCTGTTGCCACTACGCCACCAAAAAAAGCCGCTTTTGCGGCGTCTTTTCCCAGCAGATAATACAACAACGCCGCACTGAAGATCGCAATGATTGCCTGCGTACCCACCACACGGTGAGCCGCGTCCATCTGCATGTCGTTGTCAAAATGAGCCGCGATTTTAGTTCACTCTTGCCTATACGTCAATTTCTGCGTAGGGTTCAGCCGTTTTGGTTGAGCCAAATCAATTAGTCTGGCTAATGGAATTGTCAGCTTAAATTGATGCGGGGTGGGTCAACCTTCTGCAGCTCCCAGCCTGCCTATGATACTGTCCAGCTGCTCCAGGCTGTCATAGCCGATAACCAACTTGCCCCGACCGTTCTTCTGCGCTTTCAGCGCCACGGTGGCGCCCAGCTTTTCCGCCAAACTTTCCTGCAGCCTCAGAATATCCCGGTCTGGCTGCGCTTCGGGCTTCGGCGCTGGCTGCTGCTGGCGTCGTACCAGCTTCTCCGCTTCCCGCACGGACAGCCCTTTGCCGGAAATTTCATTGGCAACGGAAATCTGCGCTGCATTGGACAGGCTTAGCAAAGCGCGAGCATGGCCCATGTCGAGCTTGCTGTGCATCAGCATTTCCTGCACCGGGGCCGCCAGATTGAGCAGGCGCAACAGGTTGCTAACGGCGCTGCGCGACCGTCCCACGGCGTCCGCCGCAAGCTGGTGAGTCATGCTGAATTCATCTATCAGCCGCTGAATACCGGTTGCCTCCTCAAGCGGGTTGAGGTTTTCACGCTGGATATTCTCAATCAGAGACATTGCCAATGCCGCCTCGTCCGGCACCTCGCGCACCAGCACTGGCACCTCTGTCAGCCCTGCCAAGCGGGCCGCGCGCCAACGGCGCTCGCCCGCGATAATTTCGTAGCCACCGTCCGCCAGCGCCCTCACCAGAATGGGCTGCATGATCCCCTGGGATTTGATGGACGCCGCCAGTTCCGCCAGCGACTCCTGATCCATATGCGTGCGCGGCTGATATTTACCGGGCTGCATCCGGTCCAAACTCAAATTTTGCGGTGCATCTTTCTTGTGATTTTCTTCGCCGCTACCTGCCAGCAGGGCATCAAGCCCTCGCCCCAACCCTTTTAATTTCACCATTCTTCTCTCACTTTCTCACCATTTCGCCTGCCAGCGCCAAATATGCTAATGCGCCCCTCGACCCTTTGTCATGCAATAACACCGGCACCCCGTAGCTTGGCGCTTCTGCCAGCCGAATATTGCGCGGGATTACGGTGCGGTAAACCTTGTCGCCAAAATGGCGCTGTAGCTGTTCGGATACTTGTTGAGCCAGCGTGTTGCGCGGGTCGAACATGGTTCGCAACAAGCCCTCGATTTCCAGTTCGGGATTTAGCGCTGCACGAACCTTCTTGATGGTTTGCACCAGATCGCTCAGGCCCTCAAGCGCATAGTACTCGCACTGCATCGGAATCATCACCGCATGGGCGGCACACAGCGCGTTGACGGTAAGAAGATTCAAGGCTGGCGGACAGTCGATCAAAATGTAATCGTATTCATTCTCCACTTCGCTCAAGGCTTTTTTCAGGCGCCACTCGCGCGCCAGCTCCTGCACCAGCTCCACCTCCGCGCCGGCCAGCTCGCGATTGGCAGGAATAAGATCGAATTTTCCGCAGGTGTCGACGACACGCACCTCCGCAAGGCTTTTCTCTTCCAGCAACGCATGGTAAACCGTTTGCGCCAAGACCATCTTGTCGACACCGCACCCCATGGTCGCATTGCCCTGCGGGTCAAGATCAATCAGCAACACGCGCCGCTTGGTCGCTGCCAGGCTGGCAGCAAGGTTGACGCTGGTCGTGGTTTTCCCCACTCCGCCCTTTTGGTTCGTTATTGCAAGAATTTTTGCCATCGCCCCGCCCTATGCTGTTGTTGCTTCGGTTTCAACCGGCCGCAGCAGTATCAGATGCCGCTCAGCATCCAGGCCCGGCACCATGAGCGGCTCCACGCATTGCAGTGCAACGCGTGCCGGCAACCGGGTTAACTCCTCATAAGGATAAACGCCCTTCATTGCCAGCATTACCCCATCGTTGCTGCACAAGTGCAGCGTCAAATCCGCGAATTCCGCCAAGTCGGAGAAGGCGCGGGAGATCACCACATCATATTTTTCCTCCGGCCGCCACGCTTCTACCCGTTCACAAACCACGGTGGCGTTGGTCAAACCCAGCTCCAGACACGCCTGCCGAAGAAATGTGGTTTTCTTGTGGTTGCTGTCCAGCAGGGTGACGGCCAAAGCCGGGTCCGCCAGCGCCAACGGGATTCCTGGCAGGCCAGCCCCGGTTCCAACATCGATGATTCGACGCCCGTGTATCTGGGGCAACACCGCCAGACTGTCGAGCAGATGCTGTACCAGCATTTTTTGCGGGTCGCGCACCGCGGTCAGATTGTAGACCCTGTTCCATTTTTGCAGCAGGGCGACATAGCCGAGCAGGCGCCGCTGTACCACCGCATCCAGCGGGAGGCCCAACTGTGCCAACCCGGAAACCAGTTGTTCTTCCAGATTCATGCGTGCCTCTTAAAAGCGGTCTTGATATCCTGTGCCCCGCGTTTCAAATGCACCAGCAACACCGAAATCGCGGCGGGAGTGACCCCGGAGATGCGCGCTGCCTGGCCGAGCGTTTCCGGCTTGTGCTGGTTCAGCTTGTGCTGCCCCTCGATAGACAGTCCGTGCACTTCGCGGTAATCCATATCCGGCGGCAGCGCCATGGTTTCATAGTGCAGATGGCGGGCAATTTCCTCAAGCTGGCGCGAAATATACCCTTGATACTTGGCCTGAATCTCTACTTGCTCCGACACCTTGGGGTCAGATACCCCCGGCCCGGCATACGGCAACGTCATCAGGTTTCGGTAATCAACGTCAGGGCGACGCAACAGGTCGAGCAAGGAATACTCTCGCTCGATGCTTTTGCCCAGCACTCTTTCCGCATCTTCCTGGGGCAGCAGCTTGGGATTTACCCAAGTGCTTTTCAGGCGCTCCTGCTCAATTGCAATCGCTTCGCGTTTTGTCTCGAAGTGCTGCCAGCGCGCATCGTCGATCACGCCCAAGCGCCGCCCTTCCTCGGTTAGCCTTAAGTCTGCATTGTCTTCCCGCAACAGCAGGCGGTATTCGGCGCGGCTGGTAAACATACGGTAAGGCTCGACTACGCCGCGCGTGATCAGGTCGTCTACCATTACCCCGATGTATGCCTGATCCCGCGTCGGATACCACGTCTCTTTTCCCTGCACCGACCGGCCGGCGTTGATGCCGGCCAAAATGCCTTGTGCCGCGGCCTCCTCATAGCCGGTAGTGCCATTGATCTGTCCCGCGAAAAAAAGGCCTCGGATCACTTTGGTTTCCAGTGAGTTTTTCAGCCCTACCGGATCAAAATAATCGTACTCGATAGCATAGCCGGGTCGAGTAATGTGCGCGTTTTCAAAGCCCCGGATCGAGCGTACCAAGTCCACCTGCACATCGAATGGCAGGCTGGTTGAAATACCGTTCGGGTAGATCTCGTGGGTGCCCAGCCCCTCCGGTTCGACAAAAATCTGGTGCGAATCCTTGCCGGAAAAACGCGTGATTTTGTCTTCTATAGATGGGCAGTAGCGCGGGCCGACTCCTTCAATCACGCCGGTGTAGAGGGGGGAACGGTCCAGCCCGCCGCGGATAATCTCATGAGTACGCTGATTGGTGTGCGTAATCCAGCACGGCAGTTGGCGCGGATGTTGGGCCGGGTCGCCGAGAAAAGAAAATGCCGGCGCCGGGTTGTCGCCCGGTTGCTCCGCCATCACCGAATAATCCAGGGACCGCCCATCGATGCGAGGCGGAGTGCCGGTCTTGAAGCGCTTCACCGGCAAAGCCAGCTCGCGCAGACGGTGCGCCAAGGTGATTGAAGACGGGTCCCCAGCCCTGCCCGCCTTATAGTTCGACAACCCGACATGAACCAGGCCAGCCAGGAAAGTCCCCGCCGTAAGCACTACCGCTTGCGCCCGGAAGCGCAAACCGAGTTGGGTGACGACACCAACAACCCGGTCCTGCTCAAGTAGCAAATCATCTACCGCCTGCTGGAACAGCCATAAATTTGGCTGATTCTCCAGTCGGAGCCGCGTTGCCTGCCGGTAAAGAACCCGATCCACCTGTGCGCGGGTCGCGCGCACCGCCGGGCCCTTGCTTGAATTCAATATGCGAAATTGGATGCCCGCCTCATCCGTCGCGGCAGCCATGGCCCCGCCCAAGGCATCCACTTCTTTTACCAGGTGGCCCTTGCCTATCCCGCCGATGGATGGGTTACAGGACATCTGGCCTAGCGTTTCGATGTTATGCGTCAGCAACAGCGTTTTCATGCCCATCCGGGCGCCGGCCAGTGCGGCCTCGGCGCCGGCATGGCCGCCGCCAATGACTATCACATCGAACTGGGTAGGATAAAACATGAATTTGCCGGTTACGGAATCAAAGAGGTCGAATCATACCCCAGAATTTCTATTGTTTCACGTGAAACCCTATTTTCCGATACAAAACCGGGAAAATATCTCGCCAAGCAAGTCGTCTGCAGTAAATTCGCCGGTTATGCTGGAAAGTGCGTTTTGGGCCAGCCGCAACTCTTCCGCGAACAGCTCGATCCGAGCGCCGTTACACGCCGACGCCAAGGCAAGGCGGCTCTCCGCTTCATGCAGCGCGCTCAAGTGCCGCGCCCGCGCCATGAAAACACCCTCGCCACTACCCTGCCAGCCTATAATGCGCAACAATTGCTGGTGGAGCAGATCAATCCCGGCCCCGTTTTTGGCAGAAAGGTAGATGTCTGTCGTTCCTTCGGCGCAGACAACCCTCGGCGCCTGCCCAAGCAGATCGATCTTGTTGAAAACTCGCAGCAAGGGCAGCCCAGATGGCAATGCGGCGATGATTTCCAGGTCGGCAGAGGCCACGCCTTGTGCCGCATCAACCAGAAGCAGCGCGGCATTTGCTTGACGGATGGCACTCCAGGCACGGGCGATGCCGATTTTTTCTACCTCGTCCTCGGTGTCGCGCAATCCGGCTGTATCAATAAAATGCAGCGGCACACCCTCGACTTCGATATGCTGACGAATTGCGTCGCGGGTGGTGCCCGCCACGGGGGTGACGATTGCGACCTCCTCACCCGCAAGTAGATTAAGCAGGCTGGATTTTCCCACATTCGGTTGGCCGATCAAGGCGATATGCAAGCCTTCGCGGAGCAGACTACCCTGCCGGGCCTGGCGGAAGACGCTGTCGAGCTGCGCCCTTATCGCGGCAAGCTGGCCAAAAGCATCAGACTCGGCAAGAAAGTCAACATTCTCCTCCGGAAAGTCCAGCGTCGCCTCAACCAGCATGCGCAAATTAATCATGCTATCTACCAGACGGTGGACAGCACCAGAAAATTCGCCCCGTAAGGAACGCATCGCGGATTTTGCCGCTTCCGTTGTTGAAGCGTCGATCAGGTCGGCAACACTTTCCGCCTGAGCCAGATCCATTTTGTTATTAAGGAACGCGCGTTTAGTGAATTCTCCTGGTTCCGCAGGCCGCGCACCCAGTTCAAGGCAGCGGTCGAGCACAAGGCGCAGCACGGCATCGCCGCCGTGGCCCTGCAACTCGAGAACATCTTCACCCGTATAGGAATGAGGGGCGGGGAAAAACAGGGCGACGCCCTGATCTATGGTGTTACCGTCCGCCGCAAGAAAATTGCACAGGGTAGCGACGCGTGGATTCGGGGTTTTGCCCAATACCACAAGGGCAAAATCCGCCAACCCATTACCGGAAACACGCACCACCCCGATGCCGCCGCGCCCAGGGGCGGTTGCGATGGCGGCGATGACGTCAGTGTTTGGCATGCCCCTTGGCCGCCGCTCTTTCCCTTCCAACGCAACGTGTGACATACCATTGCTGGGAAATGGACAAGACGTTGCTTACCACCCAGTACAGAACCAAGCCAGACGGGAAGAAGAAAAAGAAAATACTCATCGCCAGCGGCATGACCATCATAACCTTGGCCTGAATCGGATCGGGTGGCGCAGGATTGAGCTTAGCCTGAACGAACATGGTGATGCCCATTAGGATCGGCAGGATATAGTAGGGGTCGGGGGCCGACAGGTCATTTATCCACAGCATGAATGGCGCCTGGCGCATTTCGACGCTGTTCAGCAAGGCCCAGTAAAGCGCGATAAATACCGGAATCTGAACGATGACCGGGAGGCAACCGCCCAGCGGATTGACTTTCTCGGTCTTATACAGTTCCATCATTGCCGTGTTGAGGCGCTGGCGGTCATCGCCGTATTGCTCCTTGAGTTTTTGCAGCTTAGGCCCAAGTTCTCGCATGTGCGCCATAGAGCGGTAACTTTTTGCCGACAGCGGATAAAACGCCAACTTGATTAAAACTGTCAGAAGTATGATGGCCACGCCCCAGTTCTGCACGGCCTTATGAATCAGCTCCAAAACCCAGAACAGCGGTGCAGAAATCACCGTCAATCTGCCATAGTCAACAACCAGGTTCAATCCGGGGGCAACCCTGCTCAAATGGTCTTGTTCTTCCGGTCCCGCATAAAATCTAACCTTGGTTTCTTTTTTGCTGCCCGGATCAATTCTGCCCATAGGTAAAATCACACCGGCAGCATACAAGTCATCGCCCAGTTTTTTAACGTAATTTTCCCGTGGCTGGCCGTTAGCCGGCAGCCAGGCGCTGATAAAATAGTGCTGGAGCATGGCAACCCAGCCATCATCGCTTTGCTTAGGGTAGCTCGCCGCCCCTTTTTCAATATCCGAGAACTTGATTTTTTGAAATTTTTCTTTGTCGGTATAAATTGCCGGCCCGGTAAACGTAGAGACAAACTTTGGCCCGCCCAACGGAGCCTGGCCATTTCTCGTTATTTGGAAATACGCACTCGGCTCCAGTCTGACCGCACTCCCGTTATTAACCTCATAACCGACGTCGACCGCATAACTGCCTTTATGAAAGGTAAAAACCTTGTCTACCTTGATCCCGTTCGTGCTGGACCAGTTCAGCCTCACTTGTATGTCGTTCGCACCATCAGCAAGTTCAAATTGCTTTGCTGTCGCCGTAAAGAGCGTCTTGTGCGTAGGCAGGCCGCTCCCGATCAGGCCGGTCTGCGTAATATAAAGGTGCTTGGGGTCGTCCTCCAGCAGTACGAATCTCTTGGTTTTATCTAGCGTGTCGCGGTGTTTAAGCAGTTCGACCCGGCGGATGTCGCCGCCAAGGGTGTCAATCTCGGCGTAAAGAACATCGGTCAAGACCTTGATTTTTTCACCCGACTCTAGCTTTCCTCCTGCCTCCTTCGCCAAAGTATCTGCAGCTTGTGTTAAGGGCGCGGGGGTTTGCATGATCCCGCGTTTTTCCTGAACAACAGATACGGCTGGCGCGGGATGTTGCTCTTTCTGCCAAGCATCCCAGAGCAACAATATAGAAAACGAAAGTACAATGAACAAAATCAGCCGTTTAGTATCCATCTTGCCTCAGTAATATTATGGTATCGGGTCGGGTCCGCCAGGGTTTCCCGGGTGACAGCGGCAAATCCTTTTGATGCCTAGCCAGCCCCCTTTTAGCAAACCGAACTTGGTTAATGCCTGACAGGAATATTCGGAACAGGTCGGAGTAAACCGGCAGCGCGGGCCAAGCAGAGGGCTAATCAAATATTGGTAGATTCTAATCAATCCGACAAGCACGCGTGACATTTATGTGTTCGCCAACTTTTTTTGAAGTTCGCCGACCAACTGCAAGAATTCTTGTTCAACCAGATCGAACGACTTTCCGGTAAACCTTTTGTGGGTCAGCACCACAACATCCAACCCCCCGAACAGGTTTTGATTTCGCCTGAACATTTCGCGCAGGCAGCGTTTAATGTAGTTCCTGGTCACGGAGAGCGGAGCGGTTTTTTTTCTGATTATTCCAGTGAAACGCGGATGGCCAACGTTGTTTGGCCTTACCAGCACTCGTAGATATTGCCCATATGCTTGGCATTTAAACGAAAAAACGGATGATATCTCATCCGTTTCTCTTAACCGCTTGCTTTTCTGAAAAGCATGGATGGCCGGCACTTCTGCCAACAACTAAACGCTGAGTTTAGCCCGCCCTTTGGCGCGCCGAGCTCTAATCACGGCACGACCCCCAGACGTTTTCATCCGAGCACGAAACCCGTGGGTACGTTTACGTTTGATTACGGACGGTTGATAAGTGCGTTTCATTTTTTACCCCAATATCTTGTTTAAGCCAAAACCATGGATTAGACTACCTTTAAGGTGTTTTTGTCAAACTGTTTTTATCCGCCCACCTTGTGGATAAGTTTATATAAAGCGGATAGAATGTATTAGGTGTTACAGGCATTCCTCCTGCCACCAAGAAGCTGCCTCAATTAATATCATGGGATGCGTCGCAATCCTATCAGGGTCTTCGATATTTGGCTTTCTGACTTTGTCCCGACTCGCTTGTCTTAAAAATGCTCAAATGACGCTTCATGCTAGAGGACAAATGCTATAGCCGCGTGATATTTTTTAGGGTCGTTTCTTCAAAATACCCAACCGAAACCATCTCAACAAATAACTTCTGGATGTTTTTTAAATTCCCCAATGGAAAGTTTTTGGCTTGATTGCGTAAATAATCTTAAAGAAGAGTTGCCCCCACAGCAATTCAATACATGGATTAAACCGCTCAAATTTGACATCCTGGATGGCGCACCGCGACTGATTGCCCCAAATCGCTTTATTCTGCAATGGATCAAAGACAAATTTCTGGGGCGCATAGAAAAAATGGCAGAAGAATATTTTTCCGCGCCATTATCACTGGTGCTTTCTCAGCCCAATAATGCTGTTGAAAATAACGTTGCAACTCCGACACCAACAATTACGGTCGCACCCGCACTGCAACGAACCAAGACCGATCCGTCGCGTCTCAATCCGTTATTTACCTTTTCAAATTTTGTAACCGGAAAAGCCAACCAGCTTGCGCGGGCCGCCGCCATACAGATTGCAGAGAATCCCGGCGCCGCTTACAACCCGCTTTTCGTTTATGGCGGGGTGGGGTTAGGTAAAACACATTTAATTCAGGCTATCGGCAACCTGGTACAAGAGCAAAACAGCAAAGCCAAAATTAGCTACTTACATGCTGAACGTTATGTCTCAGATGTAGTACGCGCTTACCAGCACAAGACTTTTGATGAATTTAAGCGCTATTACCACTCCCTCGATCTGCTATTGATTGATGACATTCAGTTCTTTGCCGGAAAAAATCGTACCCAGGAAGAATTTTTTTATGCTTTCAATGCATTGATAGAGTCACACAAGCAGGTCATCATTACTTGTGACACATTCCCAAGAGAAATATCCGGCATGGAGGATAGGCTTATCTCTCGTTTTGGTTGGGGACTGACTGTTGCTATTGAACCCCCTGAACTGGAAATGCGCGTAGCTATCCTGTTGAAGAAAGCCTTAGCCGAAGAGATAAAATTACAAGAAGAGGTCGCTTTTTTCATTGCCAAGCAAATTAGGTCCAATGTCCGAGAATTGGAAGGCGCTCTCAAACGTGTTCTAGCCTATTCCCGTTTTACGAATCACCCCGTAAACCTAGAGTTGGCGAAAGAAGCCCTAAAAGATCTTCTTGCCGTTCAAAACCGACAGGTTTCACTGGATAATATTCAAAAAACAGTCGCGGATTACTATAAAATCAAAGTCGCTGAAATGTTTTCTCCGAAACGTTCAAGAAATGTCGCTCGGCCCAGGCAGATTGCCATGTCACTGGCAAAAGAACTTACACAACTTAGTTATCCGGAAATCGGTGAGGCATTTGGGGGACGGGATCATTCAACAGTCATACATGCATGCAAAAAAATTACCGAATTAAAAAATTTAGATTCAGCTATAAGCCGCGATTTTGAAATACTGTTGCAAATTTTACGTAGCTAAACCATGTGGATTTAATGTTTATAAATTATATTTTTACTACTGACCAACTTTGATACCCAATTTATCCATCAACTCAAGTAGTCTTATCCACAAGCTTTATGGTTACTCAACAAACTAATTATTAAAGATAATTTAAAATTATACAGATATTGGATACGGCTTATTATTTAGTATTAGGAATATATATATGTTATTAATACAAACAAACAGAGATGCACTTCTAAAACCACTTCAAGCTGTAATAGGTATTGTGGAAAAACGCCATACGCTTCCCATTCTTTCCAATGTTCTTATTGAAAAAAATGGAGAAACCTTATCTGTAATAGCAACTGATTTGGAAATACAGATTACTGCTACATCCGTTTGCCAAGATGATTTGCCAGATTTCTCTATTACCGCCGCTGCCAAGAAACTCCAGGATATTTGTCGTGCATTTCCAGAAAGTTCGCAAATATACTTAGAAAATGACGAGACAAGATTGCAAATCAAGGTTGGAAAAAGCCGGTTTAACTTGCAAACCTTACCCGCCAATGATTTTCCTAAATTGGTGCTGACTGGTGAAAAGAAGACGTGCATTAAAATCAGTCAAAAAATATTGAGAAACTTACTGAATCAAGTTCAGTATGCAATGGCGCAGCAAGATATCCGATATTATTTGAATGGCTTGCTACTGGTTGTGGATACTAACCTTCTTCGAGTCGTTTCTACAGACGGACATCGTCTTGGTATGGCTTGTTTCCCACTGGAAAAAACTGATGAAACTTCAGGAGATTTTCCTCAAGAAGTGATATTGCCGCGTAAGACCGTAATAGAATTGATTAAATTGCTTGGCGATAATGATGATGAAGTGACAATTGAGATTGGGCAAAATCAGACCCGCTTTTCCTTTGAAAATATCGTTTTGGTGTCAAAAATTGTCGAAGGTAAATTTCCTGATTACAACCGGGTTATTCCATCTGGCTATCAAAACCAGATGCTGATTAACAGAATTCTCCTGTTGCAATCTTTACAACGCGCATCCATTCTTTCCAATGAAAAATTCAGGGGTGTCAGGTTGGTTCTGACGCAAAATAGTTTGCGTATTATTTGCAATAACAATGAACAAGAGGAAGCACAAGAAGAAATCGAAGTTGACTATGCTGGCAATCCGCTGGATATCGGATTTAATGTTAATTACCTGTTGGATGTATTAACTAATCTGGGTGACGAATCCATCGTTCTTTCTTTTGGCGACGCTAATAGTAGTGGATTATTTACCGTTCCGGGGCATGAATGTTTTAAATATGTTGTTATGCCCATGCGCATCTAAATCAAAAAAATTGTTTCACGTGGAACCTACAAATAATGGCTGAATATACTTCCGATAGCATTAAAATATTGAAGGGCCTGGAGGCGGTGCGTAAACGCCCCGGCATGTACATAGGCGATACCAGTGACGGCTCGGGATTACACCACATGGTATTCGAGGTGGTGGATAACGCTATAGATGAGGCGCTCGGGGGATATTGCGACGACATCAAAGTGGTTATCCATCCGGATAATTCGATCAGCGTGCATGACAATGGCCGCGGGATTCCGACAGGAATTAAAGAAGATGACGAATTCAAGCGATCTGCTGCTGAAATTGTTATGACCGAACTGCATGCAGGCGGCAAGTTTGATAGCAATTCCTACAAAGTTTCAGGCGGCTTACATGGAGTAGGGGTGTCTTGCGTCAACGCATTGTCAAAGTGGTTGAAACTGACCATACGCAGGGATGGAAATATGCATGCTCTTGAATTCAGGCGCGGCGCAGCGATAGAACCCATTAAATTACTTGGCCAAACAGAAAAACATGGTACAGACGTGCATTTCATGGCAGACGAAGAAATTTTTGGTTCGGTCGAATTTCATTATGAAATTTTAGCCAAGCGCCTGCGAGAATTATCATTCCTTAATAATGGCGTGCGTATTGAGCTGGTCGACCAACGTAGCGGAAAGAGCGATAACTTTGCATTCAGTGGAGGAGTTAAGGGGTTTGTCGAATATATAAACCGCAGCAAGTCGGTTCTTCATCCCAAAATATTTTACGCGCAGGGGGAAAAAGACGGGATAACGGTAGAAGTGGCGATGCAATGGAACGATTCATATCAGGAAACAGTTCAATGTTTTACAAATAATATTCCGCAGCGCGATGGGGGCGCACATTTAACAGGGTTGCGCAACGCGCTAACCCGCACCCTTAACAATTACATCGAACAAAATGAGCTGGCAAAGAAGGCAAAAGTCGAAACCGCTGGCGATGATATGCGCGAGGGACTGACCTGTGTTTTGTCAGTCAAGGTGCCGGAACCAAAATTTTCTTCGCAAACCAAGGAAAAACTGGTCTCGTCCGAAGTAATGCCAGTTGTACAGGAAGTCGTTACAACCAAGCTTTCTGAGTATTTGCTTGAGAATCCCATAGATTCCAAGATTATTTGCGGAAAAATACTTGATGCAGCCCGCGCCCGTGAGGCAGCCCGCAAGGCGCGCGAGATGACTCGTCGCAAGGGCGTGCTGGATGGAATGGGTTTACCGGGAAAACTCGCGGATTGCCAGGAAAAAGACCCGGCTTTATCCGAAATTTATCTGGTAGAGGGTGATTCTGCTGGCGGTTCGGCAAAACAAGGTCGGGATAGAAAATTTCAGGCGATTTTGCCTCTAAAAGGAAAGATTCTAAACGTCGAGCGCGCACGTTTTGACCGGTTGGTGTCATCCCAGGAAATAGCGACGCTAATCGTTGCTCTGGGTACGGGTATCGGCAAGGATGAATATTCGCCGGAAAAGTTGCGTTATCATCGAATCATTATCATGACGGATGCGGATGTTGACGGCTCCCACATACGCACATTACTGCTTACCTTTTTTTATCGCCAGATGCCCGAACTGGTGGAGCGGGGCCATATTTACATCGCCCAACCCCCTTTGTATAAAGTCAAGCACGGCAAACAGGAACGCTACCTGAAAGATGATCACGAGCTGAAGCAATATATGCTGCAAATGGCAATGAGTGAAGCGGAGCTGATTACCGAGGGCGGGAAAGAGCCCATCAGCAAGGCAGCTCTTGAAGAAGTCGCAAAGGAATATCTTCTGGCCGAGGCGATAATTGAGCGCCTAAGCCGCATAATCGCGGAACCGGTGTTGCATGCGCTACTAAAAAATGTAACTCTGGATCTGAGCGACATATCGAGTGCAAATGCGAGCGCCGAGAAACTGAAAAAAGCCTTGGCTAATAAGCTGTACACCGTTTCAGCCGACTACGATGAATCGAGCGAACGCTGCCGCCTGAAAATCGGCAAGATGCAGCATGGTAATCTGCGGCTTAGCTACCTGGATCATGACTTTCTGCAGAGCGGAGATTACGCGCAGCTAATAAAGACAGCCCAAGTGTTGCAGGGCTTGCTGAAAAAAGGAGCCATTATCCGGCGCGGAGAACGCAGCCAGCCGGTCAGCGAGTTCAAGGAAGCAATGGACTGGTTGCTGCAAGAAGTAAAACGTGGCCTGGGTATTCAACGCTACAAAGGGCTGGGGGAAATGAACCCGGAACAGCTATGGGAAACAACGATGGACCCTCAGGTAAGACGGCTGCTCCGGGTGCAAATCGAAGACGTGATAACTGCGGACGAGATTTTTACCACCCTGATGGGCGATCAGGTCGAGCCGCGCCGTGCCTTTATCGAAACCAATGCGCTTGGAGCAAGAAACCTCGACATCTGACGATGCCCGCGCAAGATGGGACATTTTCAGTGCCGTAGTCGACAACTACGGCGACATTGGCGTCTGCTGGCGGCTTGCCCGCCAGCTTACCGCTGAACACCACCTCTATGTCCGTCTCTGGACGGACAGCTTGACAAGCTTTCAGAAGATTTGTTCGGAGATTGATCCGCTATCGCCGATACAGTATTCCCGGGGCGTGGAAATAAGGCAATGGACTGACGCCTTGGCCGACGTAGAACCTGCGGATGTCGTGATAGAGGCCTTTGGCTGCAAATTGCCGACTGCCTATGTTGAGGCGATGGCCACCAAGAATGACCGCAGGCGGGTCTGGATCAATCTAGAGTATCTGAGCGCCGAGGAATGGGTTGACAGCCACCATGGCCTTGTCTCTCCCCATCCGCAGTTACCCCTGACCAAGCATTTCTTTTTCCCGGGTTTTTCATCTGGCACGGGTGGTTTGCTGGCTGAAAATGGACTATCAAATCGACGTCGCGATTTCCAATCGAATGCGCGCCTTAAAGATGAATTCTGGCGGGAGATTGATCTTCCCGCGCCAGAAAAGGAAGAAACGCGAATTTCCCTTTTCTGTTATGAAAACAAGGCTGTCAGCAATCTGTTTTCAGGCTGGGCCGAAGCCGAAACTCCGGTTGTGTGCATAGTTCCTGAGGGAATTGCGACGAAGCAAATCGAGTTGTTTTTCGGCCATCCGCACTTGGTCCCAGGGAACTTTTTCAAAAAAGGCCGTCTTATGGTCTGGGTTTTACCTTTTCTTGAACAGGATACTTACGACAAACTCCTGTGGGCATGCGACTTTAACTTTGTGCGGGGAGAAGACTCCTTTGTTCGGGCACAGCTGGCGGCACGGCCGATGGCCTGGCAGATTTATCCGCAACAGGAAGGTGCGCATTGGCCCAAACTGAAATCGTTTCTGGGGCGGTATTGTGTTGGCCTGTCACGTGGTGTGGCAGAGATGTTGCGTGAATTTACGGAAAAGTGGAATCGGGGTGAGGCGGGCGGAATGGACTGGAAAAATCTATGGGCGCACCGCGCCGAGCTGGAAAACCACGCTCGCGATTGGGCCGGCAAACTGGCAGAAAAAGAAGATTTAGCAACAAATTTGGTGAAATTTTGCAATAGTAAGTTAAAATAGCCAGCTTTTTATTATCGCGTCAACCTTAAATTAATTCTGTAGGAAGAGCCATGAAAACCGCACAGGAAGTCCGTCCAGGCAATGTAATAATGATCGGCAAAAACCCTATGGTCGTGCTCAAAGCAGATTACACCAAGTCCGGCCGCAATGCATCAGTAGTCAAGATGAAAATGAAGAACCTCCTTACCGATTCCGCCAGTGAGGCTGTGTACCGTGCGGATGACAAGTTCGAAGTAGTATTGCTTGAGCGCAAAGAGGTAACTTATTCGTACTTTGCGGATCCGATGTATGTTTTCTTGGACGCAGATTACAACCAGTACGAAGTTGAACAGGAAAATCTTGGTGATGCCATCAACTACCTCGAGGACAATATGCCCTGCGAAGTAGTTTTCTACCAGGACAAGGCGATCTCCGTTGATCTGCCGACGACGGTCGTCCGCGAAATCGTCTATACCGAACCGGCTGTTCGCGGTGACTCCTCCGGCAAGGTGATGAAACCGGCGAAAGTTGCTACCGGTTTTGAGTTGCCTGTCGCGCTGTTCTGCGAAATCGGCGACAAGATTGAGATCGACACCAGGACGGGCGAATTCAAGCGCCGCATCGCGGCCTGATGCCTGAATAATAGAAACGGCAAAGTAATAAAAAAGGGGCTTAAATGCCCCTTTTTATGCTCGTACGGTTTAAAGCCTTGCGCTATTCGTCGGCAACAGCAACCTGCTCGACAAATCCACATTCCTTCTGCGGACAAACCTTTTCGGTGCCCCGGCGTTTCGTCGTCTTGATAGTCAGCACCGGCCAGCCGCATTTCGGGCAGGGTTCCGCGATCGGCGGGTTCCAGACCGCATATTTACAATCCGGGTAAGTGTTACAGGAATAGAACATCTTGCCATAACGGCTTTTGCGCTCAATCAGGCTGCCTTTTTTGCACTCCGGGCAGATTACCCCGGAATCCCTGGGTTTTTCCAGGGGTTCAAGGAATTTGCACTTGGGGTAGGCAGAGCAGCCGATGAACTTGCCATATTGGCCGGACTTAACATGCAGCGGACTGCCGCATTTTGGGCATAACCGTCCTTCCACCACCACCGGCTCATCGGGCGTGACCTCACCGTCCATGCTGCGAGTGTAGTCGCATTCCGGGTAGCCGCTGCAACCGACGAATTTCCCTCGTTTGCCCAGTCGCACCGATAATGGCTTGCCGCATTTTGGGCAGGCTTCGTCGAGTTGCTCGTGGGTAAGGTCCTTACGCTCGATATTCTTTTTTTCCTCAATTTGCTTGCTGAAGCCTTTCCAGAAATCCGCCAGCACCGGTATCCATTCCTTTGCATCGTTGGCGATAATATCGAGCTGGTCTTCGAGCTTGGCCGTAAAGTCGTAGTCGACATAACGTGCGAAATGCTCAGTGAGGAATTTGTTGACCACCGTACCGACATCGGTAGAGAAAAAACGCTTCTTGTCGAGCAGCACGTATTCCCGCGCCTGCAGTGTCGAGATGATGCTGGCGTAGGTCGAGGGGCGTCCGATGCCGTACTCTTCCAGCGTCTTGACCAGGCTGGCTTCGGTGTAGCGAGGAGGCGGCTGGGTGAAATGTTGTTCGCCATACAGCTTGTCCAAGGGAACCTGGTCGCCGGCCTCCAGAGGAGGAAGTTTACTTTCGTCCTCCTCTTCCTGGTCATCCTCACTTTCCAGGTAGACCGCGATAAAACCGGGAAAAACCAGGGTCTGGCCGCTTGCGCGAAACAGCGTGCTCTCGTCTACAACCGCAAGATCAAGGCTGACGGTGTCGAATTTTGCGGGGCTCATCTGGCAGGCCAGGGTGCGCTTCCAGATCATTTCATAAAGCTTGATCTGATCGGCGGAGAGGAAAGAGCGCACGTTATCCGGCGTGCGCAGGATCGAGGTCGGTCGAATCGCTTCGTGCGCTTCCTGCGCGTTCTTGGATTTGTTCTTGTACTGGACCGGCGCTTTGGGTAGATAGTCCGGTTCGAACTTGGCGCTGATATAGTCGCGGATCTCGTCTAGGGCTTCGTTGGCGAGATTGACCGAGTCGGTACGCATATAGGTAATCAGGCCAACTGCTCCACCTCCGGTGTCCACCCCTTCGTAAAGTTGCTGCGCAATGCGCATGGCACGATCTGTGGTGAAGCCGAGTTTGCGCACGGCCTCTTGCTGTAGTGTGGAGGTCGTGAAGGGTGCCGTGGGCTGGCGTTGCTTGCGCTTCTTGTCGACTTTGACAACCGTCGCCTGATTGCCGGATTTTTCGGACAGATACTGGATGATTTTTGCTTGTGCGGACTCTGTGCTGATACTGAACTGATCCAGTTTTTCCCCCTTGTGCTGGAACAGTTTGGCGGAAAATTTCTGCTTGGCCTTATGGGTATCGAAATGGACGCTCCAGTATTCCTGCGAGACGAACGAATTGATGGCCATCTCGCGTTCGCAAATCAATCTTAGCGCGGGGCTTTGCACCCTGCCGGCGGAAAGGCCGCGGCGAATCTTGCGCCATAGCAGCGGCGAAAGGTTGAAGCCGACCAGGTAATCGAGCGCCCTCCTTGCCTGCTGGGCATTGACCAGCGGCATAAGGATGTCGCGCGGATTGGCGACGGCCGCCTGCACCGCAGACTCGGTGATTTCATGAAAAACCACGCGCTTCACGACCTTCTTGGCTAGCAGCTTCTTGGACTTCAGTATTTCCGTGAGATGCCATGCAATCGCTTCGCCTTCGCGATCCGGGTCGGTCGCCAGAAAGATGTTATCGGCGAGTTTCACCGCTTTGATAATCGCGTCGACGTGCTTGGAATTGCGTTCGATCAACTGATACTTCATCTTGAAGTCGTGTTCGGTATCAACCGCTCCCTGCTTCGGAACCAAGTCGCGCACATGGCCATAGGAGGCGAGAATCTCGAAATCTTTGCCGAGATATTTTTTCAAAGTCTTGGCTTTGGAGGGGGATTCGACGATCAGTAAGCTGGAAGGCATGCGCTCTCGCAAAGGTTAAGGTGGGTGTGAGCGCGGATGATAATGAAGAACCGCCTAAATTGACAAGGGCCTGTTGCCAGGTTAATGCATGGTAGGTTGTGAATCACCGAACAAAAGATCCTCGATGAACATGAAGTCGCCCACCTGTCCGTGGCTGGACAGCACCATCAGAACAGTCCATTTGACCTGCTCAAGGGAAACCGAATGTTCGTTGAGCGCCATGATTCGGTCGATAACCAGCTCACGTTGCACGGCGTTGAGAATGCCTGAAGATTCGAGAAATAACAGTAAACCATGCGGCTCCGGACCAATTTTGGCGCCCTCTTCTTTGGAATAGAGGCGGTACGCGCGCGAGGCTGTCAAGCTTGGCCGTTGGCTTTGTTGAGCCAGCTTTTCCAGCCCATTGACCCAAGCCATGGCCTGGTTGATTTCGTCGCGATCGAAGCCTGCCGCACTGAGTTCCCGGGTAAGCGTTCCCTCGTCGGGGTAAGCGTTGACCTCAAAATAGTTTTCAAACAAGTAGACTAGAATATCGAACATAATATTTACTTCAATCAGGTGACAGGGAGAAATTCAGCGGGGTTGAACGATCTGCTGGTAAAGCCCGCCGGGCAGGCAGGCGACCCGACCTTCCAACTCCAGTTGTAACAGCATGGCGCAAACGGTATCGCTCGTCAAGCCACTGCGCGCGGCAAGTTCGTCTATCCCCGCAGGATCAAACCCCAGTGCATCCAGTAATGATTGAGGGCCGCTTTCCAGGGCAAGAACCTCATTCGTTGCGGCAAAAGTTTGCGGCGAGATCCACTTCAACTCATCCAGAATGTCATTGGCGCACTCGACCAGCTTTGCACCCTGCTTGATCAAGGCGTGGCAACCTTTGGAAACGGGGGAATGAATCGATCCGGGAATGGCAAAAACCTCCCGGCCCTGTTCAACGGCCAGACGGGCAGTGATAAGGGAGCCGCTGCGAATGGCAGCCTCGACGACCAGGCAGCCCAGAGCCAGGCCGCAAATGATACGATTGCGGCGCGGGAAATTATGCGCCATGCCTTGGGTGCCTAACGGAAATTCGGAGATCAGGACGCCATGTTGCGCTAGCTCGTGGGCCAGAGCATGGTTGCGGGAAGGGTAGACAATATCCAGGCCGGTTCCAACCACGGCAATACTGCTGGCCGCTCCATCCAGTCCGCCACGGTGGGCCGCTGCATCAATGCCCAAGGCCAGCCCGCTGACAATGCACAGCCCGCTGTCGCTCAGGTTCCGGGAAAATGATTCGGCGTTGGCTAGCCCCTGCGGTGTCGCGTTACGGCTACCGACCACGGCTAGCGCCGGCTGGTTCAGAAGTTCGCGTCGCCCTTTGACGTAAAGCAGGGGCGGCGGGTCGGGAATTTGCAGCAGGGCTTGGGGGTAATCGGCATCGGCCAGGGTAACGACATGATTTTGTCGGTTGTCCAGCCAGGCGACGAGCGGCGAAAACATGTCCTGGTCGATGCCATGCCGGATGTGATCGGCTACTTTCTTGTCGGCGACGTCCGACAAGGCGGCATAGGGTGCGGCATAAATTTCCTTCGGCCCGCCGAATGCGCGCAACAACTTGCGATATGTTTCGCCACCCAACCCCGGGATCAGGCTTAGGCCCACCCAGAGGCAGACATCGTCGACAGGCGCAGCCATCTAGAACGGTTTATGCCGCGTTCAGGGGGTGCGCGCGTCGTCCAGCACATGCACCGGGCCATCGCTTTGCATTACCAGGGCATAGGACAGCTTGTCAAAAACGCGGAAGACAAATGCCAGGCCGTTACGCTCGTCCGGGAGCTTGACGGTTTCCGCCGAGGTTTCGTCGTGTTCGGCGGGGGTGACATTTTTGCCATGACGGTAAAGCGCCAGCACATGGCCGATTTCGAGGCCATCGCGTGCGCCCCTGTTCAAGGTAATGATGGCGCCCTTGCCGACTTCGGCAATGCCGCCATAGGCTGAAATAATCCTGCCATTAATCGCCTTTTCCGGTACGTGGGGTACGTAAGCGCTGGCCACGCTTTCCTTCGCCGCCACCAACCGGTCTCCGATGTTGATTTCCTGAGAAGACTTGGTAATGCTTACCGTCGCAGGTTCGCCGAACCGGACGATTTTGGCGTCGCCCAGATAGATGGCCTCAAACCCCAGGGTCTCTTCGGTATCGGGATCGACCAACGCCTTGCCCGGACGGTAGATGTGCCATTGCAGCGCTCCTCCCGCCTTGATGGATTGCACATAGGCAGCATTGCCGGCACCGAGAATCACGCGGTTTTCTTCCGTGCCGATAATATAGGGGGCTTTTTCAAGCTCGCCTTCTGCAATAACCATCGGCTGACTGAGGAACGGCCCGATCGCCGTTAATGGAATGCTGGGAATTGCTTCTGTTTCGAGCTGCTCGGCCCGGACGCGCGGGCTCAGTTTAACGGTTTCGAGCCCCTTGATCAGACGCAGTTCGGGAGAGCCGCTGGCCGTGTTTAGTACGATCATGTCGCCCGGGTAGATCAAGTGCGGGTTCTTGATTTGCTGCGCATTCATTTTCCATACTTCTGGCCAGCGCCAGGGATCCTTGAGGAATTTGCCCGCAATGCCCCAAAGCGTATCGCCCTTGACGACCACATAGTGATCGGGAGGATTGTCCTGTAGCGCTATGTCGGCGGCTACGGATAGCGAACTTAAGCCGAAAAGCAAAATCAGAGCTAAAATAGGCTTTTTCATGAGCGGGCCTCGAAGGATGGTTTGTTCCTGATCGGCATTAACGGAAGCGACAATCCTTGACGAATTCAGGGGTTGTGTCGAATTTTGCATGTAATTAATTAAACAAGCAAGCACTTATGACCATTTTACATATCCTGCATTATCCCGATGAGCGGCTGCATACAGAGGCGTCTCCGGTTGCCGAGGTAGACGATAAAATCCGGCGTCTGGTGGCCAATATGGCGGAAACCATGTATGCCGCCCCCGGTATCGGACTCGCGGCAACCCAAGTGGACGTGCACAAGCAGGTCATCGTGGTGGACATCTCCGAGGAGCGCAACAACCTGCACGTATTCATCAACCCGGAAATCACCGCCAGCGATGGGAAAAAGGAGCACGAGGAAGGGTGTCTTTCCGTTCCGGGCATTTATGAAACGGTCACGCGAGCGGAGAGCGTTACGGTGCGCGCCCTGGATGCCGATGGAAAGCCCTTTACATTGAAAGCCGAAGGGCTGTTGGCAATCTGTGTCCAGCACGAGATCGACCACCTGAAAGGCAAGGTCTTCGTCGAATACCTGTCGCGGCTGAAACAGGCCCGCATACGGAATAAAATGAAGAAGTTGATGCGGGAAACCCTGTAACATGCGACTGATTTTCGCCGGCACGCCGGAGTTCGCTGCGGCCGCTCTGGCCGCACTGATCGACGCGGGACACGAAATTGCCCTGGTGCTGACTCAGCCTGACCGCCCTGCCGGACGCGGCATGAAGCTGGCGCCAAGTCCGGTCAAGCAATTGGCGTTGCAGCATGGACTGACCGTGCGGCAACCGGCGACCCTGAAAGACGCTGAAATCCAGGCGCAGCTTGCCGCCGTCAACGCCGAAGCGATGATCGTTGCCGCTTACGGGTTGCTGTTGCCGCAGCAAGTGCTAACCATCCCCCGCTTCGGCTGCCTGAACATCCACGCCTCGCTGTTGCCGCGCTGGCGAGGTGCGGCGCCGATCCAGCGGGCGATTCTGGCGGGCGACCATGAAACCGGCATCACCATCATGCAAATGGACCAGGGGCTGGACACCGGCGCCATGCTGTTGCGCGTGGCGCTACCGATAGCCGGGCAGGATACGGCTGAAACGCTGCACGACAAGCTGGCCGACCTCGGCGCAACGGCGATCGTTTCCGCGCTGCAACAGATGGAGCGCGGCGCATTGAGTGCGCAGCCCCAGGACGGTAGCACGGCGACCTATGCGGCCAAGCTGACGAAAGCGGAAGGCTTGCTGGACTGGCGTAAAGACGCCGCCGAACTTGCTCGTGCAGTGCGCGCCTACAATCCGTTTCCGCTGGCTCAAGCACGGTTTCAGGGCGAAACCTGGCGCATCTGGCAGGCAAGTGCGTCAGACAAAAGTGGGGGGCTGCCCGGAGAAATACTTCAAGCGGACAAGAGCGGCATTTTGGTTGGCTGCGGCGAAGGTGCCCTGCTTTTAACCGGGATTCAGAAGGCGGGCGGCAAGCGGCTATCCGCGGCAAGTTTCCTGACGGGAAATTCGGTGAAGCCGGGGCAACGGTTCGACACTTGAATTCTGGCAAACCCGCGCCCATTATAAGGATGCGGTTTTGCAATGGTTAATGACGCGAGGTTTGAATGTTCGGAAATTGGCTAAAAACCACTGTTTTGATGGCCGCCATCGTCGCTTTGTTCGGCACGATCGGCGCGATTCTGGGTGGCGTTACAGGGATGTTGCTGGCGCTGTTGTTCGGCGGGGCAATGAATGTCTGGGCGTATTGGAATTCCGCCGATATGGTGCTGCGGATGTATAACGCACGGGAAGTGGATGAAAGCAGCGCCCCGCATTTCTACGGCACGATCCGCGATCTGGCGCGTCGCGCCAATCTGCCGATGCCGCGCGTTTACATCATCGATGAGGCGCAGCCCAATGCCTTCGCCACCGGGCGCAATCCGGAACATGCTGCAGTGGCGGCGACCACCGGCATCCTGCAGCTGCTTTCCGAGCGGGAGCTGCGCGGCGTCATGGCGCACGAGCTGGCCCATGTGCGCCATCGCGACATCCTGATTTCGACCATTTCGGCGACGATGGCCGGCGCGATCTCAGCCTTGGCGAACTTTGCCATGTTCTTCGGCGGGCGCGACGAGGGTGGCCGTCCGGCCAACCCCATCGCCGGCATACTCGTTGCCTTGCTTGCGCCGCTGGCGGCGGCATTGATCCAGATGGCGATTTCCCGCTCACGCGAGTTCGAAGCCGATCATGGCGGCGCAGAAATCAGCGGCGACCCGCGCGCGCTGGCCGATGCCCTTGCCAAGATCGAGCGTTTTGCCCAAGGGCTGCCGCTCTCCCCCGCCGAAGCCCACCCTGAAACGGCGCAGATGATGATCATCAACCCGCTATCCGGCGGCGGTCTGAGCGGCCTGTTCCGCACCCACCCCGCCACCAGTGAGCGCGTGGCGCGCCTGATGGCGATGGCCCAAGCCCGGTAAGCCCTCTTGATCGAAGCTCAATGCCTAGCCAGCGCGGCGGTTTCCCGAGTCCTGTCCGGACACAATCTCAACCAGACACTCAACAGTCTTTTTTCCCGCAGTGCAGCACTGACGCCGCAACAGCGTGCCGCCGCGCAGGACATGAGCTACGGCACGCTGCGTTTTTATGGGCAGTTGCGAGCCATCCTCGACCTTCTGATCGAAAAGCCCCTGCAGGATGAAACGGTACGCGCTCTCCTGCTGGTGGCGCTTTACCAGTTACTGTACAGCCGGGCTGCCGGGCATGCGGTGGTCGATCACGCCGTCAAATCCGCCGCGGCACTGAAAAAATCCTGGGCCAAGGGGCTGGTTAATGCGGTATTGCGCAATTTTCTGCGGAAAAGACCCGCGTTGCTTGAACTGGCCGCAGCGAGCGACGAGGGGCGTTATTCTCACCCGCAATGGTGGATCGACAAGCTGCGCCGGCAGTATCCGGACGGTTGGGCCGCATTGCTGGAAGCCAATAATCAGCATCCGCCCATGACCTTGAGGGTAAACCGCCGGGCGACTTCCGTCGAAGCGTATCTCGCATTGCTCGCGCAGCAGGGCATGGCAGGCAGCAAAATCGGCGAAAGCGCGATTTTGCTGGACCAACCGGTCGCGGTCGACAAATTGCCGGGTTTTGCCGATGGCGCGGTGTCGGTGCAGGATGCCGGCGCACAGTGGGCCGCACGGCTGCTTGATGTTGCCGACGGGATGCGGGTGCTGGACGCCTGTGCCGCCCCCGGCGGAAAAGCCGCACATCTGCTGGAGCTGGCCGGGATCGAATTGACCGCGCTGGATAACGACGCCGAACGGCTGAAGAAGGTCGAACAGAATTTCCGGCGGCTCAAGCTCGAAGCGCGCTGCGTCGCAGGAGATGCGGCAAAACCCGGGGGCTGGTGGGACGGCAAGCCATTCCAGCGCATTCTGGCGGATGTGCCGTGCAGCGCTTCGGGCGTGGTCCGGCGCCACCCCGACATCAAGTGGCTGCGGCGCGAAACAGATATCATGTCTTTTGCCGCACAACAGGCGGAAATCCTGGACGCCCTGTGGCGCACTCTGGATAGAGGTGGTAAATTGCTGTACGCCACCTGCTCGGTGTTTGCCGAGGAAAATCAGGGGCAGGTCGCCCGCTTCCTGGCGCGGCACGAGGATGCCCGTTGTTTGCCGCCGCCTTTGCCGGAGGCCGATAATGGGCAATTGATACCCAACCAGCAGCACGACGGGTTCTATTATGTGCTTTTGTATAAATCCTAGGATTTTTGGCCGGGGCGCGGTCATTGTCCTGGCGCTGCTTCTATTCCTGCCATTGGCAGCAAGGGCTGAGGGCATCGAGGTCAAATCCGCCGAGCTGGAACCGGCTGAAGACGCTTTTGTGCTGAATGCGGAACTGGAGGTCAGCCTCAGCCCGGCGCTGGAAGACGCTTTGAACAAGGGGGTTCCCCTCAATTTCATCGCCGACTTTGAACTCAAAAAGCCGCGCTGGTACTGGCTGGATGAAACCATTGCCGTTGCGCAACGGCACCTTCGTCTGAGCTACAATGCCCTGACCCGCCAATACCAGCTTAATGTCAATGGCCAATATCAGAATTTTTCCTCCCTGGCCGATGCCCGGCGCGAATTGGGCCGGTTGCACGAGTGGCATGTGGTCGAAAAATCCTTGCTGGCAGAGAAGCCGTCGGTGGCAAGCAAGGCTCTGTTAGTGGACAAGGCTCTGGTAGTGGACAAGGCTCCGGCAGCGGACAAGGCTCCGGCCGTGGACAAGGTTCTGGTGGCAGACAAGGCTTCGGCCAAAAAACGCACCGCCTACGTTGCCGGCTTGCGCATGAAGCTGGATTTGGCGCGGCTGCCCAAACCCTTGCAGGTGAATGCGCTGGCGTCCAAAGAGTGGAACCTGGATTCGGAATGGCACCGCTGGAATATTACTCCCTGATGCGGACTGGTGACGGCGGACGGACGCAATGAAGTACGTCCTCTACCTGTGCGTCGGCCTCGGCGCCGTTGCACTGTACCTGCTGTCCAACGCCAGCTCGAATACCGCGGAATTTTCCCAGTACTATACCCTGCTGCTCGGGTTGAACGGCGCATTGGCGGCATGCCTGCTGGCGCTGGTTTTTTATCAACTGTGGAATCTGCGGCGCAAGCTCAAGGCGAAGGTCTTCGGTTCAAAGCTGACACTGCGGCTGCTTCTGATGTTTGTTCTGATGGCGGTGTTGCCCGGCGTATTGGTGTATGGGGTTTCGGTGCAGTTTCTCGGCAAGAGCATCGAGTCCTGGTTTGATGTGCGCGTGGATAACGCGCTGGAAGGAGGCCTGAGTCTGGGCCGCAGCGTGCTCGACAACCAGCTGCGCGACCTCAATAAAAAGGGCGAGAACATGGCGCTGTCGCTGTCGGATCACCCGGTTGGCGACCATTTGATGTTGCTTAACAGCCTGCGCGAACAGGCTGGCGTGCAGGAAGCGACGCTGTTTAGTGCGCGCGGTGCAATTATTGCTTTTTCCTCCGGTAGCGAGTCGGTCGGCCTGTTGCCTGACCGCCCTCCCGCCGCGCTGTTGCGCAAGGTACGTCAGCAGCAGCCTTACGCCGCGATCGAGGCTATTCCGGAGAAGGGGCTGTATTTGCGGGTTGTTGTTCCAGTAAATGTGCTTGGCCTGAATGAAAGCATTCGCATATTGCAGTTGCTCCAGCCCGTTCCGGCACAGCTGGCCAAGGACGCGGAAACGGTACAGGCGGTGTATCGCGATTATCAGGAGTTGTCCGTGTCGCGGCTCGGGTTGAAGCGGATCTACGGGCTGACCTTGACGCTGGCACTGCTGCTGGCACTGCTTTCCTCGATTGCGCTGGCATTTCTTTTGAGCGCGCGCCTTTCCGCGCCGCTCGGACTGCTGGCGAAAGGGACGCAGGCCGTCGCCTCGGGGGATTTCAGCGTGATGCCGACGGTGAGCAGCCGGGATGAGTTGGGTTCCCTGATGCAGTCGTTCAACGACATGACCCGGCAACTGGCGGAGGCCCGTGGCGTGGTCGAGCTCAACCAGCGCCAGCTGGAAACGGCGAAAGCGTACCTGGAAAGCATCCTGGCGCACTTGTCCAGCGGGGTGCTGGCATTCGACGAAAATCTCAGCCTCAAGACCATGAATCCCGCCGCGGCGGGAATTCTTGGCGTGGACTTGTCCGTTCTGAGCAAGCGCCGCTTTTACAAGTGGGCGCTCAACGACGAGGCGCTGAAGGCGCTGGCCGTGGAGGTAGAACAGCAGTTTCGCCATGTCGACACCAAGGAATGGCAGATTCAGATGGAATATGCCGGCAAGAACGGCAAGCAGGTTCTGCTGGTGCGCGGTACGCGTTTGCCGGCAACGGTGGGCAACGATTTCATCGTAGTGTTTGACGACATCACGCATTTGCTCCAGGCTCAACGCGACGCGGCATGGGGCGAGGTGGCGCGACGATTGGCGCATGAAATCAAGAATCCGCTTACGCCAATCCAGCTTTCGGCCGAACGGCTCGAACACAAGCTTGCCGGCAAGCTCGCCGAAGCGGATGCGGCGATGCTGGCGCGGGCGACGCAGACCATCGTCAACCAGGTGACGGCGTTGAAAAGCATGGTGAATTCCTTCGCCGATTATGCTCGCGCCCCCGGCCTGAATCTGGGAACGGTAGACCTCAATCAGCTGGTGAACGAGATCCTGGCGCTGTACGAACATTCCGCCGCGCCGATCGTGACTCATCTGGCGCCGGCACTACCGCCGACGGGGGGGGATCCAACCCTGTTGCGCCAGGTGGTGCACAATTTGTTGCAAAATGCCCAGGATGCCCTGGCTGAAACGGAAGCGCCGCAGATTGTGGTGGAAACCTCCAGGGAGGAAAATATGGTCAGGCTGTGCGTTCGGGATAACGGATGCGGATTCCCGGAAACGCTCATGACTCGGCTGTTCGAGCCTTATGTTACGACCAAATCGAAGGGTACGGGGCTGGGTCTGGCGGTCGTGAAGAAAATCGTAGAGGAGCATCACGGCAGGATGAAAATTGAAAACATTCAGCCCCACGGGGCGAGCATATGCGTTTACTTGCCATGCAGGGAAGAAACCTAGATGGCGGCCAATGAGATACTGGTGGTGGATGACGAGGTCGGCATCCGCGAACTGCTGAGCGAAATCCTGCACGACGAAGGTTACATCGTCGCGCTGGCGGAAAATGCCGGGGCCGCGCGCGCCTATCGCAACCAGAAGCGGCCCGATCTGGTGTTGCTCGACATCTGGATGCCGGACACTGACGGCATTACGTTGTTGAAGGAGTGGGAACGCGCCGGCCTGTTGACCATGCCGGTCATCATGATGTCCGGCCACGGCACGATCGATACCGCAGTGGAGGCGACACGCATCGGTGCCGTTGACTTCCTGGAAAAACCCATTGCCCTGCAAAAGTTGCTGAGCACCGTGGAGCGCGCGCTGAAGAAGGGCGAGCCGTTGCCGCACAATGGAGAGGCGTTGGCAGGCATAGGCACGGGGGCGGCTGTCGGAGAATTAAAAAAGCGGCTTGAGCAGGTTGCCAGCCAGATCGTCCCGTTGCTGCTGATTGGAGAGGCGGGCGCTGGCATGGAGCTGTGCGCGCGTTTCCTGCACCGCCCCGGCACCCCTTGGATTGTGCCGGAAAGCTTGGCTGTCCTGGCGGACAACCCGATGAACCTGCTCGAGCGGGCGCGCGATGGTTTGCTTTACCTGGAAGAGATCGGGAACCTGGGCAAGCTGGAACAGAAGGGACTGGCGCTAATTTTGAACAAGCTGGAAAAGTACGGGGTACGCCTGGTGTGCTCCGCGGATTCGCGCTTGCCCGAATTGGTCGAAGAAGGTGTGTTTGACGCCCGGCTGTTCCAGGCCATTAATGGCCTGACGCTGGCGGTACCCCGCCTGCGCGAGCGTCGTGAAGATATTCCAGATCTCGCCCGGCAGATGTTGGCGCAACTGGTTGAAACCGGGCAAACAGCCCCGCGCCGCTTTGCGGATGCTGCGTTGAGTCGTTTGCGTGACGAAAACTGGCCCGGCAACTTGCCGCAACTTCACAACGCGGTGAAGGCGCTGGCGCTGACTTCCCTGGCCGATGAGATTGCGGCGGAAGACGTTGACCGGGTGCTTGGCCCGTTCGCGCCATCCGGCCAACCCGCCGCCTCGGCGCCGCACCCGTTCTCCCTTGATTCGCCCCTGCGCGAGGCGCGCGACGAGTTCGAACGGATTTATTTCGAGCACCAGATCAAGAAAGCGGGCGGCAACATGAGCCGCCTGGCGGAAAACGTCGGCCTGGAGCGCACCCATCTTTATCGCAAGCTGAAGCAGCTCGGCATTGCAGCAGGCAAAGGCGAAACCGGCAACTGAACCGCCGCATCGGGCAAACCAGCGGTTTGAGCCGGACGAGGAAAGGGATAGAATTGCGCTCGCCTGGATGGCGACAAAAATTTAATGCCCCGGCAGGCAAATCGGCGGTAAAGGGATAGCAAGCAATGAGTTCAACAGAAAAAACACCCGGCGAAGCCCCGCAGGGCGCAGATGGCAAAACCGGGCGCTCCGGTCTGATGGTTGCGGCTATCGGCGTGGTGTTTGGCGATATCGGCACCAGTCCGCTGTATACCTTGAAAGAAGTATTTCATGGCGTCCACGGCATCTCGCCCAGCCACGAACATGTGCTGGGAGCGCTGTCGCTGGTGTTGTGGGCGCTGCTGATCGTGGTTTCGCTCAAATACGTGGTATTCATCATGCGCGCCGACAACAATGGCGAGGGCGGCATCATGGCGCTGCTGGCGCTGACGCTGAAAAGCACTCCGGGAGACGCGCGCAGCCGCTGGCTGTTGATGTCGATGGGGATATTCGGCGCCGCGCTGTTTTACGGCGACGGCGTGATCACCCCGGCAATTTCGGTGTTATCCGCCGTGGAGGGGTTAAATATCGCCACCCCCGCGTTCGAGCCCTACGTCATCCCGATTACCCTGGCCGTTCTGGCGGGGCTGTTTCTTTTCCAGCGCAAGGGAACCGCCAGTGTGGGCGCGCTGTTCGGGCCGGTGATGATCGTCTGGTTCGCCACCCTGGCATTGCTCGGGATCATTAATATTTACCATGAACCGGGTGTGCTGCACGCGGTGAACCCGCTCCACGGCGTCCATTTCTTTATGGAGCACGGGTGGTATGGTTTTCTCGCCTTGGGCGCAGTGGTTCTGGCGGTAACGGGGGGGGAGGCGCTTTACGCTGACATGGGCCATTTTGGCCGCATGCCGATCAGAACCGCGTGGTTTTCCCTGGTGCTGCCGGCGCTGCTGCTCAACTATTTCGGCCAGGGCGCGTTGATGATCGGCAATCCCGCCGCAGTCGAGCACCCGTTTTACCTGCTTGCGCCGTCATGGGCCCTCTACCCCATGGTCGCCCTCGCCACTCTGGCCACGGTGATTGCTTCGCAGGCCGTGATTTCGGGCGCCTTTTCCGTTACTCGCCAGGCGATGCAGCTAGGCTACTGCCCTCGCCTCGAAGTGCGGCACACTTCGGAAAAGGAGATTGGCCAGGTTTACCTGCCGGCCATCAATTGGGTTCTGCTCATAGCGATTGTCGCGCTGGTGCTGGGGTTCCGCTCCTCCAGCAACCTCGCGGCCGCTTACGGTATCGCGGTGACAGGCACCATGGCGATCGATACCATTCTGGCGGTGATTGTGGCTCGCGCGCTATGGGGGTGGAGTTGGCCGACGGGCATAGCGGTAGCCGCCTTTTTCCTGGTCATCGATCTGTCATTCTTCAGTGCCAACGCCATGAAGATACCGCAGGGGGGGTGGTTCCCGCTGGTCGTCGGCATCGCGGTATTCACTCTGCTTTCCACCTGGAAACGGGGGCGGGCGCTACTGTTCGAGCGGCTGCGGGACGGCGCGATCGCGCTTGAGCCGTTTCTTGCCGGGATTGCCGCCCACCCGCCGCTACGCGTTTCGGGCACAGCGGTTTTTCTCACCGCTCACCTCGACGGCGTGCCTCACGCCATGCTGCATAACCTTATCCATAATAAAGTGCTGCACGAACGGGTGGCATTGCTGACGGTGATTACCGAGGACGTTCCCCATGTGCCGGAAATCGACCACGCCGAAGTGCTGCCGCTGGGAAACGGGTTCTACCGGGTTATCGTGCGCTATGGCTTCAAGGATGAACCGGATATTCCCAGGACGCTGATGCAATGCAAGGAATACGGGCTGGAGTTCCAGATGATGGAAACATCCTTTTTCATCAGCCGGGAAACCCTGATCGCGACCATGGCGCCGGGCATGGCGCTGTGGCGAGAAAAACTGTTCATCAGCATGGCGCGCAATGCCGGCAGCGTCACGACCTACTTCAAGATTCCCACCAACCGGGTGGTCGAACTGGGAACACAGATCGAGCTGTAACGCGCGGTATTTCCGGTCAGCGGGCCCCTTTATTTGGCGCTAACCAACTTTATCAGCCGAGTAACGGCGTGGCCCAATCTTTTGTTTTCCAGCCCTGCCCCCACGTATTTCGGTGATACAACCACGGGGAAGATCCCTGCGATCTCACCGTTCGGCTAACTCTTCCCCTTGCCGGCCGCACTAAAAAAACGGGGGCATTGTGCCCCCGATAAATTTCGATGCAGATGCCGATTTATTTGCTGAAAGGTTGCGGCCTCGGCGTGCTGTCGGACGATGGCGGCAGGATCGGCAGCTTGAACGACGGCTGATCGCCGGTCAGACTCTTAAGGAAGGCGACGACCTTGGCATTTTCCTCGCGCGTGAACTTCTTGCCCAGTTGAACGCGCGCCATTGTGTCCACCGCTTCCGGCAGCGTGTTGGCGGCGCCGTCGTGGAAGTAGGGATAGGTCAATTCCACGTTGCGCAGAGTCGGCACCTTGAAGTTAAAGCGATCCGCATCCTTGCCGGTCACGGCGAAACGGCCTTCCGCCGGGTTGTTGGTCTTGTAGGGTTCGACCACGCCCAGCTTCTGGAAGGAATTGCCGCCTACCGCAGGCCCGTTGTGGCAGGCCGTGCAGCCGGTCTCCTTGAACAGCTTGTAACCGGCCTGTTCGTTGGCAGTCAGGGCCTTCTTGTCGCCCTTCAGCCACTTGTCGAAACGCGAGTTGGGCGTCACCAGGGTTTCCTCGAAAGCGGCGATGGCTTTGGTCACCTCATTGATCGTCATCTTGTCGGACTTGAAAACCTGCTTGAACTCGGCGACATAAGCGGGGATCGATTCCAACACGTCGACCGCCAATTTATGGGTGAAGCCCATCTCGCCCGGATTGGCGATGGGGCCGCCAGCCTGGGCTTGGAGGTCGGCGGCGCGGCCATCCCAGAACTGAGCCACATTCAAGCTGGAATTGAGAACGGTGGGCGCGTTGATGGGACCCTGATGCCAGTGGTCGCCAATGGATGTTTTGAGATTGTCGGTGCCGCCCATGGAGAGGTTGTGGCAGGAATTGCAGGAAATGAACCCTGACTTGGACAGCCGGGTGTCGAAGTAAAGTTTTTTGCCGAGTTCGACCATGGCCGGATTCTTGATCTTGGCCGCCACGATGGGCTGGATCGGTTCCTTGCTGACTGCGGCAGTCGCCAGGCCGGCGCCGGCAATGGATGCCGCCACCACGACGGCAAGAGGCAAAATACGAGGTTTTGACATGGTGCTTCTCCTTCTTCGGTGAGTACACGGGTTTAAAATATATCAAGCAATATTCGGATAGTGTTATCTCTTTTGCTTATATGATAATATCGTCAAAAAACAATAAGTCAATGTTTTGATTATTGTTTTTTTGTATACTCGGTATAGCCGCCGACTATATCCGACGTTTTATCCGGCATAAACAAGAGGTTTTTATGAAACTTTCCACTTTGCGTTATCTGGTCGCTTTTGCCGATGAAGGTTCGTTTAGCCGGGCCGCCGAACGTTGCCACGTCAGCCAGCCGACCTTGAGCGTTGCCCTGCAGAATCTGGAGGCGGAATTGGGCGTCTCTCTTATCGAGCGAACCAAGGGGCATGTTTCCCTCACCGACCTCGGTTACCAGGTGGTCGCCCAGTCACGCAAGGCGCTGGATGAGGCGGAGCGGGTGGAACTGGTCGCGCAATTGGGGCTGAACCCGCTTCAAGGAGAGTTCCGCCTGGGCGTCATCCACACTATCGGCCCCTATTTGTTGCCTGACCTGATCACATCGCTCCAGCGCATCGCGCCGGAAATGCATCTGTATGTCGAGGAGAGCATGACAGCCCTGCTGGCCGATTACCTCAAGTATGGCACGGTCGATGCGGCCATCATCGCCATGCCTTTCGACGTGCCGGGTATCGTCACCCACCCGCTTTACGACGAGGCGTTTCAGGTGGTGGTGCCGAAACACCACCCGTGGGGAAAGCGCAGCCGCATACCGTCCAGCGAAGTACGAGGCGAAGATGTGCTGGTCCTCAAGGCGGGCAACTGTTTTCGCGAACAGGTGCTGGATGCCTGCCCCGACATCAGCCACGCCGATGGCGCCATGCGCCAGGGCCACTCGATCGAGGCCATCCGCTGTATGGTGGCATCGGGGTTCGGCATATCGGTGTTGCCCGCAAGCGCTTTGGCCGGCCCATACTGTTCTGCCATGCTGCGCGCCATTCCCTTCGAGAAACCGGAACCTTCGCGTCGCGTCGCCCTGGCGTGGCGGCGCGGCTTTACCCGTCCCGAGGCCATCGAGGCGCTGCTTGCCGCCGTGAGGGGCATGAACAACCCGGCTTTCCGCCTGATCGAAACCCCAACGGACAAGGCCGAATAAGGGTAAGCGAGAGGGTATAGTTTTTCTTTATCGACCCGTTTTAAAAAAACAATTTCCAGTCACTCTGTTTCGCGCCTATATTGAAATGGTTTAATGCAACCCGTATTCCCGGCGCGGGCAGCAAGCCGGGTTTATGTATAGGAGGATGACCCATGCAACTTAAAGGCAGCAAAACCGAGCAGCACCTGAAAGATGCTTTCTCCGGCGAATCCCAGGCTAACCGCCGTTATCTCTATTTCGCGGCCAAGGCCGACATCGAGGGCCATAACGACGTGGCAGCCCTGTTCCGTTCCACGGCCGAGGGCGAGACCGGCCATGCTCATGGGCACCTGGAATATCTGGAGCAGTGCGGCGATCCGGCCACCGGCATGCCGTTCGGCGCCACGGTGGACAACTTGAAGACTGCGGTGGCGGGCGAAACCCACGAGTACACTGACATGTATCCGGGCATGGCGAAAACCGCGCGCGATGAAGGCTTCGATGAAATCGCGGACTGGTTCGAGACCTTGGCCAAGGCGGAGCGCTCCCATGCCAACCGCTACCAGAAGGCCCTGAACGAATTCGGCGGCTAAACGGCAGCATTCCGGCCACCTTTCGGTGGCCGGATTTCACCCGGAATTTATCGAAAATAGGAGAACCCACCATGGCCGGCCCTGCTCGCGAAGGCAATCTGGAAGCGCCGACCCGTCACCATCTGGATTGGCGGACCCCAGATTTTTACAGCGAGGAGTCGCTGTTCAGGGAACTGGAGCGGGTCTTCGACATCTGCCATGGTTGCCGCCGCTGCATCAGCCTGTGCCAGTCATTTCCCACCCTGTTCGACCTGGTGGACGAGTCGGAATCCATGGAAGTGGATGGCGTCAAAAAAACGGATTACTGGCTGGTCGTGGACCACTGCTATCTCTGCGACCTGTGTTACATGACCAAGTGCCCCTACACGCCGCCCCACGAGTGGAACCTGGATTTTCCCCATTTGATGCTGCGCGCCAAGGCGGTGAAGTTCAAACGGGGCGAGACAAAACTGCGCGACAAGATACTGACCAGCACCGACATGGTCGGCTCTTTCGCCGGCATTCCGGTGGTGGCCCAGGTGGTCAACGCGGTCAACAAGATCGGCCCGGCGCGCAAGGCGCTGGAAGCGGTGGCCGGCATACACAGCGAAGCCTGGCTGCCGGAATTCCACAGCCGCCCCATGCGCAGCCGCCTGCAGAAGCTGCCGACCAACACCGCCGGCGAAGCGGCCGGCAGAACCAAAGGCAAGGTCGCCCTGTTCGCCACCTGCTACATGAACCGCAACGAGCCGGGCATCGGCGAGGACTTTGCCGCCGTTTACGAACACAACGGCATTCCGGTGACGCTGGCGGAAAAGGAGCAATGCTGCGGCATGCCCAAGCTCGAACTGGGCGACCTGGATGCCGTGCGCGCGGCCAAGGAAGCCAATATCCCGGTACTTGCCAAAATGGTGGACGAAGGCTGGGACCTCATTGCGCTGGTACCCTCCTGTGTGCTGATGTTCAAGCAGGAACTGCCGCTGATGTTTCCGGACGATGCTGAGGTGCGCAAGGTGAAAGAGGCCTTCTTCGACCCCTTCGAATACCTGATGCTGCGCCACAAGGAAGGCAAGATCAGGATCGATTTCAAGCAGCCGCTGGGCAAGGTGGCCTACCATGCCGCCTGCCACCAGCGGGTGCAGAACATCGGCCAGAAGACGCGCGAGGTCTTGTCGCTGGTGCCCGGCACCACGGTGGAAATCATCGAACGCTGTTCCGGCCACGATGGCACCTACGCGGTGAAAAAGGAGTTCCATGCCTTCGCCATGAAAATCGCCAAGCCGGTGGTGGAGCGCGTGAAGAAAGCCGAGGCGGCGCACTATGGCAGCGATTGCGCCATGGCCGGCCACCACATCGAGAACGGCCTGAAGGAGGGTCGCGCGCCGGAACACCCGATCACCCTGCTGCGCAGGGCCTATGACATATGAAGTTTGCAGACGAAGTAAAATCATAAGCCAATCTGGAGAGAAGCAATAAGCACTGAAAAGCAGCTGGCCACCAACGCGGGCTGCCCCATCGTCGACAACCAGAACGTGATGACGGCCGGACAGCGGTGCCCGGTGCTGATGTCCGATTATCAACGGCTGGAAAAGATGGCGCACTGCAACCGCGAGCGCATCGACCACGCCAAGGGCGCGGGCACCTACGGCAAGTTCACGGTGACCCGCATGTCATAAAGATCGGCGCTCGGACTCCAAATCGGACCGAGTCGTTGGATTCAAACTGTCAAAGGAGAAACACATGTCAACCGAAACGAAATGTCCGTTTGTTCATAAAGTTGGGAATGGCGCATCAAACCGGGACTGGTGGCCGAACCAGCTTCCGCTGGAAGTCCTGCACCAGCATACCCCCGAGTCCAGCCCCATGGACGAAGGCTTCAACTACGCCGAAGCGTTCAAGAGCCTCGACCTGGCGGCGGTGAAGAAAGACCTTGAGGCGCTGATGACCGATTCGCAGGACTGGTGGCCGGCGGATTACGGCCACTATGGGCCTTTCTTCATCCGCATGGCGTGGCACAGCGCGGGCACTTACCGCACCGGCGACGGTCGCGGCGGCGCGGGGCACGGCAATCAGCGTTTCGCACCCGTCAACAGCTGGCCCGACAACGTCAACCTCGACAAGGCTCGTCGGCTGCTGTGGCCGATCAAGCAGAAATATGGCAAGAAAATTTCCTGGGCCGACCTCCTCATCCTCGCCGGTAATGTCGCCATGGAGTCGATGGGCTTCAAGACTTTCGGTTTTGCTGGCGGGCGTGAGGACATCTGGGCGCCGGAAATCGATGTCTACTGGGGCAACGAGAAAAAGTGGCTGGACGACAAGGCACGCTATTCAGGCGAACGCGACCTCGAAAATCCG
Organism: Sulfuricella sp.; assembly: GCA_035530375.1. Lineage (GTDB taxonomy): Bacteria > Pseudomonadota > Gammaproteobacteria > Burkholderiales > Sulfuricellaceae > Sulfuricella. Next base: position 16,164 of record DATKUY010000057.1, on the reverse strand, counting down.
CTTGCCGCAGTGCAAATGGGGCTGATTTATGTAAACCCGGAAGGCCCCGGCGGCCAACCCGATACGCTCGCATCCGGCCGCGACGTGCGCGAGACCTTCGCGCGCATGGCGATGAACGACGAAGAGACGGTTGCTCTCACCTGTGGCGGCCACACCTTCGGCAAATGCCACGGCGCAGGCCCTGCCTCGCACGTGGGGCCCGAGCCGGAAGCCGCGCCCATCGAACAACAGGGGCTGGGCTGGAAGAGCAGCTTTGGCAGCGGCAAGGGCGCCGACACGATCAGCAGCGGCCTGGAAGGTTCCTGGACGCCGACGCCGACCAAGTGGGATATGAGCTATCTCGACATGCTGTTCGGCTACGATTGGGTGTTGTCCAAGAGCCCGGCGGGCGCTCATCAGTGGACGCCGAAGCAGGCGACCGGCAGCAACACTGCCCCGGACGCGCACGATGCCTCGAAAAAGGTGCCGATCATCATGACCGATGCGGACTTGGCGATGCGCATGGATCCGATCTATGAACCGATTGCACGGCGCTTCCACCAGAACCCGGCAGAATTTGCCGATGCCTTCGCGCGGGCCTGGTTCAAGCTGACCCACCGCGACGTGGGCCCGCGTTCGCGCTATCTCGGCCCCGAAGTGCCTGCCGAAGAACTCATTTGGCAAGACCCCATCCCCGCCGTCGATCATGCCTTGATTGACGAGAAGGGCGTCGCCATCCTCAAGGGCAAGATTCTGGCGTCCGGACTGACGGTCGCGGAGCTGGTCTCGACCGCGTGGGCCTCGGCGTCCACGTTTCGTGGCTCCGACAAGCGCGGCGGCGCGAACGGCGCGCGCATTCGTCTCGCACCGCAGAAGGACTGGGCAGTCAACCAGCCCGAGCAGCTGGCGAAAGTGCTGAAAACCCTCGAAGGTATCCAGAGCGAGTTCAACCGCGCCCAGTCCGGCGGCAAGCAGGTCTCGCTTGCGGACCTGATCGTGCTGGCCGGGTGCGCCGGCGTCGAGCAGGCAGCGAAAAATGCGGGCCACGCCGTGACCGTTCCTTTCTCGCCGGGCCGCATGGATGCCTCGCAGGCGCAAACCGATGTGGACGCCTTCGCCGTGCTCGAACCGATCGTCGATGGCTTCCGCAACTACCAGAAGGCCAAGTACGCCGTATCGGCCGAGGAACTGCTTCTCGACCGCGCGCAGTTGTTGACGCTCACCGCACCCGAGATGACGGTTCTGGTGGGCGGTATGCGCGCCATGAATGCCAACGTCGGACAGTCCCGGCAGGGTGTCTTCACCCAACGGCCGGGGGCGCTCACCAATGACTTTTTTGTCGCCCTGCTCGATATGGGCACGGAATGGAAGCCCGTCTCCGATGCCGGTGACGTGTTCGAAGGGCGCGACCGCAAGACCGGCAAGGTCAAGTGGACCGGCACTCGTGTCGATCTCATCTTCGGTTCGAACTCCCAGCTCCGCGCCCTGGCCGAAGTCTATGCAAGCTCGGACGCGCAAGAGAAGTTTATCCATGATTTTGTTGCGGCCTGGAACAAGGTAATGAACCTCGATCGCTTCGACCTCGCGTGATCGTCTCCTTACCGACAAGCAGATCGCACACGAATGAAAACGGATTAGGAAGGAAACCCCATGGGTAAGTTGAGCAGAGAGAAACTGTATTCCCTGGAGAAATATGCGGCAGTCCGCCCGGATTTCCGCGCCAGGGTCATGGAACACAAGAAACATCGCCGTGTGGCGATAGGCGACCATGCCGCGCTGTATTTCGAAGATGCGCTCACCATGCAGTACCAGGTTCAGGAAATGCTGCGCTTGGAGCGCATCTTCGAACCGCCGGGCATCCAGGACGAGCTGGATGTCTACAATCCGCTGATCCCCGACGGCAGCAACTGGAAAGCCACTTTCATGCTGGAGTATGAAGACGAGGCGGAGCGCCGCGCGGCCCTCGCGCGGCTGATCGGCATCGAAAAGACCGTGTGGATACAGGTGGAAGGGAGCGGCAAGGTTTACCCCATCGCCAATGAAGACCTTGACCGGGAAACGGAAGACAAGACCGCCTCGGTGCATTTCCTGCGTTTCGAGCTTACGCCGGAAATGGTCGCCGCCGTCAAGCGGGGCGCGACGGTGCGCGCCGGCATCGAGCATTCGGCCTGCCGGGCGGAATGCGAATTGCCGACGGAGGTGCGCGCATCGCTGGCGGACGATCTTGTGCAACCGGCATGAGGCTTAACAGGCAGTTTCCAGTGGCGGCTACTTTGGAAAGACAGACATGAACTTCAGCCTCAACCAGTTCCTGCTCGCCGTCTCCTCGGCGCTGGATTTTGTCGAGATCGACATCCTGGGCAGCACCAGAAATCATTCGAAACGGGTCGCCTATATCTCATTGCGGCTGGCGGATCATTTCGGATTCACCGAGGACGAAAAGCTCGACCTGTGCTCTTTTGCCATCCTCCACGACAACGGCCTGAGCGAGGAAGTCCTGACTTCCACCGTTCCGGACACCCCTCCCGCGAACAGGCTGGAACTTCTGGAGCGCTACAGCCTGCATTGCGACATCGGCGAGAAAAACATCAGCGATTACCCCTTTCTCAGCGGAACCGCCAACGTCGTCCGCTACCATCACGAACGCTACGATGGCAGCGGTTTTTTCGGCATCAAGGGCGACGCCATTCCGCTCATGGCCCAGATCATTGCGCTCGCCGATACCGTCGACAACTTGTTCCATTTCGAAACGCCGGATTTCGGCAGCCGACAGGGAATCGTCGAATTTATCGAGCGTGGGCGCGGCAGCTTCTTCTCGCCGGCGTTGGTGGACGCGTTCATCAAAACCAGCCAACCCGTGAGTTTCTGGCTCGACATGAGGGAGCCCTACATCCATCGCGCGCTGGATGAGCTGATCCCCGCGCATTCGGTGGAGTTGTCCCTGGAAAAAGTCTTTGCGACCACGCGGGTGTTTTCCCGCATTATCGACGCCAAATCCGCCTTCACCTTTTCCCACTCCAGCGGCCTGACCGATAAGGCGGGGCAGATGGCAGACCACTACGGTTTTGACCAGGAGCACAAATGGAAATTGCTCGTCGCCGCCTCGCTCCACGATCTCGGCAAGCTCGCCATTCCCAACGCCATTCTCGACAAGCCGGGGAAGCTGGATAAGGTTGAATTCGAGAAAATCATGGAGCACACCTACCATACCGAAAAGGCGCTACAGCAAATAGATGGTTTCGAGGAAATCACCCGATGGGCTGCGCGCCACCACGAAAAACTGGATGGATCGGGCTACCCGCATGGACTGGTTGCCGAAAATCTGGGTTTCGAGGATCGGCTCATGGCCTGTCTGGACATTTACCAGGCGCTGACCGAAAACCGCCCTTATCGGCAGGGCATGTCCCATGGCGACGCTATCTCAATCCTGCGGCAGGAAGGCGAGAAAGGCCGCGTAGATGGAAAGATTGTCCAAACCATAGACCAGGCCTTTTCCTCTTCACTTGCCGCTCCAGGTTGATCCACTTTTAAAACCACAAAATCGAAAGGAACCATCATGAAAACCAAACCCCCCTCCATCGATATCGGCATTAACGCCGCCGACCGGGGCAAAATCGTTAAAGGCCTGTCCGCGCTGCTGGCCGACAGCTACACGCTGTACCTGATGACCCACAACTTCCACTGGAACGTGACCGGTCCGCAATTCAACAGCCTGCATCTGATGTTCATGGCCCAATACACCGAGCAGTGGAACGCGCTCGACATGATCGCCGAACGCATACGCGCCCTCGGCTACCCGGCGCCCGGCACCTACAAGGAGTTCGTCAAACTGGCATCGATCAAGGAAGTAGAGGGTGCGCCCAAGGCCGACGATATGGTTCGCCATCTGGTTGCTGCTCAGGAAGCAACCGCACGCACCGCGCGCAAGCTCTTTCCGGTGGTGAATGCCGCCGACGACCAGCCCACGGCGGATTTGCTGACGCAGCGGATGGAGGTGCATGAAAAAACCGCCTGGATGCTGCGCAGTTTGCTGGAAGAATAGGCACCATTGCCTTCTTTCGCTTCGGACACCGACAGATCATGGAAATTGCCTTCGGTCCCGTTCCCTCTCGCCGTCTCGGCCGCAGCCTGGGGATCAACAACATCCCGCCCAAACATTGCAGCTACTCGTGCGTTTATTGTCAGGTGGGCTCGACCGCCGCTCAGGAAATCGCGCCGCGCGCCTTCTACTCGCCGGAGACGATTTTCCGGCAGGTCAGCCAGCGTCTGGAGGCGGTGCGCGCCCAAGGCGAGAAGGCGGATGCCCTCACCTTCGTGCCGGATGGCGAACCGACCCTCGATAATCGGCTGTCCGCCGCCATTGACGCGCTGCGCCCTCTCGGCCTGCCCATCGCGGTGATCAGCAATGCCTCGCTGATCTGGCGGCCGGAGGTGCGCGCTGCGCTCGGCCGGGCCGACTGGGTCAGCGTCAAGGTTGACAGCATCGATGAAGCCACCTGGCGGCGCATCAACCGGCCGCACCCGGATTTGAAATTGCCTGACATCCTCGATGGCATTCGCACTTTCGCCCGGAGCTTCGCGGGCACGCTGGTGAGCGAAACCATGCTGCTGGACGGTGTTAATGATGGTTTGGCGGAACTGACGAAGCTGGCTTGCTTCCTCCGGGATGCAGGCATTCCCCGCGCCTATCTGGCCATTCCTCACCGCCCTCCCGCCGTCCCGGATGTGCGTGCGCCGAACGAAGCGAAGGTGACCCGCGCGCATCAGATGTTTTGCGAACAGGGTCTCGAAGCCGAGCTTCTGACTGCTTACGAGGGCGACACCTTTGCCATCAGCGGCGACCTGCGTCGCGATATCCTGGCCATCGCCGCCGTTCACCCTCTGCGGGAGTCTGCTCTGCGCGCTTTGGTGAACAAATCGGGGGGAGAGATGGCGCTGGTCGAAGCGCTGGTGGCGGCCGGCGATTTGAAGCCGGTGGAGTATTCCAATGAGATATTTTATGTCCGGCGCCTGACCCGATCCAGCAGGTGAACCGAGGCCGTTTTTGCCCGCAGAGGCATTATCTTTTCAGCATTGCCTTCATCTGCGCCAGCCGCGCGGTGCCTTCGCTCTTTTGTTCTTCCGGCGCGCGCTCGCGTCCGCTGATGCGCAAGTCGTCCTGCGCCAGTTCGGCGATGAAGCGGCTTGGCTCGCAAGCCTGCCATTCCCGGCCACGGCTGCGTTTCGAGCAATAGCTCAGGGTCAGCCCGCGCTGGGCGCGGGTGATGCCGACGTACATCAGACGTCGTTCCTCCTCGATCTTCGCGTCATCGTCGACGCATTCGCGATGCGGCAGGATGCCCTCCTCCACCCCCACCAGAAATACATGGGGGTATTCCAGCCCCTTCGCCGCATGCAGCGTGGACAGGCGCACCGCATCGATATCCTCGCTGTCGCGGTTCTCCAGGATATTGATCAGCGCGATGGACTGGGTCAGTTCGATGATGTTCTTGCCGTCCTCCTCTCCCTTTTTCGACAGCCAGGCGGAGAATTCCAGCACGTTGTTCCACTTGCTTTGCGCGGCACGCGGTTCCTCGCTGTCGAACAGGTGCGCCTCGTAGCCGATCGCCTTGAGCAGGTCGTCGATGATGACGGCAGCGGGTTCCCGTTCGGCGCGGTCCTGCAGGCTATTGATGAAGCGGCAAAACTCCATCAGGGCGTGGAACTGCTTGGCGCCGAGCAGGCTTTCCGCGCCGGCCTCGAATGCCGCGGCAAACAGGCTATGGTGGCGCTGGGAGGCGTAGGTGCCAAGCTTCTCCAGGGTTTGCGTGCCGAGGCCTTTTCGCGGCGCGGTGGCGGCGCGAATGAAGGCAGGATCGTCGTCGCTGTTGGCCAGCAGGCGCAGATAAGCAATCACGTCGCGGATCTCGGTCTTGTCGAAAAACGAACTGCCCCCGCTCAACTGGTAAGGAATGCGGTCGTTACGCAGATGTTGCTCGAACACCCGAGCCTGGTGATTGCCGCGATAAAGGATGGCGTAATCGGCAAAGCGCGTGCGGTTCTCGAATTTGTGCGCCAGCAGCCGCATGACCACGCTTTCCGCTTCGTGCTCCTCGTCCTTCGCCGCCAATACCTGGATCGGGTCGCCCAGGCCGAGGTCGCTCCACAGCTTCTTCTCGAACAGCTTGGTATTGTTGGCGATCAGGCTGTTGGCGACACGCAGGATGCGGATGCAGGAGCGGTAGTTCTGCTCCAGCTTGACCACGTGCAGGCGCTCATAATCCTCGCGTAGGGTGTGCAGGTTCTTGATGTCCGCGCCGCGCCAACCGTAGATCGCCTGATCGTCGTCGCCCACCGCGGTAAAGGCGCCGCCGGTGCCGGTCAACTGGCGCAGCAACTGGTACTGGCAGCTGTTGGTGTCCTGATATTCGTCGATCAGCAGGTAGCGTAGCCTGCCGCGCCATTTCTCCAGCACTTCCGGCGCCGTGGCGAACAATTCGACCGGCAGGCGGATGAGGTCGTCGAAATCCACCGCCTGATAGGCGCGCAGGGTGTCCTGATAGGCCAGGTAAACCTTTGCGGCCTGGTGTTCGAGATCGTTTTCAGATTGCTTCAGCGCCGCGTCGGGCGAAACCAGCGCGTTTTTCCACTGCGAAATAGTCTGCTGCACTCGGCGGATTTCGCCCTTGTCGGTGGTTTTGAGGATGTCGCTCACAACGCCGGCGGCATCGGCAGAATCGAAAATCGAAAATTTCGGTTTGTAGCCGAGGCGGGCGGCATCCTGGCGCAGGATTTTCATGCCCAGGGAATGGAAAGTGGTGACGGTCAGTCCCCGGCTGGGCTTGCCGTGCAGCAGCTTGACCGCACGTTCCGACATCTCGCGCGCCGCCTTATTGGTGAAGGTGATCGCCGCGATATGGGCGGGCGAGAAGCCGCATTCCTCGATCAGGTAAGCGATCTTGTGGGTAATCACGCGGGTTTTGCCGCTGCCCGCGCCGGCCAGAACCAGTAGCGGGCCATCCAGGTATTTTACTGCTTCGCGCTGGGGCGGGTTGAGGTGGGAAAGCATCTTTATGAGGGAGCGGCGAGTTGTGAGCGGTAAGCAAGCGGCGAAGAAGTAAAAGCTCGATCTTCACGGAAGTTCAAATTTTACCACATGGCCTGACCGCCCCCTGTAAAATGACCGTTTCCCGCTCACTACTTACCGTTTACTACATGGCCACCTACGCCATCGGCGACATACAAGGCTGCTTTCAGGCACTGCAATTGCTGTTGGACAAGATCGGCTTCAACCCGACGCAAGACCGTCTCTGGCTGGTGGGCGACCTGGTCAACCGCGGGCCGGATTCGCTGGCTGTGTTGCGTTGGGCCAGGGCACTGGGGGACCACTCGGTGGTGGTGCTCGGCAATCATGACCTGCACCTCCTGGCGGTAGCCTATGGTTTCATCAAACCGCACCGCAAGGACACCCTCGACCAGGTGTTGGCGGCGCCTGACCGCGCCGAGCTATTCAACTGGCTGCGTCACCAGCGTCTGTTTTATGCCGAGAACGACTATGCCCTGGTACACGCCGGCCTGCTGCCGCAATGGACAGTGAAAAAAGCCGGGGCCCTCGCCCACGAAGTCGAGCAGGAACTGCGCGGCAAGCATTATCTCGATTTCTTCAAGCACATGTACGGCAACGAACCCAAGGCCTGGAACAATGAACTGCACGGCATGGCGCGGCTGCGCATGATTACCAATGCGATGACGCGGCTGCGTTTCTGTACCCCGGAAGGCGAAATGGAATTCGACCACAAGGGGCCGCCCGAGATTTTCCCGGCAGGCCATCTGCCCTGGTATGAGATCGACAGCCGCAAGAGCCGTGACGCCACACTCATTTTCGGCCACTGGTCGGCGCTGGGCCTGGAGGTGCGCAGCAACCTGATGGCCCTGGATACCGGCTGCCTGTGGGGTGGAAAGCTTACTGCAGTGCGTCTGGAGGATCGGCAGGTTTTCCAGGTTTCCTGTAAGGAACTGCCAGGTTCAACGCATTGGCAATAGCCGTTTCGCTCAATACTGCCAATTCGCGCCGGCTTCGACCTTGAGCGGATAGCGGTTCCAGGAACGTTACCTCGGCCATCAGCTCCGGTTCCGCCAGTATCCGCGACATGGATTCACCGAAGCTCATGTCGTCCACATAGGCCGGGGTCAAATTCAGCGAACCGTCACGATTCATATAGCGGATCGCCACCGGCCAGATCATGGCATCGCCATCGATGGCAGACTGCAGCAGGGATGCATGGAACGGCCGGAGCAGGGTGCCGTTGCTGGTCGTCCCCTCCGGAAACATGGCGACGCAATCTCCCTGCCGCACGGCATCGGCCACTTCCTGGTTGGCGCGCGCCGTATCGTGCCGCCGCGCCCTTTCGATGAACAGGGTGCCCACCCTTACCGCCAGCCAGCCGATCACCGGCCAGGTGCGCACCTCGGATTTCGAAACGAAGCGCACCGGACAGACCGTATTCAGCAGATAGATATCCAGCCAGGAAATATGGTTGGCGACAAACACCACGCCCGAGGCTGAGATATCCGGCGCCTTGCCTTTGACGGCCAACCGGATGTTGAGGATGGCGAGTACGCGCGCCGACCAGCGACGTACCATCTCGATTCGCTTGGCCCGGCCGGCTCCGGGGTATAGCAGTGCCGCCTTCAACACCCCGGCCAGCAGATGAAAGACGAGCAGGAATAGCCGTGCATTACGGATCAGGAAATTATTTCTCCGATCAGGCTGCCGCCCCCAGGAAGTGTCTTGCATAACGCCTGTTCACCTTGGACATCGGCAACATCACCAGGAAGTCCGCCGTATTGAAATCGGGATCCCAGGCGGGATCGCCGCAAATGTACGCGCCTGCATGCAGATAGCCCTTGAGCAGCGGGGGCAGCGGCGTAGGCTCGGAAGCGTTGCCATTGAGCTTGTCGAGCGGCAATGCGAATCGCGGAAAGACGCGCCATTCGATGGGGCTCAAATTGTCAACCTTGAGGTGATTATAAAGGCTGGCGGCAGCATGTCCACCATCGGCCATGCTCACGCTGGCGCAGCCCATCAGGTATTCGTAGCCGCGAGTCAGCATGAATTTCGCCAGACCCGACCAGAGCAGGCTGATCGCGGCACCATTGCGGTAGTCGGGATGAACGCAGGAGCGCCCCACTTCCACCATGCGTTCGGAGAGATGGAGCAGGCGGGTCAGGTCGAACTCGTCCGCCGAATAGAAACCGCCGATTTTCTTTGCCTGGTCCGGCGTGAGGATGCGGTAGGTGCCGACCACTTCGCCGGTATCGCCGTTGCGCACCAGCAGATGCTCGCAAAACGGATCGTAGATGTCCTGATCCAGCCCGCTTTCCTCGCTCTTCAGGCGCGCGCCCATTTCCTCGGAGAATACCCGGTAGCGCAGGCGCTGGGCTTCCCTGACATCCTCCCGTGTTTGCGCGAACGTCAGAAAGAGCTTGGATTGTGCTGCGCTGCTGGCCGCCTGTTCGTTTTGTAACTGCATTTCGTTCCTCCTCCCTGATGTTGGAGAAACGATAAACTCTACTTATTACTCTGCGGTTACAGCCAAGTTACATTTTCATTGCAACGGCATTTATCCGGCAGCCGCCATCAATGGCTCACGCGGGTCACGCCGCCGCCTGTCAGCACCCGTACCCGTTCGCCGACACGGAACTGCTCGTCGGCTTCCTGGGTCACTGCGATGAGGCGGCCGTTTTCCAGCTTGACGGTGATCTCCAGGCCATCCTTGCCCGTCACACCTTCTTCGATCATGGAGCCTGCCACGCCGCCCGCAACGGCCCCCAGAATCGTCCCAATGTCGCTGCCCTTGCCCTGCCCGACGTTGCTGCCGGCAATGCCGCCGATCACGGCGCCGGCGCCGGCGCCAACCGGGCTTTGGGTGCCTTCGATCTTGACATGGCGCACGCTTTCCACCACGCCCATTTGGACTTCCTGTACCTGACGCGCCTGCTCGCGGCTGTAAGCGCCGCCCGACATGCTCGATGCACACCCGCCCAGCACCGCGGCGGACATCGCCAATGCCGCAACCAATTTCAACAATTTTGTATTCATCGTTCAGCCCCTATTCAAGGTTCATGCCAAAATTTTCTTTGAAACGCGCGAGGAGTTCTTCGCGCGCGAGATGGTGGTTCTGGCCGCCGCGGCTGGCGATCTTGACCGCGCCCATCAGCGAAGCCAGGCGGCCGGTGGTCTGCCAGTCCATGCCGTGCGCAATCCCGTACAACAGGCCGGCACGGTAGGCGTCGCCGCAGCCGGTCGGATCAACCTCATCCCCTGCTTTAACGCAGGGAATGTCGTAACGTTGACCATTGGCATGGATCTCCGAACCCTGCGCTCCTCTTGTGACAATCAGCGCCTTGACAAGTTTTGCCACCTGTTCGATTTTTTTGCCGGTGCGCTCCTGTAGCAATTGCGCCTCGTAGTCGTTGAGCGCGACGTAATCCGCCATTTCGACGAACTTCAGCAGTTCCTCGCCGTTGAACATCGGCAGACCCTGGCCGGGGTCGAACACGAACGGGATGCCCGCCTCATGAAATTCGCGGGCGTGCTGCAGCATCCCTTCCCTCCCGTCCGGCGCGACGATGCCCAAGCCCACATCGCTCGCATCGTGCACATGGTTGTAGTGGGAATGGTTCATGGCACCGGGGTGGAAAGCGGTGATCTGGTTATCCGCAAGGTCGGTGGTAATGAAAGCCTGTGCCGTGAAGCTGCCGGGCATGCGCAGCACATGCGACTGCGACAGGTCGAGATTGTCCAGCCGGTGGGCATAGGGGCCGAAATCGTCCCCCACCGTCGCCATGATCAATGGCTTGCCGCCGATCATCTGCAAATTGTAGGCGATGTTTCCGGCGCAGCCGCCATATTCGCGCCGCATGTCCGGCACCAGGAAGGCCACATTGAGAATATGAATCTGCTCCGGCAGGATATGATTCTTGAAGTGGTCGTGAAACACCATGATGGTGTCGAAAGCCATGGAGCCGCAAATTAGCGTATGCATCAACAATCCCCGTGAATAATGTTCAGCGGATTATATCAGCTTCGGCATGACGGGCCGGAAGAGATGGGCGACGAGAGGACATCGCCCCCCGCCGCCACCGGATAAATCCGGTCAGGCGGCTTTCAGGCTAGCCGGGCTATCGGCCAGATTGAACTGTCCCACATCCTCGTGCAGCTTTTTGGAGCTGCCGGCCAACTCCATCATGGCATTGCGGGCGCGCTCGATATCGTTGGCGGTGGAAGCCGAAATGTTGGCTACGGTTTCGATGTTGCTGGCAATCTCGGCGCCGACCGCAGACTGCTCCTCCGTCGCGGCGGCAATATGGCGCATCATTTCGGTGACGACGTGCACGGACCGGTCGATCTCCTGCAGCACCTGACCCATTTTCTCTCCATAACGCACGCCCTGGTTCACCTCTTCCCTGGCCAGAGTCATTGACTCGGTTGCCTGGCTGGTGCCGACCTGGATCACCTTGACGATTTTGGTTATATCCGCAGTCGAAGCCGAAGTGCGCTCCGACAGCTTCCTTACTTCGTCCGCCACCACCGCAAAGCCACGCCCCTGATCCCCCGCACGCGCCGCCTCGATGGCGGCGTTCAGGGCCAGCAGGTTGGTCTGTTCGGCAATCTCCCTGATCATGTTGCTCACCGCGCCAATCTGACTGATGGCGAAATTCAGCTCATTTAAGGTCTGGGCAGACGACGTGACCGTGGCATCGATGCGGCCAAGGGCGGAAATGGTCATATGGCCGGTTTCATTCCCGGTTTCGACCAATTCCAGGGTATCGCTCGCCGCCAATTCCGCACTGGCCACGTTGGCGGCGATTTCCCGGATGGTGTTGCCCATTGCCTCCACTGCGGCGCTGACCTGGAACACCTTGTCCGACTGCTCCTTGGCGTTGGACGTGACCGTGGTCGTCATGTCGCTAATGCCGCGGGCCGTCTGCCTGGTCTGATCCGCAGAATGATGGACGCTGCGGAGGATGCCTTCGAACCGGGCGACGAAGCTGTTGATGGTTTTCGCCATATGACTGATTTCGTCGTTGTTCGCAGCCGGCAGGCGCCGGCTCAGGTCGCCATTGTGAAGGTGAGCAACCACTTGGGTGATATCCGCCACCCTTTTTTTCAGGCTGCGGTTGAACAAGGTCTGAAATACCGTGATCACCAGCCCGGCCAGCACCAATGGCACCAGCACAAGCCAGAGAATGCGGGTCATGTCGGACGCGATCTGCTGCCTGGACTGGGTTTCCTCCGCCTTGTTGAGCGCAACCATGCCATCCAGCTCGGCCACCATCGGCTCGAGGTGGGATTTGTACAGCGCATCCGGAATCTGCAGGGCATCCGCGGGGCTTTCCGATGCGATCTTGATCGCCCCGTCGAAACCTCTTGCGTAGTCATCCCAGGTCTTGAGGATATGGCCGACCTGCTTTGCCGCCGCCTCATTGCCGGACAGGCTCAGGATCAATTTTCCCAGATCCAGAATTTCACTATCTGTTTTGGCCAACTTTTCTTTGGTTTCCAGCAGGATAGGGTCTGCCCTTGCGATAGACAGGGCGGTCGCCTTGATCTCGATCAGGCTCTTGTCGATGATCTGCCTGGACTGATAGGCATCGAATTCATGCCGAAGGCGGCCCAGGTTCAGCACAACGAAAACAATGACAAGGAGCAGACCGGCAACGGTAACCGCGGTCATCAGACGGAGTTGTTTTTGGAGTGTCACGATTAATCCGTTTCAACATGTTATAGGTTGAAGTCCGTGAGCGGCACCGCCCGTGGACCAAGATGACGAATTATGCGGACGCCGTGTTACCGGTATGTGACAGAGGGGATGACTGATTCACATCGGCCAGAACGTAGCCGCTCCGACCAGTGCGCCAATCGCCGCGAGCGTTGAACAAGCGGAAGATAGGGCGGGATGCATGAGGTCTGTTTGTCCATGCCGCCAATTTGCCGCAGCAAGAAGAAATTTTTGTGATGGCGAGTTGAATTTTTTGTGGCAGGCTGGCAGCGGTCAGCCCAACAGCACCAGCGCCCAGACCGCCGCCAGGTTGACCAGGCTCAGCAACACGGCGGCGCTGCCGATGTCCTTGGCGCGTTTGGCGAGCTGATGGTCCTCCAGGGAGATGCGGTCCACCGTGGCTTCTACCGCCGAATTCAGCAGTTCGACGATGAGCACCAGCAACATGCTGGCGATCATCAGCGCCTTGCCGACCGGCCCCGTCGGCAGGAATAGCGCCAGCGGCACCAGTACGGCTGCCAGCAGGGTCTCCTGTCGGAAGGCGTCCTCATTCTGGTAGGCAGCCCCGAACCCTGCCAAGGAGTAGTGAAAGGCGTTCCACAAACGCCTCAGGCCGGTTTTTCCTTTATATGGGCTTTCCATGATCAGACCGCCATGCTACCGACCCGATATGACGGTTTGATGAAAACCGCAACCGGCCCTAGGCTTTCCAAACCAGATCCAGCTCGCGTGCCGCCTTGACGTCATCGAGGCGGCGCACCGGCATGGTGTGGGGCGCGGTTTTGACCAGGTCCGGAGTGGCGTGGGCTTCTTCGAGGATTTCCTTCAGGGCCGCAACGAACGCATCCAGCGTCTGTTTCGATTCGGTTTCGGTCGGTTCGATCAGCAGGCACTCCGGCACCAGCATCGGGAAGTAGGTGGTGGGCGCGTGGAAGCCTTTGTCGAGCAGGCGTTTGGCGACGTCCATCGCGCTCACGCCGGTTTTTTCCTTCAATCCCTTGAGCGTGACGATGAACTCGTGGCTGGCGCGGCGTTGCGGGAAGGCGATGTCGAAACCGGCTTTTTTCAATTCCGCCATCAGGTAATTGGCGTTGAGGGTGGCGTAGTCCGCCACGCGGCGCATCCCCTCCCCGCCCAGCATGCGCGCATAGGCATAGGCGCGCAGCAAAATGCCGGTGTTGCCCTGGAATGCGGATAGATGGCCGATGCTTTGCGGCAGGTCTTTTTCCGTCACCAGCCGGTAGCGGCCATTCTCATGCGCCACGATCGGCACGGGCAGGAACGGCAGCAGGCGCTCGCTCACGCCGACCGGGCCGGAACCTGGCCCGCCGCCGCCATGCGGAGTCGAAAAGGTTTTGTGCAGGTTGACGTGAATCACGTCGAAGCCCATGTCGCCCGGCTTGACACGGCCCAGAATGGCGTTGAGGTTGGCGCCGTCGTAATAGAGCAGGCCGCCGGCCTCGTGCACGATTTTTTGCATTTCCTGGATATTCTTTTCGAACACCCCGAGGGTGGAAGGGTTGGTCAGCATCAAGCCGGCGGTCTGCGGCCCGACTGCTGCGCGAAGCGCCGCCAGGTCGACGTTGCCGTCGCGGTCGGTGGGTATTTCCCTGATCGTGTAGCCGCACATCACCGCCGAGGCGGGGTTGGTGCCGTGCGCTGCGTCCGGCACCAGCATCTCGGTGCGCGCCGTGTCGCCGCGGGCAGCGTGGTAGGCGCGGATCATCGCCACGCCGGCGAACTCGCCCTGCGCTCCGGCCATCGGGGTGAGTGAAACGCCGGCCATGCCGGTCACGTCCTTGAGCATTTGCTGCAGTTCGAACAAACAGGCCAGCACGCCCTGGCCGGTAGTTTCCGGCGCCAGCGGGTGGCGCGCCAGAAACTGCGGCAGCATCGCCATCTGGTGCGCGCCGCGCGGGTTGTACTTCATGGTGCAGGAACCGAGCGGGTAGAAATGGGTGTCGATCGAGAAGTTCTTCTGCGACAGCCGGGTGTAATGGCGCACCGCGTCCATCTCGGAAACTTCCGGCAGCAGCGGCTTGCCGACGCGGCGCAGATGGGCGGGAATGTCGTTCGCTTCCGGCAGGGAAGCGGGAGCCTGGGACGGATTTTTGCGGCCGGGGCGGGAGAGTTCGAAAATCAGCATACTGCGGGTTATCCTTTCACCGCAGCCAGCGCTGCGTCGTAATCGGGTTCATCGGTAATTTCCGGCACCAGTTGCGAATACAGCACAATGTCGTTCTCGTCGAGTACGATCACCGCCCGCGCGCACAGGCCGGCAAGCGGATGGGTCTTGATCAGTACGCCGTAGTCTTTCTCGAAATCGCGGCCGCGCAAGGTGGAAAGCATGATGACCTTGTCCAGCCCCTCCGCACCGCAGAAGCGTTTTTGAGCAAAGGGCAGGTCGGCGGAAATCACCATTATCACGGTATTGTCCAGGTTGCTTGCTTCCATATTGAACTGGCGGGCGGAAGCTGCGCACACCGGCGTATCGATGCTCGGCACGATGCTCAGAATCTTGCGCTTGCCGGCAAACTGGCTGAGGGACACATCGTTCAGGTTCTTGTCCACCAGCATGAAACCGTGCACCGACTCGCCGGGCAACGGGAAATGACCGAGGACTTCGAGGGGGCTGCCTTCCAGTGTAACGATTGCCATGAGTATTCTCCTTGGAAGCGGTGTTAACGTTCAGGTGAATGAATTACCACTTGCTGGTGGCGGTCGGTTTAAGTCTAGTACAGGCGGGGCCGGAATTGCGACGGGAAACGATCCGTTCAAGGTTTTCCAGGAATTTGCGGATGTCCTCTGCGGTTTTTGTTTCCGTGGCGCACACCAGCAGGGCGTTGCCGAGTTCCGGGTAATAAGGCGTCAGATCCAGCCCGCCCAGTATGCCCTGCGCCTCCATGGCGCGCAATACGTCGGCGACCGGCATGTCGAAGGTGAGTACGGCCTCGTGGAAGAACGGCTCGGAGAACACCCGCTCCACCCCGGCGATCAGGCAAGCCTGCTCCACCAGCAGCCGGGTGTTGGCATGACAGGCCGATGCGACCCGCTCCAAGCCACTCTGGCCGAGCAGCGAAAGATGGATCGCCGCCGCCGTCGCCATCAGTCCCTGGTTGGTGCAGATGTTGGAGGTTGCCTTGGCGCGGCGGATGTGCTGTTCGCGCGCCTGCAAGGTGAGGCAAAAGCCGGGCTTGCCGTCCATGTCCACAGTGCGGCCGACCACGCGCCCCGGCATCTGGCGCGCCAGCGCCTGCTTGCAGCAGAGGAAGCCGAAATAGGGTCCGCCCGACGAAAGCGGCGCACCCAGCGGCTGGCCCTCGCCGACCGCGATATCGGCGCCCTTGCCGCCCCACTGGCCGGGTGCCTTGAGCAGGCCGAGCGCAACCGGGTTGACCGCGCCGATCACCAGCATGTTGTG
>DATKUY010000056.1:0-3974 GCA_035530375.1 Sulfuricella sp. | reverse complement strand
GGGTCCGCCCGACGAAAGCGGCGCACCCAGCGGCTGGCCCTCGCCGACCGCGATATCGGCGCCCTTGCCGCCCCACTGGCCGGGTGCCTTGAGCAGGCCGAGCGCAACCGGGTTGACCGCGCCGATCACCAGCATGTTGTGGGCGTGCGCCCAATTGGTCAGTTCGTCCACCTCTTCCAGCACGCCGAAGAAATTCGGCTGCTGGATCACCAGCGCGGCGAAATCGCCGCCTTCGAAGTGTTTCAGCGCTTCCGCGACGGTGTCACCGCCGCCGGTGCAGTAAGGCACGGGAACCAATTCGATGCCCTGGTTCTTCACCAGCGCATCCGCCACTTGGCGCCAGATCGGGTGAACGCAGGCCGGCACCAGAATGCGGCGCGACGACTTATGCGCCCGTACCGCCATCAGCACCGCTTCCGCCAAGGCGGAGGCGCCGTCGTACAGGCTCGCGTTGGATACGTCCATGCCGGTGAGCGAGGCCATCATGGTCTGGAATTCGTACAGCAGCTGCAATGTGCCCTGGCTTGCTTCGGCTTGGTAGGGTGTATAAGCAGAATAAAACTCGCCGCGCCCGGCGATTTGCCAGACGGCCGCCGGAATGTGGTGTTCGTAAGCGCCCGCGCCGATGAAATTAAGGTAGCGTCCATCCAACTCCGCCCGTTCCTGCATCAGGCGGCCGATGGCCATCTCGTTCATCGCCTCGGGAACATGAGCGAGCTTTTCTGCGCGCAGCGCAGACGGAATCTCATCGAACAGGTTTTCGATGGAATCGGTGCCGATGGCCTCCAGCATGGACTGGATGTCTTCTTCGGTATGAGGAATGAAAGGCATATGTCTCTCTAGTGAGGAGTAAGGAGTGAAGAGTGAGGAACCGGAAGATGCGTCTCCTCACGCCTTTCCGAATTAGTGTGCTTCGCTTTCAACCAATGCCTGATAGGCGGTGGCATCGAGCAGGCCATTGACGTCAGCAGGGTTGGCCGGTTTGATCTTGAACATCCAGGCGGCGTAGGCGTCCTGGTTGATCTGCTCGGGCGTGTCCGCCACGTCGCCGTTGACGGCAACCACCTCGCCGGCTACCGGCGCATAGACATCGGACGCGGCCTTGACCGACTCCACCACCGCGCACTCTTCGCCGGCTGCGAGCTGGCGGCCAACGGCGGGGTTTTCCACATACACCATGTCGCCCAGCAGTTCCTGGGCGTGATGGGTGATGCCGACCGTGATCGTGCCGTCCGCTTCCTGCCGGGCCCATTCGTGGGATTTGGTGTATTTCAGGTTGCCGGGAATGCTCATGTTTTTCTCCTAAATTAAATTCTTTTTTACCGCCAAGGACGCAAAGGTTCGCAAAGGAAAATCTAAGGAATCTTTTTGGCTTTACCTTGCGTCCTTTGCGGTTTAAATTAGAGCCTTGCCGTTGCGGGCGAAGGGCAGCTTCACCACTTTGGCATTCAACAGCTTGTCTCGAATTTCCACCTGCACCGTATCGCCGACGGCCACGACCAGCGGCATGCGCGCGAAGGCGATGGACTGGTTCAGGGTCGGCGAAAAGCTGCCGCTGGTGATTTCGCCGTCGCCGTGCGGCGTGACGACTTTCTGGTGGCCGCGCAGCACGCCCTTATCGAGCAAGACCAGCCCGAGCATCTGCATGGTCGCCGGCTTGGCCAGCAGCGCTTGCTTGCCGATGAAGTCGCGCGGGCTGACCAAGTCGATGGTCCATGCCAGGCCGGCTTCGAGCGGGTTGACGTCCTCGCTCATATCCTGGCCGTAGAGATTCATGCCGGCTTCGAGGCGCAAGGTGTCGCGCGCCCCCAGGCCGATCGGCGCGACGCCGCAGTCATGCAGGGTTTGCCACAGGCTGCCCGCCTCCGCCACCGGCAGCATGATCTCGAAGCCATCCTCGCCGGTGTAGCCGGTGCGGCCGATGAAATACTGGGCGAACTCGGCAGCCTGGAATGGCTTGAGCGATTCGGTCGCGGCGCGCGATCCGGCAATCGCCTGCCAGGTTTTTTCTCGCGCATTCGGCCCCTGCACCGCGATCATCGCCAAGTCGCGGCGTGGCTTGATGGTCAGTTGCGGCGCGTGGGCGGCACGCTGCTGCTCCATCCATGCCACATCTTTTTCCGCCGTGCCGGCGTTGACCACGATGCGGAACCAGTCCTCGCGCATGAAATACACGATCAGGTCGTCGATGACCCCGCCGGCCGGGTTGAGCATGCAGGAATAGAGCGCCTTGCCCGGCTCCTTGAGTTTGTCGGCGTTGTTGGCGAGCAGATAGCGCAGGAATTCGCGGATACCGGTGCCGGTGACGTCCACCACCAGCATGTGACAGACGTCGAACATGCCGGCATCGCGCCGCACCTGATGATGTTCCTCGATCTGCGAGCCGTAATTGACCGGCATGTCCCAGCCGCCGAAATCGACCATGCGGGCGCCCATGGCGCGGTGAAGCGAATTGAGGGGTGTCTGTTTCAGCATTATTGTCGAGCGCTCCCGGGCCTGAATATGAAAAAAGGGTGAAGCCGGCGTATCCGGTTTCACCCCTCTGTCCTCGATACCTGAGAGATTACGATGATGATCCATCGCGTGCCCCTTCGGTGGGCGGCGCTATTTCTTGCCAGGCCGTCGCTCTCCAGAGTTGCCGGAGCCTGCGAACAGGCTCTTTTCCATGCGGTTCCTGATGCCTGAGCGGTTACGGGTGTTTGCGCCTTCGGCGGTGCGGATCGTTTCGCACACTCTCCCGCATGGGTTTTTAGCAGCGTGAACTATACCTTAAGCACGCTTGTCGTGACAAGGAGCGGAAATCGGAGGGGGGCAGCCGATGTCTGGCGCATCATGGGTGTGCGCGGTAAAAAAGGGGTAGAACCTTTAGCGCCTAACGGCATCAGCTTTTGACATGAGCGGACCCCATCCGGCAGGAAGGATTAGGTATCCGTCTTATGGGCGCGTTTTCTGAACCTTGGCGGGAAGTGCCGCCATGTCGCCACGACGGCCAGCCCGAACAGTGAGTAGCCAAGAGTGAAGATCCAGGATGGCGCTTCGTAGTACAGGATGCGCTGAAGCCAATGTTCGATGAAGCTTCCGGTGTAGGTTGTTGCGCGAGCCTTGGCGCGCAGCCACATTTCAAGAGACGTGAGCGGACATAGGGCGCCGAACCATGCCTCCGCGACGATGGCCGCGATGGTAGCCAGATGCGCGAGCCGAAACCACCGTGCATTGACCCAGTGCCAGGCGCGCAGATTGCCGACGATGATGAAGGCAAGGCCGACGACGACGAACGCGACAACGGCGACGTGCAGCGAAAGCACCGCATCGGCGAGTAACTGATATGGCAGCGGGCCGTTCACACGAGAATCCTAATGGTTGAAATCACCAGCCTGGCGCGGCGAGCATCATGTTTGGTGGGTTGAAGTGAAGCCACATTCAATGTGACCCTGGCCCCTTTGATTAAGAGATTAGCGGATTTTCAACTTGCATGCCAAGCCGAACCCTAACAGGGCGGCAACGAACATAAGTGTAATAGCAAGGAACCGCTCTCTTTTGGTGAATGGTTCTTGTATATCAAGAGCTTCTTCGATTTCCTCACCTGCCCGCGCCTGCCAATTTGCCAAAATTACTTGATCGAGTGCCCCGTGCTTCAAATACCAGCCCCGGTTTATCGCGGATAAAACAGGAAAACCCGGTAGCCGGCCGCTTTCAAATCGCCCAAATCGAGGTAAAGCTTCACCGTCAATTCTTCATTGGGTGGCATGCCGCGGCCAAGGTCGGCATTCTTTGCATATTCCCTGGGCGAAAAAATTCGCCGTGCGATCATTTGATCCTTGGTATCGGTCAGGGTCAGCTCGAGTTGCGGGTATTCCTGGGCAAGCTTGGCCCGGTTGCGCAGAATGGCGTTGAGCGTGATCAGGTTGGCCTGCGCCGGGTCGGCCTCGAGGCTGGAAGCCTCGATGCTCAGAAGATCCGGGTCGGCGGGCAGG
>DATKUY010000055.1:0-19893 GCA_035530375.1 Sulfuricella sp. | reverse complement strand
CCTTCTCGACCAGATCAGCGAATTCGCGTTTCTTTTTGGGTGTGAATGGGTGTGTTATTGGTTATCCCTCAATATTGGGTGTAAATCAATGGAGTCACCCATTAGCTCGCCTTGATTACGCGCAACAATTTTCAATACTATTTACAGCACGATTGATAGTGTGATTAAATAATTTGTATACCGCATTGTTTCAGGAGCGAATCATGTCGAGCATCAGCGCCAACGATCTCAAGACCAAAGGGGTTTCCGCCATCGAAGCTGAGCTTGCGCATCAGCCTGAAGCGATTATTTCGGTGCGCGGAAAGGATCGTTTCGTGGTGATGGATATTGCTCATTACCATTATCTGCGGGAATGCGAACTGGATGCCGCACTGGCCGAGACGCGGGCGGATTTGGCTGCCGGGCGTTTCGTCAAGGAGTCGGCGGAGGCCCATCTGGCGCGGCTGGATGCCGCCGAATGAGCTATACGCTGGTCTTTACCGAGCAATACACCCGGCGAGCAGGCCGCTTTCTCAAACGGCATCCCGAATTGAAACAGCAATACCTCAAAACCCTGCAGTTGCTTGAGGCCAACCCCTTCCGTCCCGGATTGCGTCTGCATCCGCTGAGTGGGCGGCTTGAGGGGCTGCATTCTGTTTCGATCAATCTTTCCTACCGCATTACGCTGGAATTGCTGATATCGGATGAAGAAATCATTCCGGTCAATGTCGGCGACCATGACGCAGTTTATTGATCCGGCTTTGGGAAGCCCTGATTAGCGCCCTCTCCCCAACCCTCCCAGGAAGCCTTGGACTTGCTCAGCCTTTCCTTAGTGACACCGAATCCCAAAACCGAAGTAGCCAGCAAACAGCAGCAAACTGGTCAGCTTTGGATTATTTTTCTTTGACTCATTTCGCTGTCCCTTTGGAAACTTTCCGAAACTGACCCCAATGGATCATATTCCATTTGGTTAAAGACATAATGGACAGCGAGGGAAAACACCTGCAATTGATGGGTGGTAGCGTTGGCAGATCACGGCGCCGCGTTATTGTAGCGCCAATCCGTCGGCGCAAGCCATGCCGCACAGGCTGGTGCATTTCGCGCCATTCACGTAAGATAAAATGACGATTTTCCGTTGCGGGTATCTCCTTGTGAATGAGCAAAATCCAATCGAATCGGCCTTCGCCCTGCATGCGGCGGGCGCGCTTGCGGATGCGGAAATCGCGTACCGCCGTATCCTCGCCGCCGATCCGCAGCATATCGAAGCGCAGCATTACCTCGGAGTGCTGTTGCACCAGCGGGGATACACGCAGGAAGGCATCTCACTGATCCTGTGCGCGCTCGAATCGGATGCCGGCAGCGCGTCCCGGTACAACGACCTCGGCAACATCCTCGTCCAGACGGGAGACCTCGCCAATGCCGCGACAGCGTTCTGCTCCTCGCTCGATCTGAACGGTAACGATGCCAACGTCTGGAACAATCTCGGTTCCGTCCTGCACCGCCAACAAAATTTCGTCGATGCGGAAAACGCGTACCGCAACGCTCTCCGCAACGATGCCGATTTCGCGCCGGCACTCAATAATCTCGCGGCCCTGCTGGCGGAAACAGGGCGTGACGAAGAGTCGTCGCTGTTTTCGTGCCGGGCCTACATTCTGCCGCCGCTCGCCGGCAAGCCGCTGAAGATGTTGGGCATCGCCTACTATCGCCTCGGCCGCATCGCGGACGCCGCTGACTGCTACCGCGCGTGGCTGCGCGCTGAACCCGACAATGCGATTGGCCGCCACTTTCTCGCGGCATGCACCGGGAAGGACGTGCCCACCAGGGCGACCGACGGCTTCGTGACGGCGACCTTTGATAACATGGCGGAAAGCTTCGACGAGAAGCTCATCGGCAAGCTGTCGTATCGCGGCCCGGAAATTATCGCGGACCTGCTCGATGGCTACGTGGCTGCGGACGGAACGCTGGACGTTCTTGACGGCGGCTGCGGCACCGGCCTTTGTGCGCCGGTGCTCGTACCCTACGCGCGGCACCTCACCGGCGTCGACCTCTCCCCCGGCATGCTGGCTAAGGCGAGGGAGCGAAAACTCTATGACGAACTGGTCGCAGTGGAATTGACCGCTTACCTTCTGAACCGGAAGAATGCATTCGACCTGATCGCCATGGCCGATACCCTGATCTACTTCGGCGACCTGGCAGCGCTTTTCGCGGCCGTCCGGCAAGCATTGCGGCCCGGCGGCACATTCACCTTCACGGTGGAAACGACAGCGGAAACCGCGCAGCGGGTTGATTACCATCTTGGCCCCAGCGGCCGCTACGACCACAGCCGTTGCTATATCACGCAGGAACTCGATGCGGCAGGCTTCGCCCTCCTGCGCAGTGACGATGTCGTATTGCGCAACGAGCTCGGCAAGCCGGCACAGGGCATCGGTGTGCTGACCCGCACATTGGAGCACTGAAGCCACGCGGTCGCTGAACGACAGCTTTGGGGGGCGGCATCGGATTATTTTCCCGGATTCCCTTCATTTCGTTGTCTCCTTTCAAGAACCAACAGGGCCGGACTCGACTGATATTTTTTCGGCGAAGGGGATACACGGTTACCGCCCACCGGCGATCTCGCGGCGGCCAGGAGCGGATCAGTGTGGCGCAATCCGCCAAATGGGGCCGGCCATGCGGCGCAATGCCCGCCGACCGTTGGCTTTCTGCACGGTATTTTCTCGTGCTAGAATGGCCGCCTTGCGGGGTCTTGTCTGGCTCTGGCCGAAGCGATGAGGGGCAAGAGTTGAAAAAATTTATGGTAGTGACCGTTGTGTCGTTTATCGTCGTGGGTATTTTGATTTTTATCGGTTTAAATCTCATGACATGGCTGGCCGAAGGCATAGAAGCCGGCAACCGTCCTCATCTCACGCCGCCCCCAATGCAATCCCAATCCGTGCGGCCCATGTAGGGCATGGCGCGGCAATTCGGACTGAGGTGCCGCAGGTGCAACCGCTTGCCGGCTTGCTGGTAGCGAGCCGCCAATGCGTCAATGGCTTCGATGGCTGAATGATCGACAACCTTTGCACAGCGACCCCTCCAGCTCGTACACCCTCCAGCCTTTGTCGTCGGTGTAGGTCTTGACGTTGATGACAAAACAATCTACTTGTAATCCATATAATACGCAGAAATAGCCCAGTCTGCCCAAGCGGGGGCGGACGCAGAAATGCTGACGCCCTCTCTCCGGACCGCCAAGTGTTCTCAGAATCACCAGGCGATCTCTTAGCCGCTGCCTCGCCCACCTTGCCGGTCGCTGTCAGGCAGGCGGTTGGGTTTCACCCCGGCGCAGCCGGGATCGCGCTCGGACAACGCCACCTGAAAAACGGACTATCATGGAATGAGGTGCCGGGAGGATCAATCGCCATGGCGCCTCACGCCTGATTTACCGCAATTCTCCGTGTCTGGCTTTGGCGCCAGGTTTTATCAAACAATTTAATTGAGCCACAAACATCCGTCATGGCGAAAATCACAAAGGCCGTGTTCCCGGTCGCCGGTTTAGGCAGCCGTTTCCTGCCAGCCACCAAGGCCAGCCCCAAGGAAATGATGCCGGTGGTGGACAAGCCGCTGATCCAGTATGCGGTGGAAGAGGCGGTGGCGGCCGGCATCACCGACATGGTGTTCATCACCGGGCGCAACAAGGGCGCAATTGAAGATCACTTCGACACCGCTTACGAGGTGGAGGCCAAACTCGCCGCACGCGGCAAGGATGAGCTGCTACAGGCGGCGCAGGGGGTGATTCCGGAGAACGTGAACTGCATCTACATCCGCCAGCATGAGCCGCTCGGGCTGGGCCATGCCGTGCTGTGCGCGCAACCGGTAATGCAGGACGAACCGTTCGCGGTGATACTCGCGGATGACCTGATCGATGCCGAGACGCCGGTCATCCGGCAAATGGTCGAATTGTTCCAGCGCTATCAATGCGCCATACTGGGCGTACAGGACGTGCCGCGCGACCAGACCGGGCAATATGGCATCGTCAGTTCGACTAATCTGGAGCCGAATGTAGCGCAGGTGAACGGCATCGTCGAAAAACCCAGCCCGGAAACCGCACCATCCACCCTGGCGGTGGTGGGACGCTATATCCTGACGCCGCGCATTTTCCATCACCTGGCACAGGTTCAGACGGGCGCCGGCGGCGAGATTCAACTGACCGACGGCATCGCCGCGCTGATGCAGGAAGAAAAACTGCTGGCTTATCGTTTTATCGGCACCCGCTACGATTGCGGCTCGAAGCTGGGCTACCTCAAGGCACAGGTGGCATTTGGGCTGAAGCACGAAGATTTGCGCGAGGAGTTTGCCGCCTACCTGGCAGCGCTGAATTGATGCGGCTTTTCGGCCTGCGACACGAGCAGGCTGTCGAAACACTCAGTAAGCAATAAAACAACATCGGAAAAAGGCGGATGCAGAAAACCCTTATATTTACCGACCTGGACGGAACATTACTCGATTCGGTGGGATATTCCTTCGATGACGCTTTACCCGCCTTAAACCTGATACAGGAACGCGGCATTCCGCTGGTTCTCTGTTCCAGCAAGACCCGCGCGGAGATAGTGGCTTGTCGCCAGCGCATGCACAACACCCATCCTTTCATTTCTGAAAACGGCGGCGGGATATTTATTCCGCAGGGTTATTTCTCCGCACCTGTCGATGCAGAGGAGGTTAACGCCTATCGGCGCATCACGCTCGGCGCCCCCTATGCGGAAATCAGGCGGCACTTCGTCGCCCTGCGGGAACAGACCGGGGCCAGAGTGCGCGGTTTCGCGGACATGAGCGCAGCGGAGGTCGCCGCCCTGACGGGGCTCTCCGACGACGAGGCCGGCCTGGCGAAACAACGCGATTTCGACGAACCATTCATTTTCGAGGGCGCGACTGACGAAGGCTTTCTGCGGGCAATAGAAGCCGCCGGCCTGTGCTGGACTCAGGGCCGGATTTTCCACATCATGGGCAGGCACGACAAGGGGCGCGCCGTGAATCTCCTGAAGGCGCTCTACGCGCAGGAATATGGCGCTGTCGCAAGCATCGGCCTGGGCGACAGCCTGAACGACCTGCCATTGCTCCATGCTGTCGACCGCCCGGTACTGATCCGGCACGGGGACGGAAGTTTCGATTCCCGCCTTGACATGGCCGGCCTGATAAGGACGCAAAGCCCCGGCCCGCAGGGCTGGAATGAAGCGGTGCTGCAGTTGCTGTCTGGCGCAAATGCCGGAACGGAAACACCGCCATCCGGCGAGCAAAAAGACCTGACCGATATTTTCAACGCCGCCCTTGCTGCAGTCGATCCCTACCGGGCCGTGCTCGACACCGCAAGAATTACGGACAACTGCCTGTCCGTTGCCGATGCTGCCTACCGTCTCGACGCATTCAACCGCATCGTCGTGGTCGGCGCCGGAAAAGCCACGGCGCGCATGGCATTGGCCATCGAGGCGTTGCTCGGCGAACGGATTGCCGCCGGGCTGGTTGTCGTGAAACAAGGCCACACCGCAAAGCTTGGCATCGTTGAGCAGATAGAGGCTTCCCACCCCGTGCCGAACGAAGCCGGGGTCGAGGGTGCGCAGAAAATATTGGAAATGATGCGGGGCGCCGACGAGAAAACGCTGGTTGTTTGCCTGCTCTCGGGCGGCGCGTCGGCGCTGCTGGTCGCCCCCGCCGCAGGCGTGACGCTGCAGGACAAGCAGGAGGTAACCTCTTTGCTGCTGAAAGCGGGCGCTTCTATCGGCGAGCTGAACGCCGTGCGCAAGCACCTTTCGGCCGTCAAGGGCGGCCGGCTTGCGCAGGCCGCCTACCCGGCGCAGATGGTGACGATGATACTCTCCGACGTCATCGGCGACCGCCTCGACGTGATCGCATCAGGGCCGACCGCAGCGGATGGCGCGAGCTTTGCCGATGCCTGGTCGGTGATCGAAAAATACAGGCTGAAGGAAAAAATACCCTTGCGCGTCGCGAGTCATTTGCAACAGGGAATGACGGGGTTAGCCCCCGAAACGGTGAAAGACGGCGCCCCCTGCCTGCTTGCAACCCGGAACGTGATCGTCGGCGGAATCAGGCGCGCTTTGGCGGCGGCGGAAGAGAAATCCCGGCAACTCGGGTTTGCTGCGGAAATCGTCACTGCCGAACTTCAGGGCGAGGCGCGCGACGCCGCAAGCTTCCTGGCGCAAACCGCACGCATCGCCCACGCCGGTTTGAAAGCGGATGAACGGCGCTGCCTGCTGTCCGGCGGCGAGACCACGGTCACCGTCAAGGGAACGGGAAAAGGCGGCAGAAACCAGGAACTGGCCCTGGCATTTGCTTTGGCGATCGAAGGTCTGGAAGGCATAACCCTGCTTTCCGCCGGCACGGACGGCGGCGACGGACCGACCGATGCGGCAGGCGCAATCGTCGATGGCAACACGGCCGCACGGGCGCACCGACTCGGGATAGAGCCTGCCGCATACCTCGACGACAACGACTCCTATGGATTTTTTCATCAGTTCGACGCATTATCGGGGGAACACAGTCATTTCATGACCGGGCCGACGGGAACCAACGTCATGGACCTTCAGATCATAACGGTTGGCAAAGGAACCCGTCTGACAGGCGCGACCATAACTCGTAATTAAAGAATCGGAGGGATCATCCGGATGCCAAATGTCGTGACCTTGAGAGCAGAAGTGCACGATCAGCTCGAGAAAATCGGGTCTGCCGATATCGTTGTCGGCATCCCGAGCTTCAATAATGCACGAACCATCGGCCATGTGGTTCGTGCGGTACAGGCGGGCCTTGCCAAGTATTTCCCCGCCCACAAGGCAGTGATCGTGAATTCCGACGGCGGCTCAAGCGACGGCACCATGGAAGTGGTGCGGAACGCCGCCGTCGAAGATTTCAACGCGATCCTCCTGCATCATCGGGTAGAGCCCATCTCCAAGATCGCCTTCCCCTATTCGGGCATCCCCGGCAAGGGCAGCGCATTCCGGTCCATCTTCGAGATCGCCCAAATACTGGATGCGAAGGCATGCGTGGTGGTCGATTCCGACCTCAGAAGCATTACGCCCGAGTGGATCGAACTGCTCGTGACACCGGTACTGAACGGCGGCTTCGACTACGTTGCCCCGCTTTACCACCGGCACAAGTTCGACGGGACGATCACCAACAGCATCGTCTATCCCCTCACCCGCACGCTCTATGGCAAGCGCGTGCGGCAGCCGATCGGCGGGGATTTCGGTTTTTCCGGCAAGCTGGCGCAGTTCTATCTGACCAAGGACGTGTGGCAATCGGATGTCGCGCGCTTCGGCATCGACATCTGGATGACCACGACGGCGATTGCAAATGGCTTCAAGGTCGCGCAATCCTTTCTCGGCGCCAAAATTCACGATGCCAAGGATCCGGGCACCGATCTGAGCAACATGCTCTATCAGGTGGTGAGCGCCACTTTCGACCTGATGGAGAACTACACTGATGTATGGATGCCGGTCCGCGACTCCGAGCCGGTAACGACCTTCGGCTTCGAATACACCGTCGGGCTTGAGCACGTCAACGTCAATACCGCAAGGATGGTAAACCTGTTTCGCGAAGGCCTTAACAACCTGCACGAGATTTGGCTCGACATCCTCGGTGCCGGCGATTTCAAGGAGGTGGAGCGGCTGGGCGCCCTGAGCGATGGCGAATTCAACTTTCCCCTCAGCTTGTGGACGCGGGTCATCTATGACTACGCCATCGCCTTCCACCAGAAAAAGCTGCCGGCAGAGCACCTGATCAAGTCCCTGACGCCGCTTTATGTCGGAAAAACGGCTTCTTTCATCCTGGCCGCCGAACACATGGAAGCGGCCGAGGCGGAAGCCGAAATCGAGAAGCTTTGCATGGAGTTTGAGAACCACAAGAACTACCTGGTAACCCGTTGGAAATAACGTTGAGGAGAATGAATCATGACAGATTTTCTGAGCCTGATACTCGAGCCCCTGCAAGAGGTTTTTCTGAAGTTCAAGGTTTTCCTGCCCAACCTTCTGGCCATGCTGGTCATCATGGCATCAGGAGTCGTTCTGGCCAAGATCATCAAAATCATTCTGGTCAAATCCCTGACAGCCATCGACTTCGATAGCTGGTCGGACCGGATGGGGTTTACCAAACTCATGCGCAAGGGCGATCTGTGGGCCAAGCCCTCCGCCATCCTCGGCGCAATCGTTTTCTGGCTGTTGATTATCGTCACGCTGATGATCGGCCTGAGCGCCCTCAAGATCCCGACGATCGACAATCTGGTCGAGCAATTCTTCAGTTACATGCCCCGCGTGTTTTCCGCTGCGATGATCCTGATTATCGGCTATGTGCTTGCCGGGTTCATTAGCCGGGGGGTATTAATCGCCGCGGTAAACAGCGGTTATCACTACGCCAAGCTCCTTGCCGAGGCCATCCGCACCCTGCTGACGGTCCTGATTCTGGCCATGGTCATGGAGCAGCTCCAGATTGCGCCCAGCATCGTGCTCGCTGCCTTTTCGATCATCTTCGGCGGAATCGTGGTGGCGCTTTCCATCTCTTTCGGCGTGGGCGGCATCGATGCGGCAAAACGGATGATCGAAAGGGAAAACAAGGAGAGCCGTGCAGCAGAAACCGGGGATGACATCGAGCACATCTAATTGGAGGATTAGCCATGTCCGATTTTTACCAGTCCGGCGTCATTACGACTCTCCATCAACTCGGCAAGCCATCGCTCGAGCGGCTGGAGACCGAGCTATACGGCTTTTCGAAGACCCGGCCGGTGGCCTTGGCGCTGCCGGCGCTTTATTCGGAGTTCGAGGGGCCGGCCATGCCGGGAATCGTCCAGGAACTCGCCAAGGTAAAGTATCTGAATGAAGTCGTGCTGGTGCTGGACAAGGCATCGGAGAAGGATTTTCAGCGGGTGCGCGAGTTCATGTCGCCGATTTCCACGGATGTCCGCATTATCCACAACGACGGCAGAAGGATAACCGAAATATATGAAACCTTCGCCAGGAACGGGTTCAATGTCGGCGAGCGCGGCAAGGGGCGCTCCGCCTGGCTCGCCTACGGCTATGTGCTCGCACGGGGAAAGTCCGACGTCATCGCCCTGCATGATTGCGACATTGTCACCTACAGCCGCGAACTGCTGGCGAGATTGTGCTACCCCGTGGTCAATCCGAATCTGAACTATGTGTTCTGCAAGGGCTACTACAGTCGGGTATCCAGCAAAATGAACGGGCGGGTTACCCGGCTATTGGTGACGCCTCTGGTCAGGGTCCTCCAGCAGCTCATCGGGCCTCATGGCTTTCTCGCTTTTCTCGACAGCTTCCGCTATCCCCTCGCCGGGGAATTCTGCATGATCACCGATCTGGCACGGGTGAACCGGATCCCGTGGGACTGGGGGCTGGAGGTGGGCTCCCTGGCCGAGGTGTACCGCAACTATTCGCCGCGCCGGGTTTGCCAGGTGGATATCGCCGACAACTACGAGCATAAGCATCAGATCCTTTCTGCCGATGACGCCGATAAAGGCCTGATGAAGATGACCGTCGACATCTGCAAATCCATCTTCCGAACTCTGGCATCGGAGGGCGTGGTGTTTTCGGATGGCCTGTTCAAATCCCTGCTCGTATCCTACCTGCGGCAAGCCGAAGACACGATCATGAAATACGAGGCGGATGCGGCGATCAACGGTCTCAAGTTTGACCGCCACGAGGAGGCCATGGCGGTGGAAGCCTTTACCAGAGCCATCGCCATGGCAACGCAGGTATTCATGGATAACCCCATGACCACCCCGCTCATTCCGAACTGGAACCGGGTGAGCACGGCCATTCCAGACATTTTCGAGATGTTGAAAATGGCCGTGGATGAAGATAACAAATAATTCCGGAAGTTTTGCCGGGCCGGTCAGGAAGTTCGCAAGGCGTGGCGCTGAGCATGCAGGAACCAGCGGTCAAGCACGATGTGCCGGGTGAACCATGCATTGGCCAGCAGTTTGCCGCCGATGAAGCGCTGCAACCGCTGAGGCAATATGCTCGCGTCGGCGGATTTGGCGGGTCCGAAGCGCGCCTGCAAACGCTGAGGATAGGATACGAGGCGCTCTTTCCGGTAATCCCTGTCCGCTTCGATAATGCTCTGCGCCGCCAGCAGGGCGGATTCCACGGCCGTGCGGATGCCTTCACCGCTTTGCGGGCAGGCTAGTCCCGCCGCATCGCCGATGAGCAGCGCCCCGTCGTCCAGCAATTTGCGCGTACCGTGGCCGTGGAGCAAATAGGCGTGCCCATGGAATTCGTTCGGGATGTCGGCGGTAAACTTGCCGCGTCTTTTCAGAAAATCGCAGAAAGCCGCCAAATGTTCCGACAGGTGGCGGCTATCGTTCCGCCCCAAGCCGATATTGAGATGGTCGCCCTTGCGGAAGCACCACCCATAGCCCTTGAGATCCCGGCAGAAAAACAGCTCCGGGGTTTGCGGCTGCACCCGGCATGCTCGCGCTTGCGCGGCATCGAGCGGGAATTCGGCCTCCTGCGCCACGACGAGGGACTGTTGCGCGCCGAGTTGCGCACCGAGAAGCCGCGCCACCGGACAGGAATGCCCCCCGGCGCCGACCAGCATTTTAGCCTGGATTGTGCCGTTGGCGTTCCAGCCGCCATTGCTCCGCTCGATGGAGCGCAGCGGTTCCCCCAGACGCAGGCGCGCCCCCGAGCGCTGGAGCAGGTAATGATCGAACTCGCAGCGGCGGATGCCGTAGCTCACGACGCGGCTGTAGGCTGTTTCCACCTCGGACCTGTCGATGACCCCGGTGCGAAACCCGGTGATCGGCTGCAGTACCCTGCCGGAGGCATAATCGGCGCTGTCGATCTGCAGGGTGTCGAGCACGGCGGGTGTAATCCAGCCGGCACATACCTTGTCCCTGGGAAAGAGCATGGAGTCCAGCACCAGCACGTCCAGGCCGTGGCGCCGCAACTCCCAGGCACAGGTGGAGCCCGCCGGCCCGCCCCCCACAATCAAGACGTCACAGCTTTCCATCGCCCCGTCCCTGGGCGTAAAGGTATTCCCGTGTCCACGGAATATCGTTATCGGCGGCGCGGGCGAACACGACCTGGAACAATTGCAATTCACCACTGGTGAAGGCGGCCAAAGAGCCTGACAGATACAGGCGCCACGCCCGCACGAAATCTTCGCCGAACATTTCGTTAACGCTCGGAACGGCCGCCTCGTAACGGTGCAACCAGTGCTCCAGCGTCTTTGCATAATGCTGGCGCAGGTTTTCCACGTCCAGCACGGAAAAGTTCGACGGCTCGAATATCTTCATCATTTCGCCCAGACTCGGCGGATGGGCACCCGGGAAAATGTGCCGCTCAATCCATGGATTCAGCAGGGAAGGCTGGTTTACGCCTATGGTGTGGATCAAGCCACGGCCATTCTGCCTGAGGCAGCGGTCAATCACGCCGCCCAGCGTGTGGTAGTGCTCGACGCCCACGTGTTCGAGCATGCCGACCGAGACGAAAGCATCGCATTCGCCGTCGATATCGCGGTAGTCGCCTTCGATGTACTCGATGCGGTCATCCATGCCTTCGCGCCGCGCCCGCTCCCTCGCATAGGCGAGCTGTTCCCCGGCGATGTTGTATGCCCTGACGCGCACACCGTAATGCTTGGCCATGTGCAATGCCAGGGCACCCCAGCCGCAGCCGGCTTCGACGACCTGCTCGCCCGGCTTGAGCCACAATTTGCGGCAGACATGATCCATCTTGGCAATTTGCGCCTGCTCCAGGGTCGCCGACCGGGTGGCAAAATAGGCGCAGGTATACAGCAATTGCTCGTCAAGCCAAAGCTTGTAGAAATCATTGCCGATGTTGTAATGGTGGTGGATGTTTTCCCGCGCGGCCTGCGGGCTGTTGGAGCGCGGGCGATTGGCAAAGTCGAGCATGGCTTGCCACAATCCGCCCGTGGGGGCTTGGGAGCGCGCCCGATAAAGGGTTTCCAGAAATTTCAGCAAACCGCCGTCCACTCTGGCCCGGCCGGAACAGTACAATTCGCCGAACTGCAAGCACGGATTGGCGACCAGCCTGAGCAACGAAACCCGGTCGCGGATGCTGATCCTCGCGACCGCCGGTGCCGATGAAACGCCGACCTCCTGTCCGTCCCAAAGCACGAAACGCACATTGGGCGAGCCCATCGCTTTCAGTACCTTGGTCAACAGCCATCTTTCCAGCATGAGCGAGTCGCCGCCGGGTTGGCTGGATTCTAATTGCGACGAGGCTCTTTCGCTGTTTTCGGCTGCGGTTTTTCCCTGGGGTTCGATTTTTTGTCGATTCATGGTTGCAGGTTCCGCTGTTGAGGATTTTCGCCTGTTGAAATTCCATGGCCTTTATAAACTTATAGCACATGCGCGGCAGATGTCATGCCGGGTATCCGATTCCCGGAAGCTGTTTGCGTAATGCTCGCGCCGGATAAACGGACATGTCCACCTATTTACGGATATGGGATAAAATACCCGCAAATGTTCCGACGCCGCATTCGGGCAACAGCTTAAATCAACAGGGAGCGAGAGCTTTGGCGCAATCCACGGAAAATCTGGTCGAGATCAGCGATCTCCATTTCTCATATGACGACCGGCCGGTGCTCAGGGGCATCAATCTCAACATTCCGCGCGGCAAAATCGTGGCCATTCTCGGCGTCAGCGGGTGTGGCAAATCCACGCTGCTGCGCCATGTCGGCGGCCAGCTCAGGCCGTCGCGCGGCAGCGTCAAGGTCGCCGGGCAGGTCGTCCACGAACTCGACAACGATGACCTGTATGCATTGCGCCGCAAAATGGGCATGATGTTCCAGGTGAGCGGGCTGTTCGGGGATTTGTCGGTTTTCGAAAATATGGCTTTCCCGATGCGCGAACACACCAATCTGTCGGAGGAAATGATCCGCGACCTGGTGTTGATGAAGCTGCACGCGGTTGGCCTGCGCGGCGCCCACGACCTGATGCCGAGCGAACTGTCGGGCGGCATGGAGCGGCGCGTGGCACTGGCCCGCGCAACCGCCCTGGACCCCATGCTGATCATCTACGACGAGCCGTTTGCCGGCCTCGACCCGATCTCGCTCAACACCATCGCCAACCTGATCCGGCGCCTGAACGATGCGCTGGGCGTGACTTCGATTGTGGTGACGTACGACGTGTCGGAATCACTGAAGGTTGTAGACTACGTGTACTTCGTCCACGACGGCGTCGTTGTGGCCGAAGGCGCAGCGGCGGAAATGCTCGACTCCGCCAACCCGTTTGTCCACCAGTTCGTCCACGCGAAGCCGGACGGCCCCGTCGGCTTCCAGTACCCGGGCAATCCGCTCACGGAAGAGATCGGATTCGCGGCAGCCGGTTGATGCGGTAGCGCCCCGGATTCCGCTGATCCGCCCCGCTAGGCGACCGTCACGTCTTTCGCCAGATACACGTCCTGAATCGCGTTGAGCAGCGTCACGCCGTCCTGCATCGGCTTCTGGAACGCCTTGCGCCCCGAAATCAGCCCCATGCCGCCGGCGCGCTTGTTGATCACCGCCGTCCGCACCGCCTGACCCAGGTCGTTCTCGCCCGATGAACCGCCGGAATTAATCATGCCGGCGCGCCCCATGTAGCAGTTGGCGACCTGGTAACGCACCAGGTCGATCGGGTGGTCGCTGGTCAGTTCGCTGTACACCTTGGGATGGGTCTTGCCGAACTTGATCGCATTGTAGCCGCCGTTGTTCTCGGCCTGCTTCTGCTTGACGATGTCGGCCTCGATGGTGGCGGCAAGGTGGTTGGCCTGTCCGGTAAGGTCGGCGCTGGTGTGGTAATCGACGCCGTCTTTCTTGAATCCGGGGTTGCGCAGATAGGCCCACAGCACCGTTGCCATGCCCAGTTCGTGGGCATGGGCGAAGGCCTCGGAAATTTCGATAATCTGCCTGCGCGATTCGGGCGAGCCGTAATACACCGTCGCGCCGACGGCCACCGCGCCCATGTCGAACGCCTGATCGACGCTGGCAAACAAGGTCTGGTCGTAGATCGCCGGGTAAGTCAGCATCTCGTTGTGGTTGATTTTGACGATGAACGGGATCTTGTGCGCATAGCGGCGCGCCACCGAACCGAGCACGCCAAGAGTGGAGGCGACCGCGTTGCAGCCGCCTTCGATAGCCAGCTTGACGATGTTTTCCGGGTCGAAATAAATCGGGTTGGGCGCGAAAGAGGCGCCGGCGGAATGCTCGACACCCTGGTCCACCGGCAGGATAGACACGTAACCACTGCCCGCCAGCCGCCCGTGGCCGAATAGGCTTTGCAGCGAGCGCAGCACGCCGGGCTTCAGGTCCTTCTGCGCCACCACCCGGTCCACGTAATCCGGCCCCGGCAGATGCAGCATGTCCTTGGGAATCCCCTTGCACTGATAGGCCAGCAGGCTCTCCGCTTCACTCCCCAACAACTTGATGATATCGGTCATTTTCGTTTCCCTTGTTATCAAAGTTGAATATGCAACAACTTTTTATAATATAGCAGCTTGGCTATCGAAACTGGCGAAGCGGGGCGAATTTCGGCAAAATGGCCTGAAACCGACTCACAACGAAGGGGATCTGCTGCATTCTTGGAACGGTCTACCTCGCACTCTTGAGTCTCCACGGACTTAGAGTCTGGCGTGGCATTCCAGCTATCTGCCAATAACGTGCATGTAAGCATGACTCCAGCATGACGGCAGTCTTGCGGATGGAAACATAGGGCGCAATACCCGTTGGTTATTGCGCCCTATGTGAGCTGCCGGCAAATTCCGGATTGGGCTTAGGTGCCCCCTCCGCACTCGTAAACGCCTTGAATGGAGCGCTCCAGTTCCTGCTCATAAGTGAAGTGTTGTTCAGCGGTCTCTAAAGCAGCAGCGGCCCGGCTGGTATGGCCATCCTGAAACAACAATTCCCTGATAACCGCGTTGGCATCACTGATGGGCGGCACCATAAGCGTTTGCAACTGGCTGTAGACATCCCGGTCAACGAGAATTTGAATTTGGTCAGTCATGTCTGCCTCCTGTCGGTGGATTGAAATCAAATTGGCAATTAGCTCAAATGCCCGATTTGTTCATGAACGGATTGAGTTAGATCGGGAATCCGGCCCGTATATTGGTTCACCTGCGGGTTAATCAAAACAGCCATAGTAAACAGCGCAACCCACTTTGCCGTCCCAGCCATCGGGATGGGCCAAATCGACAATGCTCTTGGCCTGTGCAATATCCTCGGCCGACCCATGCACAAAGGCGATGACCCTGCCGACCTTCAGCTCCGCCTCGTAATCAAGCATGCTTTCCCGCGGAATGCAGCTCGATTGCTCAGCGTCGAGTTCATCCAGTCCGCCGACGACGGTAGCGCCTTCCACTTCACTGGCGATGCGATCCTGATCCATGCTGACAATGGAAAGCTTGGCCTTGTCTAACCCCGATTTCTGCAATTTCCTGACCGTGTCACCGGCCACCTTGCGGCTTGCGAATGTGGCAACCAGCGAATTATGTTCGTTCATGATTTGATCCTCCATATAGCATCCATGTATTTATGTATAGCATAATACCCGACAAAATCAATATGGATTGTTTTTATGTTGCGGGGACTGGAGCGCTGCAGTTCCTGTCCGGTTTCCCGCGAAATCTTAACTCAGAACAAGCGATCAGGCGTCAAGCGTAAGCCAAAAGACACCCACCGGCCGCTGGTAGGGCCGGAGATCTGTTGACCTATCGTAGCGTCGATCTGGACGCGATTAGGAACTATCGCAAAGCGTCCGCCTACTTGCCAATAAGGACGGTTGTGGTTGTCGCCGAAAGTCTCAGCAATGGCGGCAATACGAGAGGCAGCCTGAAACTCGCTGCCTACGCCCCAAGTCATATTGTCCTGACGTGTAGCACGGTCTCGAAGCCAACCCAGATTCCCATGCAAGATGACCTCGTCGTCATTGAAAGACGCCGAGAACGGTAGATAGGTAAAGGTGTTGCCAAGCAGATTGGGTCCCGGATTGATTTCAGGATGCCGCACCGTGCCGATAGCCAAGCCCCATCCCCAATCGTTTGACTCAAGGGGGCGAAAAAGCGTTTTGGCCTGAAACACATAGTCATTTGTCGCTTTCTCACCGGTGTTTTTTGCACCCCCTCCACCCATCGTAATTTCAAGGTTTCCACCAGGGTTACAAGCAGGCAAAGCCCATATTTCGCGGCTTCCGGAATAGATCCGCATCCAGCTCTCAAGCTGGCAACTTCCCGCCGTAGTCAGGCGAGCATCATCGGTAACGAAAGGACGGGCAGCCCAAGCCTGCATGGCGAACAGGCCCAATAGGCAAGCGATTGTGGTTTTTATCATCGCACAACTTTATCGCAACCACATGAAAGATTCGTTACAACTTGGCGGGGAAGACGGTATCTATGCTGGCTGTTTTCGGACTTCTGGCTCTTCC
Source organism: Sulfuricella sp. (assembly GCA_035530375.1). Taxonomy (GTDB): domain Bacteria; phylum Pseudomonadota; class Gammaproteobacteria; order Burkholderiales; family Sulfuricellaceae; genus Sulfuricella. The sequence continues at coordinate 3,506 of DATKUY010000055.1, read as the reverse complement.
GATTTGCAATTGTCGCGGCATCCAATCTAGACTTTATCTAAGTTCTTAATGTCCGTATAAAAATTGTAAAGACGCGAAATTGATAATATTCGGTAAAATCAGGCCTCACATATTCTTGTAAGGCCGTGCTCTGATGGCACGGCGCTTCAGCTTATCGGGAAAAGTCATGCAAACTTCGGCCAGCACTGCCACCGACCAGGATCGCATCGAGGTCAAGAACACCACCTGCTATATGTGCGCCTGCCGCTGCGGCATTCGCGTTACCGTGAAGAACGGCGAGGTGCGCTACATCGAAGGCAATCCCGAGCATCCCCTGAACCAGGGTGTGATCTGCGCCAAGGGTTCCTCCGGCATCATGAAGCAGTATTCCCCGGCGCGCCTGACCCGGCCACTGCGTCGCAAGCCCGGCTCCGAACGGGGTGCCGGCGAATTCGAGCCGATCTCGTGGGAAGAGGCATTTACGTTGATGGCGGAGCGGCTCGCCAGCATTCGCGCCACCGACCCGAAGAAATTCGCGCTGTTCACCGGCCGCGACCAGATGCAGGCGCTGACCGGCCTCTTCGCCAAGCAGTTCGGCACGCCCAATTACGCCGCCCACGGCGGCTTTTGCTCGGTGAACATGGCCGCCGGCATGATCTACACCATCGGCGGCTCCTTCTGGGAATTCGGCGGCCCTGACCTCGATCGCGCCAAGCTGTTCGTGATGATCGGCACCGCCGAAGACCACCATTCCAATCCGATGAAAATCGCGCTCTCCAAGTTCAAGCGCAATGGCGGCCGCTTCGTTTCGATCAACCCGGTGCGTACCGGCTATTCGGCCATCGCCGACGAGTGGCTGCCGATCCGTCCCGGCACCGATGGCGCGTTGCTGCTGGCGCTGATCCACGAGATCATCCGCCTCGGCCTCTACGACCGCGATTTTCTGGTGCAGTATTCGAACTCCGCCGAGTTGGTGAATCTCGACGAAAACAGCAGCGAATACGGCATGTTCGTGCGCACCGAAGTACCGGAAGAAGAAGGCTGCTTCGACCCGCAGAACAAGCTGTGGTGGGACCGCATTTCCAACAAGCCGGTGGTCACCCATGCCGAAGGCGCAGACCCCTTCCTGCTCGGCGAATTCAAACTCAAGGACGGCACCCCGGTAAAGCCCTCGTTCCAACTGTTGCAGGAGCGGGTCAGGGATTACACGCCGGAATGGGCCGAGGGGATTACCGGCATTTCCGCCGCCACCATCCGCCGCCTTGCTCACGAAATGGGCATCACCGCGCGCGACCAGAAAATCGAGTTGCCGATTGCCTGGACGGATGCCTGGGGCAAGGAACACGAAACCGTCACCGGCAATCCGGTGGCGTTTCACGCCATGCGCGGCATGGCGGCGCACTCCAACGGCTTTCACACCATCCGCGCCATGTCGATTCTGATGAGCCTGCTCGGCACCATCGACCGCCCCGGCGGCTTCCGCCACAAGGCGCCGTTCCCGCGCCCGATTCCGCCCTGCGCCAAGACGCCGAAAGGGCCGGAAGGCGTGCAACCGAATACCCCGCTGGGCGGCATGGCGCTGGGCTGGCCCGCCGACCCGGACGACTTGTTCGTCGACGACAACGGCGAACCGGTGCGGCTCGACAAGGCCTTTTCCTGGGAATATCCCCTTGCCGTTCACGGCCTGATGCACAACGCCATCACCAACGCCTGGCGCGGCGATCCCTACCCGATCGACACCATGCTGATCTTCATGGCGAACATGGCGTGGAATTCGGCGATGAACACGGTGCAGGTACGCGACATGCTGAAGGACAAGCGCGAGGACGGCGAGTACAAGATTCCCTTCCTGATCGTGTGCGACGCCTTCCAGTCGGAAATGACCGCCTTCGCCGACCTGGTGCTGCCGGACACCACTTATCTCGAACGCCACGACGTGATGTCGATGCTCGACCGGCCGATCTCGGAATTCGACGGCCCGGTGGATTCGGTGCGCATCCCGGTTCTGCCGCCGACCGGCGAGTGCAAGCCGTTCCAGGAAGTGCTGATCGAGCTGGGCTCGCGCCTCAAGCTGCCGGTGTTCGTCAATCAGGACGGCTCGCGCAAGTACCGCGACTACCCCGACTTCATCATCAACTACGAAACCGAGCCGGGTTCCGGCATCGGCTTTCTCGCCGGCTGGCGCGGCAAGGGCGGGGAGAAATTCATGCGCGGCGAACCCAACCCGCGCCAGTGGGAAATGTACGCCAAGAACAACTGCGTCTACCACTACCACTTGCCGCGCTCCTACCAGTACATGCGCAACTGGAACCAGGGTTATCTGGAATGGGCGCAGCGCCACCGCCTGACGCGCTACGCCGAGCCGATCAACATCCACATCTATTCGGAAGTGCTGCAGAAATTCCGCCTGGCCGCACAGGGAAAAAGCGATGGCCGCCAGCCGCCGGACCGGCTCAGGCAACGCATCGAAACCCATTTCGACCCGCTGCCGTTCTACCATGAGCCGCTCGAAGCGCAGCTCAGCGACAACGCCAGATATCCGCTCAACGCCGTGACTCAGCGACCGATGGCGATGTACCACTCGTGGGATTCGCAGAATGCCTGGCTGCGCCAGATTCACGCCCACAACTATTTGTTCGTCAACACGACAACCGCCCAGGCACAGGGCATCGCCGACGACGACTGGATCTGGGTGGAATCGATGCACGGCAAGGTGCGCTGCATGTGCCGCCATTCCGAGGCGGTGGAGCCGGGCACGGTGTGGACCTGGAACGCCATCGGCAAATCCAAGGGCGCGTGGAACCTGGCGCCGGAGGCGAACGAATCGGAAAAGGGCTTCCTGCTGAACCATCTGATCTCCGAGGAACTGCCGGCCAACCGCGACGGCGCCCACCTTTCCAACTCCGACCCGGTGACCGGCCAGGCGGCCTGGTATGACGTCAAGGTAAGAATTTACAAGGCGGCGGAAGGGGAACCCGAGCAAACCTCGCCGCAATTCGCCGCCGTGCCTTCCGCACCGGGCACGCGCAAGGTGCGGCCCGCCTGGCAGGCCTACTTCGCCGGCAAGGGGAAGTGGAAATGACCCAACTCGCACTGGTCATCGACCTCAATGTTTGCGTGGGCTGCCACGCCTGCGTCACCAGTTGCAAGGAATGGAACACTTCGGGCCCGGCGGGCGCGATGTCCGACGACCGCCCCTATGGCGCCGATCCGACCGGCACCTTCTTCAACCGGGTGCAGACTTACGAGATCGGCGCTTTCCCCAACACCGAAACCCTGCATTTCCCCAAATCCTGCCTGCACTGCGAGGAGCCGCCGTGCGTGCCGGTGTGCCCGACCGGCGCGTCCTACAAACGCAAGGAAGACGGTATCGTGCTGGTGGACTACGACAAGTGCATCGGCTGCAAGTATTGCTCCTGGGCCTGCCCCTACGGCGTGCGCGAAATCGACGAACACCAGAAAGTGATGAAAAAATGCACGCTGTGCGTCGACCGGATCTACGACCAGAATCTGCCGGAAGCCGAGAG
>DATKUY010000054.1:0-7455 GCA_035530375.1 Sulfuricella sp. | reverse complement strand
GGATAGGTGCGCTTGTTTGAGGCAAAACCCCAATAATTAACCTGCAAACCGGGCTTCAGGGCCTGGTTGCAGCCCCCGAAAGGTGGAAAACCTTGGCTCTACACCTGCACCCCGAACATCACGTCGGCTGAAACAACGAGTGTTTCAACAGAATCGGCACTTCTGCGACGGTCTTGCGGCCGGCTCAGTTCGACCCACTACAACCGGTCAGGGCTTGCTTGCCGAACGTCCGTTCAGCAGAAAAACAGCCGTTCAACGTGGCGCTAACCGGCCTGGCGCGGCTTTATACGGCAGGTTCGGGTTGAGCGAAAGGTCGGCTCTCAATTCAGGCCTCCGGACGCAACTCAATAAAAACCGCTACTTTCCCGATAACATTGCTACAATGGCCGACAAGAAAATTTCCATCGATCAGCTTGGTCCGGGCATGTTTGTTCATGACTTGAAACGGAAACTGCACAAGCTTGGCGGGATTCGTCGAGATTTACATAAATTCCTTATTAATAAAACAGTTATTGCACGCCGGCGCGTTCTGGGAACTTGAATAGCCCAGACCCGCCGGTCTGGTTAATAGCGTTAGGCCCAACCAAAATCGGAGTATCCATGTCCGGCAGTGAATCGACAATTCAATCGCTTGACTTCTTGGTTGGCGTGCCTGGGGCCTTGGTCTGTTGCGTCCGGGCTTGGCCGCGTTGTTGGCAACTGCATCCAACTCAGGGCTGATACCGAAACAGGAAGTCTCTCCGTGCGGGCATGTTTTCGATGGCCGGCACATTGATCGTTAAATTTCGAAATAACCATAATGGATATCATCTTCCTGATTTACGGGCTGTCATTTGTGGTGCTGGGGCTGGCCATCTTTGTTCTGCCCCGTGAGAAGAGCCGTTTCAATCTGGTCGGTTTCATCTGGCTACTCGCTGTTTTCGGCATTATCCATGGCTTTCTGGAATGGATGGATCTATGGACGAGGGTGCGCGGCGAGAATCCTTCCCTGAATGCCGCGAAGCCGTTTGTCCTGCTGGTTTCCTACCTTTTCCTGGTCGAGTTTGGCCGCCGCCTCGTCAGGGATTCCCTTCCCGCTACGGTGCGCTCTTCTGCCGCCAGGTGGCTGCTTGATGCCAGAATCCATGTTTTCCTGCTCGGCGGCACCCTGGTCGCCGCCACCTTGTCAGACAATTTCCTTCAGGCGCTGGTTATCTGGTCGAGATACCTGCTCGGGTTTCCCGGATCGACGTTGGCCGGCGCCGGTTTTCTGCTGTATTACCGTTTCCGCATCCAACCCACGTTGACGCAACGGAAGTTCCTGTCGATACAGTACGCCTGCTATGTCGCTGCCTTTGCCTTCATTGCATACGGGATATTCGGCGGGCTGGTGGTGCCGCGCGCACCATGGTTCCCGGCTGATTGGCTCAATCAGGAGGACTTCCTGGAGGTGCTGGGCGCGCCCGTGCAACTGTTCCGCGCTGTCTGTGCGGTGCTGGTGGCAATTTCCGTCACTCACATTCTGCTCGAGCTAAGCATCCACGATCTTACCCACCACACCACTGCCGGCGGCAACGAGTAAAGAAAGTTAAGCAGAAAATATCCGGTGGAAAGGAACTCTGGGTAAGGATGGCTGGCAATATTCAAACGTTGAACGACTGCTTTTTCAGCACAAATGGACATCGGCCAGTAATCCGGGAAGTCCGGAACTGGCACTTGGCGTCCATCGATCCAAGGGACAAATCCCGACCCCTTTGAGACATTCAAAAGGTGTCATGAGCCAACTCCGTATTAGACAAGCACTTGAATTTTAGCGTGATCGATGTGATGTGCCGGCTTGCTGAAAATGCCGAGAGAATACACTCCATTCGTAGGCCAAACACACTGCAGCGCTCATTCCGCCAACGTCGGATATAACCTCACGGCGACCAATAGCAGGACGGCGAACACCGTGAGCATGACCGCAAAATCAACACCATAACCGTAAATATTTTCCCCTCCTGTGATTACGAGTCCGCGTAGCGCGTCGATCAGATAAGTGAGCGGGTTGATCTGCGCGATGACGCGCAGCCAGCCTGGCATGATATCCAGCGGATAGATCGCGTTGCTGGCGAAAAACATGGGCATCGTCAGGAGTTGCCCGATGCCCATGAAACGCTCGCGCGTTTTTACGATGCACGCGATGATGAGCGAGAAGGTGGCAAAGATTCCCGATCCCAGCATCGCGCAGCCCAGCACTGCAACAATTGCCAGCGGATCGAGCCTGATGGAAACCTGCATCGCCAGTGCGATCAGGTAAATGACCAGCGTCTGCACGATGCCGCGGAATCCGGCGGCGACCGCTTTGCCAAAAACCAGCGAGCTGCGCCGGGCCGGGCTCGCCAGGAGCTTGTGCACCACGCCGAGGTCGCGTTCCCAGATAATTGCGATGCCATAGAAGATCGAGCTGAACAGGATGCTCTGAGCGAGGATGCCCGGCGTGATGAATGCAAGGTAACTCAAATGTCCGGTGTGGATGCCGCGAACCTGGGCCAGTACCTGGCCGAATACCACCAGCCACAGCACAGGCTGTACGGCGCGGGAAATAAGTTCGGTCGGATCGCGGACGAGCTTGATCAGCTCGACTTCCATGATCGCGGCGCTCTCTCGGACGAATCGTTTCATGGGTTCGCGTTCAGCCGAGGCGGCGAACCGTCCTGCGGGTTTGTGCGACCTCGCTGAAGGCACCGCTTTCGTGTATCAGGCCGCCCGCATAATGCGCGAACACGTCGTTCATGGTCGCGCCCGCTCCGAGTCCGGAACGCAGCTCGGCGGGTTTGCCGACCACGCTTACCCGCCCTCTATGCAGAATCGCCAACCGGTCGCAAAGCGTCTCGGCTTCTTCCATGTCGTGGGTCGTGATGAGAACCGTCATGCCATAGTCACGCCTGAGATCCAGCAGGCGATCCCACACCGTGTGGCGCGCAACCGGATCGAGTCCGATCGTCGGCTCGTCCAGGAACAGGATGGCAGGACGATGCAACATGGCCTGGGCAAGCTCGAGTCTGCGGATCATACCGCCGGAATAGGTTTTCACCAGCTTGCGCGCCGAATCGGCAAGCCCCATGAAGTCCAGCGCATCGGCGATGCGCACGCTTCTTTCCGCTTTGGGTAGTCCATAGAGCTTGGCTGACAGGAGCAGGTTCTCGTAGCCAGTCAGGGCACCGTCGGCCGACAGGAGTTGAGATACATAGCCGATGCACCGCCTGACCTCTCCCGGAGATTTGATGATGTCGAATCCGCCGACCTCGGCCGACCCGGATGTCGGCGGTAGCAGGGTGGTGAGCATCTTGATTACGGTACTTTTCCCCGCGCCGTTGGCGCCGAGCAATCCGAAAATCTCCCCATAGGGAACCTGCAGTTCGACGTGATCCACCGCAGTCAAACGGCCAAACTGACGTGTCAGTTCAGACGCTTTGATGGCAAGTCTGTCGGATGCGATTGTGTTCATGCAGGAAAGAGGGGCTACGGATACAAGGGGCAGTATAGGGGAAATTTATTATTTAGTAAGTGGTCTACCCATGAACATCCTAAACTGACTGCCAACCTTCGAACCAGGAATGACTCTGAGTCGGCTAATGGGTGTCTGCTCCTGGCAATGAAGCAGGCATTCAAGCGATACGTTCAAGTCGCCGGCGCTCCTTGGGTTGTTACGCCTTCGCCCGAATCGCCGATTTCGGGCGGAATGCCTTGATGACTTCTTCCCGTGTTTCCAGGTAAGGCCCGCCGATCAGGTCGATGCAGTAGGGCACGGCGGCGAACACGCCGTCGAGGGTTTCCTTGATGGCTTTGGGTTGGCCGGGCAGGTTGACGATCAGGCATTGTTTGCGCACCACGCCGACCTGGCGCGAGAGGATGGCGGTGGGCACGTACTTCAGGCTGACGGCGCGCATCTGCTCGCCGAAACCGGGCAGCACCTTGTCGGCCACCGCCAGCGTGGCTTCCGGCGTGACGTCGCGCGGTGCCGGGCCGGTGCCGCCGGTGGTGAGCACCAGGCAGCAGCCTTCCTCGTCGGTCAACTGGCGCAGGGTGGCTTCGATCTGTGCCTGTTCGTCCGGGATCAGGCGGGTCACGGCGCGCCATGGCGAGGCCAGCGCGTTGCCGAGCCAGTCGTTGAGCGCCGGGATGCCCTGGTCTTCATAAACGCCCTGGGTGGCGCGGTCGCTGATGGTGACCAAGCCGATCAGCGCGGTCTGTTGGTTATTCATGCCTGCTCCGGGTCGCTTTCGTTTTGTTTGAGGATAGTTTCGCGCAACAGCTTGAACAGGGCGCGGCTGCTTTTGGGCGGCTTGCCGGCGGCGGCCTCTTTTTGTGCATTGCGGATCAGGGTGCGTATCTGCTGGATGTCGGTATGGGGGTGCTCCGCCAGCAGTTCGTTCAAGGCGTTTTCTTCCTTCAGCAGGCGGTCGCGCCAGTGTTCCAGTTGATGGAACTTGGCGGCATGGGCGCGCGTCACATTGTTCCATTCGTCCAGCTTGGCCTGGATCGGCGCAGCATCCACGTTGCGCATCAGCTTGCCGAGGTATTGCATCTGGCGGCGGCGCGCTTCGTGGCGGGTCAGGCGTTTTGCCTCGATCACGGCATCCAGCAGGGTTTCCGGCAGGTTCAGTTGCGCCAGCCGATCCTTGTTCAGTTCTACCAACTGTTCGCCGATATTTTGCAGCGCGTGCATTTCCTGTTTGCGCTGGGTCTTGCTCGGGCCTTCCGGCAAGTCGTCGGAGGTGTCAGGCTCTAAATCTGTCATGGTTTCGCAAATGGAATCAAAGTTGCTATGATAACCCCAAAAACGGCACTCTACCGCAGAGGACGCGGGGGATGCGGAGGAAAACAAGAGACAGAAGCCCTGTAAAAAGCCCTTGATCTGGGCGCAACATGGGCACGTCATGAAGTTTTTGAATTCCTCCGCGTCCCCTGCGGTTAAAACGCTTTTTATTAACCCCTTTTCCCAATGGCTTCCCGTTAAGCCATCGCTGAAGTTTTCGAGGTGCACGTGTCAGATTCCCGTTTTTCCTATTCCGTCGAAAACCTGGGGCAGATTACCCAGGACATCCTGAAGCAGTCGAAGCAGGCCGGTGCCACCGCCTGCGAGGCCGAAGTGTCGCAGGGCTTCGGCCAGAACATTTCGGTGCGCCGCGGCGAAGTCGAGACCATCGAATACAACCGCGACAAGGGGCTGGGCGTGACGGTTTATTTCGGCCATAAGCGCGGCCATGCCAGCACCTCCGATCTGTCGCCGCAGGCGGTCAAGGACACCGTTGCGGCGGCGGTCAGCATCGCAAGATACACGGCCAGCGACGAATTCGCCGGCCTGGCGGACGAGAATCTGCTGGCCAGGGAAATTCCCGATCTCAGCCTGTATCACCCGTGGGATTTGTCGGTGGAGCAGGCGATCGATCTGGCGAAGACCTGCGAGGCCGCCGCGTTCGGGGTGGACAAGCGCATCGATAATTCCGAAGGGGCCTCGGTTTCCACCCAGGAAGCGCTGTTCATGTACGGCAACAGCCTGGGTTTTCTGGCGGGCTATCCGTCCTCGCGCCACGATATCAGTTGCGCGGTGATCGCCGAGGATCAGGGGATGCAGCGCGATTACTGGTACAGCTCGCGGCGCGATGCCGCCGATCTGGAGAGCGCCGCAGCGGTCGGCCGCAAGGCGGGCGAACGCACCGTGCGCCGCCTCGCGGCGCGCAAGATCAAGACCACCGAGTGCCCGGTGCTGTTCGAGGCGCCGATTGCGTCCGGCCTGATCGGGCACATGGTCGGCGCGGTCAGCGGCGGCAGCCTGTACCGCAAATCCTCCTTTCTGCTCGACAGTCTGGGCAAGGAGATTTTCGCGCCCTTCATCCAGATCCGCGAACTGCCGCATATCCTCAAGGGGCTGGCTAGTTCCCCGTTCGACAACGAGGGGGTGGCCACTCATGCGCGCGATCTGGTGAAGGATGGCGTGCTGCAAGGCTATTTTCTCGGCAGCTATTCGGCGCGCAAGCTGGGCATGGCCACGACCGGCAATGCGGGCGGCAACCACAACCTGATTATCGAAAGCAGCGGCCAGGATTTCGCCGGTTTGCTGAAAATGATGGGCACCGGACTGGTGGTGACGGAGCTGCTCGGCCACGGCATCAATCCGGTGACCGGCGATTATTCGCGCGGGGCGGCGGGCTATTGGGTGGAGAACGGCGAAATCCAGCATCCGGTGGAGGAGGTCACCATTGCCGGCAATCTCAAGGACATGTTCAGGCATATCGCGGCAGTCGGCAATGATGTGTTGATTCAGGGTTCGAAGCAGTGCGGATCGGTATTGATCGAGAAGATGACCGTTGCGGGCGATTGAAAAATGGAGATAGATTTCCGTTGCTGGATGGGCATTGGCGGCGTGCCCCCGCACGACGATCCGTCGGCTTATTTATGGGAGCGCCGTCTGCACTGGATCATGATCGGGGTCGCGTTGCTGTCCATTCCGTCGTTCCTGTTCGAAGCTACGATCCAGGCAGGGCCGTTGCACCAGCTTGGTCTTTCGCTGGATTTTGTCATTCTGGCGGCTTTTTCCGCCGAGTTGCTGTGGATGCTCAAGGTTACCCGATACCCCCAGCAATATTTGCTGCGCAACTGGCTGGACTTGCTGATCGTTATTGGTGCGGCGGTAAGCCTGACAGGCTGGCAGTGGGAGTGGATCCCGTTGGCCCGCCTGCTGCGCGTGGCCGTGGTGATGCTGATACTGGTGCGCTTTCTGGGCGTGCTGCGCAATCTGTTTTCTCCCACCGCCATGCCCTACGTGCTCGGCCTCGGAATGGTGACCATGGCGGTGGCCGGCGCCGGCTTTTACTGGCTCGAGCCGACCGTGTACACCTATGGCGATGGCCTGTGGCTGGCTTTTACCAGCGCCGCAACCGTGGGCTATGGCGATATCGTGCCGACCACGACGACCGCGCGTATTTTTGCCGTGATCATGGTATTGATCGGTTATGCGATCCTTTCCATGGTGACGGCGAGTATCGCGGCATTCTTCATCGGCGAGGACGAAAAGCATCTGCGCCGCGAAACTCATCATGACATCAAGGCGTTGCGCGAAGAGGTGGCACAACTGCGTGCTATGCTGGAGGAAAAGGAACGCAGGGAAAGCGGAAGTGATAAATAAAGAAGCCATCCCCTGATATTCATTGAGGCAGCTTCCAAAAGTCGAAAATGAGCCGAACGTGGTAAAATCGCCATTTTCCATTTTGCTTTTTTGAAAGAGCCCGTTATGTTCAGCGCAGACCAGACCATTGCTAAATTCGATCCTGAGTTGTGGCAGGCGATGCAGGGTGAAACCCGCCGCCAGGAAGACCACATCGAGTTGATCGCTTCGGAAAACTACGCCAGTCCGGCGGTGATGGAAGCGCAGGGCTCGCAACTGACCAACAAGTATGCCGAAGGCTATCCCGGCAAGCGCTATTACGGCGG
>DATKUY010000053.1:0-16462 GCA_035530375.1 Sulfuricella sp. | reverse complement strand
ATCAGGCGGAAAACACCGGTTTCCTGCCGGTCAGGAAATATTCCAGTATCTCTCGCACCGGGCGGATGGCAGTGCCGAACGGCAGGCTTTCCGAGCCACGGAAAAACAGCCCCTTGTTGACGTCGCCGCGCAATGCGGCGGCAAGCTGCGAGTCGATGCAGAACTGACCGGCCTTGGCGACGCCGTCACGCAATCCGCATTCCGACAGGCAGTCGAGTACGGCAGCGCATTTCGAGCGAACCGGGTCGGCAAAAGACATCAGTTTGATTTCGCGCCTTAAATAATTTTTCAGCCATGGCGTCAATACGGCGCGGGCGGGCAGACCGGCTGCGCTCATGAAGGTGACGATGTCCTCGGGTTTGGCCTCGGCCAGCACCTTCTTGAAATTGGGGTGGGCATCGCTTTCCTCGCTCACTGCGAACGGCGTGCCGATCTGCACCGCGCTGGCGCCGAGTTTCAGCAGGTCACGCACCTTTTCGAAGGTGTTGATACCGCCGGCCGGGATCAGCGGGATACGTTCGCGTTCGATGCCGAAATCCTTGAACAGCTTGAACACGCCTTCCAGTACGCCGGGGAAATCGAAGCGCGGGTCGGTCAGGTCCTCCGGCTTGGGCGCGCCGAGGTGGCCGCCGGCATAGCGTGGGTGCTCGATGACGATGGCGTCGGGCAACTTTTGCTTGCGCATCCATTTTTTCAGCACTACGTTGATGCCGCGTACGTCCGAGAGGATCGGGATCAGCGCGACCTTGGGGAAACCCTCCGCCATTTCCGGCAGGTCGAACGGCAGGCCGGCACCCATCACGATCGCATCGGCGCCGCTCTCGCAAGCCTGGCGTACCAGTTGCGGATGCTCGGTGACCGCCTTCATGACGTTGACGGCAATCATGCCGTTGCCCTGGGCGATTTCCTTGGCGCTTTTGATCTCGCGGTCGAGCGCGGTCAGATTGGCCCGGTCCATCGCATCCTTGGTTTTCGGATTGATCGACTGCTCCATCAGGTCGGGATGGTGGCGGCGCAGGTCGATGCTGGCGATGGTGCCAACTGCCCCTTCCCTGGCCACGGTGCCAGCCAGGCGGTGCGCCGAAATGCCGACGCCCATGCCGCCCTGCACGATAGGGAGCATCTCTTTGCCCTTGATTTTGAGCAAGGGGAAATCAGTGTGCAACATCGTTAAAACTTCCTTCAGTGAAACCAGTCTGTGGTTGGAAAGCAGTGCAGTGTTTGAGTTAGGCTTAACGGCCTAAAAAATATTGATTTTTTGTTAATTTTACCCTAATCCGCGCCATCGCGGTTAAGCATTATTTTGGTCGTGGATGCCAGTAGCAGGAGGAATGCGGCGAGTGCCGCCATTGCCGGCAACCATCCCCCGCGCCAGCCGGTGCCGAGCAGGAAGCCGCCGACGACGAACAGCGCGCCGCGGAGTCCGCCGGCAAATCCCAGCCGCTGCCGGATTCGAGCGTGCCAGGCGGCTTGCGGGCCGGGTCGTGCCCATACCGGCAGCAACTGGCTGGCTGCGCCAGACACCAGCGGAAACAAAAAGGCGAGGATGAATGCATGGGCGGTATCCGTCGTTTTCAGGACGCCGCCCGCGTGCAGCGCGCCGAAAATCAGGGCGGTTGCGAACCCGGCCAGCGCTGCGGCGAGCGAAGGGGCGGCGCCGTGGAGCTGGCGAATTTCACGAAAGTAGAGAACGAACCATGCCCTGCCCAGATGGAACAGGGGAGCTGCCCACAAAAACGTCCCCAGCCAGGACAGGGGCTTGAACCATGCAGCGCCGACGGCGGTCAGCAGCGTGCCGCCCACCGCCCATTTCAGATCCTGGCGTAGCCTGGATGCGGCCAGCGGATCGGGGCGTCCGACAGCGGTGGGCAGCAGCACTTGAAGGGTGGCGATGGCGGTCAGGCCGACGAATCCCAGCGTGTTGAGATGCAGATGCAGGCGCTTCAGTGCCAGGCGCTGTTCCGGCCAGATGGCCATCGCCGCTACTGCAGCCAGCGCCAGCATCAGGCAGAAAATCGCGGCGAGATACCAGTGCAAACAGGGATGCGGTTTGGCCAGCGGGGCCGATGCGCGCTTGATGATCCAGCCGGAAAATGCGGCGGCTACAGCCAGGACGAGCAGCGCGGCGAAATAATAGAGCTGGCTTGCCGTAGCGAAGGAGAAAACGGCCAGTGCGCCTGCGACCGATGCCAGCAGTGGAAATGTTTTCACGCCGGCATGGGGCGAGGCGCTGCGTGTCAGCACCGGCACGAAATGAACCATTGCGCCGAAGATCAGGGGCATGACGCCCACCGCCAGGGCGAGGTGGATATGGGTGGACGGGGGTAGCGGCAGTGCCCAGGGCAGGATAGCGGCGGCGGCAAAGCTCGCCGCCGCTATCAGCACCAGTACGACCAGCATGGGGGGCGAATTATTTGCGCGTAAAGTCAATGACGATCCCGCCCGGTTCGCGGGCGACATAATCGATTTCAACCCCGTCGCCGTAGCGCTCCATCAATTGCGCGAGCAGCGGCAGAGGGTCGTGATCGTTGACGAAGCGCATGGTTTCGCCGGGGTGCAGGGAATCCAGCGCGCCGAAGATGGCGGCATGGCGGAAGCGCTTGGCAACGCCGCGTGCGTCAAACGGATAGCGCATGTCGGGGGAGATGATGTTGGCGCAGTTGTGGTTCATTTCTGGTTCCTTGATAAAAATTAATCGGGAGATAAAGTCCGACTATTTTAATAAGATATATAGGAAATGCAAGTTCAATTTTATGGCATTAGTTGACCATAAGTGACGCGGGGGATTCCAGCCAGGTCATTGCTTGAGGAAACTTGCGAGAACCCTGCCTGTACCAGCAGTTGCCGGCAGGCTTCGGCCTGATCGTAGCCGTGCTCGAACAGCAGCCAGCCGGACGGGTCGAGATGCGCCGGGGCGTCCCGCACGATGACGCGGATATCGTCGAGGCCGTCATTGCCCGCCGCCAGCGCGGCAGCGGGCTCAAAACGCAAGTCGCCCTGCGCCAGATGAGGGTCGGTTGCGGCAATGTAGGGCGGGTTGGATACGATCAGGTCGAATTTTTCTTCAGCCAGCGCGCCATACCAGTCGCTTTGGGCGAAGCGGAGGTTGCCGGCGCCGAGTCGCCGTGCATTTTCCCGTGCAATTTCCAATGCAGCGGCGGATTGATCGACCGCCAGCACCACTGCCTCGGGGCGGTGGAGCGCCACGGCGATAGCCACCGCGCCGCTGCCTGTGCCCAGGTCCAACACCCGGCACGGCTGCCCGGGAGGCAGGCGTGCCAAGGCCAGTTCAACCAGAAGTTCGGTTTCCGGTCGGGGGATCAGCACGTCTGGCGCGACTTTGAAATTGAGGCTGAAGAATTCGCGCTCGCCGAGAATGTAGGCGATCGGTTCGCCCTTGCCTCGGCGTTCGAGCAGCGCGGCAAAGGCGGCGGCCTGTTCGGGTAAAAGCGGGTCGCGGTCGTGGCCGGCGAGATAAGCGCGCGGCTGATCGATGGCGCGGCAGAGCAGGACTTGCGCTTCCAGGCGGGCTTCCGCCAACGGCAACGCCAATGCTTCGGCGAGTATGGCAGTACTTTGCCGCAGGGTGTCGTTCAGGGTGGCGGCCATCGCAGTTGCAAGCAGTCTCAGTGCTCTTCGCCCAGCGTGGCCAGAAGCTCGGCCTGGTGCTCCGCCATCAGTGCGCCGACCAGTTCGTCGAGGTCGCCGTCCATGATCTGCTCGATCTTGTACAGGGTGAGATTGATGCGGTGGTCGGTGACCCGCCCCTGCGGGAAGTTGTAGGTGCGGATGCGCTCGGAGCGGTCGCCGCTGCCGATCAGGGATTTGCGCGTGGCGGCTTCCCTGGATTGCTGCGCGCGCACTTGTGCGTCCATGATGCGCGCCGCCAGTACCGACATGGCCTGCGCCTTGTTTTTGTGCTGCGAACGGTCGTCCTGGCATTCCACCACGATGCCGGTGGGCAGGTGAGTGATGCGCACCGCCGAGTCGGTCTTGTTGATGTGCTGGCCGCCGGCGCCCGATGCGCGGTAGGTGTCGATGCGCAGGTCGGCCGGGTTCAGCGCCACCTCGGCGACCTCGTCCGCTTCCGGCAGGATGGCGACGGTGCAGGCGGAGGTGTGGATGCGGCCCTGGGTTTCGGTTTCCGGCACTCGTTGCACGCGGTGGCCGCCTGATTCGAACTTGAGCTTGGAATAAGCGCCCTGACCGATGATCTTGGCGATGATTTCCTTGTAGCCGCCCATCTCGCCCAGGCTTTCCGACAAAATCTCGATTTGCCAGCGCTGGCGCTCGGCATAGCGCGCGTACATGCGGAACAGGTTGCCGGCGAACAGCGCCGACTCGTCTCCGCCGGTGCCGGCGCGGATCTCCAGGAAAATATTGCGCTCGTCGTTGGGATCTTTGGGCAGCAGCAGTTTCTGCAGATCGATCTCGATCTGTGCCAGCCTGTCCCTGGCATTCTGTGCCTCTTCCTCGGCGAACTCTTTCATTTCCGGGTCGGACAGCATATCCAGCGCAGTTTTCAGATCCTGCTCGGCCTGCTGGAAGCCATGGTAGAGCTCGACCACCGGCGTGATCTCGGCGTGTTCGCGCGTCAGCTTGCGGTAGTTGTCCATATCCGAGGTCGCCCCCGTGCTGGACAGCAACTGGGTCAGCTCGACCAGGCGTTCGGCGAGCTGGTCGAGTTTGGATTGAATCGATGGCTTCATTCGGGATGGATGTTATACAGTCGGCGCAGCAGCGCCTCGAGCTGGGCGAGGTCTTCGCCGGCGGCATGGCTGAGGGCGTGGCTCGGGCTGTGCAGGAGCTTGTTGGCCAGCGCCCGGCTCATCTGCTCGACCACCACGCGCGGGTCCTCTCCCTTGGCGAGCAGGCGCTCGGCGCGCTCCAGTTCGTGGCGGCGCAGCCGTTCGGCATGGTCGCGCAGGCCGCGAATGGTGGGCACGACGCTGCGCGTTTCCATCCAGTGCATGAAATCACCGACCTGGATTTCGATGATCGCCTCCGCCTCCTCGGCGGCTAACTGGCGGTTGCCGATGCCGGCCTCGATGACTTGCGCGAGATCGTCCACGGTGTAGAGGAACACGTCGCCCAGTTCGCCCACTTCGGCTTCGATGTCGCGCGGTACCGCGAGATCGACCATGAACATCGGGCGGTGCTTGCGTTGTTTGATGACGCGCTCGACCAGCCCCTTGCCCAGAATCGGCAGCGGGCTGGCGGTAGAAGTGATGATGATATCCTGGGCGGCAAGGTAATCCGGCAGTTCGTTCAGGGCGATGGCGCTGCCGCCCAGGCGCAAAGCCAGCGCCTGGGCACGCTCGACGGTGCGGTTGGCGACGGTGATGTGCCTGGGGTGCTGCGCCGCGAAATGGTTCGCACACAGCTCGATCATTTCGCCCGCGCCGATGAACAGCACATTCTGTTCGCCGATCGAAGGGAAAATGCGCTCCGCCAGGCGCACCGAAGCGGCGGCCATGGAAACGCTGTTCGCGCCGATCTCGGTCTGGGTGCGCACTTCCTTGGCGACCGAGAAGGTGCGCTGGAAAAGCTTGTGCAGCAGCGAACCAAGCGTCCCGGCACGTTCGGCGGTCGTTACCGCCTGCTTCATCTGGCCGAGAATCTGTGTTTCGCCCAGCACCATCGAGTCGAGTCCGCTGGCGACGCGGAAAGCATGCTTGACCGCCTCGTTTTGCGGCAGGATATAAAGGTGCGGCTCGATCACCTGACTTTTTATCTGATGGTAATCCGCCAGCCATTCCACCGTTTGTTGGGGGTCGCTGGTATTGCAGTAGATCTCGGTGCGGTTGCAGGTGGAAAGGATCGCCGCTTCTTTTACCGGGCCATGTCCAACCAGATCCTGCAGGGCTTGTTCCAGGGTTTCAGTGTGGAAAGCGACCTGTTCCCGCACCGAAAGCGGGGCGGTTTGATGGTTGATACCGAGAGTGAATAATTGCATGGATCAATTGTGCACTTTTCGCCGTGGGCTTGGCAAGGAGCGGCGCAAACCTGAATGCGGTGCGCCGAAAATGGAGACACTCCGTTTGCGGAAATTTTGGTGGCCCGGGGCGGAATCGAACCACCGACACAAGGATTTTCAATCCTCTGCTCTACCGACTGAGCTACCGGGCCATGTTCATTAATTTAGCGAGAACTCGTTTTGGCGTAATGACGCAAAGACCAAACCGGCTAAAATCGAAGCTCGCTATTAGAGCCTTAAAACGGGGATTAGTCAAGATGCAATGTGCTTGCTTCAAGCATTCGCCGGCATTTGAAAACGTTATTTTGCGAAGAGGAGTGCGCCCAGGCTAAAAACGCCTCCCGCAATGACCATTCCCATCCCGGTAAACGCCCTTTTAATCGCTATGGCGGGTTCCGTGCCGGGGTCAATGGCAAGCAAAACGTAGCCCGCCAGGATCAGCGCAACGCCGGCAAGGCCGATGATTCCCCTGTAGGGGACGCGGCTGGCTGGACGGGGTTTGCTCATCGCTGTGCAATCAGGGCAGCTTCTGGGCCGCGACCATGCGGTTGAACAGGATATTGGGTGAAACCCAGGTGACAATATCGTCGAAAGCGGCCGTGGGCGTTTTACTGATGAAATTATTGTTGGCCATGGCTGTCCCGAGGGTTGTCAACTGGTTGTCCAGTTCGTCCGGATCGGCGCCAGCGGGTAGTTGCGTTCCCAGGCTGGTGTAGGCGCCGTTGCCATTTTTGCCGTGGGAAATCACCACGACGGGAACGTTACTGGAAACGGTGCTGCCTCCCCCCGTGCTGAGTACGGTCATGGTGCCCTGTGAGCAGAGAGCGAAGGCGGTGTAAAGAGGGTTGGTGGGCGGTGCGCATCCGCCGCCAAAAGTGGTCTGACCGGTTGCGCCACGAGCGAATTCCACTGTTACGCGGTAGGTGTAGCGCCTACCCCATGAGTCAGTTTCGGCGACACCCAGAGTCGCCCATGGCACTACGCCGACACCATTTACGTTGGTGCAAGTCAGCGCGGCGCCTGCGCCGGTAGTGGCTTCCAGGCCAGCGCCAGCAGAGCCTGTCGGCGTAGTTGCCAGTGCCGGGCATGGAAATCGACCGTTGGCGACCGCAAATCCGATCAGCGCCTGGTTGATCTCATCCAGCGCCTTTTGCGTTTCGCTGATGCGGCGTCCCTCGATTTGCGCTGAGAGGGGCATCAGCAGTCCGCCGAGTAATAATCCGAGGATGACCAGCACGATGGCCATTTCGACCAAGGTGAAACCGGATGATTGTCGTTGCGCCTGTTTCATAAATGATATCCGTAATGGTTTGTTTCTGCCTACTGCCAGCGTAAATCCAGATTCTGGATGTTAACGCCTTGCCCGCCGCCTCCGGAGCCGAATCCGGCCGTGAAGCCGAAATAGACGGTGTTCATTGACGAATCCAGCGAGATACAGCGGCTTATCGTGGGTGTTGAGGAAAAATCAGCGGCGGTGTCGCTGCACGAGGTGCAGTCCGTCCATGCCTTGATTTGCGTATAGGCGCCGCCTGTTGCTGTCGTTGTACAGGCACTGTCGCTGTATCCGGTATGTAATTCAATCCGCTGGTTGTGCGTCGATGGGCTGGGGGATTCCTCGAACTTGTCGAGGGCGCCTGGCCAGTAACACCCCTGCGCGGTGCCGTTGCAGGCTGTGGTGACATTACCGTTTGTCGCGGTATGGGTGATGCTGCCATTTGCCATGATGGCAGTGTGATTCCCAGCCGGATCGTTATCGCTGGCTTTGTGATAGACATCGGTTTCCAGGAACAGGCTGAAAGGAAGCATGCTGGCAGGAACTACCCCCATGGTGCTCTGGCTGCCGCAAGTCGTTGAGGTGGGCGCTCCGGCATCGCCTTCCAGGAACGAGAAGGTAAAGCCGTAGCCGAGATCGACTCCGCCGCTGGGGTCAGGGTTTATGAACGTGAAGGTGTAGTAGGTGCGCAAGGTTTTTCCGCTCAATGAAATCGCCTCTGGAAACCAGGCACACCCCCCGCTGCTACCGCCAGCAACTTGGATGGACATCGTCTGGGTGGCGGAATTCACGGTAACGCCGGCACCGGCGATGGCAGTGGCGAATTTGGCGAAGTCGGTGGGATTGGCGAAGGCGACATGGGTGCCGCCGCTCGATCCGGTAATGCAGGCCACTACATCCGCCGAGGGGGTGGTTGCGGTGTATGCTGAAATACCGGAGTAAGCGGTGCCACCGGGAAACGAGGTGGCGTTGGCGCCTTCCAGGTACATGGTGGCGTCGGTTTTCTCGGTGGACAGGGCGCGCGTTTGAGCGACAAGCGGGGCGACTGTCCTGGTCGTGCGTTCGCCGCCGAAGATCAGCACCGCAGCGCAAGGGTTCGGGCTCGGGGTGCCGTTAATGGTGATGGCGGTTGGCGTGGGCAGCTTGGCATAAAGCAGGTTATCCGCCCAGTTGTTCAGGATGTTGATTTTCTTCGTGCCGACTGCCGGGCAGGCGGTAATGACGTTGTCGATGCCCTTGTTGCCGGAAGACGCGACCGGAAGAGCGGCGGGGTCAAGGTTGTTCAGGCAGGCGGCAAGATCGCCCATTATGGTGTCGATATCGCTCTTGAAGTCGCTGCGCAGCTTGATGCGGCGAAAGATGTCGTCGGCGCTGATGGTGATGAAATGGTCGTTGTAGTTTATCGGAATGGACTGTGTGGTAACCGCCTTATTGCTGGTATTGGCTGCCAGTGCGTTATTTGTCGAGCCAGGGAAGTAGTTGAGAATGCTGTTGATTGCGTTGGCGGCCGTGTAGGTGTCCAGGTAATTCCGAACGTCATAATTGCCGCCGCAATTGGCTACACCGGCTGCCAGGGGTGAGCGGTCCTGGCCCGGCAGGACCGGGCCGGGTGAAAAGACGATGGCAACCGTGTTGGGTAGCGTGACGGTGGTGCCATCCTCTGCCGTGATGTCGAATTGGCCGAGCGTGTCCCAGTTGAGAACCGCTGTCGTAGGGTTGTTTTTGTAGCGCCCGGAAATGGCGTACCACAAGCATTCCCCGCTGCTGTCCCGCAACGCGGAGAGGCCTAATGTTTTCCAGGGAAGTTTGCCAATAAGACTGTAGTCGGCGAGGTTTCCCGTTACGATGCCGGCAGCCTCACCTTCCAAATTGTTGGCAGGCCCCATGTCCGGCAGCGGCAGGTAGCCGAATACGTCGTTGGGATGTCCGTTGTCCCGATAGGTCACCGCATACCCGATCAAGGCATCCTTGGCCTGCGCCAGCACATCGGCGGTAATCTTGTCGCGCGCGATCTGCGGGTTGGATTTCAGCACCCCGACCAGCAAAATCACGGCGATGCCAATGATTACCAGAAGGGCAAACAGCGCCCCCCCTTTTTGCCCGATAAGGGCGCGCCGATGTGGGCTGATTTCCCGGTATGGGTGTGGCAGAAATCTCATGGACCTGTGCCAGCTTTTTTTTCTTGTTTGGGCGCGGCTTCGTATATTTCACGAATCTGCCCGCTCCCCGTTTCCAGGGTTTGTCCCACGCGCATGCTAATGGGTTTGGATGAGCCGGACGGGCGCAGGGTCACCTTGCCGCCGGCGGGCTGTTTGCCGATCACGGCGATCCCGCTTGTTGTTTCATGGTCATTTTGCGGGGTGTTGTTGATCCAAACCGTACTTTTGCCGCTGCTTCGTGCTACCAGACCGTTCACCGTGATGGAATCCCCTCCCATGTTCAACCCGACGCTCTTGTTGCGCTGGGCATCGAGCGCGGCGCGCTCCTGGGGGGTATAGAAAAACCGGCCGGCCACATCGGCGCGCGGCGAGTTCGCCGCGAGGAGAAAACCAGCCGTCATAAGTGCCTGCCAGAATCGTGCGCGTTTCATTTCGGCTCTTGTCCTCGCCCGGTGGCATAAAGAGGCATCTGAATTGTAGGCCATGATTCGTTTTTCATCTACTTGCCGGGTGGCACGGGCATCGGCGACTGGCCGGCGTTTTCCACCGTCAGCCAGTCCACGGCGTTTTCCACCGTCAGCCAGTCCACGGCGCATTCCGCCGTGAGGTTCTGGGCGAGTTGAGGGGGGGTGTCCTTGGCCTGTGCGGCGCGAACGATGTCGCAGTGGTCCAGGACAAACAGGCCGACCCTTTGGGAGCGCAGATCATCCAGCAGGGTAAAGATGTCGCCTTCGTGGAGCAGGGGGAGCCGGATGCTCATCCGGCTGGCAAAGATCTTCAGGGCGCTCGCGGCGGGGAGGTCGGTAAGCGTGTAGGGCCGCCGCGAAGCGATATCGTATTCAATGGGGAACAGTTTGCGCCGCTCACGGATGCGGCCCAGGGCGTCGATCCAGTCCAGCCGCCTTTCTTCGCCGATTTGTTTGTCGGCGAGCAGGGTCTGGTAAGCGGAGAGGTAGCGGTTGACGTCTTCCTGTTTGGCGCTGGCGAGCATGTTGTTCTGGCGCGCGGTATCGAGCTGTTGTTTTGCCTGGGCGTAGCGTTCCCGATGGTGGCGCTCGAAAGCGGTGCTGCCAAGAAACAGGCCCACGCCGGTTATGATGCTCAGCCCCAGCAGGGCCAAGGCTATCCGCATGAAATGCAGGTTTTCCTTGATGACTCTGGGAAGTTCGATGCGGGTCATGATCCTGCCATCCGGTAGGTCAGCTTGAGCGAGAAGTTGGCGGCATGCGGCTGCGCGTCTTCGGTAAGGCGGCCCTTGAGCTGGGATTGCGGATCGGTCTCGATGGGCAGCACTATGGGGGTGACTTGCAGGCCGGGAACGTTTTTCAGTTTCGAGATCAGTTGTTCGACCACCGCCAGCGCATCGCGGTAATTGATGAAGGGGCTGACTTCTCCTTCCACCAGTGCCATTTCGAGTCTTTCACTGCCGGAGTCCGGTGTGGAATCTTCCGCTGTAGGTACGGGTGCTTTGGTGCCGATATCCAGGTTGGGATTGGTGGTTTGCGCCCATTTGAAATGCTGCAGCCGTATTTGTGGCAGTTCCTCCAGCGCGCGGCTGATAAGCGTCATGAGGATTTCCGGGGTGCGGGGGTGGGCGGTGAGGCGTTTCGCCAGTTCCACGGTTCCTTTTAAAACATCGGGCTCTGCGGGCAACGGGGGAAGTGCCTCGCGCATTGCCTGCGTTTGCGCATCCAGGCGTTCCGCCTGGATGCGGGTTTGATCGGCCTGCATGGCGAGGTTCTGTCCATTGGTAATATTGTAGGAGGCGGAAAGCACACCGAGGATAACCAGGGCGATGCCGCTGGATCTCATCGCAAAGGCAACCCGGTTCAGCCGCCAGTAGCGTGTTTCGCTTACGCTGGCGTAATGGTTTTTGACGTCATGGCGGGCCAGAAATTGCAGGAACAGCGTTGCGACATTGGCGGAAGGCAGGTAGCGGAGCTTGAGGGCGGCGGCGACGCTGCTCAGTTCGTGGGGGACGAACTGGTGGCGCAACGGTGCATTGGCGCAGCCATCGAGGAGGGCGCTGCACTCGTCGTCGCGGCAAAGGAGATGGATTTCCAGGCGCTGATCCCGCGGCAGCAGACGCTGGTTGTTGAGGTATTGCTGAGTTTTGGCGCTTTCTTCGTTTATCGCCTGAATCAGCGAATCCGTGCCGTTGCCGTCAATGATAACCAGTCGGCTGAATTTGAGTCGTCCGTTCTGGAAATAGCTCTGGCGCAGCCCTGCACGGTTCTGGCGGGTGAGCAGCAGCAGGTGGGGCATCTCGCCCAAGCCAAGTTCGGGAATGATTTCCTGGCTCAACAGAGGCACCGAGTAGATCCCCGCGAGCGGTATTTTGCATTCCAGGACGGCGTCGATCCAGGGGTTGAGCGACTCGTTGTTGGTCAGGGCAGAAAGCAGGAGGCGGTCGTCCCGCCGCCCTTCCGTCATGCGGCCCTGAATCGCGGCGTGCCGGTGGGTCTCGTTGCGGAACATCTGCTCCAGTTTGCGGCCGATCAGGGCGCTGCGGGACCGGCCAGACAGGTGGGGGATGGTGTCGAGGCGGAAGTCCTCCGCGACGATGTCCACCAGAAAATATAAGGATGGTCCGGCGTGCTTTTTCAGATATGCGGCGAATTCGGCGAGGCCCTCTGCATCGGCATTGAAGATATGCCCGCCGGACAGGGCGCCGCCCTGCCAGGTGTAAACCTCGGTATGCGTGCCGGTGTGATAAGCGAGAAGTTTGCTAAGCATGGCCTGCTTCCGGGTTGCAATGCCCTGAGTTCGAAGTGCCTGATTGACAGTTCTGATTGCCGGGCTTTACGGACACAATGCATTCCATGATATTTATGGATACAGCTTCTCAGGTTCTTATTTTGCTGATGGTGTCGTAGATCGGTCCGAGTACGGACAGCATGATCCACCCCAGCAGGGCGCCGAGAACGACGGTCATGACCGGTTCGATCATGGCTTGCACTTTTTCAATCAGCTCCTTGACCTCGCGGTTATAAAAATAGCTGACGTTGCGCAGGGCCGTATCCAGGGCACCGGTAGCTTCCCCAATCTTGAGCATGCGAATTACCAGAGGCGGGAACAAGCCGGTGTTCTGAAAGCTGGCGGTCACGCCCTGCCCTTCCGAGATGAGCTGCTGGGCGCGGTGCAGTCCGCCGGCGATAACCTGGTTGCCGACAATCTTCTCGGATAGCCGGATACAGTCGAGAATGGTGATGCCCGAGGCGTACATCAGTGCAAAAAAGGTGGCGAAGCGGGCAAGGATGATTTTATGCAGAATCGGACCGATCAGCCAAATGCGCAGCTTGTATTCGTCCGCCTTGTAGCGGGCCCGGGGGTCGGTTCTGATCAGGGCGGTTATGCCGATCCAGGCCAGCAGTGGAATGGCAAGAATCACATACCAGTAATGGATGAAAATATTCGAAACGAAGATCAGCGCCTTGGTGTGAAAGGGGAGTTCCCCGCCCATGTTTTTTATGAATCCGACGAGTTGCGGCACCAGGTAGATCATCATGAAGAAGGTGACGCCGAGTACCACGGTGCCGACAAATGCCGGGTACATTATCAGTTTCTTGGTTTGCGCGGCCAGTTCGTCCTGCCATTTCAGGTTTTCGCTCAGGTTCTTGAATACTTCCGTGATTTTCCCGCTTTTTTCGCCGGCCATGACCAGGCTGACGAAGGTATTGTCAAAAACCTGGGGGTGGCGTGCCAGCGCTTCGGACATCTGCAGGCCGCCTTCGATGTTCTCAATCAGGTCGGCGATGATTTCGCGAAAGCGTGGATGTTCGGTGCTGTCGCGCAGATCGGCCAGTCCTTCCAGTAGCGGTACGCCGGCGCCGCTGAGCTGTTCCATGTGGAAGCAGAAATTAATCAGGTCCTGGCGCTTGATCGGGCGCTTGAGCAGGGAAAAGGTTTGCTGCCCTGTCGGCTTGCAGTCGATCAGATCCAGCTCCATGCGTTTCAGGCGCAGTTCCAGATCGGAAAGGTTGGTGGCATCCATGCTGCCGCGGATCACCCTGCCTTCGGCATCCATGGCCCGGTAGGCGAATGCGCTCATCAGGCCAGCCGGTCGGTGAGGTCCACCACGCGCGACACTTCATCGAGCGAGGTGGAGCCGTCCAGTACGCGGCGGACACCGTCTTCCACCAGGGGGCGGAATCCCGTCGACAAGGCCGCGTTTCTGATTTCACGGGTGGTGGCGTGGCGCGCGACCAACTCATCCAGCTCGGCATTCATCTTGAGCAGTTCCATGATCGCCAGGCGGCCCTTGTAACCGTGATGATCGCAGCGTTCGCAGCCTGCGGCGTGGTAAATCACGATATCCGGATTTTCTTCATTCATGCCGAGCAGGCGCTGTTCCAGCGCATCGGGCCGGGCCGGCTGTTTGCAGTGGGGGCAGAGCCTGCGAACCAGGCGCTGGGCGACCACGCCGATGATGTTGCCGGCCATGATGCCGGGCGTAATGCCGATGTCCAGCAGGCGGGAGATCGCGCCAACCGCCGAGTTGGTGTGCAGGGTGGAATAGACCTGATGGCCGGTCATGGCGGCGCGGAAGGCCATTTCCGCCGTTTCGGTGTCGCGGACCTCGCCCACCAGGATGATGTCCGGATCCTGCCGCATCATGGAACGGATGCCGTTGGCAAAATCCATTTTGGCGGATTCGTTGACCGAGGTCTGGCGTATCATGTTCATCGGATATTCCACCGGGTCTTCCAGCGTCATGATGTTGACGCTCTCGGTGTTGATGTGGTTCAGGATGGAATACAGGGTGGTAGTCTTGCCGCTGCCGGTCGGTCCGGTGACCAGGATGATGCCTTCCGGCCGGGCCAGCATCAGCTTGAGCAGGTTCAGGTCGTCTTCGCCCAGGCCGAGGTCGTTCAGGGGCACTATGCCCTTTTGCCGATCGAGAATGCGCAGCACGATATTTTCGCCGTGGGAGGTGGGCTGCACTGAGGCGCGGAAATCCACCGATCGTCCGGAGAAGGTGATGGAAATTCGCCCGTCCTGGGGTGTGCGGGTCTCCGCGATGTTCATGTTGCTCATTACCTTTAGCCGCACCACCATTGCCGGCCAGTAGGTCTTGTGCAGGCTGCGTATCTGCCGCAGTATGCCGTCGATGCGGTAGCGGATGCGCAGGAAGAGCTGCTCCGGCTCGAAGTGGATGTCGGAGGCGCCGTGTTGCACTGCGTCGGCCAGCAGCGCATCCATCAGCCGCACCAGAGGGTGGCTGTATTCGCCGGAAATGGTATGTATGCTTTGATAATCGACTTCTCCGGTTTCGATTTCATGCAGGATGCCGTCGATGGACAGTTCGAAACCGTAATACTGGTCGATGGCCCGCATGATTTCCGAGGCGCCCGCCAGCACCGGCGTGACACTGATGTCTTTGCCCAGCATGGCGCTGATCTGATCCAGCGCGACGATATTGTGGGTGTCGGACATCGCCAGGATCAGCGTGCGGCGCGGCTTGTCGAATTCCAGCGGAAAGACTTGATAGCGCTTGGCGGCGTCCTTATGGATCAGCGCGAGTGCGGCGGCATCGACTACAAGGTGGGCCAGATCCGTGCTCTGCTGGTTGAGGTTTTCGCTTAGCGCTTCGCGTATCGTTGCTTCGGTGGCAAAGCCGAGGGAGATGAACAGCATGCCCAGTTGACTGCCGGTGCGTTTCTGCTCAAGCAGGGCAATGCGCAACTGGTCGTCGCTGATGACGCCTTTTTCGACCAGCAGGCGTCCTATGGGGCGTTTGGGCTGTTCCACCATGGCGTTCAGTTGTCCTTGAATTTCTGTAGTTCCCGGATACGACGCTGAGCCAGGGATTTGTCGAAATTCGCCGGGCCGTTCTGAGCCAGGGCGCGCTGGTAGTAGTCCAGCGCCAGCTTGCTCTGGTTCAGGTGTTCAAGGCTGATGGCGAGGTTGAAGGCATAGTTGGCATTGTCCGGCGTGCTGCTGTAGGCGCGGAAATAAGCCTGCTGTGCTTCGGCCCAGTGCGATTGCTGAGAGTATAAATTTCCCAGCGCGAAGTGAAGGGCGCCGTTCTCGGGGTTTTGCGCCAGAATCATTTTCAGGCGGCTCTCGCTTTGCACCGGGTCGGCTTGTCCCTGCGATCCAACCAGCCCTGCCAAAGCATCCGGGTCTGACGGGTCAAGTTCCAGTAATTTCGCATAATATGCCGCTGCCTGACCGGGCTGCTTCCGGTTCAGGGCAACGGCCGCCAGGCCCAACAGGGCGTCGCGGTTGTTCGGTTCTTGTTGCAGGACTTTGTGGTACTGCTGTTGTGCCATTTCGATATTGCCGGAAATGAAGGACTGGTAGGCTCCGCTGAGCGTCGGGTTGACCTGGTTGGTGGCGGCGTTTTGCCGGATTTGAATGGCCGGTTTTTTCCCGGATGGCCCCGATTCGCCGCGGGCTGAAGTTCGTGCGGAGTCGTTTGTTTCGACGGGTTCCAGTTCGTCGTGGGTTGAAGCCTGTGCGGCAGTTGTCACGGGCGGGCTCGGTCGAGGCGTGCGGGCAGGTTTTTTGGGGGATGCTGGTTGCAAGGCGGGCGCAGTGTCGCCTTTTCCCGTATCCGGCGCGATGGCAATCGACGCGTTCTTCGTCTGGGTGCTGTCTGCGTTGGAGGGATTGGGAGCCGGTGTTATGGGAGCGGTTACCCGTGGCGTCGGCAAGGCGGCTATTGGAGCTTGGCCGGATGTCAAGGCGGCGATGTTGCTGGATATGATCGGCCAATAATAAGCGCTGGAGCCGGCGATGCTGGCAGCGATGGCCAGGGATGCGCCGGCGATCAGCAGTTTGCGGCTGCTTGCAGGCTGCTTGGCGGTAAATACCGATCTGGCTTTTTGCCGGGCGGCGCTGACGTTTTCGTTTTGCTGGGCGGACGCCTTGTGGGCGGCTCCGTACGATTCCCCGCGAAGCGGATTCGGGGTATGTTGCGGGCCGGGGTTTTTCAGGGTATCGCTCTGGATGGCTGGTCGGTCATGGCTGTCGTCAGCGGGTTTGTGGGTCGTTTCTTCCCGGAAAGGTCCCGACTTTTTATCCTCTGCCGAGGATGAAAGATCGTAT
>DATKUY010000052.1:0-28956 GCA_035530375.1 Sulfuricella sp. | reverse complement strand
GTTTTCGCCAGCCTTTGGGGCATTCTGCTGTGGCACGAAATGCTGTCCCTGACCAGTTGGCTGGGAATCGCACTGATCACCCTGAGCGGGATTATCGCCTCCCGCGTAACGCAGCGCCTCGCCGCAATATAGCCGGCCTGCTATAGCGAGAACATTGCTTCGCCGCCGGGGCCATTTAACATTTAGTTAGCATAATCAGTGAGAAAATGTGAGAATACACCAATTAGCATAGTGTATATTTCTGCCTGAATCAGCGCGCATAATGACTGGGAAACCGGCTCAAGACGGCGAAAAACATGCAGGTAAAATGCAGCTACTCAACAGGGGGAGACTGAACGTAACGGCATGGCAAAAACAACCAAAATGATGGAAACTGCCAAGGGATATATCATGAATGCCGTGGGTCGCATCCTGGACGACATGTCGACGAGCGAACTGCGCTGCCTTTTCATGCCCGGCAAGCACCCACCGATGCTGACCAGCCGGCGCATGAGCCTGATTTCCTCCCGGGTGCGCATGGTGGCTGCCTTGTTCGCCATCCTCACCCCCCTTTGGACCGTCATCGACCTGCTGGTTTTCGCCTGGCCGATCTGGCCGCAACTTGCCATGATGCGGGTGACGGCGAGCGTAGCATTCGCGGTGCTCGCTCTCTCCGGCGGAGACAAGACCAAAGCCTCAAACGCTTACCGGGAACTGGGCGTCCTGTTCGCTATCCCCATCCTGTTCTTCGTCACATCCCATTCCGTGCTCGCCCATTACCAGATGCAGGGCGCAGCGGAAGCCATCGCCACCGGCTACGCCTTCCTGCCTTTCGTCATGGTGGCTGGCCTGAGCGTATTCCCTCTCACCGCCCTGGAAGGATTTATTTATTCGCTCCCTATTCTGGCGGTCGAAATCGGTGTCGCGGTGGTAGGTGCCGACGGGCTCGACTGGAGCTCCCACCTTGGCGCGGTCTGGCTGCTGCTGCTGATCGCCGCTGTCTCCACCATGGCGGGCATGAGCCAACTGGGCTTCATGATGGCCCTGGTGCGCCAGGCCTCGCGCGACGCCCTCACCGGCTGCTTCACCCGGGCCAGCGGGGAGGAACTGCTGGAAATCCAGTTCAATATCGCCCGACGCAATGGCGCCCCTCTCGCCCTCGCCTTTATGGATATCGACGATTTCAAAGCAGTTAATGACACTCACGGCCACGAAGCGGGCGATGGGGTGCTGGCCAATGCCGTGCAGGCCGTGCATAACGCGCTACGCGGCAGTGATATCCTTGCCCGCTGGGGCGGAGAAGAGTTCATTCTGGTCCTGCCCCACACTAACCTGCACGAAGCCATTGTCGTCGTCGAACGCCTGCGCGCCAGTGGCCTGGGGTCTCGCCCGGATGGAAAACCGGTAACCGCCAGCTTCGGCATCGCCGAAAGCCTTGCCGATCAGGCCGCGAGTTGGCCAGATCTGGTGGAAATCGCCGACAAACGCATGTATGCCGCCAAGCAATCCGGCAAAAACCGTTTGGTGGCAGGCGCCCCCGAAGCCTTCGCGGCAGACATTGCCCTGCAACAACCCAATTGAGACTGCCGGAAACCGATCATCCGGAATAGTGTTTTACCTTATTGCCCACTCCCTGAATTGGCAATATATTCTAGTCTTACCACATCACCCCAATAAACGATGCCTCCGTTCCCCCGCTTCATCCCGCTTGCCGCGGCACTGATCACGATTTCGGCCGTGCTTGCCGGAGTATTCGAGATCGACCACCTGGAGCAGGAACGCCTGGCCCAGCAAAGCCGCTCACGAACGCTGGATCAACTGAGTATTATCAGGGGCGATATAGAAAGCGCCCTTAATGCACGGCTTTTTCTTGGCCGCGGCCTGGTTGCCTACGCATCCACCCACCCTGGCATCACCGTCCCCGAATTTCAGCTTTTTGCCGCCGCCCTGGTCAGGCAACAATCCGGCATACGCAGCATCCAGCTCGCGAAGAGCAATATTGTCAGCCATATTTATCCTCTCAAGGGGAATGAAGCCGCATTGGGGCTGAGGCTACTGGAAATCCCGAAGCAGCGCGATGCGGTGCAACGGGCTATAAAATCCAGGAGCACTATCGTCGCCGGCCCGGTCGATCTGGTTCAGGGCGGCAGGGCTTTCGTCAGCCGCACCCCGGTTTTCCTCTCGCCTGCCGGCGGCGAGCCGGGTAGCGGCACATACTGGGGGTTGGCAACGATCATCCTCGACATGGCCCCACTGTTCAAGGAAGTTGAGCTGAGCCAAGGTTTAGCTCTCCGCTTTGCCCTGCGCGGAAAGGACAGCACGGGCGCGGACGGCGAGACTTTCTGGGGCGACCCCGGACTCTTCGAGAAGGACTCTGTTCGCCTGGACATAACCCTGCCCAACGGTTCCTGGCAAATCGCCGCCATGCCTGAGAAGAGGTGGGCGAATCAGAACCCCGCGTGGCTGCGGCAAGGCGGAGTTTTGCTGGCGCTGGTGGCAGGAATGCTGGTTTGGTTCCTGGCTCGCAACCCCGCCAGATTGCGCCGGCTGGTGCAACAGACCACCAGTGCGTTGCGGGAAAGCGAGAAAAAATATCGCGACCTGGTGCATGATGCCAACAGCATTATTCTCCAGGTGGACGAGCGCGGGGAAATCATCTTCATCAACGAATATGCCCAGCGCTTCTTCGGCTGGGATGAAGCTGAAATACTCGGTCAGCAGGTACTCGGCACCATCGTTCCGGGAGACGAATCCCCCGGCAGAAATCTCGCCACCATGATCGAAGATGTGCCGCAGCACCAGCACCCCGAGGGGAGCAGCCGAAGCGAGCATGAAAACATCCGCAAAAATGGGGAAAGAGTCTGGATATCCTGGAGCAACCGGGCAATCCGTGACGATCAAGGTCGTTTCGCCGGATTTTTATGTGTCGGCACCGATATTTCCGAACGCAAAAAAGCTGAAACGTCGCTGCGAGAAGCCCATACCGGCCTGGAAATCAGGGTCACCGAGCGCACCGCTGAGCTGCGATTGTCCAACGACAAGCTTAAATCCGAGATCACCGAACGGAAACGTGCCGAGGACAGCCGGCACAACCAGCTGCGGCTTACCCAGGCACTGTTCGAGGCCATTCCCAGCCCGGTATTCTACAAGAACCGGAAAGGCGAGTATCTGGGCTGCAACCGGGCATTCGAAACGGCTTTTGGCCTGTCCCGGCAGAAAATCACGGGCGCTACGGTCTATGACCTTATGCCGAAAGATCTTGCGGATATTTATTATGCAAGGGATGAAGCGCTGTTCCTGGAACCCGGCCTGCAGATTTACGAAAGCCGGGTGGGACTTGTCGACGGCACGCGGCGTGACGTCATCTTCTACAAGGCCACTTTCACGGATGCAAACGGCGAGCTGAGCGGCTTGGTCGGGGTCATACTGGACATCACCGAGCGCAAGCAGATGGAGGAAGCGCTGCGCCGCGCCCATGACGAACTAGAAGAGCGCGTACGGGAACGCACACAGGAATTGACATTGACCAACGAGGAATTGAGCGCGGAAATCAAGGAGCGCAAACAGGCGGAAGAGGCGCTACGCTCCAGCGAAGCGCGCAATCGAGCACTTCTGGAAGCGCAACCCGACATGATGTTCCTGCTCGACGCCGAAGGCACCTTTCTGGATTACCATGCGCCGGACATCGACAAGCTGCTCACTCCGCCGGAAAATTTCGTCCACAGAAACCTGTGCGATGTCATGCCCCCGAATACCCTCGCCCCCCTTTTTGATGCCATGCGCAAAGTGCTCGACAGCAATGAGCTCCAGCTTCTCGAATACCAGCTTCCTGTTCCCAATGGCCCAAGATATTTCGAGAACAGGATGGTGGCATGCGAAGAAAACAAGGTGATCTGCATCGTCCGCGACATCACCGAACGCAAGCAGACCGAAGACAAGCTGAGGCGCCAGGCCCAGATCATCGACCAGACCCACGACTCGGTCATCACCTCCGACCTCGACGGCATCATCACTTTCTGGAACAACGGCGCCAGGCAAATGTTCGGTTACAGCGCGGAAGAAACCCTGGGCAGGCACATCTCCATGCTGGACACCCAATCACAACAGCACGATAACCGCCATCAGGCATTCTTGCAGCTATTCGACCAGGGGATATATGAAACCAAGATCATGCGACGCAAGAAATCCGGCGAGACAGTTTACATTCACCTGATTCTCACTCTGCTCAAAGACACAAACAACGAAAATATCGGTATTGTCGGCTACTCCATGGACATCACCGAACGAAAACGCCTGGAGCAGCAGATCATCGAGATCAGCGAAGAGGAACAGAAGCGCATCGGGCAGGAGTTGCACGACGGCCTTGGCCAGCACCTTACCGGCGTGGCATTTCTGGGCAAGGCGCTGGAACAGAAGTTGGCTGCCAGATCCTTGCCGGAAGTCGCGGATGCGGCAGAGATCGTGAACTTCCTGAATCAGGCGATAACGCAGACCCGCGTCCTGGCACGCGGACTTTTTCCGGTGGAGCTGGAAAACAACGGTCTGATGTCGGCACTGGAACAACTGGCTTCCGGCATAAACAAACTGTTCGGCATTGCCTGTATTTTCCGCTGCATAAATCCTATACTGGTGCATGACCGACTCACCGCGATCAACCTCTACCGGATTGCCCAGGAAGCCGTCGCCAACGCGGCCAAACACAGCAAGGCAAGTAATATACTGATCGAGTTGGCAGTTGATGGCGACAGAACCAATCTCACAATCACCGACAATGGAACCGGGCTAGATCCCCATAGGGAACATCAGGGAATGGGATTGCATATCATGCAATATCGCGCAAACATGCTCGGTGCCACGCTCAGCATCCGGGGAGCGGTCGGTGGCGGCACTGAAGTGCGAGTGTCTCTGGACCAATAACCCCCAAAGAAGAGGATATCCGTGCGACCCGAAAGCCAGTCCAGCAACCCCCATACACTGAAGAGCACCGGCAAATCCAGAGTCTTGATCGTTGACGACCATCCGCTCGTGCGGCATGGCATGGCCCAGCTAATCAACCAGGAAGCGGATCTGCACATCTGTTGCGAGGCGGGGAATGCGGAAGAAGCAATGGAAGCTACCTGCAACTGCACCCATGACCTGGCCATTGTGGACATCTCCATGGAGGGCATTTCCGGTATCGAACTCGTCAAGGCTCTCAAGGCAAAAAATGGAAATTTGCCGGTGCTGGTCATATCCATGCACGACGAGTCGCTCTATGCCGAACGCGCATTGCGGGCCGGCGCCAAGGGCTACGTCATGAAGCAGGAAGCGCCCGAAACGATACTCACTGCAATCCGGCAGATACTGCGGGGGAATATCCATGTCAGCGACAGAATCCGCGACAAAATGCTGCGGCAGATAACCGAGGGGCCCCAGGCTGACGCTTCCCCCCTGGACAAACTGGGCGACCGGGAACTGGAAGTAATACAGCTTATCGGCCAGGGTTTCAGGACCGTGGAAATTGCCGAAAGATTAAACCGTAGCATCAAGACCATCGAAGCCCATCGGGCCAATCTCAAGAAAAAGCTTGCTCTGAAAAACGGCGCGGAGCTCCTCCACTTCGCCGTCCAGTGGACTACAAGGTCGGGAACCGCCGGCCCCGATGGCCCCGGAGAATAGTGGAAGCTTTCCCATGATCTCCGTACCCTCCGTGCCGCTGTGGTGAACCGCTTTTTATAGGGTAAAATACGGGATTCCCCAATACCACATCACGGGCCAGCTCATGAACCTTTCCACGCTTACCGCTCTATCCCCCTTGGACGGCCGCTACCATAGCAAGGTCGCCGACCTGCGCGCCTATTTCAGTGAGTTCGCGCTGATCCGCTACCGCGTCAAGGTGGAAATAGAATGGCTCAAGGCCCTCTCCCGCGAGACCGCCATCGTCGAGGTTCCGGCCTTCTCTGCCGCAGCCCTGGCGCAACTGGACGAACTGGCAAACAATTTCTCCGAAGCCGACGCGCAGGCCGTCAAGGATATCGAGAAGACCACCAACCACGACGTGAAGGCCGTCGAGTACTGGATGAAGCAGCGCCTCGCCGACAATGCCGAGGTGATGAAGGTAAGCGAATTCATCCACTTCGCCTGCACCTCGGAAGACATCAACAACCTGTCTCACGGCCTGATGCTCAAGGATGCGCGCGAAGCCGCCATGCTGCCGGGCCTGGCGAAAGTCGTCGCCAGGCTCACCGAGATCGCCCATGAACTGGCGGCAACGCCGATGCTGGCGCACACTCACGGCCAGCCCGCCACGCCTACTACGGTCGGCAAGGAACTGGCCAACGTGGTCTACCGCCTGCAGCGCCAGCAGAAGCGCATCGCCGACACCCCGATTCTGGGCAAGATCAACGGCGCGGTGGGCAACTACAATGCCCATCTTTCCGCCTACCCCGACTTCGACTGGGAGCGCTTTGCCAGACATTTTGTCGAAAGCCTGGGCCTGGAGTTCAACCCCTACACCATCCAGATCGAGCCGCATGACTACATGGCCGAGCTGTTCGACGCCTACGCCCGCGCCAACACCATCCTGATCGACCTGGACCGCGACATCTGGGGCTATATCTCGGTAGGCTATTTCAAGCAGAAGGTGAAGGCCGGCGAAGTCGGCTCCTCCACCATGCCGCACAAGGTCAACCCGATCGACTTCGAAAACTCGGAAGGCAACCTCGGCCTGGCCAACGCCGTGCTGCGCCACCTTTCCGAAAAGTTGCCGATCTCCCGCTGGCAGCGCGACCTTACCGATTCCACCGTGCTGCGCAACATGGGCGTGGGCATGGGCTACACCCTGCTAGGCTACGAGTCCTGCCTGCGCGGCCTGGGCAAGCTCGAAGCCAACCCGCAGCGCCTGGCCGAATACCTGGACCACAACTGGGAAGTGCTGGCCGAACCGATCCAGACCGTAATGCGCCGCTATGGCGTGGAAAACCCCTACGAGCAACTGAAGGAACTGACCCGCGGCAAGGGCGGAATCACCAGGGAAACGCTGCATGCCTTCATCGGCAAGCTCGCCATCCCGGGGGAGGCGAAACAGCGCTTGCTGGCGCTCACCCCGGCGAGCTATACCGGCAAGGCGGCGGAGCTGGCCGCGAGGATTTAATCTAAAAAAACTCAACCACGAATTTACACGAATGTTCACGAACAATCTGCGCGTAGGGTGCGTAAAACCTACCCTACTATTCGTGTTTATTCGTGAACATTCGTGTCATTCGTGGTTAATCGCCATTTCAAATTTCATTCCTTTGGCTGCTCACCCTCGATAGCACGGTAATACGCTTCCATTTTCTGCTCCGCCACACGCTTCTTGTAGCCCTTGGTGACATGGCGAATCAGCCATGCGGTATAGATGAAGGCGGCGACAAAGGCGAATGACAGCCCCCAGCCCAGGCCCGTACCCAGCGACAGCCGCAGCGTTACGCCGCGCACCTCGCCGAACACATACAGGCCGAGGAGCGGGCCGCCAACCAGCGAAACCAGCGCAATAATCACGATATCGCGGATGATACGCCGCTTGGGCGGCAGCAATGCGGCAACATCAATTTCGGATTCGACGCTCACGGCTTGAAATCAGCCGTCCGCGTTGATTTTCTTGACCAGTTCCCGCAGCACCTGTTCCGCCCTGTCGTTTTCCACCTGGCAGGTGCCGGCATTCTGGTGACCGCCCCCGCCGTATTGCAGCATCAGCTCGCCGATATTGGTTTTCGAACTGCGGTTGATGATCGATTTGCCGGTGGCGAACACGGTGTTCTGCTGCTTGACGCCCCACAGCACATGGATAGAGATGTTGGTTTCCGGGAACAGCGCATAGATCACGAAGCGGTTGCCGGCATAAATTGTTTCCTCACGGCGCAGGTCGAGCACCACCAGGTTGCCGTGCATACTGGCGCAGCGCTGGATCTGCTCCTTGAATTTACCCTCATGCTCGAAATACATGTCCGAACGCTCTTTCACGTCCGGCAACTGCATGATCTGGTCGATATCGTGGTTCTTGCAGTAATCGATCAAATCCATCATCAGATCGTAATTGGAAATCCGGAAATCGCGAAAACGTCCCAGGCCGGTGCGGGCATCCATCAGGTAGTTGAGCAGCACCCAGCCTGTCGGGTTGAGGATTTCATCGCGTGAAAACTGCGCCGCATCGGCCTTGTCCACGGCCGACATCATGCCATCCCATGGGGCGGGGAATACCTTGCCGCCGCCGTAATAGTCGTACACCACGCGCGCTGCGGAGGGTGCCTCGGGGTCTATGATGTGATTGGGCCGTTCGCCGGTATTGCGGATGGTTTCCGAAAGGTGATGATCGAAAGCGATGTGGGCGCCGACGACATAGGGCAGATTGGTGGTGATGTCGTTCGGGCCGATTTCGATTTTGCCGTCCTGCATGTCCTTGGGATGGACGAACTTGATTTCATCCAGCATATCGAGATGCTTCAGCAATACCGCGCAGACCAGGCCATCGAAATCACTGCGCGTCACCAGGCGGAATTTCTGGTTTTCCATTATGCATTTCCCCAGACATGAAAATGAAGGTTCAAAAATTATACCTGAGCCCTAACTTGATGAATCCCCAAAACACCATTTTGCCAAAATATTAGCGTTCCAGGATGTGCAGCGCGAGTATATATCCCCGGCTCAATCGGGGGATCTTACTTCCGGGTGCGGTTGTTGCGGTGACGCAGATAGCCGAGCGCGCCCGGCAGCATCGACAGAATGATGATGCCGAAAATCAGCAGGGACAGGTTCTGCTTGAGAAAGGGAATATTGCCGAAGAAGTAACCGGCCAGCACCAGCGAACCGACCCAGGCAACGCCGCCGACCAGGCTGAGGGGCAGAAAGCGGTGGTAATTCATGCTGCCGACACCGGCAACGAACGGGGCGAAGGTGCGGATAATCGGAAAGAAACGCGCCAGGATAATCGCCTTACCGCCATGTCTTTCGTAGAAGCGATGGGTTTGCTCCAGATGCACGGGGTTGAGCAAACGCGATGTCTCGCTGCTGAACACTCGGGGCCCGGCATAGCGGCCGATCCAGTAGTTGGTGTTGTCGCCCAGAAACGAGGCGGCGATCAGCAGCCCAGCCAGCATCTGGACTTCCAGCGCCCCGGTGGCGGACATGGCACCGGCGACGAACAGCAGGGAATCACCCGGCAGGAACGGCGCCACCACCAGCCCGGTCTCGCAGAAAATAATCAGGAACAGGATCAGGTAGACCCAGGAGCCGTAATCCTGGGTCAGTACCAGAAGGTATTTGTCGAGGTGCAGGACGATGTCGACGAAGGAAAGAAGAAATTCCATGATTCACTTACCGCCGATAATCGGGGGACAGGCAGCCGGTATTTTTATTGGCAGTAGTAACCGGCGGCTCAGACCGTGCCCGCTTCGGTTCCCGCCTCTTCGCCTTCCTTCTTCTCGGGCTTGAGAAAGTCCTCGCGCGACACGCCCAGCCACATCACGATCGGGCTCGCCACCAGCACCGATGAATAGATGCCGAAGACGATGCCGATGGTCAGCGCCAGGGCGAAGTAGAACAGCGCCTCGCCACCGAAGAACAGCATCGACAGCACCATCAGCTCGGTCATGGTGTGGGTGATGATGGTGCGCGACATGGTGCGGGTGATGGCATTGTCGATCACTTCGGCCACCGAGGCCTTGCGCAACTTGCGGAAATTCTCGCGCACCCGGTCGAACACCACCACCGACTCGTTGACGGAGTAGCCCAGTACCGCCAGCACGCCGGCCAGTACGGTGAGCGAGAATTCCCACTGGAAGAAGGCGAAGAAGCCGAGAATAATCACCACGTCGTGCATGTTGGCAATGATCGCCGCCACCGAAAAGCGCCATTCGAAACGCATGGCGAGGTAGGCCATGATGCCGAGGCACACCACCAGCAGCGCGAGCGCGCCGTTTTCATACAACTCCTTGCCGACCTGCGGTCCGACGAATTCGACCCGGCGCAGATTGACCGTGCTGTCGGCACCTTTCAGCGCCTGGAATACCTGCTCGGAGAGCTTGG
The DNA here is from genome assembly GCA_035530375.1 of Sulfuricella sp. Taxonomy (GTDB): domain Bacteria; phylum Pseudomonadota; class Gammaproteobacteria; order Burkholderiales; family Sulfuricellaceae; genus Sulfuricella. The sequence goes on along the minus strand of DATKUY010000052.1, from coordinate 18,933 downwards.
CGGTGCTGAGGTTGGGCTTGAGCGGCAAACGGATCATGACGTCGTGCGAAGTGCCGAAATTCTGCACCGCCACATCGGGCATGCCGATCTGCTCAAGGGTGGCGCGAATCTTGTGAACATCCGCCGCCTGGCTGTAGCTCACTTCCATCACCGTGCCGCCGGTGAAATCCACCCCCAGGTTCAGACCCTTGGTCGACAGCGCGACCACCGCTGCGATGAATGTCGCCAGGGAAATGAAGGTGGTCACCCGTGCATAGCTCATGAACGGGATGTCGCGTTTGATATTGAAAAACTCCAGCATAATCGTTTCCTTGAAAATACCTGACTACTCGTTGCGGTGGGCTTCCCTCTCCCCAACCCTCTCCTTTATGCCCTTTAGGGTGCACGAGTGGGAGAGGGGGCGAACGTAAAAAGCGCTTGTTCTAATTTACCCTCGCCTCAATCCTCTCCCGCAAGCGGGAGAGGAAGCAAAGGTGAAAAACGTTGTTTTAAATTGAAACCTTTTCCAGCCTCGCCTTGCGGCCATAGGTCAGGTTGACGAAGCCGCGCGACACCAGCACCGCGCTAAACATCGAGGTCAAAATGCCGAGGCACAGCACCACGGCGAAGCCGCGCACCGGACCGGAACCCAGCCAGAACAGCGCAACGCCGGCGACCAGCGAGGTGATGTTGGAATCGAGAATCGTGGCGAACGCCCGCTCATAACCGGCATGAATTGCCGCCTGAGCCGACATGCCGTTTCTCAGCTCCTCCCGGATGCGCTCGTTGATCAGCACGTTGGCATCGATCGCCATGCCAACGGTCAAGGCGATGCCCGCCATGCCGGGCAGGGTCAGGGTAGCCTGCAGCAGCGACAGAATCGCCACCAGCAGCAGCACGTTGACGACCAGTGCCGCCGTCGAGATCATTCCGAAGAAGCGGTAGTAGAAAATCATGAAAATGGAAATGGCGATGAAGCCGTAGACATTCGAATTGAAACCCTTGGCAATGTTCTCCGCTCCCATGCTCGGACCGACGGTGCGTTCCTCGATGATCTCCATCGGCGCCGCCAAGGCGCCGGCGCGCAGCAGCAGTGCCACATCGCTGGCTTCCGTGGAGGTCATGCGGCCCGATATCTGCACCCGGCCGCCGCCGATTTCCTCGCGGATTACCGGTGCAGTGATCACCTCGCCCTTGCCTTTTTCAATCAGCAAAATCGCCATGCGCTTGCCTACGTTTTCACGCGTCACCTGCTTGAAAATGCGAGCACCGCGTCCATCCAGCGTGATGTGCACGGCCGGTTCGCCGCTCTGGCTCTCAAAACCGGGCTGGGCATCGCTGATATATTCGCCGGTCAGCACCACGCCTTTTTTCACCAGCAGAGGCAGGCCGTTGCGCTCGGTGTAGAGCTCGCTGCCAAAGGGGACCTGGCCGGACTGCACTGCGGCCGTCACATCGTGTTCCTCGTCCACCATGCGGATTTCCAGCGTGGCGGTACGACCGAGAATGTCTTTCGCCTTGGCGGTATCCTGCACGCCGGGCAACTGCACCACAACGCGATCGGTGCCCTGCTGCTGGATGATCGGCTCGGCCACGCCGAGTTCGTTGATACGGTTGCGCAGGGTGGTGATATTCTGTTGCAGGGCGAATTCCTGGATGCGCTTTTGCGCTTGCACCTTGAGCGTGGCCAGCAACTTCAATTCGCCGCCCTCTTCAGCTTCCTTCAACAACAAATCCGGGGAAGTCTTCTCCAGTTCCTCGATCGCCTTGTTGCGCGACTCGATATCGCGGAACTTGATCTCCACCGCATCGCCCTGGCGCGAAATGCCGCTATAGGCGATTTTTTTCTCGCGCAAGCCAGTGCGGATATCGCCGACATGGCGCTCGATCGCCTTGGTGATCGCAGCCTTCATATCCACCTGCAGCAGGAAATGCACCCCGCCGCGCAAATCCAGGCCGAGATACATCGGCTGCGCACCCAGACTGGAAAGCCACTTGGGCGAGCTGGAGACCAGGTTGAGCGCCACCACAAAGTTTCCGCCCATCTGCGACTGGAGCAGATCCTTGGCCTTGATCTGGGTTTCGGCATCGGCGAAACGCACCTTCACGCCGGCAGTATCGAATGCGATGCCCTGAACGGCGATACCCCCTTTTTTCAGCACATCGTCGACCTGCGTCAGCAACGCCTGATCTACCTTGGTCATGCCGCGCAACGGCGAAACCTGCACCGCAGGCGATTCGCCGTATAAATTGGGCAGGGTATAGATCAGGCCGAACAACAACGCAACGGCGATGACGATGTACTTCCACAGGGGGTAACGGTTCATGAGGGCTCCGCGAAAGGTGGAAAGCGGGAGTCAGGAGCGGGGGAGATTGGCCTCACTCTCTGCTCCTCACTCCTTACTTGATTTCCTTGATCGTGCCTTTCGGCAGCAGGGTCGTAATGGCCGACTTCTGTACGTGAATCACCACGTTCTCGGCGATTTCCAGGCCGATATAATTTTCACTTACCTTCGCCACCTTGCCCAGCTCGCCGCCGGCAGTGATCACTTCATCGCCCTTTTGCAGCGATTCCAGCATGCCCTTCTGTTCCTTGGCACGCTTCATCTGCGGCCGGATCATCATGAAATAGAACAGCGCAAAAATCACGATCAGGGGCAGGAATTGCGTCAGGCTGCTCATCGGGTCGGCAGGTGCACCATCGGCAGCGTGTGCGAGATTAAACAGCATATCGATTCTCCATCATGAAAAATAACGCCGCATTTTAACACGACGGCGCTGAGCGCGCTTGCCTAAACGCCCGCACGAATTCGGCAAAGCGCCTTTCCTCGATGGCGCGGCGGATGCCCTGCATCAGCTCCTGGTAATAATGCAGGTTATGAATGGTGTTGAGGCGCGCACCGAGAATTTCCCCGATGCGGTGAAGATGGTGCAAATAAGCACGGGTGAAATTGCGGCAGGTGTAGCAGCGGCATTCCTCGTCCAGCGGGCGCGTGTCGAGGCGATATTGCGCATTCTTGATCTTGACCGTGCCGAAACGGGTAAACAGCCAGCCGTTGCGGGCGTTGCGCGTCGGCATCACGCAATCGAACATATCAACGCCGCGCTCCACCGCATCCACGATGTCCTCCGGCGTGCCGACGCCCATCAGGTAGCGCGGCTTGTCGGCCGGCATCCGGTGTGCGACGTGATCGAGGATGCGCAGCATATCCTCCTTCGGCTCGCCCACCGACAACCCGCCGATGGCATAGCCGTCGAAGCCGATGCCGACCAGCCCGGCAAGCGACTCGTCGCGCAAACTTTCATGCATGCCGCCCTGGACGATGCCGAACAAGGCATTCGGATTACCCTCGTGGGCCCGCTTCGAGCGCTCCGCCCAGCGCAGGGACAGGCGCATCGAATCGCCGGCCTGCTGCAAGTCGGCAGGATGGGGCGTGCACTCGTCGAAGATCATCACGATATCGGAGTTCAGCACCCTCTGGATGCGCATCGATTCCTCGGGAGTCAGAAAACAGCGGTCGCCGTTCACCGGCGACTGGAACTTCACGCCCTCCTCCGTGATCTTGCGCAAATCCCCCAGGCTGAACACCTGAAATCCGCCCGAATCGGTCAGGATCGGCCCGTCCCAGCCCATGAAGCGGTGCAGCCCGCCGTGCGCCTCGATCACCTCCAGACCGGGGCGCAGCCACAAATGGAAAGTGTTACCGAGCACGATGTGGGCGCCGATCTCCTTGAGCTCGACAGGCGACATCGCCTTGACCGTGCCGTAAGTACCCACCGGCATGAAAGCCGGGGTTTCGACCATACCGTGGGCCAGCGTCAGGGTACCGCGGCGGGCGAGGTTGTCGGTGGAATGAAGCTCGAATTTCATTGCTGCCTTTCTATTAGCATCGCATCGCCGTAGCTGAAAAACCGGTAGCGCTGCGCCACCGCATGGCGGTAGGCGCGGCGGATATTATCCATGCCGCCGAAGGCCGACACCAGCATCAGCAGGGTGGATTTCGGCAGGTGAAAATTGGTGAGCAACCGCTCGACCACCTTGAAGCGGTAGCCGGGAAAAATGAAAATATTGGTTTCGCCGAAACCCGCTTCCAGCTCGCCTTCGGCCGCAGCGGATTCGAGCGCGCGCAGCGAGGTGGTGCCCACCGCAATCACCCGCCCGCCAATCGCCCTGGCTTGCCGGACTGCGTCCACGGTCTGCTGCGACACGGTGTACCACTCGCTGTGCATCTTGTGTTCGGCGATCTCCTCCACCCGCACCGGCTGGAAGGTGCCGGCGCCGACATGGAGCGTAACATAAGCGGTTTTTACTCCCCGCTTTTCGATCTGGGCCAGCATCGCCGGATCGAAATGCAGCCCTGCCGTGGGCGCCGCCACCGCGCCGGGTTCGCGCGCATACACAGTCTGGTAGCGGGTCTCGTCGAATTCGTCCGGGGCATGGGTGATGTAGGGCGGCAGCGGCAGGCTGCCATACTGCTCCAGCAGATCAAGCACCGAATCCTCCCCGGCGAAACGCAGGCAATAAAGCTCGCCCTGCCGTTCCACCACCGTTGCCGCGATGGCTCCCGCCAGCAACAGGCCGGAGCCGGGCTTGGGCGCATGGCTGGCGCGGATGTGGGCGAGCACGTGATGTTGGTCCAGCACCCGCTCCACCAGCACTTCCAGCTTGCCGCCGCTATCCTTCACCCCGAACAGCCGGGCCTTGATCACGCGCGTGTCGTTGAACACCAGCAGGTCGCCGGCCTTGAGGAATTGCGGCAGATCGCCGAACTGCCGATCTTCCAGCGCACCGCTGGCGCCGTCGAGATGGAGCAGACGACTCTGGCCGCGCTCCGGCGCAGGAAGCTGGGCGATCAGGTCGGGGGGCAGTTCGAAATCGAAATCGCTGGTTTTCATCTGGGGGAACTTGCCGGAAAAGTGTTTTTAGTCGATAATTCGCGACTTCCAGTAGCCGGGATGGCGGAACTGGTAGACGCACGGGACTCAAAATCCCGCGCTAGCAATAGCGTGCCGGTTCGATTCCGGCTCCCGGCACCAATAGCAACAAGGGTTTTAGGCCCACAGGGTATAAGCAATTATACCGGCTCTTCCCGAATACTCCACGAAATAATTGACCAGATTTGACCAGAATTGACCCGACACGAGTCATGCGTCTAAGGCCATGTCCTTGTGGTCGGCATAATTCGGTATAACGGCTTTTTGACTCGAGCGGACATTTGGAATAACCTGCATTTTGTCAGACAAGTGGTGCTGGGTGATCGTGGGTTAGGAAATCACGATCCGGGATAAGGTGGGTAATCCAGCAGTTGTGTGTGATCAAGCGATAGCACGCAATGAAAGCCGCAAGCCGCACGGAGTAACGAACCGTGCTTTATGATCAGCATTACGTAGTTGGCAACGCTTTTGGGCAGTAAGTGAGACCCCGCCACCCAGGCCGCCAACAACTCAATTCGTTCCAGTCCTCATTACCTGTTGTTTTTGTATCGCTCCTACGGTGGCATGGCCACCACATGATGCGAGGGAATGAGACGTGGACACTCTTGAACTTATCCTGCGCCAGTCGAATGGCGCCATCCTGATCCCACTCAAGCGCGCTGCCGGTATTCTTGGCCGGGAGCCGCAGACAATCAGAAATCAACTCAGTTTAGGCAAGTGCCCCATTGCGCCAGTGTACATGGGACGGTCAGTCTTCTTCCGGGCAGACGATCTCGCTCAGGAGATTGACAAGGCACAGCAACAGCCTAAGCCGCGTCGCGGACGACCGTCCAAGGCACAACAGGCGACCCATCAGGCAGGGAGGGGGTAACCCATGGCGCGCTTTGAGAAAGTAACGGAGAAGATAGATCAGGATGGTGCCATTATGAGAACGGCGGAGATCATCAATATTCAGCGTTTGCCCGCTGAGCCTCCATACATCAAACTTTACATTGATGACATCGGCAGGATGTACGGTCTTAGGCCATCCCATCAGGATATCCTCCTGTATATCGCGGCTGGCGCTGGTTATGATGGAATCGTCACGCTGAGCAAACGAAAAAAATTTGCCATTTCTCAGACGGTAAACTGTTCCTTCGGCACGGTCGAGAATGCCATTACAGAATTAGCGCGTCTACAAATTTTGAAGAGGGTCGGACGCGGCGAATTTGAGCTTGATCCCCGGCTTTTTGCCAAGGGTGAGTGGTGCACAATCAGAGAGCGGCGGGCGACCTTTACTGCGGCAATCAGATACCTGCCGGATGGCGCAAGATGCATTACGACGACCAGGGATATGGATAATAAGTAGCAATAATGAGTCGGGCTTTCGCCCGACAACTAGAGGGGGCGCTGTTTGCGCGCCCCCCAGCCCCAGCAACCCTACCGGGGGACGCCTCCCCAGCGGGGGGTTGTAGCGCCCTCCGGGCGCACCAATCAGGGCGGCCAGAGGCCGCGACGGTTCGGCAGTAAAGGGGTTTCCGCTTTTGAATTCAACGCCTCAAATATAGCCCCAGCTCGCCCGGAACCAGCGGGCGCTTGCGCACGCTGGCCGGGGAGCACGCCGCGCGACGGCCCGCCCGGCGAGGGCAATAGCCCGCCGCCAGGCGGCACCTTGAAGGGTTGTCCACGGGCAAGGATTCACCCCCCCCTTTAATATAAGAGATATGGGCATCAAGCATTGGCGCGGGTTTGAGGCCGATTTCCTCACCGCCACGATGAGTAATCCTCACCGCCACGATGAGGATTACTCATCGTGGCGGTGAGTTACGATCCGGAAAGAATTATTTCTTGCCCTTTGGTTCCGCTGGAGCTTTCGGCGTAGATGCAGGAGCATCTAGCTTCTTCTTCTTTTTCTTCTTCAGTACGGTCAGAATCGGGCTGGCCGCCTCAACTTGGGCGAGGAAAGAAACAGAGAGAAAAGCTACTACAACAAGCAGGCTGACTGTTTTCTTGATGGTCATGGCCTTTCATTTCCCGCCCACCGCTACCTGCATTCCTTCCAAATCAAGCTTCACCAAGCGGCTCGCGTTACCCTGTTTCACATAAAGATTCACCCGCTCCGCAACCTCCGAAACGGACTGTTTCACCCAAATACTGCCCGTTGCCGTTTCAGCCGGAAATACTGAAGCGCCAGCATCGTTGCTCTGAAAACCGCGCTTCTTGATTTCCTCGCGCCATTTTTGCGGATCATCCGCATAGATTTTATTCGCGGCGGCGTTTACGCCAACCATGCTCGCCAAGGAACCGATGGGACCCAGTAAACCACCGACAAACCCCACGGCAGCAGCTCCAGCAGTCGTCGCCGCAGATTTCCCGGTTGAATTCCCTTGGTTCACGATATCACCCGGGTCTTTGACCATCGCGCGAATTTCGCCATGAACAGAAAATGTAATGTTCGACACAACCAATTCCTTATCCTGCGAGGTATTGGTGAGCGTAAGGTTGTATTCAGTGAACCCCTCACCGCCCAGAGATTCCTCGCCGGGTTGCTCCACCTTGTTCAGTGACATGTCAAACCCAGCAAGCTTGAGGGTGCGCCCAATGCCGAGTTTTACCGGCACCTGAGCTTGTTGCTTGACCGGCTGAGTAGAGGGGGGCGCTGTCCCCGCCAAGGAGCTGGCCATCAGTGCAAGTAGGGTAACTGCAATTATCATTCTGGTAATCATTACTCATACCTCCCGTTTATCATGTTAGCCGTTGATGATCGCGCCAAGTCTCGCCACCCATTGCTCTCCGGCGCTGTGGCTGATGAGTGGAATCTTGTAAAGCGGCTTGGCGGGATTATTGGTCTTGATCACAAGCACGTTGTTGGCTCGTCTGGTGTTGGAATGGACATTGTTGCCCCATACGTTTGTGGATGCCGTGGTCTTGTCGATCCACTGGTGTTCCCATTCGAGAATGTCGTGAGCGTCATATAGATCATAGGACTTGTTGGAAAGATTAACGAATGCGATGACCTTTTCCTTGGAGGCAATGAGCGCATTGCCTAACTGAAAATCTATGTTGTGGCCACGTTTGGCAAGATCGGTTTTCGCAGCGCCATAGACTTCTTTATTGCGCTTAAGGGACAAAACGATGCCGCTGGCCGCCAAGCCGACAATGGCCCAGAAAATTCCTACGCCCATTCCCGATAGCATCCACCCGGCAACGAATGGGACACCCGCAACCCAAATTGCTATTTTTCCGAATCTTGGCTGCTGAGTAGCTGATGAGAATTGTATGAGTTCGTAGGCCATTCTTTCCTCCTTGATGAATTTTCAATAAATGAAAGCTGCAAGCCAAATTACAGCCCTTGAAAATTTCCCCGAATTGCTGCTGCATCGCCGGAGAGATTTTTCATATTTTTTCTTCTCGAAATGGATAGAAAAAGCACTATAGGCGACAAAATTAACATGCAATCGTCAAATTGTCACTCATATAGCGTCGCCTTATAGTGGGGGAATTCATAACATCTTTTCCTTTTGATTCCGGGAAAAAATGGATACCGCTGACCCGAAAATTTTGTTCGGTAAGCATCTGGCGCAGATTCGGCGGTCCAAGGGCTGGTCTCAGGAAAAACTGGCGCTGGAGAGTGGGCTCGCTCGAAGCTACCTCGGAGGTGTTGAGCGCGGGCAACGCAACATTGCTCTTATGAATATTTGCAGGCTTGCCCATACTCTCGACGTGTCACCAGCCACCTTGATGGAGTTTGCCGATAAGCACACCAGATAGGCGCCTCTCCTCATTCTTACTGGAGCTAGAATCCATCCCCCGGTTTTCTCCAGTGCCTTGTGACGATCTGCAAGAGTCTTTTGAGACATATCAGCCCTCCTCCAAAATAACATCTGGTTTGAAAAATCTGCTCTTTGCTCGCTTTCCCCCGGAGAGGGACGGGAGGGGGCGAATGCCTTTAGAGTTAGAACGCAAGTTTTGGCGGAACCTCGCCCGGCTTGTTTCGTTTTCTGCTCCCCGCTCACTTGTAATGGCGGGGCAGAAAACGAAACTGGGCGGGGTGTCACCATTCGCGAGATGGCGGCGGGTTTTGCACAACGACGGGGAACAGCAACAGGCGTGACAGCCATAGGCAGACGACGTGACAGGCCGGTCTCTTGGCCTAGCGCGGCGGTTGCGGCTGACGCGACTGCTGCGCCCGGCGTTGTCTCGCAATACCCCGACGCGACGGCAAAGCCGTGGCGTCATCTCCTGGTTTAGCAAGTGGAGCGCGCAGCGCAGGTGTCGGCGTAGCCGTGACCGAAGCGAAGACGGTAGGGATGCACGTCCAGCAAAACCTGAAACAGGCCCGGCCCGAAGGGTGCCGCCCAAGGGCATCGAAGAGAAACGCCGGAAAATCCCGTCAATGCTTTTCAAGCGATGCCAAACCAAGCGCGCCAACGGGAAACCTTGGACGGTGTTGGGGCTTGATTGATCCAGGTTGGCTCGAAATCTTCCCAGTAAATCTTTTCCGCAATATGCTCGACGGTGAGGGGTAACGGTGCAAGCTGCGCACTGCGGCGGATGATGTAGGCAAAGCGCCGGATGATCAGGCCATCTGCGGGCATCGGGCCGGAACCATTCCAGTGCTCGCTGGTGTCTGTGAAGTCATAGAGCTTCAAATGGTTGAGGAGTCCAGCGCGCCGATAAAGCACCGCCAAAATGACAGCAAAATAACGGTTGTGAGGGCATTTATCGCTGTCCGGCGCATCGAAGAGGCCCGCTCGAAAAGCGATAACATGAGCCACTTCGTGGAGATAGAGGGCTGGAAATTGCCAATGGCCGATCAAAGCGGCATCCATCCTGACACCACTGAGAGCCGACGCGATACCCGCGACCGGGTTTTCGTCCCTGTCCTTTAAGTTCTTGACGAACTGGACCTGGTAATCCTCGTCCAGTTTGCACAGGCGGCGCAGATCAACGGTCGAATTCATTTCCAAGATTCCTGCGAATAGCTTCCAGGGTATCGTCCCAGGCTTTCCGCTCCTCCTCGATACGGCGCTGTTCCTCCTGCTCGCGCTTGTCGCGGTCGTTTTGCGCCGCCCTGGCCCGCGTCAAGAAATCGTCAATCTTGCGCCGACTGGCGTGCTGGCGGTCGCCCTCCTGCTCTTCCTGCTGCTCCTGTTCCTGGCTGTCGTCTTCAAGATTCATTTGCTGCCTCCGCCTAATTGGCCGCCAGCCAACACCGCCGCGGTTGCCGCCACACTAGCCACAGCAGAGGCGCGGATTGCCGCAGCACCAGCCGCAGCCGCAGCTTCTCCATCGCCAGCCGCAAGGGCGGCACGAAGCGCCTCAATGAACGGTGCCGCCGCTGCGGCACCGGCTGCTTGCCCAGCGGCTAAAGCGGCCAACTGATTGGATATGACATCTTGAGCGTAGGCATAATGAATTGGCGCGAGCAGTACCAGGACAGCCAGCAGGCGCGCAAAGAATGAAAATCTGGTCATGATTTTTTCCTTTCAAAAGCGGGGAATGTCACATAGTGCGGGGTGCCTTTACCCCGAGTTGCAGCACCACGATACAGGCAGAGTACTTCGCCGGTTTTGAGCTGCCCTAACTCGTGGGGCTCGATGACGTTCTCGCGTTCCTTGCTTGTCGTCGTTGTAGTGCTCCCACCGACACCGGCAGTAATCGACTGCGAACGTTTGCCTCGCTTGGTCGTGCCGACCAATTTAGAAAACATCTCGCGAGTCTCAACGTCGTTCAGCCGGAAACACATCTGCACATCCGCAGCCGTGAAGAAAAGCGTTGTTGCCCCCTTGCCGTACTGCCGTTCGAGATGCTCCACACACTGGAAATACATCCATGTTGGCATGTGGCGGCTGCGGATCGTGTTGAGCTTGGTTGCCAATCCAGGAATTGGCGGAATAGCGCCCAATTCGTCCAGGAAGATAGCAACCGGTTTTCGCTTCCCTGCGGTGTTGATTAGAGTTGTCAGCACTCTTGTCGCAAGTAGTGTCAACACCTGCCCAAAAGTCTCGCTCTCGGTTTCCAGGAACTGGATGAATAGTGCGGTTGGGACTGGCCCCTTGCCCAGTTCGTCGCGCATAGAAAAATCGGACCGGCCCAAGGCGTCGCGGACGCCGGGCAGGGCCAAGAACTTGAGGGCACGTGTCGCACCTGACAGGCCCTGTGTAATCAGCGGGTCCGGTTTTGCTCCCGAGAGGCCCGCCGCGATACTGCGGGCAATCCGGGCGCAAGGCTCGCTGGCCGAGCGCCCGAGAATGTCGAGTAGCTTGGCCGGATTCGACTCGTCGGTCATGAGTTTGTACGCATCGGGAAGGCTCCCTCCTTGGGATTTGATGTGAAACACCACGGCCTGAAACCAGTCGCGCTGAGCTTCTACGAATGGTGCCTCGCGGGCTTCCCGGATTGGCAGCAGTGCGGCGCAGATTTCAAAAATTCCTGACTCGGTGTCCACCTCGTCCAATGGGTTCCAGTGATCGGCATCAGCGTCGACGTCGGTCGGGTTAATTCGCAGCACCCGATAACCCCGTGCGGCCAGCTCGTTACCGATAATCGCGTGAATCTCTGGTTTGAAATCGACCACGACGAAGGAAAGCCCCTGCTTCGTCGCCCGGAGCAGTTGATTCAACAAGAAGGCCGTCTTGCCGGTGCCAGGTGGCCCGATCACTAGGGCGCGATCCTCGATGGAGGCAAAGAAAGGATGTCCGTTGTAATTGCCCGCAAAGATGCGCGGCGACTGAGTGGCGGACTTTGCGACAAGATCGGCAGCCGCGTAGGCGCTGCAAAGATCGCTGGGACCGAAGGACCACCGCATGTCGCGCAGAAGCCACCACAGCAGGGCTATAAAGCCGAAGCCGAGGGCCAGGGCAATCAGGCCCATGCCCTGCATGTCGTCGGGCCACAGGGAGACAGGCTGGGCGAAAGCGAAGCGCCAGGCATCCGGGACGGTTGCATGGTGGCGAGCGGCCACGAACTTGAGCCCGCCGAAGGTGGCGAAGGTAGTGGCCAGGAGACCGAGCGCCAAGGCGAGGGCGAAGCTTTTGATTTTGTCGAGCAACATGCGAGATGCCTTTCTGGCGCGCTCCGCGCCGGTTTTAACGCGAAGCGTCTCTACCAAATGGAGCGTAGCGGAGTTAGGTAGTGACGCTTCAGCACGAATGGCTAAATGCTGAGGCTTGCGGAGGCGATTTGGTAGTGATGGCGGCGAATTCGGTAAAAGGCAGGATAACTGAGATGGAGCACTCTTGCCCTCTCCCACGTGACAATGGGTACCAAGTAACGGGAGGCAGGACATGGGATTTTTTGGCGACGACAAAGCAGATGAAATCGAGGCCCTACAGCAGCAAATCAGGGACGGCGAAACTAAGCGGAAGAAGTTGGCCGAGGCGCTGGCCACCGAGCGCAAGCGCGCCGCCGACCTGGCGGCCTTGATCGAGAAATACAAGATCGAAACCGAGCAAGCGCGAGCGGCGGTGCGCGCAGCACGCCGCCGCCAGAATTTCAGCGTAGAGAAGGCCAAGCGGCTGAAAACCGCTCGGGACAAGGCGGCACAGAGTTTGTAGTTTGTCTGTTTATCTCTGAAAACAGACCACCCCCGTCGGGTGCAACATCACTCTAGAAGCCAGGAAACATCGGCTGTTTGAGAAGAGACGGAAACATGGCATCCAACGCCGCGCATCTCGCGAAATGTGGGTTAACTGATAAAGGAAAATGAAAAAGTGAATGAAACACAGCAACAGCAGTACGAACCGGGGCTCTACCAGTATGACGGTTCAGCGTTTCGGAAGCTGGAACCATCGGGCGAAGTAAAAATCCCGGTGTCACCAGAAGCTGAAACGGCAGTAAAGGCAACACGCAAAGCCGCCCAGGGTGTCATCGGAATGCGTCCTGAATTGTCGCTAGTTGCATCGGCGATGATTCTGGAAGCCGCGAAGATGCCCACCATTGCTGAATGTGTGAAGGCCTACGGTCAGCGCATTTACAACGGTGCTGACACGTCGGCTGTCAAGCAATCGACAGCAGGCGAAAGCGCACATGACAGCCTTCAGCAAGTAGTAACAGCGTCGCCTGAAACATCGGCGGCACCGGCAACAGAAACACCGGCAGCGGCGGAAGCCGTGCCGGAAGTAACACCACTGGCAGAGGCTCAGGCCAAGCCGGAACAACAGTCCGCTTCAGCGTACTTGTAATGACGCCAACAGGCGCGGGCGATGACACAGACTGTCGCAACAAAAGTAGCAGCAAAAAGCCTCTCAGGAGGCGATTCGTTGCCGGAAAGCTCCGGTTTTTCGGCCACCCTTCCACGAATCGTGGTTCGTGGAATTTTGTATAACACTTACCGAATATGAAACATCTTCTAGTTAAAGAGCTTGTCGAGCTGACAAACAGGAACCGGGACGGGAGTTTTTCGACTCAGGCCGCCCGGAAGGACATATTGATCCAAGTTGGAAAACAGCTCCTAGAGGGTGGGTTTAGGAACATGGGCGCCGCCAGCTTGAAGCCCAAGCAAATCCAATACTTGCTGAATCGCTGGAAAACCGAGGGACTGAGCGCCGCAACGATCAAAAACCGCATGTCGCATATGCGGTGGTGGGCGGAGAAGGTCAACAAGGCCAGCGTGATACCCAGGACGAATTCCGCCCTTGCAATAGAGCGGCGCGTGTTTGTAACGAATGTCAGCAAGGCAAAGGAGATCGCACCCGAGGCCCTGGCTAAGATCAAGGATGAGCGGTTGCGCATATCGCTGGAGTTGCAAAGGGCCTTTGGCCTGCGCCGGGAGGAGTGCTTGAAGTTCCAACCAGGCTACGCCATGGCGGGCGGCCCCGGCAAAATCATGATCAAACCAGCATGGGCCAAGGGAGGTCGTGGGCGCGAGGTTCCCATCACAAATGACCGGCAGCGGGAAGTCCTCGCCAGAGCTGCGGCCCTGGCCGGGTCTGGATCGATGATTCCCAAGGATCAAAGCTACATCCAACGGCTGAAACAGTACGAATACGCCACAAACCGGGCAGGCATGAGCAAGCTGCATGGCCTGCGCCATGAGTACGCTCAGACCAGGTACAAGGAATTGATGGGCTGGGAATGTCCGGCCAAGGGCGGATTAACAGCCAAGGAGTTGACACCAGAACAGAAGGCGCAGGACTTGGCCGCGCGGCTGCAAATTAGCCATGAATTAGGTCATGGCCGCGAGTCCATAAGTGCCGTGTATTTGGGCCGTTGATAGTGTTTACAGATGATTTAATGTCAAGCGATTATAGGAGTCGACAATGTTTTTTACAGCTAAACACTTCAGCAGCATAGGCCAGGACGCCGAGCGGATGGAATTCGAGGCCCGGCTAAAACGCAGGTTTGATCTGGAGGCCCCGGCCTGCTACCAGGCGGCAGGCCTGGAGACTCCCTTCCTGGCCGATCATGCAGCCTGCGCCCGTGTATTGAGCCAGGCTTCCGGGCTGCTGGAAGAGATCGAGGATGGGCGGCACGCTGGCCCGGTCGATGGCCCAGACTGCTTGATCGAGTCGGCGGCGGACTTTCTGGACGAACTGAAAAGTCGGGTGTAGCCCAGTGGCAAAGGTCAGCATTTCCGAGGCCGCACGGCTGGCAGGAATATCCCGTCAGCACCTCTACAAGAGGTACATAACGCCAGGTCTCTTGACGGTCGAAAAGGACGGAGATAGCTCGCCGATGATCGATACCTCGGAGCTGTTGCGCGTCTTTGGCGAACTGAAAGGCGACGGGCAACAGGTAGCGGCACATTCTGGCGATGTGGCCTTGACGGCTGAGCTTGTCGCTTTGCGTCGATTGCTTGCTGACCGGGATGACCAACTTATGGAAGCGCGGGAGCGCGAGGCTTGGATGAAACGGCTCGTGGGCGAAGTGACTGGGGCGTTGCGCCTCCTGGAGCACAGGCCCGACCAGGCAGGCCAGATCAAGAAGGCCCGCGAGACAATCGGCAGGTACAAAGAGGCCCTGGATGCCGAGCGAAGCAAGGGCTTCTGGGCGCGGCTGTTCAACCAATAACTTAGGAGCGAACAATGATCTTAAAAACCCACATCCGACGCATTGCGTGGTTAATTGCAGGTATAAGCGTTGGCCTGGCCCTGTCTGCACATTCGGAAATCGCATCCATGCTCAATCCAAACCCTCGGCCTGGTTGTGATGATCTCCAAAAAACCCTTGCCACAGCAGTCAACGACAAAGTGCGCCTGGTGGCGATGACGTCGCCCGATCCGAGCAAGTATTTTAGCGCGTCCAGCCCGGATAGCTGCTTGGGCGGCCTGGCTGTTGCCAACCTCGATTTGTCCAAGTTGATCCCCGACCCCCTGGGGTTGTTTTCAGTGGGCGTGGACGGCGTGATCGACGGGTTAAAGAAAGCCGCCCTGGGCGCGGCCTGTCTGGCGGCGCGCAACTCGGTCAGCGACACAATCGGCAAGTACAACGACGCGATTAGCGCAATGAACGGCGATTTGAACGTCCAGGGCAAGATCGATATGGCCATCGGCGATGCGTCGCGCCAAATGCTCAACGGCTACGCCATGAACTGGACTCGCCCGCAATCGTCGGACGTGCTCGCGGGGGCGAAGCTGCCAGGCAATACGCTGCCGGCAGTTCCGCAGATTCAGCAGCAAGCGGCACCTACTCAAGCGCCTGGTGCCGTTCCCGCGCAGCCGCAATCCCAACCCGCCTCGGCGGGCCTCGGCGCGGCGCTTTTCGGGCGATAACGATTCAACTCAAGGGGGTTTACCATGGCGAAGTCAAAGCAGAAGCGCATTACTAACGCAGAACTGAGTGCAGCACTGGCAGAGATTGAGGCAGCACAAAGAGCCCTGTTTTCCTCCTGGGAGCAAAAAAAGGCCGCCAAGGCAAAACTTGAGGTCAAGAAGGCTGATGCGCCCCTGGCTCTGATCCGTAGCGTCGGGGAATACCTCGACGGCCAGCGGCAGGTTTGTTAGCCCAATTTCCGGGCCAGGTCTTCAGCGCGAAGGTGTGTATAACGCTTAAGCATTGAAAGAGTCTTGTGGCCGGTGACGCTGGCAGCTTCCATCATATCGAATCCACGCTCAAATAACCGGGTCGTGGCCTCGTGGCGTAAATCATGAAAACGTAGGTCATTGAGGTAGCCTGGATCGGGAATTTTTCCGGCGTCGTTGCACTCCTTCCCATACAGATGCAGCGCCCGTTGCTTGGCGGCCTCAAAAGCGCTCCGGGCCTGGTGCTCTTCCAGCGGGATAACGCGTCCGGTAATCGAACGTGGAAGTCCCAGCAAGGTCTGCCGGGCGAGAGAGGACAGGGGAATAATCCTGTCCTCTCCGTTCTTGGTGTCCAACAATGTTGCCGTCGATGTGCCAAGATTGACGTTACGCCATTCCAGCTTAAGCAATTCTCCGCGCCGCGCAGCAGTTTCCACGGCCAAGATGAAAAGCGCAGGCATGTAAGCACTCCGGCAACGCTTCATTTCGGCCAGCAGTCGGTCATACTCTCCCGCCTCCAGCCTTCGATTTCTGGCAATGCCATTGCTCGGCACTTCAATGGCTCGCACGGGATTCTCAAAGCTGTAACCCCAACGCTTTGTCGCGGTGGTAAAAACCCCTGAGATCAGCATCACGTATTTCCTGAGGGTGCAGGAAGACCAGCCTTCCTTCGATCCTGCTTCCATGAAACGGAGAAGGCTTGCACGGTCAATCAACTGAACCGGCAAGGCGGCAATATCGAACCGCTGAAGCTTCTTGATGCGCGGCAACTCCACCATTTTTCCTTTCTTGTTGGCGGTTACCTCTATCGAATATCGTGTCAGGAGCGTATTTAGCGTGAGCTTGGCCGCCTCACGCTTTGTTTCGCGGCCCTGAAGCACCAACTTGGCCGTGGGGTCCATCGCGAGATCGGCGCGCTTTCTGTCCCGGAAAGCACGTGCCTCTTCAAGTGTGTCGAAGGTTTCATCGATTCGAATTCCGGCGACATTCATGCGTACACGATATGAGTAGCCCCCACATCGTTGAGTAATGTTGCGTTCGACAATTCGTTCGTCTTGGGTTTTTCGTTTTGCCATGGCATCCTCTTGACCAAAATTGACCAGAAAATACCCTAAGGCTTTTGTAACCGATTGTCGATAAAGGCGTTATACCGAATTAGCGAGGGGACTCAAAATCCCGCGCTAGCAATAGCGTGCCGGTTCGATTCCGGCTCCCGGCACCAAACAAAACAAAGGGCAGCCTCGGCTGCCCTTTCTGTTTTCCGCGCGACACCGGCTAGGCCGCCTGCACCGGGATTTCGTGGCGCTGCCCGACAATCTGGTTGTGCCCGTTCACATAGACCAGATCAGGCTGAAACTTCTGCAATTCCAGCTCGTTGTACATGGCGTAGGTGGCGATAATGACCAGGTCGCCGGGATTCGCCTTGTGCGCCGCTGCGCCATTCACGGAAATAACGCCCGAATCGCGCTCCGCCTTGATGGCGTAGGTGGTGAAACGCTCGCCGTTGGTCACATTGTAGATGTCGATCTGCTGATATTCGCGGATGTCCGCAGCTTCCAGCAATGTCTCGTCAATCGCGCACGAGCCTTCGTAATGAAGCTCGGAGTGGGTAACGGTAACGCGGTGCAGTTTGGATTTGAGCATCGATCTTTGCATGAAGGCTCACTCCATTATCTGGAAAAAGGACGGGCATTATAAACTTCTGCGGCGGTTGACACAAACTTGAGGGCATCTCTAAAAATTGGGAGTTCGCCCAAATGCCCCACAAGGGGACGCCGATCCGCTATGGGCTGAAGCCCATGCGGAATCGTATGCAAGGCGCGGAAAAAATTTCGCCGCGCCGCATATTTGTTATATGCAAGCAAGGAATTTTTTACGCAACGCAGCAGTTGGGATGAAATCTGGATTTTTTAGCCGTGCGGAATGACCGCCTCGATTTCGGCGAAGGTATGCGCCAACTCAAAACTTTGGACTTGCGCACCCAACTGACGGGCAATTTGATTAAGAGAAAACAATCCGCATACCGACTGCTTGCCATCAGCATCCTCAACCACCACCAGCGCATGCTGCCGGTGGGAATTTTTCAGGCTGGCCACAATATTTCCGACTTTGGCCTTCTGCACGTCTTCGATTTTCAGCACTTCCAATTCTCGTTGAGGCGTCATGATGTCACGCACCAGGATGTCCGCATGCGTTCCGCCCATATTCTGCAGGTAGCGCATCGGTTTTCCTCCCAGCACATCGACTGCCGTCAGTAACCCCGCCACCCGATCGTTCTCGTCCAGCACCAGCAACAGACGCACCCCATTACGGATCATTTTGGCATTTGCATTGTCCATCGAAGTATTTGCGAGGACACTCACCACCGGAACCTTGCTCAAATCAGTCATCACAACCGTAGCCTGATCACTCAGCTTTACCCGTTCCGGGGTTTTTTGCGCCGGGCGCACAAAAGAAGAACCTGATTTCAACAGGGATGTTTGCAGTGCGTTGTATTCCTTAATCAAGACCTTCTCCTCAATAAATCGAAAGGCAATTACCGATGTGCGTGTTGCATATGTACCGGATTACCCCTGGGTACAGGAAGGTAACTGGCAAGTTCATTAAGCGCCATCGTGTAAACATCGCGCTTGAATTCGATCACGGCGCTAATGTCCAGCCAATAATTATTCCAGCGCCACGCATCAAATTCCGGATGCGGACTGGCGCGCAGACAGACATCACAATCACGACCAACAAGGAGCAGCAAAAACCATATTTGCTTTTGTCCGCGATAACCACCGCGTGATTCTCGTTTGCCCCAGCTTTGCGGAACCTCGTAACGCATCCATTCTCTGGTTCGCCCGAGTATTTTCACGTGTTGCGGCAGCAAACCGACTTCCTCATGCAACTCGCGGTACATCGCCTGCTCGGGAGTTTCGCCATGCTGGATGCCGCCTTGCGGAAATTGCCATGCATGTTGCCTGACCCGCTTGCCCCAAAGCACCTGATTCCTGTTATTCGTGATGATAATGCCGACATTCGGGCGGTAGCCGTCTCGGTCTATCATTGGTCACTCTATTCGGATAATTTCAAC
>DATKUY010000051.1:0-59005 GCA_035530375.1 Sulfuricella sp. | reverse complement strand
ACGTCATGACCGGCGCGCTGGCTCCGGGCAAGGATAAGGGCGTCACCATCCTGATCGGCGGCAAGAGCGTGCTGAAGATCGGCGCGACCATGGGCACCGTGATTGTGCCGTTCATGAAAATGGAGTCCGACGAAGATTTCGCCAAACTGGTTGAAATTGGCCAGAATACCATCGATTTCTTCGCCGAAAACGCGCTGGAACACGAGCGCACCGGCGAAATGATCGACCGTATCGGCCTGGTCAACTTCCTGGAAGGCATTGGTGTCGATATCGACCCGAACATGATCCGCGAACCGCGTTCCAACCCATATGTTCGTATGGACGGATGGGATGAGGAGGTCGAAAAGGCTGAACAAAGAAAAGCGGGGGCAGCCTGATCCGCTACGATCTGGCCATGCTGATTCTGTATTCCGACATGAGTAATCCCGGATACAGAATCAGCATCCCCCTAAGTTTTTTTATATATCGATACATCATCGAACCAGTTTTAACTGGATGATTTTTGCAAGAATAATAAATCAAACCGGCTCTCAAATAACCGTTACTCCCGTGCAGGCGTGAATCCAGAATCTCTCTGGATGACCACCTGCGCCAGTATGGATAGCCAGGGGCATTTTTACCTCAGTAATTAATAATATTTTCACAGGGAGATTTGCCATGCGTATGAACATGCCTGTTACCAACAACGAATATGCACTGACTGAAAGCGATTCTATTGTTTCGAAAACTGACCTGAAAGGTGTCATTACCTACATCAACCAGGATTTTCTGCGCATCAGCGGCTTTAGTTCACAGGAATTGATCGGGTCCCCCCACAATATCGTGCGCCATCCAGACATGCCAGCGGAGGCTTTCGCCGATCTGTACGGCACTCTCAAGGCCGGCAAGCCATGGACGGGGATGGTCAAGAACCGCTGCAAGAACGGAGATTATTACTGGGTGCTGGCGAATGCCACGCCGATCTGGGAAAACAATCAGCTGGTAGGCTACATGTCGGTGCGCAGCAAACCCAGCCGCGCCCAAATCGAAGCGGCGTCCAGCGCCTACTTACTGTTCCGGGACGGCCGGTCCGGCGGCCTGAAAATCCACGAAGGCAAGGTCGTGAAACCCAGCATCTTCAGCATGCTCGACGCGTTAGGAAGCATGAGCATCAAAGCGCGGCTGGCCTTTGTCATCGGTTTGATGTCAGTACTCCTGATCGGCATCGGCCTGTACGGGCTGTACGGCCTGACCAAGGCAAATGAAGGATTGAAAACCGTTTACGAAGATCGCACCATTGCACTCGGACAAGTCGATCATATTGAGTCGCTACTCTTGCAAAACCGTCTCGCCATCGCGGTATCGCTAAATACGCCCACTCCGGACGTCATCAACCACAATACCGCTAAAATCGAAAAAAATATTGAGGAAATCAGCACGGTATGGGGCGCTTATATGGCAACCTACCTTACGCCTGAGGAGAAAAAGCTGGCGGATAAATTCGCCGACGACCGCAAGAAATTCGTAACTGAGGGCCTCAAGCCTGCTGTTGCAGCACTGCGTGCCAACAACATCAAGGAAGCGAACCGGCTGGTGGTGGATGTCATTCGCCCTCTCTACCAGCCTGTGGGAGAAGGGATAGCCGCTCTGGGGGAGCTACAGCTCAATACAGCCAAGGCAGAATACGAACAGGCACAAAGCCGCTATGCCACGATCAGGAACACCTCCATTGCGATCATTGTGGCCGGCATTCTGCTGTCGATCTGGATCGGCTTTATCCTGATTCGCGCCATCGTCAAACCGCTGCAAAATGCCGTGGGTTATTTCGGCCAGATCGCCCAGGGCAATTATGCAAACATTATCGAGCCCCCCGCCCACAATGAGATCGGCAAGGTGCTGAATGCATTAAGGCAGATGCAGATCAAGCTGGGCTTTGACGTTGCAGAATCCCAGCGCGTCGCCAACGAGGCGCTACGCATCCAGATCGCACTGGACAACGTCGCGACCAGCGTGATGATCGCCGACAACGACCGCAACATCATCTACATGAACCGTTCCGTCGAAGAGATGTTCAAGGTTGCCGAAAACGACATCAAGAAAGACCTGCCAAACTTCAGCGCAACCGGATTGAACAATCTGAGCATAGACAGTTTCCATAAAAACCCGGAACACCAGAAGCAGTTGCTGGCTACATTCACCAGCACATTCCGCGCGGAAATCATGATGGGCGGACGCACCTTCGCACTTGCCGCCAACCCGGTCATCAACGAACGAGGGGAACGACTCGGTTCCGTGGTCGAATGGAATGACCGCACCGCTGAAGTTGCGACCGAGAGGGAAATCGCCGCTATCGTGGACGGCGCAGTCATGGGCGATTTCAGTCACCGCATGGACATGACCGGCAAAACCGGATTCTTCAAGCAATTGGGCGAGGGCATCAACAAGCTCACGCAAACCAGCGAAACCGGGCTTAACGAAGTAGTCCGCATGTTGGGAGCGCTGGCACGCGGCGACCTCACCGAGAGCATCACCAATGAGTACTACGGCACCTTCGGCCAACTGAAAGACGATTCCAATGCCACCGTTGAAAAGCTGAAGGAAATCGTCGGCGAGATCAAGGAAGCCACCGATTCGATCAACACCGCCGCCAAGGAAATTGCCCAGGGCAACCAGGATCTTTCCCAGCGCACCGAGGAACAGGCCTCCAGCCTGGAGGAAACCGCCTCCAGCATGGAAGAGCTCACCAGCACGGTCAAGGCCAACGCCGAAAATGCCAAACAGGCCAACCAGCTTGCGATCGGCGCATCCGATGTCGCCGGCAAGGGTGGCGCGGTGGTCGGCCAAGTGGTCGAAACCATGGCCTCGATCAACGAATCTTCGCGCAAGATTGTCGACATCATCAGCGTGATCGACGGCATCGCTTTCCAGACCAACATCCTTGCCCTCAATGCAGCGGTAGAAGCCGCCCGTGCTGGCGAACAGGGCCGGGGCTTTGCCGTGGTAGCGGCCGAGGTGCGCAATCTGGCACAACGCTCCGCTGCCGCTGCCAAGGAGATCAAGACCCTGATCGGCGATTCGGTCGACAAGGTGGAAGCGGGTTCCAGGCTGGTTGAGCAGGCCGGCAGCACCATGGAGGAGATCGTCACCTCGATCAAGCGCGTCACCGACATCATGTCGGAAATTTCGGCAGCCTCGGTAGAGCAAAGTTCGGGCATCGAACAGGTGAACCAGGCGGTCACGCAGATGGACGAAGTCACCCAGCAGAATGCGGCACTGGTGGAAGAGGCTGCCGCCGCAGCCGAATCGCTGGAAGAGCAGGCGCAAAACCTGACCCAGACTGTCTCCGTATTCAAACTGGATAATGGCAGCCGCTCATCCACCCCCAGACAGCTCGCCGCTCCTGTCGCAATAACCACAGCGACACAGGGCCGCTCCGTTGTCAAACCCAAACTCGCCAAGCCCTCAAACGAAGGCGGCGACTGGCAGGAGTTCTAAAAATGGACGGAGACAATATGACTCAATCAGCCATTGAGAATGCAACCGCGGCGGCTGGCGAATTTCTCTCATTTACCCTGGGTAATGAGGAATACGGCATCGATATCCTCAAGGTGCAGGAGATACGCGGTTATGACGCCGTTACCGCCATCGCCAACACGCCGGGGTTCATCAAGGGCGTCATCAACCTGCGCGGTATTATCGTGCCGATCGTGGACATGCGCATCAAGTTCAATCTGGGCCATGCCGAGTACAACGAACTGACGGTGGTGATCATCCTGAATGTCGCCAACCGGGTCGTCGGCATGGTGGTGGACGGCGTTTCCGACGTCATCACCCTCGCCCCGGATCAGGTCAAGACCGCGCCGGAATTCGGTTCGGCCATCAACATGCAGTATGTGAATGGCATCGGCACGGCGGACGGCAGGATGCTGATTCTGGTGGATATCGAGGAATTGATGAGCAGTCAGAATATGGAGTTAATAGAGCGAGTGGCTGCGTAACCCGCATCGCATCAGTCCCCCTTAGCCCGCATGCCGAAAGGCATTGCGGGATTTTTTTGGCCAGGAACGGCAATTCACTAACCGCGATGGCACAATAGGCTATAAAAATTTTTACGTGCGCCCACAAGGCGATTGGGTGAATTTGATAACATCATGATTTTGCGAGTTGGCCGCCCGCCCATCCCTGCTATTCCCATTTCATTTGCATCTTCGCGCCTTTGCGGTTCAACTGCTCTTTTCAGGATAATTCCGGAATTGCGCCGCTTGACACCAAGGCCAGAAAACTTTCCGCCTCCTGCTGGAAGAATGTCAACTTTTCAGTAATGTCCGATGCGACATTTCGGCATGACTCTTCCAGTTGCATGGCGGCAAACTCGAGCGCCAGAACGCCACAATAAAGCGCACCGCCGCGTAGCCTGTGAGCCAGTTCTTCCATCTTGCCAAAATCAGCAGCCTGATGCGCGTACTGCAATGCCTCCATGGAAACCTGCAAATCGCCAATCTGCATTTTCATCAAGGCAAGCCAATCGTGCCGGTGGCCGCCAGCCCGGGCGATACCGAGCTTGACATCAATGATCGGCAAATCGGAACGAGGAGAAACGGGCAAATCGCTCTCTTCGTTTTCCATCTCTTCTTTTCTGTCAGGCGAGGCGCTGGTCGTCAGCACGCACCAATTTTCAATGGTGTCGCGCAGAGCCTTCTCGGACAGCGGTTTCTCCAGGTAGCCATCCATCCCGGCGGACAGATAGCGCTCCCTGTCCCCGCCCAGCGCATTGGCTGTTAGTGCGACGATAGGAACGCGCTTGCCGCCTTGCAACATCCGGATGCGCCGGGTCGCTTCCAATCCATCCATCGCTGGCATGTGCACATCCATCAGAATCAGGTCGTAATCCTGGTTGGCGCTGGCTTCCACAGCAGCGATGCCATCCGCCGCCTCATCGACGTCGATATCCCACTGTCGCAACAGAATCATGCTCAATTTTCGGTTGATTTCGTTGTCATCCACCACCAGGATGCGCAACCGTGCAGGAGGAGAAATCGGCATCGGTTTTTCCTCCTGCGGCGTGGAACTGCGCCGCCAATCCAGCATTTCCAATGACTTGAGCACTGGCAATGCGATATCTCCGCCAACTTCCGCGAGGCGTAGCGAAACCGTGAATCTCGACCCTTTGCCTGCCTCGCTCTCAACCGCGATGGTGCCATTCATCAACTCAACCAGGTGACGGGAAATAACGAGCCCCAGCCCTGTACCCCCATAACGCCGGGTGATTGAGGCGTCCCCTTGGCTAAATGGCTGGAATAACTTGCTTAGCTGCTCGTCGGACATGCCGATTCCCGTATCCGCCACACACATTTCGATATTGGCGAAACCTCCGATTCCAGCCAAACGTTTCACGGTGACGGTAATTTTACCGGAGCGGGTGAACTTGATGGCATTGCCGAGGAGATTGGCCAATATCTGGCGTATGCGGGCAGGATCACCCATCAAGCTATGCGGGATGTTCTGATCGATTTCCAGGATCAAGGGCAATCCCCTGCCTTGGGCGTTGGGCATATAAAGATGGGTGCATTGCTCGATCAAATGGCCCAGATCGAAAGCCAGACATTCAATCGACAGCTTGCCCGCTTCGATCTTGGACAGATCCAGGATATCATTAATGATGGTCAGCAAGGATAGGGCGGACGTTTCGCAGATATCGAGATAATTCTGCTGAACATTATCGATGCTGGTTTTAGCCATCAGACCGAGAAATCCGATCAATCCATTCAACGGCGTGCGAATTTCATGGCTCATATGGGCGAGGAACCGGCTTTTCGCCTGATTGGCGAATTCCGCGCTGGCCTTGGCCTGCAAAGCCTCCTCCTTGAGCTTCTCCAAATCCCTTGTCCGCTCTTCGATGCGCTCCTGCATGGTGCCGTAAACCGATTGCAGTTCTGCCGCCATGCCGTTGAAGCCCTTTTCCAGTTTCGCCAGCTCCCCCCCGGAATCAGTCACAACACGCGTATCGAGTTTGCCTTGGGTCATAAGCAAGACCGCTTCGAGCAAGCGCGACAGCGGCGAAGTTACGTCGCGGCTAAGACGAAGCGCCAGCATCAGGGCGCCGAACAGGCCGAGACTGCCAATAGCCAGCCCGATCATGACAAAATGGTTTTTACGCTGCTGGGTGGGAACGGTGGATAGATCCACGTAAACATGCCCAAGCAACTTCTTTTCCTTGTCGAGATTGCGCGGCGCTCGATCAGACAAACCGTATTCGTCGATATCGTTATTTTTCTGAAAAATCGGTGCGACAAAAATCAGATGGTCCTCCACGCTGGCAACGATCTGGCCCGTCTCTGTCGACTTGGCGGCATTAAGATCGAACTGGCCAGGCCGGCCGTTTTCCGCAAGAATCCGGTTGCGGTCATCGGCAATAATAATCGCGCTGACGTCACCTTCCTTCATCATCCCCTGGGTAAGCGCCTGAAGAGTTTCCCGGTTACCTGAAAATGCGCCATATTCGCTGGCCGATGCGAGTTGGCGGGAAATCAGCATGCCTCGCGCTTTAAGTGCCCCATCCATCTCCCTGATTCCACCTACCATGACCAGCATAGTCAGCAGGATGGAGATGACGACTACAGGGAACATGGCCAGAAACAATATCCGGTATTTGATGCTCCAGTTTTTCATGGTGCGTCTTCCATGACGTGTTTCAACAGTGTAGCCTCGTCGTCGACAGCCAAGCCCAGCGAGCGAGCCACTTGGGTATTGACGCCGACCGAGAAATAGCGGGAGGGTTGGGGCGGCGGCAAATACGGCTCTACCGCCAGGTGCTGGATGATCTCTGCCGCCTGCTGGCCGATCTGCGCCGGTGCGCTGTACACTGCCGCGATCGCGCCGGCCTTGACGTAAGAAGGCGAAAAGCCGAACAGCGGTATCTGGTGACGATAAGTAGTAAGGAGAAGACTCTGGATCGTGTTGCGGTTGTAAATACCCGGATCGGGCACCGCCAGGACAGCATCGCAATTGCCAAGCAACTGCTTCAGTTCCGGTAGCGGGTCGGCATCATTTCGGGTTCTTTTGATTACGGCTACCAGACCGGCAGCCTTGGCCTGCGTCCGCAGCAATGTCTCAAGCTCGGCTGAGCTTGAACCCAGCAGGATGCCGACTCGCATCCGCCCGGGAAGTACTTGGCGAATCAGGGCAAACTGGCGTGCCCAAGGCTGGTCCAGATAAATTGCAGAAAAATTGCGGTGATCTCCCAAGCGCCCGCCCTGGCGCGCAACTTTCTCATAAGCCGCACGCGGCACCAACACGTTGAGCACGGGCTGGGGCAACCTGCTTTTTTCCACTGCCTCCATGGCATCGACGCCGACCGCTACCAGCATCTGTCCGGCATTGGTGCGGAGCGTTTCCTCATTCTTCAACGAGCGCAACGGAATCACTCGGACTTCCAGCTTGGCGGTGCTGCCCTGCGAAAGTGTGGTGCGCATTTTTTCGACGACCTCGGCGTAAGCGCCGCCCTCCTCACTGAGCACTACCGTCACCCCCTCCAGCGCTACCGCAATGCGCGGCAAACAGAACATGGCAAAAGCCAGGCCTAGAACGGAGAAAATTCGCCAGAAGGGCATCAGGGCCAGAAATCCAACTTCAGGTTGAGCCAGGCAGTACGGCCCGGAGGTTCGTTGTCGTGGCGGTATTCGAAGTAATGTGAGTCGGCGAAGTTCTGCACGATCAGCGCGAGTTCGCCGTTGCTTGTGCCAGAATGGAAGTTGTAAGCCAAGCGCCCGTCCCAACGGCGGTAGGTGTTGATGTAATAAACCGGTGCCTGCTCTGGGGTTGGCCCAGAATCTGTGCCGGGTGAATGCGTTTCGCCATTCTGATACCCCGTCAGACTGGCGCTCAGGCCATGATCGAAACGGTGGGTGAGCATCAGGCTTTGGCTGTTGGTCGGTGCCGAATTGGTGTAGCTCACTCCATTTTCGTCTTTGCTGGTTACTTGTGTATGGGACAAACCGTATATCAGGCGGGTGCGTTCCCCGATATTCCATTGCAGTTGGGTTTCAAAGCCTTTGATCGTGGCATTGCCGGTATTGATTTCACCGCCAAGAACTCCTGTTATTGGGTTGGTTGAAATCAGATCGGATATCTGGTCATGGAATAGGCGGAAGTCCACATTCAGGTTTTGAAATTTCCCCAGATAACCAATTTCCCTGGAATCAATGCGTTCTGGACGTTCATCGTAGGGAAACTTGTTAGGGAATACAGAATTATAATATTGGCGCCATTTTTCTTCATAAACCGTAGGTGTGCGGGTGGCCTTGGAGCGGCCTATGCGCAAAGTGTGCCCTGGTAGAAAATGCCAGTTGACAGCCACGCGAGGGGTGACGTCTGTGCCGGTAAAGCTGTTGTCTTCAACCATGGTGCCGAGGTTGAAGACCAGCGCTGGCTGTGCCCGCCATTCCAGATTGCCAAATAGTCGGGACAGGTGAAATGGCTTGGCTTGCGTGTCTCCAGCTAACCAGAAGGGGGCGTAGGTTTTGTCGTAGCGCACGCTGCCTCCCCATACCGCACGGGTGCTTTCACCGGGTGAGAAAGTGTGCTGAATTTCCAGGTCGTAACGATTGGCAATAACATCTGCATTGACAGTGTTACCGTTGCTGGTGTCGAGCATGGAGGAAAAACTGCTTTCGGTGGCATGGTAGAACTTGACTGACAATTCGCCATTGTTTTTCAAAGCGCGGCGCCAGTGCATGAGTTCGAAGTGGTTATCTGCACGCTTGTTAACCGCAATAACGTTTCCTCCTGGCGAACCTTCCTGCCGGTCGCCGCCGTTGTAGCCAAACTGAATTTCCAGTTCATCTATCGGATTGACGCGATAATCGGCACGAAAGGTCAACAGGTGAATTTTCTTGTCGTCAAGCAGGTTCTCATCCCATCGGCCTTGTGTGGTCAATGGGTTCGCCATCTTAGCGGTTTCCCCCTGATCGTTGCGAATCCCGGCAGTCAGGCGGTAAGTCAGGTCGCCGTTTTTCCCGCCATAGCGGGCAACCGCCTCATCCCGGCTGCGCCCCGCAGAAAGAGAAACGAATTTCCCCTGTGTTTCCGCTGAATGGCGTGTGATGATGTTAATGACGCCCATGAAGGAGTTGGCGCCGTAGCTCGCCGAATCGGGACCGCGAATGACTTCGATGCGTTCGATGTCATCCATGGCCAATGGAATGTCACTCCACAGCATGCCGCCAAACAGGGGGGAATATACCGAACGTCCATCTACCAGTACCTGCATGCGTTGTGCATAGGCGTTAGTCAGCCCATGATAGCTGACTGTGCTATCCACCGCATAATCAGGGGCGGAATGATAGGCGACATACATCCCCGGCACCAGCCGGAACACCTCGGACAAATCCCAGGCACCGGAGTCCTTGATCATCTGGCGGTCGATCACCGTCACTGCAGCGGGCGCTTCGTCTATGGGCTGGGAAAGGCGTGACACAGAGAGCACGACCGGCATCTCGTCCAGATAGACGTTTTCCGATAAAGCGGCGTTCTTTTCCGCGCCCTGTGCCATGCCGGCATAAAGCAGCAGTGAGCCCGCCAACAAGCCGTACCTTGATTTCATGAATCTGGCCGCAGACTTCTTTTGTCCGGGAAACGCTGATTTTTTGTTATTCGACGATGGCATAAATATTGCGCTCCGAAATTTCCGGAAACTCCATAAAGCGCTTCCAGCCATGGGGTATTAATACTGGATTACCGCCACGATGTTGATGCTGTACTGATGGCCGAATCAATTATCGAGCCAGCGCACCAGATAAAACAGCCTGACCCCCTCGGACGAACGCGATGGGCCGAATAGTACCGCCGGCACGAGTTTTTTTGCCGGATCGGCGCTGGTTCGCGCATCTTCCTCGGAAGCTTTCAGCACCACGCAGTTTTCTGGAAAGCGCTTGCGATATGGGCTGGGTGAATAAACCAGCCCATAGCATTCGCGGGCGAGGTCGGTATCAGGATCAATCAAGCTGGATTTCATGGCTGCGGCATTCAGAATGCTTGACCCGACAGGAATTGGTGCCAGACGGGGTCAACGAGAAATTCACCATAAAGGAAGCCGACGAAAAAACCCATGCGGCAAACTCAGTGGCGGGAATAACCCAGCACCTCGTTCATCACCGGATCGGGCAAATGGTTGAGGCAATCAGCCACGAGCTCCGCCGCCTCGTAGCTTTCATAGGTGTCACTATCCAGGTCGTTGACTAGCACCAATGCCGCACAAGCAAGCTGGAGCAGCTTCTCGCGCTCCGTTTTGAGCCGATCAAGCTCGGAGCGCAGCCTGTACATATCTATTATTCCAAACTGGGCCACGTATCACCTCCGTCCAGAAAACCACAACATGTAGTAGATTCTACATCTTTTTTGCCAATATCTATATAACCAGAATGTAATTGTGGATAGTCGTTATTTTCCGATATCGATGAATGGCTTGGTGGAAAAGTAAATTACCGCAGAGATGGCTGCCAGGTAAACGACAAATCGAACAGGATTCTCCCTGATTACATCGATTATCGTTCGGCTCTTTCCTTCCATTCGCAACTGGGCATATTCTTCCCTTGCCGTGGCAAGCCGCTCGTTCTGGTATTCGTCGATAAGCGACTTGGCCCGCTGGTATTGATCTTCATCACGCAGCCAGATCGCCGCCATCGATATCCCCCAGATGCCCGAAGAAGTCTCGTAGAAATCGATCTCATTGCCCGTCAATAATTCGCGAACTTCTTCTGCCTCGTCATCAGGCACATTATTCAATCTGAACAATTTAACCGGCATTGGGATTATTCCGTAGTCTGGCTCGCAGTGCGCGCATTCTCGACCATACAGGCCATAAAAAAACAAAAGCCACAGGGCTTGATATGTGGTCTTGTCGGAAACTGCCGATATTGACGGTACTTGAACACTAAATCTCCGGGCCACACAACGCAACGCGCCACGCCATGCAGGAATTGGGGCGAAATCGAAACCGGCGGAGGGATAGCAAGAAATTCCTGGGGCCATTATCAGGGGGCAGAAGAAAACATGTCAACAGCAAAAAGTGCATGCAAAACATGACGCACCGCGCCGCGAAGTGTAGAATAAGCGTTTGATTAAATAGTTGATTCGGAATGTCTATTAACTGGTTTCCCGGCCACATGGTCTCGGCACGCAAAAAA
This sequence comes from Sulfuricella sp., assembly GCA_035530375.1. Lineage (GTDB taxonomy): Bacteria > Pseudomonadota > Gammaproteobacteria > Burkholderiales > Sulfuricellaceae > Sulfuricella. Next base: position 47,843 of record DATKUY010000051.1, on the reverse strand, counting down.
GCGGCTGAAACCATGGAGCGCATTGATATCGTCATCGAGGTGCTGGATGCCCGCCTGCCCGAGGCAAGCAGCAACCCGATGATCAAGGAGTTGCGCGTGCACCGCCAGCGTCCCTGCCTGAAAATCCTCAACAAGGCCGATTTGGCCGACCCCGCCGTCACTCAGGCCTGGCTCAATTTCTACAACCGGCAGAAGGGTGTCAAGGCGGTAGCGTTGTCCTGCAAGAAGCCGGGTGATGTCGCCAAGGTACCCGGCCTGTGCCAGGAAATCGCACCCCACCGCGGCACCAATCTGAAGCCTCTGCGCATGATGATCATGGGCATCCCCAACGTCGGCAAATCAACCCTGATGAACGCACTGCTGAAACGCCGGGTGGCGGCAGTGGGCGACGAACCGGCGGTGACCAAGACGCAACAGCGCTTCGACCTGAACGACCGCATGTCGCTCACCGATACGCCCGGTCTGATGTGGCCGAGAATCGAGCACGACAGCGATGGATACTTGCTGGCTGCGAGCCATGCGATAGGACGCAATGCCGTGATCGACGAGGAAGTGGCAGCCTTTCTCGCCGAAATCCTGCTGACACGCTATCCTGCCCTGCTAAACGCCCGCTATAACTGCGCCGTGGAAGGAATGGATGGCACGGCCGTCATCGAGGCTGTCGCCAGGCGACGTGGCATCCTCCTCAAAGGTGGCGCCCCCGACTTGGAAAAGGCTGCTCTCACGCTGCTGAAGGACTACCGCACCGGTGCGCTGGGGCGTATTACCCTGGAGACACCGGACACTCGCAGCACCATGCTTGAGAACCATTCACCCGTCAAAGAAAAAACAGCGACAAATTTGCAGGACGTTTCGCATACCGAATAATTTCCCCGGCGGCAAGCCGGCAGGGATACCCACATGCACAAAGAAAGCTTTATTGCGGGCAAGGATGCCTCGCTGGAATCGACCATCAGCGCCATGCACAACAAGCTGGAAGCGCTGGATTTCCACATCGAGGAATGCTCATGGCTGAACCCGGTAGAAGGCATCTGGTCGGTGCATCTACGTGAGCGCGACTGTCCGCTGCTGTTCACCAATGGCAAGGGCGCATCGAAGCGGGCGGCGCTGGCGAGCGCGCTGGGTGAGTTTTTCGAACGTCTTTCCTGCAACTATTTCTGGTCGCATTATTACCTGGGTGGGACGCCCGCCCTGCGCGCATTCACCCATTATCCGCAGGAACGATGGTTCAAGCCTTGCGACGACGGCGAATGGCCGGACGGCCTGCTCACGCCGGAACTGCGCGAGTTCTACAACCCGGAAGGCGGCATCAAGGCCGATATGCTGGTCGATCTGAACTCCGGTGATGCCGAAGGCCGTATTTGCGCCCTGCCCTTCATCCGGAGCCGCGATGGCGCCAACGTGTTGTTCCCGGTAAACATCATCGGCAACCTGTATGTCAGCAACGGCATGGCGGCGGGCAACACCCCCGCTGAGGCGCGCACCCAGGCGTTGTCTGAAATTTTCGAACGTCATATCAAGTTTCGCATCATCGGCGAAGGGCTATGCCTGCCGGAGGTGCCGGATCAGGTGATCGCGCGCTATCCGCGCATTGAGGCGGGAGTCCGCGCATTGCGCGCGGCGGGTTTCGGCATTCTGGTCAAGGACGCATCGCTGGGCGGCCAATATCCGGTGATGAACGTAACCCTGCTCAACCCGCACGATCAGGGCTGTTTCTCCAGCTTCGGCGCCCACCCGCGCTTTGAAATCGCTCTTGAACGCGCACTCACCGAGTTGCTGCAAGGTCGCGCACTGGATGCGCTGGGCGGCTTTCCCGAGCCGGGCTTCGATCCGGATGAAATTGCCAGTTCGCCCAATCTGGAAATCCACTTCGTCGATTCCAGCGGAATCGTCAGCTGGGACTTCCTCGGCAACGCCCCGAATTTCGAATTCAGCGACTGGAATTTCAGCGCCACCACCGAGGAAGACTATGCCTGGCTGACCGAACGCATCCACGCCGAAGGCCACGATATCTACATCGCCGACTATACCCATCTGGACATCTATGCCTGCCGGATACTCGTGCCCGGCATGTCCGAGATTTATCCCATCGACGACCTGGAATGGGAAAACAACAGCGTCGGCAACGTCATCCGTCCCGCCATCCTGCGCCTGTCTGATCTGGACGAGAAAGAATGCTCCGGCTTGCTGGATATGCTGAATGAGTTAGGCCTCGACGACCAGCGGCCGGTCGCAGCGCTAATCGCCCTGGCAGCCGATGCCGACTCGTTGTGGCAAGATTTGCGAGTCGGCGAACTGAAAACCCTGCTGGCGCTTGCGATCGGCAATGAAGAAGCGATCCGTGAGGGCTGCGACTGGATACGCCATTTCGCGCAACTGGATAAACACCGCCGCAATGTTTACCGTTGCATCGAAAGTCTGCTTAATCTGGGCGATACCGCCTCCTATGGCAACGTCCTGCTGCACCTGTATGGCGCAGACACGCTGCAACAGGCGCAATTCCTGCTCGACGGAAAGCAGCGTTTCTTCGGCCTGCAATCGCCGGGAATGGCGCTTGCAGGTTGCGACATGCACCAGCGTCTGCTCGCCGCTTACAGCAAGCTGCATGCGGTATAAGATCCGCGGAGGACAAACCGCTCTAAGACAAAGGTGGTGGAATACTTTCAGCCATAATTCGGATCACTCATACCGCCAGATCAATCTGTTGCATCATGCCGGTCGTCCCGTCTTCCCTGAGAAAAACCCCCGTATCCCGCACTTTTCCCAATAATTCATTTCCCATGCCCTTAAGCGTAAACTCGCTGCCGGCACTGCCCAGATAAATCGCACCTACCCCGCTTTGCGCCAGGGTTTCCAGCGGCTGACCACTTTCCCCGCCGCGCCAGATGCGCAACTTGTCGAATACGCTGTCATTCTCGTCGATCCATCCATTATGATCATCATCCCAGGCAGCCAAATCGGCAAAACCATTGCCACTTTGCGTGCCAAACAATTCCAGCCCGGAATCGACACAGCCGTTACCATTCGCATCCAGCGCGAGAAAACCGCTGCCCGGAGCAAGAGACGGAATTTTTTCCATCACGCCGTTGCCATCGAGATTAAAAGCGAAGCGATCATCGGTCAGGCGCACGCCTTTTCCATCCAGATTAACCACCAGCGGGTCTTTCAGTTTCTCGACCTTTACTGTTCCGCAAGACACGCTTTCGCTCGCTTCCTGACGACTCATGCGCGAATACAGGTTAAGCGAAATTTGCCGGCCATCGGCAGTTTTGACCATTCCGGCGGCAGAAAATACCGTTTGCTCCGACTTGATGGTTTTTTCGCACTTTTGATATTTCAGCGTAAAGGTGTCGGCGATCAGAGCCTCCGCGCCCTGAGGGGATTTGGAGCGCATCCTTGCATGGCATTGCTGCTGGCATGAATCCACTGCCGAACTGGCCGCCTTGCCGGGAAGCGCCCCATCCAGAATATCCAGCAGCATCTGCGCGGCATGGTTACGCACCATCTCTTCGTTGGCTGCGCCACGCGCCAAGGGTTTCAGCCCTGAATCGGCGTGAACAGGCGTGGCAGAGGCCGTCATCACCGGAGAAAAAGCTTGTTTCTGCTCCGCATACAAGTCGTCAAAACCCAGCCAGCGGCCATCCAGTTCGACCTTCCACTTCGTGCGACTCTCCTGCTCCACCTGCTCACCATTCGTACTACTCAAGATCATTTCAGATGTGTCGATTTTCATCACGCTCTCCATTTCGCCATACATGACATTACAGTCAAGCAATGTTTGCGCCAGTATTACGTGGTTAGGCTAGACTTGGAATCGTTATTCATAAGGTTTCAGGGATGGTTGGCAATCGCCACCCCGACCGCCCTCAGTATGAACTGGACGCCGCCAGAAAATTACGGCACAGTAGCATCTTCAAAGGGAGTGGCAAAAAACCATGGCGGGCCAGCGCCTGTGCTTTATCGTTGCATTCCGGCGGAAAAGCTGGTTAGACAGTCAGTCTTCCCCTACAATTTTTTTTTACTTTTTAACCACGATGGGAGATAACAAGATGAACAGAGCAGAACTTGTCGATGCCGTAGCCAAATCAACCAAGCAGACCAAGGCTCAGACCGAAAATACCTTGAATGCCTTGATGGCCACTGTCCAGCAATCCTTGGCCAAGGGCAACAATGTCCAATTGATCGGCTTCGGCACCTTTGCCGTTGAAGAGCGCGCAGCCCGTATCGGTCGTAACCCTGCTACAGGCAAGGAACTGAAGATTCCCGCCAAGAAGGTCGTCAAATTCAAGGTCGGCAGCAAGCTGAAAGATGCTGTTGCCGGCGCCAAAGCCAAGAAGAAGTAACCAAACAGGCAGTCGATCCGAAGGCAAACGGCCACTAGAAATAGTGGCCGTTTGCATTTTATTTTCTCCCCGGCAAAACGGGATACATAAATCGCCTTTCCATCCCATCCTGAATTGACCTCTCCTGGTCGCGACGATCTGCCAGCCCAAGCCTTTTCTCAAATTTAACTGTTTCAGGGTAAAATAATGAATTTTTCCGAATGTGCGGAAGCACGCACTAGGTAACGAACATTATGGACTTGAATCAATTTCTGGGGCTGGGCAACGGTTCAGAAGACCCGCAAGAAACCCGCAACCGCCTGCAGCTATACATCAACCTGAAGTTGTCCTCGTCGGGGCAACCCCCCTGTCTGGAAGGCAAAAGCAGCGATTTCCTCGCCGTTGCGGAAAACCTTCTGAAAAGCTACCGGGAAAAATCCCGCTTGTTGAGCGGCTATCTTTGCCCGCCCGACCAGCGCATCCAGACCTTTCTTGACGACTACCTCGCCGATGCCGTAACCGGCACCGTGCCACGGATACCGGAAAATACGCTGATACTCGACCGTCATGGCGTGGCCAGGGAACTTTCCCTGCCGATCAGCAAAAACGAGTTCAAGAGCGAGTATGTCAGCAGTTACCGCATCCGCAATGGTGTTTTGCATAATCCGGTAAGCGACCGGCGCACGACCAAGGGATTGTTCCACATAGCCGAAGGCGGCTTGCCGATTCCCGGCGACAAGAAAGCCGTTCCCAAGACCACTTTTGCGCGACTGCTGCATGAAGCGCTCAATCCGCCGGAGCACTTGCTGTGCCTGCCTTTCACCCAAGGGCAGCCGCAGGAAGCCAAGATGTTCGTTTCGCTGCTGCTGCGCCCGGTAGTGTGCCCGGAAATTCCAGGTCACGAGCCGGAAAAAAGCATGGAAATCCGTTTCTTCGCACCCGGCAGCCTGGTGAGCAACCTGGATTTTGTTGAAAGCATATTCGGTAATGCCGGCAACCCCGTTCTTGCCTCGACAGATGCAGGGCTGGACGTGGATCACTGGTCGGGGCACTCCGGCTGCGTGATTCTGGCGCCGCACCTGACCCAGTTCACCAAGAAAGCATTGGGGCTTCCCCACTGTGACGAAGCGACTCCGCGTCAGCGCGCCGATGGCATGTGCTGGCACGATGAGAGTGATCGCTATAACGACGGCGACGCATTCAAAATCACGGCGCGGGACGAGCGAGGCGTCATCGTCACTATCGTGGCCGACAACTACTTCGGATACTGCAAAAAAGAGGTCAAAACGCAAATCAGTTACGCTGCCAACCTTTTCGGCCTGGCCGAAGAAGAACATGCCGGCGGCGCCCTGGCGTTCCCGCGCCACAACCATGGCGAAGAATACGGCGTGGACAGCCGTACCCGCGCACCCGAATACAGCTTCGAAGACACTGCAACCCGCTACGGCGAACTGATGAACCTGCAACCGGAAGGTTACGGCATCGACAAACTTCATCCCGAAGTGATCTATGTGCCTCAGGATCTGCGCATGGATCTTTCCAGCCAGACCATTTCCTGGATGAAGGATAATGTCCGGCAGTGCATCAAGCTGCGCCCGGGAAAGATCTACGTGCAGCCCAACGGCTACAAGATCGAAATGAAGAAACATCCAGGCGCCCCCAGTTGGCGTCTGGTTGGCACCGATCAGGAAGGCACGTTTTGCCACAAGCCCTGCACTGTTTCAGGCGGAGGGAAATCGGAGATATCCAAGTCACTGAACGACGCCGTGATCTACGGCCCGCTGTTCGTAGCGAATCTGGAACATGACCTTGACCAGGTGGAAAGCATCTTCCAGAGCGACTACGCCAAACGGTTCAAACCCGGATTCGAGCATGAGGACAGGGAACCTTCCCGCAAACTGCTGGGCACCGAGCGCAGCCTGGGGTCGGTTATCAAGGTACTCACACCCTCCCCTTCATATACCGAGGAATTCAACGCCTGGTTGGACGGCATCCCGGATCGCATCCTGGCGTTGGTCTTCATAATCAAGCGGATGTACCTCCCGGAATGGGGCGACGACTGGCGAAAACAGCTATCGGTTGATTTCCTGAACGGACATCCGGGCCACGAGCTCAAACTCGGTGACCGTAAATTGATGGGCTCATATTTGCGCGTTGGTTTCGAGCAAAATGGCGGCTGGAACGTTTTCAAGTTGCGGCAGGATTTTATCGCTGCGGAAAAAATACAGATGGAGGACGACATTACCTCGTCAGTCGTCGTTCCGGCCGGATCGCTGCCCAACTCCTCGCCGAAAAGCACCGGCCCCAGCGTGAAACTGGTGCGCAATTGCGAATATCGCCTGTTCCAACGACCGGACGATGCAATTCATCGCGGATTTGACCGCCAGACCGAGGCTGACATGGCGTTGCGCGATAATTTCCTGGCAAACTTCGAACCACTGAAAGGCGGGGCGCTGGCGGAGATCCTTGATGATGTAGTGGGCTTCGACCAGTACACTGAGCCGATGCGCCGGATATTGCGCGAGGCACATGAGGCAGGCGACTACGTGGTGTCGTCGGCACATCCGCGTCTGGTAAATGGCAAACCGAGCAAGAATCCCCGCTATCTGCAACTGCGGCCCGACCTCGCCAAGCCAGTGCGCCGTTACGTAGCCGAAATCGGCGCCCGTTTCAATCGCAGGGTGCCGCTGGGCACGGCGCTGATCGAACCGGTCAACGCCGTTCTGGTAGGGCGCCGCAACAATCCGCCGGAGCCCGGCATCCGGCCTCTGGCGGTGTATAACCCGATCCACTATCAGGAGCTGCCCGAGCTGTTCATGGATTTCATCTGCAGCCTGACGGGCAAGTCGCCTTCCACTACCGGCGCAGGTAGCGAAGGTGCGCTCACCAAGGGCCCATTCAACGCGCTGCGGCCCACGGCGGACCTCAACAATACACTGGTATCCTTCATCCTCACCGGCTATGCAGGCTATTCCACCGCCGCCGGATATATCGGACCCAAGTTCCGCGTCAATCATGACATCAGCCTGCTGGTGCCGGAAATCTGGTCGCGCCTGTCGGCCAAGCAGCGCGACCCGAGCTTCCTGATCGAAACAGGATGCCTGGAAAAGATCGATGATTTCCAGTATGAAGGCCGCCTGATCCAGGCAAGCCGCTTGGGCTATCGCATCACCGAGCGTTTCGTCCACGGCTTCATGGGCAAGATGTTCGATGCGCCCCGTGCGGTCTTCGGCGAACAGATTCTGCGGCCTGAGACCCAGGATCTTGCCGTATTCGTGGACGGTGTGGAAAACATCGTCGAAGCCCAGCAAAAGGTTGCCGCATGTTACCTGGAGGACGGCAGCGTGGCAGATGCCTGCCCGCCGCTCAAGGCCCTGCTTCACATTATGGCCACCGGCAGCTATGGGGGGCAAGATGTGCACGACCCGGCCATCCGCGCCATGTTTAGCCGGAATGCGCTGCTCGCTTCAGACTGGTACCGGGAACGACTGGAAACCAAACAGGCGCGTGAGATCGCACTGTGGCAACGCCATATCGACTACCTGAGCACTTTCGCCGTGCGTGCGAGCCATCAGGATATGGTGGAACGGCTTGATATTCAGGCACGGCAGGAAAGTGCCAAGGCCAGGCTGGAGTGGGTGAAAAGCGCGGCATACATGCAAAGCCTGCAAGGCACCATCGGTGCCGACCCTATGCGTCCGGTGCGCTCTGCGGCCTGACCATGGTTTTGCGGGTGTGCCTGGCGGCACACCCGCTTTTCTTAATCAAACCAATCAGGGCTATTTCTTCGGCTTGCAAACATAGTTGAGCACAGACTCCTCAATACTGTCTGGTGAAACGACAGTATCTTCAGGATCCTGGATCGTCTGCTTGCTGATCAGTTCCATTTTCTCACCCCGTGCTTCAACCGTAAGCTTCGAAGTTGTCCGTTTGTTGCAGTCGGCTTTGCCCGCTATCACGAGGTATTTGATCCCGTGCTTGCCGATGCGGTATTCGTCCAGATTGCCGAAGACGTGGCGCGTAACGTAAGTAACGACCGGGGGCGAGCTTTTGATGCTGGATGTATCAATCTCGCGCACGTGATCACCGATTTGAATCACGGACTCCCAATTAGCCGCCTGTGCCGAAATAGCCGCAGCGAAGCCAAGAACAGCAACTACGGTACGAACCCTCAAAACCCTGAACATCAATTTACACCTCCCTCAATTCACATTAAACTTGCCGCCGCTCCCATCATACCAAAGGCCATTCAGATAAGAGGATAGAACCATGAAAAATAACCATGAGATCAACCGGAGCTGGATTGGCGCTGCCGCCATTTTTCTTTTATGCGCAATAGGAAACGCTCACGCAGCCAACACTATTTTTGACGTTGCCAAGGATGGCAGCAAACAGGAAATGGAAAAAATGCTTGCTGCCAACAAGAATCTCATCAACGCACGCAACGAACTCGGTTCCACGCCACTGCACATAGCGGCCGGCAATCCCAATCCTGAAATCGCCAAACTGCTGGTGGCCAAGGGCGCCAATATCAACGCCAGGGACAACAATGGCATGACGCCGCTGCATATTGCCGCATTTACCAGGAAGAAGGAACTGGTCGAATTTTTCCTGAGCAAGGGCGCCGACGCCTACGCCAAGGACTTCAAGAACGAAACCCCGCACGACAAGGCCTACCATTCCCTGAGCCATGAAATCGAGGGGATTCTGGCCGTGTGGATGCTGAAACATCCGCAACCGGCCAAGAAAAAATAGGTTACTGAACACCGATTTCGGCCGGCTTTTCCTGCTGCTGCAAAGCCCACATATGGGCGTACACCTCGCCCCGATCCAGCAGCTCGCGGTGTGTTCCCTGTTCCACCACACGGCCATGATCCAGTACCAGTATCCGGTCGGCATCGACGATGGTGGAAAGGCGGTGCGCAATGACCAGGGTGCTGCGGTCTTTGGCGACATAGCGCAACTCTTCCTGGATCGCCTTTTCCGATCTGGAATCCAGTGCCGACGTCGCCTCGTCGAAAATCAGGATGCGCGGATTTTTCAGGATGGCGCGGGCGATTGCCACGCGCTGCTTCTCCCCGCCTGAGAGCTTTAGCCCACGCTCTCCGACCAGGGTGCCATAGCCATCGGGCAACGATTCGATAAAATCATGGATGTGGGCATGGTTCGCCGCCCGGATGATCTCTTCGCGCATCGCATCGGGCCGACCATAGGCAATATTGTAATAAATCGTGTCATTGAACAGCACCGTATCCTGGGGAACGATGCCAATGGCTGCGCGCAGGCTGCGCTGGGTGACGTCGCGGATATCCTGCCCATCGATCAGGATGCGGCCGCCGCCGACATCGTAAAACCGGAACAGCAGCCTGGACAAGGTTGACTTTCCCGCTCCGCTCGGCCCGACCACCGCAACGGTCTTGCCTGAAGGAATTTCAAAACTGACATCGAATAGAATCTGGCGCTTAGGTTCGTAACTGAAATTTACCTGCTCGAAGCGAATCATTCCTGCATTCACTTTCAGGTCGGCAACACCGGGCTTATCCTGGATTTCGGTATTCTGCTCCATCAGGCTGAACATGCGTTCCATGTCTGCCAGGGAATGCTTGATCTCGCGGTAAACAAAACCGAGAAAATGCAGCGGCAGATAGATCTGTATCATGTAGGCATTGACCAGCACCAGGTCGCCCAGCGTCATGGTGCCCTTCACGACTCCCCGCGCCGCCAGCAACATCAGCAGCGTGACACCGATGGCGATGATAAGACTTTGCCCTGCATTCAGCACCGCCAGCGAAGTCTGGTTGCGCACCGCCGCCTTTTCCCACACCTGCAGGCTTTCATCGTAACGCCGGGTTTCGTATTCCTCGTTGCTGAAATATTTAACCGTTTCGTAGTTGAGCAGGCTATCAATAGCGCGGACATTGGCTTTCGAGTCCATGTCGTTCATCGTGCGCCGGAACACCATGCGCCACTCGGTTACCAGCAGCGTGAAAACGACATAGACGCTCAGCGTAAGGAAAATAATGACGGTGAACCAGATGTTGTATTTGACCAGCAAAATCGCGGCCACCAGCCCGATTTCCACCAGCGTCGGCAGGATGTTGAACAACATGAAGTTGAGCAGAAATCCGATGCCGCGCGTACCGCGCTCGATGTCGCGCGACACGCCGCCGGTCTGGCGTTCAAGGTGAAAACGCAGCGACATGGCGTGCAGATGGCGAAACACCTGCAACGCCACGCGGCGGATGGCGCGCTGCGTCACCTTGGCGAACACCGCATCGCGCAGTTCACCGAACAGCGTGCTCATGAAGCGCAGAGCGCCGTACCCCGCCACCAGAAATACCGGCAACAGCAGCAGCGCCTGCGGCTGTTGCAACGCGTCGATGATTTCCTTCAACACCAGCGGTACACCGACATTGGCCAGCTTGGCCAGTATCAGCAACATTAATGCCGACGCTACCCGCCAGCGAAACTCCCACAGATAGGGCAGCAGGGTCTTGATGGTTTTCCAGTCGTTGCGGTTGGCGGGCGGTTTGCCGTAATGGGTGATGCGCATGGTGTTGTATTGATTCGCTATCCCGAGGATAGGTTAGAGTTAGAAGCTGCTGTTTTTACAGTGGGCTTGGCCGCCCAACCTCATAGCCTTGCGCATAATCCACGCCGAGCACGCGCAATTTTTCCAGGATCACGTCGTCCTCGACGAATTCCGCGATGGTCCTGATGCCCATTACATGGCCAATGCGGTTGATCGCTTCGACCATGGCAAAGTCGATGGGGTTATGCGCCATATTCTTGACGAACATGCCGTCGATCTTCAGGTAATCCACCGGCAAGTCCTTGAGATAGGCGAACGACGACATGCCGCTGCCGAAATCGTCCAGGGAGAATTGGCAGCCGGCCAGTTTCAGTTCCTGCATGAAATGACGCGTGTGCTCAATGCTGGAGATCGCCACGGTTTCAGTGATCTCAAAACAAAGTGCCGCAGGCGGAATGCCATAAAGAGAAATCTGTTCACGCAGAAAGTCGAGGAAGAATTCATCATTCAAACTGGCTCCGGAAAGATTGATCGCATAGACGCGCGAAAGGCTTGGCTCCGCACCGCTGGCCAAATTTTTCTTTATCGTGGAAAACAGAGTGCGCACCACCCAGCGATCGATCACCGGCATCAGGCCGTAGCGTTCGGCGGCAGGCAGGAACTCGGCCGGAGCCACAATCTCGCCATTCACGTCCATCATGCGGAGCAGAATTTCGCTATGATGATCGTCGGGCTGCTCCTCACAGAGCGAGCGAATGGGCTGGCAATAGAGGAGGAAACGCTTCTCCTCGAATGCCTTTGAAATATCGGCGACCCAACTCATCTCGTTCTGGCGTTGCATCAAATCGAGGTCTTCCAGGCTATAGACATTGACGCGGTTGCGCCCCCTGTCCTTGGCAGCATAACAGGCCGCATCGGCACAACTCATCAGAGTTGCCGTACTGCCGCTCTGCGCGGCAATGGGCACCAGTCCAATGCTGACACCCACCTCGAATGTCCTGCCATCCCAGACAAAGCGAAAATCCTGCACGATTTCGCGCAACACGTTGGCAATCCGCAACGCTTCGTCCAGCGTACGGTGTTCCAGCAACACACCGAATTCATCCCCGCCCAACCTGGCCAAGGTATCGCAGCCCTGAATCTGCACCCTCAGGTTGTCAGCCAGCTGCCGTAGCAGTTCATCGCCGGCGGCATGGCCGGCAGTATCGTTGACCAGCTTGAATTGATCGAGATCCATATACAGCAAGGCGTGCTGGTCTTGATCTGATTTTGTGCCCTCCAGCAACCGGGTAAGCCTGAGATCGAACTCACGCCTGTTGATCAGGCCGGTCAATTGGTCATGGGCTGCCTGCCAAGCCAGTTGCTTGGCCAATTCGTGCGCCTCGGTGACATCGCGGAATACCAGCACCGAGCCGATCACCTCTCCTTCAGGATTACGAATCGGCGCGGCTGAACTTTCGATGTCATACTCCCGATTATCATTACTGATCAGCAAAATATTTTCATAATGGCTAACCACCCCGCCCTCGATGGGGCCATCGAAGACGGGGTGCTGAATCTGCTTGCGCGAGAAAGCATCGACTGCGTTAAATGCCCAGCGCAGGGTCAGGCCCTTGACCTCCTCCAGTCGCCAACCCGTAAGCTGCTCGGCAACGGGGTTGAAATAGATCACCTTGCCTTCGATATCGGTGGTAATCACTCCGTCCCCGATAGAATCCAGCGTCACCAGAACGCGCTCCTTCTCCTGAAGAAGGGCCCGCTCCGTCATGGTTGTACGCCGCATCACGTACAGGGCGATCAGGGCACCCAGCGTGACGGCGACAAATCCGAGCAGGGCCATCCACATGAGTGCATTGCGATAAGAAGATGTTGCTTCGGCCACGGCCTTATGTTTCTGTTCCAGTTGCAGGTTCATGAGCAGATCAAGACGCGCAATCACCATTTTCTGTACCGGGATCACCTCGTTAAGCAAAAGGCGCTGAGCCTTGGGAACTTCTCCTTCCTCGAACAGTTCCACCACCTTTATCTGAAGCGCCTCGCCATGTCTGGCCAATTCAAGCAACTGGGCAAAAATGCGGGTTTCTTCGGGGTTCAAGCCTGAGGCAACCAGCCTGTCGCGTGCCCGAATAAAATTTGTCGCCTGCTGGCTGAGATGAGACATCTCATTATCCCGTTCAAAAGGGTCAGTCAACAATACTATGCGGTGCAGGCTGATGGCGCGCTCGCCGACGGCTTTCTCCATCTCGGAAACGAACTCGATCTTGGCGTCGTGCAACCCGCTGGAAAGTTCCATCTGCTCGTGCAGCGACATGATGCGCGTCAGGCCAATGGAGATTAATCCTGCCATGAGCAGCAGCACCAGGCCGAAACCAGCAAGAATGAGGGTTTTGGAGTTCTTCAGCATGCGTCAGGAATCCTCGCCGCCGACTGGCGCGTCGATCAAGGCTTCCAGTACCGGCACACCCGATTCGTCCAGTTGAACATGCTCGATCTGGGCAAAACGACGGCTGATTTTCTGGCTGGTGACGTGCACTTCCTCGGCATCTTCATGAGCCAGGCGAATGTGATCCGCCAGTTTTTTCATGCGCGTGTCAAAGCGGGAGAACTCTTTGCCCAGCCTGCCCAGTGCATCCTTGATGATGTGTACCTGCTTGCGCGTTTCCACGTCCTTGATCACGGCACGGGCGGTATTCAGGATCGCCATCATGGTGGTCGGCGAAACAATCCACACCCGCTTCTGCATGGCATAGTCCACCACGTCGCCCTGATGGTGGCCGTGAATCTCGGCGAACACCGCTTCAGCCGGCACGAACATTACCGCGCCATCGCTGGTTTCATCGGGAATAATGTATTTTTCGCTGATCGCATCGACATGGCGCTTCACATCCGCCTTGAACTGCTTCATTGCCTGCGCCCGATCGCCATCCGAAAGATCGGCAGCGAACATCCGGTGATAGTTTTCCAGCGGGAACTTGGAATCGACGGCGACATTGCCGGTAGGCTCCGGCAACTTCAGCAGGCAATCCACACGATTGCCGTTGCTCAAGGTGTGCTGAAAGTCATAGGCCGAAGGCGGCAGAATATTACGAATCAGCGCTTCCAACTGCACTTCGCCATAAGCGCCGCGCGAACGCTTGTCGCCAAGCAATTCCTGCAGGCTCACCATGTTGGTGGTAAGGCCGTCGATCTTCTTCTGCGCCTCGTCGATAGTCGCCAGCCGCGCCATCACGTTGGAGAAGGTCTCGTTGGTTTTCTTGAAGCCTTCGTCCAGACGTTCCGTCACCTTGCCGCTGATTTGCTCGAGGCGGCCATCCACCGACTTGGTCAGGGATTCAATCGCGGTGGTCAATTGCTGGGTGGTATTGCGCAGGGTGGACTGGATCAATTCCTGGTTGGCGCGCACCTGCTCTGCGGACTGCGCCAACATCGCTTCGCGGGTCTGGGCAAGGCTTGCGCTCTGCGACAACTGTAATTTTTCCAGCGCATCGCGGGTAAATTGCAATTCCTGGGTGACCGCACCGCGCAGGCGCTCGGCGTTTTCCGCCGCGGCAGAATTCATGCGGTCGCCCTGGCGAGCCAAGCCGTCATGCAGATCGGACAGCATGGCACGATGCTTCTCTTCCAGCAACAGGGCCAACCTCTCCGGTTGCTCGCGTTGCAGGCGCGCCACCTGACCCAGCCTGAAGCCAAGCCAGATCAGGGCGGCAAAAACAGCAACAGCAATGATGCCAAACAGAATTTCCGGCACGGCGCCTTTCCCGATTACTTTAAGTTACGGGATTATAGCGCAGCCATTGCGGCCGCGCAGTGGAATGGCACGGGCAACAGCACTAGTTTATCAAGACCTTGAAGCCTTCTTGCGTTCATGCTCCAGCAAAAAGCGCTTGCGGATGCGGATCGACTTGGGCGTGATTTCCACGAGTTCATCGTCGTCGATGAATTCGACAGCGGATTCCAGCGACAGCTTGATCGGCGGGGTCAGACGTACCGCCTCGTCGGTGCCGGAAGAACGTATGTTGGTCAGCTGCTTGCCCTTGATCGGATTCACCACCAAGTCGTTGTCGCGGCTGTGAATACCGATGATCATGCCTTCATACAGCTTATCGCCGGGGCTGACGAACATCTTGCCGCGATCTTCCAGTTTCCACAGCGCATACGCCACGGCCTCGCCGTTATCCTGGCTAATCAGCACGCCATTGCGGCGGCCGGGAATGTCGGGCCTGACTTCGGCATACTCGTCGAATACGTGCGACATCACGCCGGTACCGCGAGTCAGGGTCAGAAACTCGCCCTGGAAGCCGATCAGGCCACGGGCGGGAATGCGGTATTCCAGACGCACCCGGCCATGTCCATCGGATTGCATGTCCTGCAAGTCGCCGCGGCGGCGGCCCAACTCTTCCATTACCGCGCCCTGGTTCGCATCTTCCACGTCGAGCGTAAGCGCCTCGTACGGCTCGCATTTGACGCCGTTGACTTCCTTCATCACCACGCGCGGCTTGCCCACCGCCAGTTCGAAGCCTTCGCGGCGCATGTTTTCCAGCAGCACCGTCAGATGCAGCTCGCCGCGCCCGGAAACGATAAATGAGTCGGCATCATCCGTCTCCTCGACCCGCAACGCCACATTGATCAGCAATTCCTTCTGCAACCGGTCGCGCAACTGGCGGCTGGTGACGAACTTGCCCTCGGTACCGGCCAGCGGCGAAGTGTTGACGCGGAAGTTCATGTTCAGCGTCGGCTCGTCCACCAGCAACAATGGCAAGCCCTGGGGCTTTTCCTTGTCGCAGATGGTGACGCCGATGCCTACCTCTTCAATCCCGGTGATCAGCACGATGTCCCCTGCCAAGGCTTCATCCAGTTGCACCCGTTCCAGGCCGTGAAATCCCATTACCTGGTTGATCTTGGCATTTTTTGGGGTACCGTCCGGTCCATTCATCACGGCAACCTGCTGGCCCGGCTTGAGCCGGCCATTGGCGACGCGGCCGATACCGATACGGCCGACGAAGCTGGAGTAGTCCAGCGCGGCTATCTGTAATTGCAGCGGAGCGTCCACATCGCCCTTGGGCGGCTCCACGTGCTTGAGGACGGTATCGAACAGCGCACGCATGTTGTCGCTAGGCTGGCCCAGGTCCACCATGGCGTAGCCGTTGATCGCGGAAGCGTACACCACTGGGAAATCCAGTTGGTCGTCGGTCGCGCCGAGCTTGTCGAACAACTCGAAGGTCTGGTTGACCACCCAGTCCGGACGCGCGCCCGGCCGATCCACCTTGTTCACCACCACGATCGGCTTGAGCCCCAGCGCAAGCGCCTTCTTGGTCACGAAACGGGTTTGCGGCATCGGGCCTTCCACCGCATCCACCAGCAGCAGCACGCCATCCACCATGCCCAGCACGCGCTCTACCTCACCGCCGAAATCGGCGTGCCCCGGGGTATCGACGATATTGATATGGACACCTTCATATTCCACCGAGGTGTTTTTGGCGAGAATGGTGATGCCACGCTCCTTTTCCTGATCGTTGCTGTCCATCACCCGTTCGGCGATATGCTGGTGTGAGGCGAAGGTGCCAGCCTGGTGCAGCAGTTTGTCCACCAGAGTGGTCTTGCCGTGGTCGACGTGGGCGATGATTGCAATATTGCGTTGGGCGCGTGGCATGTAATGATTCCTGCAATTGAAAATAAAAGACCGCGATTGTAGCATATTTCGGAAGCATTCGATTGAACCCCATTGCTTTTCTGAAAAATACCCGTATAATGCGCCGCTTGGCTGAGTCAATACGAACTCAGCCTTGGTTCATCGCTCCTGACCTCCCCCTGTCTCAGAATTCACTGAGTGCATTTACTCCCCCGGTTAGCGACGATGTTTTAGCGCCGCGTGGTGTCTGTGCATTGGTCCGATAAATTATTATCGGTGCCTGCCCTGCTTATTCCCTGCTGCGCGTTATTTTTACCTTAAACTTAAGGAAATTACGTGTCTTTTGAAAATCTGAATCTGCATCCCTCCATCCTGCAAGCCGTCGCCGAGAGTGGCTACACCGAACCCTCCCCGATCCAGGCTGCGGCCATTCCCGAGGTTCTCGCCGGCCACGACCTGATGGCTTCGGCACAAACCGGCACCGGCAAGACTGCGGCCTTCATCCTGCCCGCGCTGCAACTTATGACCGAGCCTTCCCAAAGCAAAAGCAAGGGACCGCGCGTACTGGTGCTGACCCCGACACGCGAACTGGCGAACCAGGTAAACGATGCCGCGCGCAAGTACAGCAAGTTCATGCGCATCAAAACCATCAGCATCCTCGGTGGCATGCCCTACCCGCTGCAGAACAAACTGTTGTCGCAGCCTGTCGACATCCTCGTTGCCACCCCCGGCCGCCTGATCGATCACCTCGAGCGTGGCCGCATCGATTTTTCGCGCCTGGAAATGTTGGTGCTGGACGAAGCCGACCGCATGCTGGATATGGGCTTCATCGACGATGTCGAGAAAATCGCTGCCGCCACCCCGGCCAGCCGCCAGACTCTGCTGTTCTCGGCCACGCTGGAAGGCACCATCGCCAACCTGGCGAAGCGCCTGCTGAAAGACCCCAAGCGCATCCAGATGACCGCGCAGCAGGCCAAGCACGAGAATATCGAGCAGCGTTTGCACATCGTCGACGACATGGCGCACAAAAACCGCCTGTTGCAGCACCTGCTGGCCGATACCGCACTCACTCAGGCGATCGTCTTCACCTCCACCAAGCGCGATGCCGACATGCTGGCAGAAGACCTGTTTGCACTGGGACACAAGGCGGCGGCACTGCACGGCGACATGAACCAGGGCGCGCGCAATCGCACCCTCACCCGCATGCGCAGCGGCGCCATTCGTGTACTGGTCGCCACCGACGTGGCGGCGCGCGGCATTGACGTGGCCGGCATCAGCCACGTCATCAACTTCGACCTGCCGAAGTTCGCCGAGGACTACGTCCACCGCATCGGCCGTACCGGTCGTGCCGGCAGCCAGGGGATCGCGGTATCTTTCGCCTCCGGCAAGGACGTCATGAATCTGAAGAAGATCGAGCGCTTCACCGGCCACGCCATCACCCCGCACATCGTTCCCGGCTTTGAGGCAAAGCGTCCGATGCGCTCCAGTGCGCCCAGCCCCGCCGGCAAACGTAGCGGGTTCGGCAACAGTCGTGAAGGCTATGCAGGACGCCCCAGCGGCAATCGTGAAGGCTATGCGGGACGTGGCGGTCCGAGTCGTGGCACCGGCACCGGACGTCCCGTCAGCCGCGGCAGATAATGACCGGAGCGGCGAAACGTCATTGGGTCATTCCAAAGAAGCAAGCCGCGACAAACTTTAAAAAGGCGCTCCCCCCGGAGCGCCTTTTTTTATCCGCTCGCTTTAGCCTGGTAATCCTGAAAACGACTTTTAGCCACGGATAAACACTGATTAACGCGGATAAAACAAATAGTTGAAATAATTCATTCACTCACCAAGAGGATAAGCGGCTAACTTCATGCAACCTCATGATAATCCGTGAACATCTGTGTTAATCCGTGGATAACCGCTTTTCAAGCATCATATTGCCCTTCAATGGCTGCTGCCCTGCTCAAGGTTTTCGGCAAAAAAAGTAACGCCACGCCTTCTACCCCGGCTGGTACAATTTCCACGTCGCAGTAAAGCTTTTCATCTGCGCGCCAAACCATTGAAAGCATCCGCACAGGCATGAACAAAAATATCCGTTACGGCGACTTCCTTGGGGCGGTCCGGCTTAAGCAGCGCCCGCTTAGCTTCAATACATTGACCGCCCACAGGCCCGCCCGGCCCCGCCTGAAATTACGGCTGGTGGATTTTCACCGCCTGCTCTTCCCTTACGTCGGCAGCCGCTTCCTTGAACAGGCTCGGGCCGTCGTTCCATTATCCCTGTTCATGATACTGTTCCAGTCCACAGTACTCAGAACGCCTCCCGATGGCTATCAAACGATCCTGCCGGGTTTGCTCGGCATCATGATCGGACTGATGTTTTTCATGGAGGGCGTAAAAAAAGGCCTGATGCCATTCAGCGAGAACATCGGCTACACCTTGCCAGGACGTTCGACGATAACTTCAATTGTTTTTGTTGCATTCCTGCTCGGGATAGGCGCAACCATGGCCGAACCCGCCATCGGGGCACTCAAAGCAGTGGGGAGCCTAACCAATGCCGGCAGGACACCCTTCCTTTATCAGATCCTGCATGACCGGGCACCTTTGCTGATACTGGCCGTGGCACTCGGTGTCGGCTCGGCGGTGATGGTAGGGATACTGCGTTTTTATTACAACTGGCGCCTGAAAACGATCCTGTTCCTGACCGTCCCTCCCTGTCTTATTCTCACCGCCTATCTGGCGGGCAACCCCAGACTGGCCCCCATCCTCGGCCTCGCCTGGGATTGCGGCGCCATTACCACCGGCCCTGTCACCGTTCCGCTGGTGCTGGCAATGGGGATAGGCATTTCCGCCTCCACCGGCCGTGAAGACAATCCTCTTTCCGGTTTCGGCATCGTCACTCTGGCATCGATATACCCCGTGCTTTCGGTAATGCTGCTTGGCGTCATGCTTGACTGGGGCTGGCTGGGAGAAACGGCGCACGCCGTCTCCCAGGTGGCCGAGCAACCGGCGTGGCATGAAATGGCGATCATCTCCGATATCCTGAACGCGATGCGGGCAATTCTGCCGCTGACCGCATTTTTATGGCTGGTGCAGCGGTTCATGCTCAAGGAATCGCCCAAAAACCCTGCTGTCCTGATCTATGGCATTACCCTCACCATTATTGGCATGGCCCTGTTCGGCATAGGACTGGATTTTGGCCTGACGGCTCTGGGAAGCCAGGCCGGTGAAATTTTTCCGGCAGCTTTCTCGAAGCATGCGGCGGTCGCAAACTCCCCGCTCTACCCTTATTGGACCGGCATCACGCTGGCCCTGCTGTTCGCCGCGTTGCTGGGATTCGGCGCAACCGTGGCAGAACCCGCCCTCAACGCCTTGGGCATGACAGTGCAAAATCTGACCGACGGCGCCCTGACCAAGAACCTGCTGATTCGCACCGTTGCCATAGGCGTCGGAACGGGAACGGCGATTGGCGTGGCGAAAATCCTGTTCGATCTTTCGATCGAAAACATGCTGATACCCGCATACACCCTTGCACTGGTCATGACCTTTTTATCCAGCGAGGAATACGTAAACCTGGCCTGGGACAGCGCGGGGGTCACCACCGGGCCGGTTACCGTGCCGTTGGTGCTGGCCCTTGGCCTCGGCTTGGGCAAGGCGGTCGGGGTTGAGGATGGCTTCGGGATACTGGCAATGTCCTCGGTGGGGCCGATCATCAGCGTGCTCGCCGTTGGGCTGTGGGTGAAGAAGCGTGCCCAGACGCGCCAACGTTCAATTATGGAGGCATCATGAGCGATGAGATTATCGTTTTGACCGATGCCATGCTGATCACCTGCATCGTGCAGCGGGGCATGGCAGAAGAGGTCGTCAAGGCGGCGCAACGGGCAGGCGCGCAAGGTGCGACGATATTTTACGCACGCGGAACAGGCGTAAGGCAGCGCCACCTGGGATTGCTCAGCCTTACCGTGAACTCCGAAAAAGAGGTCATTTACATCGTCGCCTCAACCGATCAGGCAGACCAGATCTTCGAGCGCATCTACGCCAGCGCGAAACTCGATACACCCGGCATGGGGATGATGTTCATGACTGCTCTGGAGAAAATGGCAACCTACGTGCCACCGGAGCTTGCCGCCAAACTTCTGGAGGAATCATGAACTCCGAAAACGTTCCGATGGAACGACAAAAAGCGATCACCTGCTTCCTTCCAGCCGGACAAGGACTTGAAGTGCTGGATCGGCTGCGCCGGGAGAAAGGCGTGAATACCGCGTTCGTCCACCATGCCCGCGGAGTGGGTGTCGGCAGCAGAAATCCGGGCCGGGTGCTCATTTATGAAGAGCGCGAAATCATCACCGCCCTTGTCCCGGAAGCTGAAGCGGACGACATTTTCAACTTCCTTTATTTTGCCGCAAAAATCGATCAGCCCCATGCCGGCATGGTTCTTATGGAGAAGGCGATCCACGCCCGCGCGTGTCCGCTGCCCGACCTGCCGGACGAGGGCTGAAACCCCGGCCGAGGCCGCATGATCCGCAATCCGGTTAAAACCGGCACATTTCCGGCATGCAAGGCTACCCAAGGCACCGCAGCCGTGCCTGCAACTACCCGCCTGCCACCGGCCTGACCTTGCTCGCTGCCAGCTTGGCGCGAGTTCTTGCCTCATCGATATCCTTGCCGTTGGCCAGCGCCACGCCCATGCGGCGCCGGGTGAAGCTCTCCGGCTTGCCGAACAGGCGCAGGTCGCTTTGCGGCACACGCAACGCCTCGTCCACGCCCTCAAAAGCGATACCCGCGGCCTCCATGCCGCCGTAGATCACCGCGCTGGCGCCCGGCGCGCGCATGGAAACGTCCACCGGCAGGCCGAGAATGGCGCGGGCGTGCAGCTCGAATTCGCTCCATACCTGGCTGCACATCGTCACCATGCCGGTATCGTGGGGGCGCGGGCTGACTTCCGAGAACCAGACCTGGTCGCCCTTGACGAACAGTTCCACGCCGAAAATGCCGCGCCCGCCCAGATTGTCCGTCACCGCCCTGGCAATCTCGCGCGAGCGGGCCAGCGCAACCGCGCTCATCGGCTGCGGCTGCCAGCTTTCGACATAATCGCCCTTGATCTGGAGATGGCCGATCGGTTCGCAGAAAAAGGTTTCCACCTGGCCCGAAGCGCCCACGGCGCGCACCGTGAGCAAAGTAATCTCGTAGTCGAAGTCGATAAAGCCCTCTACGATCACCCTGCCCTGATTCACCCGGCTGCCGGTAGCGGCATAATCCCACGCGGCCTTCAGGTCGTCGGGTCCTTCAAGCCGGGACTGCCCCTTGCCGGAAGAGGACATCACCGGCTTGACGATGCAGGGGTAGCCGATCCCGTTGTCTATCGCCGCCCGCATTTCGTCCTGGCTATCGGCAAAGGCATAAGGCGAGACGGGCAGCCGCAGAGTCTCCGCCGCCAGCCGCCGGATGCCTTCGCGGTTCATGGTAAGTTGCGCGGCGCGCGCGGTGGGGATGACTTCGGCCAGGCCGTCGCGTTCGATCTCGACCAGCATGCCGGTGGCAATAGCCTCGATCTCCGGCACGACAAGATGCGGTTTTTCCTGCTCCACCAAAGCGCGCAAAGCGACGCCATCGGCCATATTGATGACGTGGGCGCGGTGCGCCACCTGGTGGCCCGGCGCATTGGCATAGCGATCCACCGCGATCACTTCCACGCCGAGGCGTTGCAGGGCGATGGTCACCTCCTTGCCGAGCTCGCCGCTGCCGAGCAACATGACGCGGGTTGCGCCGGGAGTTAATGGGGTGCCGATTTTCATGATCGATCCTGCGAAAGTGAAAGAGGGGATTCTAGCCGTAATCCCTGATCGTCTGCAAAGGCGGCTGGTTCAGCACGCCGTAGCAACCGGCCACGCCCGCGAGACCGATTGCAGCCGCCCCGGCCAGCATCCCGGCCGGCAACAGCCAGAAATTGAACGCATAGGGCAAGGTCAGGATTTTCGTGCTCAGGACATAACCCGTTCCGCCCGCGCCCAGCGCCGCGACCAGGCCGGCCAACATGCCAATCCCGGCAAACTCGGCGAACAGGGCGAACAGCAACTGCTTCCGGCTCGCACCCAGCGTGCGTAATATCGCCACCTCGTAAACCCGTTCATCGCGGGTGGCCGCAATCGCGGCATACAGCACCGTGAACCCCATCAGCCAGGTGAACATGAACACGAATTCCACTGCGCCGGCAACCCGCTCCATGATGGATCGCACCTCATCCATCACCGCTGCCACATCGATCACCGTCAGGTTCGGGAAGGCCCGGATCATGTCATCGAGCAGCGCTTCCTGCCCGGCGGAAAGATGAAAGCTGGTGATATAACTGGCGGGAAAATTCTCCAGCAGGCCGGGCGAGGCGATCACGAAAAAATTGACGCGAAACGAGTCCCAGTCGACCTTGCGCAAATTTGCCACCTTTGCGCTGAACACCGCTCCGCCGACGCCATAGCTCAGGTCATCGCCCAGCTTGATGCCCAGCGTTCTGGCGATACCCTCCTCGACCGATAATCGGGCCGCGCCCGGCTCATCGCCCGCCCACCACTTTCCTGCGACAAGCTGGTTGCCATCGGGCAGACGGTTCGCCCAGGAAAGATTGAATTCCCGTTCCACCAGCCGTTGCGCATGTTCATCGGGATAGTCCGAAGCGGCAACCGGCTTGCCGTTGATCGCCAGCAGCCGACCGCGCACCATCGGGTAAAGCCTGGGCGGCGCAACATTATTTTTCCGGAAAAAATCATGCAGCGATTGAAGCTGGTCCGGCTGGATATTAATCACGAAACGATTCGGCGCATCGGCGGGCAGCGTGGATTGCCAGCTTTGCATCAGGTCGCCGCGCACCACGGTGAGCAGCAGCAACACCAGCATTCCCAGGCTGAAGGCGGTCACCTGCGCCACGCTGCTGCCCGCCCGCCGCGCAATGCTGGCCAGCCCGTAGCGCCATGATGCGCCAACCTGGCGGCGCATCCCGGACAGCGCACGGATCAGCAGCAGCGCCAGCAGCGCGGCAGCCAGGATGGCCGCACCCAGGCCCACCAGCACATAGCCGCCCAGCCGGGCATCCCCGGATTGCCACATCACCAGCCCTGAAATCGCGGCCAGCCCCAAAGCAAAACCGAGCAGGCCAAAACGCCGGGGAGTGCCCACCTCGCGACGCAGCACGCGCAGCGCGGGCACATCCTTCAACTGCCGCAGGAACGGCAACGAAAACCCCAGCAGCGTCACCATGCCGGTCAGAACCCCCTGAACCACGGGCAGCATCGACGGCAGCGGCAGTTCCGTCGAAAGCAGGCTGCCCAGACGCTGTGCCAGCACCATCTGCCCGGCATAGCCGAACAGGCAACCGACCAGACTGGCGGCCAGACCGAGCAGCAGGAATTGATACAGGTAAAGACGGGAAATCAGCCGCTGCCGGGCGCCCAGACAGCGCAGCACGGCGCAGTTATCGAGATGACGAGCCATGAACCGGCGCGTCGCCATCACCACCGTCACCGCCGCCAGGACAATGCTGACCAGCGCAGCCAGACCGAGGAAACGGTCCGCCCGTGCCAGCGCGGCACGGATTTCCGGGCGGGCGTCCGATACGCTTTCGAGGCGCTCGCCGCGCTTCAGCCGTGGCACAGTCCAAAGGCGGAAGGACTCGACCCTGCCCGCATCACCCGCCACCAGCAGGCGATAGGAAGCGCGGCTGCCTTCCCGGATCAGCCCGGTTGCGGGAATGTCATCGAGATTCATCAGCAGGCGCGGGGCGATATTGAACATCACGCCGACCCGGTCCGGCTCCTGGGTCAAGACGGCGGATGCCGCCAGACGGCTATTCCCGACCGCCATCGCCGCTCCCTGCCCGGCGCCCATCTGCCTGAACAGGCGTTCATCCAGCCATGCCGTGCCAAGCTCCGGAATTGCGCCGCCGGCACGATCTGGCATCGCCGTCCGCAGCTCGCCGCGTAGCGGATAGTTGCGGCTTACCGCCTTGATCTCCGCCAGTTGGGCATGCTCGCCATACAGCACCATGCTGGGAAAACTCAACGTGTGCGCCGTTTTCAGGCCGCGCCGCAAGGCCTCGCGTTCGATAGCCGCATCCAGCGGATGATCGGAGACGACCACCAGGTCCGCGCCCAATAGCACATTCGCCTGCTGCTTCAGTGCACGGCCAACCCGGTCGGTAAAAAACCCGACCGAAGTCACACTCGCCACTGCAATCACCAATGCAGCAGCCAGCACGCGCAGCTCGCCGCCGCGCCACTCGCGGCGCAGCATACGCAGAGCCAGAAAAAAACCGTTCATCTTAAAAACCTTATTGAACCGCAGAGGCGCAAAGGCGCAGAGAAAAGACAATGAACCATCAAGATCAACCCACTCTCTTGAGTAAATACATGAACGTTGTCCTGACGTTGATTTCTTTGCGCCTTTGCGCCTCTGCGGTTAATCACCAACCAGCACGCCGCGATCAAGATGCAAACGCCGCCGGCAGCGTTGCGCCAGTTGGTCGTCATGGGTGACCATAATCAGTGTGGTACCGCTTTCCTCGTTCAGCCGGAAAAGCAGGTCAATGATGCGCGCGCCGGTCGCGCTGTCGAGATTACCGGTCGGCTCGTCGGCCAGCAGCAAGCGGGGTTTCGCGGCGAAAGCACGGGCAATCGCCACGCGCTGCTGCTCGCCGCCGGAAAGCTGGCGCGGGTAATGGGAAAGCCGTTGCGTCAGTCCCACCCGTTCCAGCTCGGCAGCCGCTTCGGTGCGCGCATGGGCGATACCCGCCAGTTCCAGCGGCAGCATCACGTTTTCCAGCGCGGTCAGCGCCGGCAGCAGTTGAAACGACTGGAACACGAAACCCACCAGACGGCCGCGCAAGGCTGCCCGCCCATCTTCATCAAGCGCAAACAGATCGACGCCATCGAGAAAAACCTTGCCGCTGCTCGGCACGTCCAGGCCGGCCAGCAAGCCCAGCAGGGTGGATTTGCCTGAGCCCGAGGCGCCCAGCACCGCGACCGACTCCCCCGACGATGCCGAAAAATCCAGTCGGTCGAGAATCAGCAGGGGCGCGCCCTCGCTCGTCACTTGCTTGGTAAGCGCGACTGCCTGCACAATAGACTGGGAAAAGGGAATATTCATGCGTAAATTATTGCTTGTCCTGGTTTTGCTGTTTTCCTGCGCCGCGCAAGCCGCGCCGGTGATACTGGTGTTCGGCGACAGCCTTTCCGCGGCCTATGGCATTCCCGCCGACAAGGGCTGGGTCGCCTTGCTCGATCGGCGGGTCAGGCAGCAGTATCCCGGCTACCGCGTAATCAACGCCAGCATCAGCGGCGAAACCACCAGCGGGGGCCGCTACCGCATCGAACAGGCACTGGCCGGGCATCAGCCGTCGGTGGTGATTGTGGAACTGGGCGCAAACGACGGCTTGCGCGGGCTTCCGCTTGCAGCCGCAAGCGCCAATCTGGACGCCATCATCACGGCCTGCCGCAGCCGCAAAGCTCGCGTGCTGCTGGTCGGGATGCGCCTTCCCCCCAACTATGGTCCGGCTTATGCCACCGGATTCGGGGTAATGTACGAACAGCTCGCGCAGCGCCATAAAATTCCGCTGCTGCCATTTCTGCTGGAAGGCTTTGCCGACAGACCCGAACTGTTCCAGGCCGACGACCTCCACCCCACCGCAGCCGCACAGCCGCTGATTATGGAGCGGGTCTGGGCGCACCTGCAGCCGCTGCTGGCAGCGTCACGATAAACGCCGCCCCGCCCAGGCTGCTTTCCGCCGCGCGCACATCGCCTTGAAGCAGCTTTGCAAAAGCTTTGACCAGAGAAAGCCCGAGCCCAGACCCGCCCGCCCCACCGGAAAGCGTTCGGCTGGAATCGAGACGGGTAAAGCGCTGGAAGATTTTGTCGCGCATCTCCAGCGGGATGCCCGGACCATCATCCTCTACCGTAATCACCACCTCGCCGCCTTTGGCGGTTGCCGACAATACCACCAGGCCGTCTGCGGGGACATACTTGAGCGCGTTGTCCAACAGGTTGCTGAAAATCCGCGCCAGCAACTGGCGATCCGCTTCCACCAGAATTTGAGGGGTGACCCTGCCCTGGAGCCGGAGTTGCCGTTCCTCGGCGGATGGCCCATATAGCTCGAGAATTTCCTCAAGCAGTACCGACAGGTCCACCACCATCTTTTTCACCGGCATTCCGCCGGCCTCGGCCTGCCCGAGGGTCAGCAAGGCGCTGATGATGTTCTGCATGCCCTGAATCTCCGTCAGCACGCGCTCCAGGGTGGCGCGATGCGCTTCGCTGTCTTCAACCCGCAACGTCGTCTCGACATCGGCATGCAAACGGGTCAGCGGCGTTCTCAAGTCATGCGCGATGTTGTCGCCGGTCTGGCGGGAACTCTGGGTAACGGCGACCAGCCGGCTGCGCAGCGATTCCAGGCTGCGCTGGCGGCGCCGGGCCAACCAGAATCCGATCGCCGCACCGGACGCCCCCAACAGCAAAGCCGCCACTATCCACGTGCCCAGCATCAAGCCTCCACGCGCAGGACATAGCCTGCGCCGCGAACGGTGTGCAGCAAGGGAGGAGAAAAAGACTTGTCGATTTTCTGGCGCAACCGGCTGATGTGCACATCCACCACATTGGTCTGCGGGTCGAAGAAATACTCCCACACGATCTCCAGCAGCATGGTGCGCGTCACCACTTGCCCGGCATGGCGCATCAGGCATTCCAGCAGGCTGAATTCGCGCGGCTGCAAATCGATTTTCTGGCCTGCGCGGGTGACGGTGCGGCTGAGCAGGTCAATTTTCAGATCGGCGAATTCCAGCAGGGTGTCCGGGCCGCCGCCAAAACTGCGCGACCGCCGCAGCAAGGCCTCGACGCGCGCCAGCAATTCGGCGAAGGCATAGGGCTTGACCATGTAATCGTCGCCGCCGGCGCGCAAGCCCTCCACCCGGTCATCCACCTTGCCGAGCGCGCTCAGAATCAGGGCCGGGGTGCCATTGCCCTCGTCCCGCAGCGCCTTCAGCACGGACAGTCCATCGCGCTTGGGCAGCATGATATCGATCACCCACAGGCTGTGGCCTCCGGATCGCGCCTGCTTCAAACCCTGCTCGCCGTCATGAGCCAGATCGACAGCGTAGCCGGATTCCTCCAGCCCGCGTTTCAGCAAGCCCGCCGCCGCAACATCATCCTCAATAATCAGCAACTTCATCGTAAATTATCCAGAGCCAACTTTAATCTATTTGACGACAACCATCGGCTCGCCGGCATGCAGGCTGCCGATCACGCTTGCAAAGCCGAAGCCCTGCTGATTGAAAATTTCCAGCACGCTCTCCACTTCATTCTGGGCGCACGCCACCAGCAGCCCACCGCTGGTCTGCGGATCGCACAGCAGGTTTTTCTGCCATTCCGGCATGGCTGCCGGCAAAGCCACTTTGTGCCCATAACTTGCCCAGTTGCGCGCTGCCGCGCCGGGCGCATGTCCCTGTTTCGCCAGCTCCACCGCAACCGGCAGCAACGGCAGGCTGTCGAACTCGATTTCCGCTGCAAGTTTCGAACCGCTGCAAGTTTCCAGCAGATGGCCGAGAAGCCCGAATCCGGTCACGTCGGTCAGGGCATGCACTCCCGGCATATTCGCCAGCGCAGCACCGGGTGTGTTGAGCTGGGTGGTGCTGTCCACCATCTGGCGGTAGCCCTCCTCGGACAGCAAACCCTTTTTCAGCGCCGCGCTCATCACGCCGATGCCAAGCCCCTTGCCCAGAATCAGCGCATCGCCCGCCTTGGCGCCATCGTTGCGCTTGACGCGATCGGGGTGGACAAGGCCCAGCACCACCAGCCCGTAAATCGGCTCGACCGAATCAATCGAATGGCCGCCCCCGATCGGGATGCCGGCTGCCGCACACACCGATTCACCGCCCTTGAGGATTCCCTGAATCGCCTCGACCGGCAGCTTGTCGATCGGCATGCCGACAATGGCAAGCGCCAGGATCGGCTGGGCGCCCATCGCATAAATATCGGAAATGGCATTGGTAGCGGCGATGCGCCCGAAATCGAAAGGGTCGTCCACGATCGGCATGAAAAAATCGGTGGTCGCCACGATGGCCTGGGCCGCGTTCAACCGATACACCGCGGCATCGTCGCTGGACTCGATCCCGACCATCAGGTCGGGCGGGATAATGCGGCCCGGCATGGTGGAAAGAATTTCGCTCAAAACCGACGGAGAAATCTTACAGCCGCAACCCCCGCCATGGGAGAACTCAGTTAACTTGACATTCATACTATAATCGTCCGAACCCAATAATTTTTCCGACCGCACAATGTTATGCATAAATAGCCATGAACGCGAGCGCCGCATCGTCACAGCCGAGGGCCTTACCCTAGCACAGTTGGCCGAATTTGACGACATCATCGACGTGCGTTCGCCCTCCGAATTTCGCGAAGATCACATCCCCGGCGCAACGAATTTCCCGGTTCTGAACGACGAAGAGCGGGCGCGGGTCGGCACCATTTACAAACAGGTATCCGCCTTCGACGCCAAGAAAATCGGCGCCGCGCTGGTGGCGCGCAATATCGCCGAGCATATCGAAAAACATTTTGCCGGCAAGCCGAAAAACTGGCGTCCGCTGGTTTACTGCTGGCGCGGCGGCAGCCGTAGCGGCGCAATGGCCCACATCCTCAACCAGATCGGCTGGCGCGCCCAGCAATTGCAGGGCGGCTACAAGGCCTACCGCACCACCGTACTGACGGCGCTGCAAACCCTGCCCCGCCGTTTCCACTACCGAGTCGTCTGCGGCCCCACCGGCTCGGGCAAAAGCCGGCTATTGGCCGCCCTCCAGGAATCGGGCGCGCAGGTGCTGGACCTGGAAGGGCTGGCTGCCCATCGCGGCTCCATCCTCGGCAGCCTGCCCGACGCACCGCAGCCGTCGCAAAAAATGTTCGAAAGCCGGTTATGGGAAGCGCTGCAGAAATTCGACCCGGAGCAGCCGGTCTACGTTGAAGCGGAAAGCAAGAAAATCGGCAATATCCGTGCGCCCGACGCGCTGATGGAGGAGATGTGGCAGCGCGGGCGCTGCGTCCGGGTGAAGATCGCGCACGAACAGCGCATCGCCCTGCTCAAGGAGGAATACCGCCACTTCCTCGAGAACCCGGAAGACCTCAACGAAAAACTCGGGCTCCTGACCGCGCTCCACAGCAAGAGCGTGATCGAAAAATGGCGCGAACTCTCCAGCAACCATGCCTGGGACGAACTGGTCGGGGAACTGCTGGTAAAACACTACGACCCCGCCTACAACCGATCCACGGCAAAACATTATGCCCAGTTCGGCGAGGCGCTGATTCTCGATCTCCCGGATATCGGCATGGACAGCTTCCGCGAGGCGGCACTGAGGGCGATGGGGGAATAGGACGGCTCAGGGCGGGAGAACGGTGTTCGGGTTGGCTCGCCGGTTTGGATAAATCTGGTCACTGGGAAGAAGTCATTCTATTAAATTGGCACCCCCCACGTGCCAAAAAGTAAAGCCAACTTCAATCCTCGAATGCCTGAATAACCTCTGTTTCTTGCTTACCGGCTTCGATCCATTCCTGAATTGCTGGATGAGTAAGTACCGTGTTCACATAGTCCTGTTCAACTTCTCCCGCAGCTAGTTGATAGGTGTGGAATCGCAAGGCAACCGGCGCGTACATCGCATCTAGAATGCTAAAACGCCCTAACAACCATGAACCCTCACCGCCAAAGCGCGTTCTGCATTCCTGCCAGATTTGCCTGATACGGGCGATATCATTGAACACCTCTTCGGATAGTTCCTTGCTCTTAATGGGTCTGCGGCAATTCATTCCACAATTCATTCGCAGCGCCTGGAATCCTGAATGCATTTCAGCAGACAGGGATCGTGCCAGTGATCTTTCTTTGATTTTATTTGGCCAGCCGTGTGTTTCTGGATAGAGTTCTGCAAGATATTCGAGTATCGCCAAGGAATCCCAGATATGATCTTCTCCATCAATCAGCACTGGTACTTTACCTGCGTGGGAGTATGACAAAATCCTTTGCTTTGAGTCTTCTCGATACAAGGGGATTTTGATTTCATTGAACGGAATGCCGTGATATTTCAGATAGAACCATGGCCGCAGTGACCAGGAAGAATAGTTTTTATTTCCGATAATCAAATTTAAATCCATGTCGTTGGACCCCTCTGAGATATTTCACGCATTCAACGTCAAATCGAATTCAGATTGCTTCAGCCGCGCTTTTAAAGAGCGCCGATAGGGAATTGCTATGATTGCGCAGGAATCTTCCCCCGATTTAATTGACAGCCAACCCGTCACTTTGCATTCCATTCGTAAACTGTAACTATCGAAGATTTTGTTGTATGCACTGGATCACTGAAAGCCAATGCTCTGGCCTCTTCCAGATTAGCGGCCTTGATTAAGTAAGCGCCGCCAGATTTGTCAGTAAACGGGCCAGCCAGTTCGAGCTTTCCATCCTGTCTCAAGCGATCCAAGAATGCATAGTGCCCGTCGATGACAGACGGTTGAAATTGTGGTGTGCGGAAAGTTGTAACCAAATATCGATACATCATTTTCCATCTCCAGAAATTTATGGGTAACCCCTAGAGGACAGGCTCAACTGTCTCCATTTAGCTCTATGCGGAAGTAGGGCGTTCGTTCAAGTAACACGAGGGGCTACGGGTACATCCCGCTTAAAACCATTCCACATCATAGGGTTATTCACCGTCTACCACAAGAGATAGGGTGAAATCGCCGCAGACACATAGCCGCTAACGGATTCCTGAACAAATCACGTCACAACCTTGACTCAGGTCAATTAGCTGATACGATTAAATCTGGTTTTGTTCATTAACTTCTGGAATGGGGGCAATATGGCTACAACCTGGATTCTCGTCGCAAATGCCAGTGAAGCAAAAATCTACGCCAACAAAGGAAGCAGCAAGGGTCTGGAGGAAATCGCCGCCTTCGACCATCCCGACAGCCGGAAGAAAAACTCGGATCTTGTGTCAGACCGCTCCGGCCACATGCAAAGCGCCGGCAATGGCCATGGCGCCCGCCAGCCGGCAACCGCCCCCAAGCAGCACGAACATGAAACCTTCGCACGGAGACTTGCCCAGCACATCGAGCAGGGGCGCACCGGCAACAGTTATCAGCGCCTCATCGTGGCCGCCGAACCCCGTTTCCGCGGCCTGCTCAACAGCCAGTTAAGCGTCCAGGTGCGCAACTTGATCAGCGGGAGTCTGGGCAAGGATTACACCAAGGCGACCAGCAAGGAGTTGACGGGGCACCTTGGGAAACTCATTTATCTGCAATAATCAAAGCCTCCTCTCCCCAACCCTCCCCCCGTCAAGGGGGAGGAAGCAGAAGGAGTTCCCATGACACAGCTTGACGCTGGAATTTCATGGCGTTGGCAGGGCAAGTTCCAGGCAGTTTCAAATCCTCATTCAACGGCAGTCGCTATTTTCGGGGTAACAACGGCCAGCGGCCTGCCACCTCGTAAGCCGCTCCGCGTTCGCCCAGTACCGATCTGACCAGAACGAAATCCCCGGCATGCCATTCAATCACCTCGTCCGGCAACGCCTCACGCTTGCAGTTGGCTTTTCGAAGTAGCGTGATGTGCGGGACAAATGGCCTGACCTCAAGGCGGAACCCCGCACCGTCCAGTCTTTTCTTCAATTCATCGACCAGTTGCGCCAATTCCTGCGGGGTTTCGTCCGGCGCGACCCAGGCGATCCGGTTATGATGCCACCAGCCGGAGTGCGTCAGCCTGAGGGCGAATGTTGGGACCTGGATCTCCCCGGCCAGCAAGATCAGCTCGTCAATCCGCGCCAGCTCGATATCGCCGAGGAATGCCAGGGTAAGGTGGATGGTTTCTGCACGGGTGCGGCGTCCGCCGCAAATCTCGTGCAAACGCCTGCCGACCTTGTCCAGACGGGCGCAGGTGGGCGCATCGGGCCACAGTGCGAAAAACAGGCGCGCAGTTTCTGGCTTGGGGGGTTCGATATCGTCGCTCCTGGCTGGGGGATAAAACCTTATTCTAACAATAATGTCATCACGTGCCTGTTGCCTTGCAGCCGGTTTTTGTCAACAATGTAGCCATGACCAACACGGCAACCCGGATGCTCGACCAACCCGCTCCCGACCATGATCCGTCCGCGACCTGCGGCAAGCCGTCCCGCCTGCCGTCGGCGATTGACCGGCCTGTCGCGCTGTATTTTCTCCCCAAGGATTCCTACCCCGGCAGCACTGCCGAAGCGCAGCTATTCCGCGATCCGCATCCGGAATGCCGCGCCCGTGGCTGCGAAATCCATGACACCTCGCACGGCAGCATTACACGCCGTTTTAAAAAATTGAAACATTTGTATGGTAAACAGGCCGGAGGCATCGAACGCGGCGCCTTCGTCATTGACAGGATGGGTGCGGCGCGGCGCGAGTGGCGCGGCCATGCTCAGGAAGTAATTAATTTTAACAAGACGCTCACATAAAGGGTCCCAAATGGCACGAAAGTCCCGCACCACCAAGCTGTTCGTTCTCGACACCAACGTACTGATGCACGACCCATCGAGCCTGTTCCACTTCGAAGAGCACGACATCTTCCTGCCGATGATCACGCTGGAAGAACTGGACAACAACAAGAAAGGCATGACCGAGGTTGCACGCAACGCGCGCCAGGCCAGCCGCTTTCTGGACGAGATCGTCAGCGGCGCCCAGACCGCGATGGAGGATGGATTCCCCCTTTCCACCCACAATAAAAACTGTAGCGGGTGCCTGTTCCTGCAGACCAAGCAGATGAATGGCGAACTGCCTGCCGGCATGCCGACCAGCAAGGCAGACAACCAGATCATCAGCGTGGTGATGAGTTTACAGGCGCAGTTCCCGAAGCGCGAAGTCATCCTCGTCAGTAAAGATATCAACATGCGCATCAAGGCCCGCGCTCTGGGCTTTGCCGCGGAAGACTACTTCAACGACAAGGTGCTGGAAGATACCGACCTGCTTTACACCGGGCTCAAGGCGCTGCCGGCGGACTTTTGGGACAAGCACGGCAAGGGCATGGAATCCTGGCAGGCAAACGGCCACACCTATTACCGTGTCAAGGGGCCGCTCTGCTCCAGCCTGATGGTTAATGAATTTGTCTATTTCGAATTCGACAATCCGTTCCACGCCATCGTCAAGGAATTGAACGGCAACAGCGCCGTGCTGGAAACGGTGAAGGATTATACCCATCTCAAAAACAACGTATGGGGCATCGCCGCACGCAACCGCGAGCAAAATTTCGCGCTGAATCTGCTGATGAATCCGGAAGTGGACTTCATCACCCTGCTGGGCCAGGCCGGAACCGGCAAAACTCTGCTCACCCTGGCTTCCGCCCTGACGCAGACGCTGGACCAGAAGCTTTACAGCGAGATCATCATGACCCGTGTCACCGTCCCTGTCGGTGAAGACATCGGGTTCCTGCCCGGCACCGAGGAAGAAAAAATGGCGCCGTGGA
The DNA here is from genome assembly GCA_035530375.1 of Sulfuricella sp. Classification (GTDB taxonomy): domain Bacteria; phylum Pseudomonadota; class Gammaproteobacteria; order Burkholderiales; family Sulfuricellaceae; genus Sulfuricella. The sequence goes on along the minus strand of DATKUY010000051.1, from coordinate 13,893 downwards.
TGGGCGCGCTGGAAGACAATCTGGACGTGCTCAACAAGACCGACGACGAAGCCGGCGACTGGGGACGCGCCGCAACGCAGGATTTGATCCGCTCGCGGGTCAAGATCAAGTCGCTCAACTTCATGCGCGGGCGCACCTTCCTGAAAAAATTCCTGATCATCGACGAGGCGCAGAACCTTACGCCGAAACAGATGAAAACCCTGGTCACGCGCGCCGGCCCCGGCACCAAGGTGGTCTGCCTCGGCAATATCGCGCAGATCGATACGCCCTACCTGACCGAAGGCAGTTCAGGACTGACCTATGTGGTGGATCGCTTCAAGGGGTGGGGACATTCCGGCCATGTCACGCTGATGCGCGGCGAACGTTCGAGGCTGGCGGATTACGCGGCAGAGGTGCTTTAGGGAGACGCGGAACCCCTCTCCCGTAAAGGGAGAGGGAGTCGTTACTCGGGGGTTTCCTGGAGGCTTTCTTTGTAAGCCAGATAATAACGGGCAAAAAGCGCTTCCAGTTCGTCGATCACCTCGGCGGCTGGCTTGCCGTTCATCATGTGCTTCATCATGAGCCCGGAAATTTCGTGCAACAGCTTGTCGGGGTTGAGCATCGGGTAGGTTTCCCGCAGACGCTTGATGGCTTTGACGACCGTTTCATCGGCGGGGCGGGAAATCGGCAGCGGTTCCTGTACCTCGGCGGCACTGACAGGCGGATTACGGGCGGCCAGAAATTCAACGAAGGCGATGACGGTATCCCGCTGCTCGACGGTAAGCGCGTCGAGCAGACGCAGCAATTTCTTTTCTTCCTGCTTCATGGCCGGAGCCTATTTCAGCGCTTCGGTTGTAAAGTCCAGGAAGGACTGCAACAGTTTGGAGCGGAATTTTTCCGTGCCATAAACCACCGACAATGGTCGGATCAGGCACGGTTCCAGCGGCACGGCGACAAGGTCGCCCAGCTTGATTTCCTTGAGGATGGTGACACGCGAGACAATCGCGATACCCAACCCGGCTTCCACCGCGCCCTTGATTGCCTCCGGGCTGCCCAGTTCCATGGCGATGTCCAGATCATCCGGCGAAATGCCGGAGCGCTTGAAAAAGTCGTCCACCACCTCGCGCGTCCCTGAACCCGCCTCGCGGCTGATGTAGGGTTGAACGACAAGTTTCTCGGCCGAGACCGATGCCAGCTTGGCAAGGGGGTGCTGCGGCGCACAGATCATCACCAGTTCGTCTTCGCAGCATACTTCGGATTTCAGGCTGGGATGGTGGGAAGGGGCTTCGATCAGCCCGATGTCCAAGGTATGGTCGGCCACCCTGGACTCGATCGTTTCCGAGTTCGCCACTGTAAGCCGTGTCTGGACCTGCGGGTAGCGCGCCTTGAAATCCCCCAGCATGCGCGGCAGCATGTATTCCGCAATAGTGGTGCTGGCGCCGATCAACAACGTGCCGCCGACCTCTCCGGTCATTTCCGTAAGGCGCGTTTCCATTTCCGCAGTCAGGTTCAGGATGCGTTCGGCGTAATCCATCGCCAACTGTCCGGCGGGCGTAAGCGCGATTTTGCTATGGCTGCGTTCGAACAGACGGGTATTAAAATGCTCTTCCAGTTGTTTGACCTGAAATGTCACCGCCGGTTGAGTCATAAAGAGGATTTCAGCCGCCTTGGTGAAACTCAGCTGCTTCGCAACGGTGTAAAAAACCTGGAGTCGGCGATCTGCCATAGGGAAACCATATACGAAATTTTTGACCCATCATTCAATCACAAATTGGCGCGTAAAGATAGACCAAGATCACTTCGGGCTGGACGCATGGCACCTCATCGGGTTTCATGGTATAAAGTTCGTGGCATTTTCCCTGCAAAGCCCGATAAACCAGAACGGAACCCACCCTGAAAAGCAGATGAAGCGCGGCTTTTACACTATTCTTGCAGCCCAGTTTTTCTCCGCGCTAGCCGACAATGCCCTGCTGATCGTTGCCATTTTCGCCCTGCGCGACATGCACGCACCGCGTGAATACGAGCCGCTGCTCAAACTGTTCTTCACCCTTTCCTACGTCGTCCTCGCCGCGTTTGTCGGCGCTTTCTCCGACTCTATGCCCAAGGGCCGGGTGATGCTGATCAGTAACGGCGTAAAAATTTTCGGCTGCCTGATGATGTTCTTCGGCGTACATCCGCTGGTAGCCTATGCCGTTGTCGGCCTTGGCGCCGCCACCTATTCGCCCGCCAAGTACGGCATTCTCACTGAACTCCTACCGCACCGCCTGCTGGTGGTCGCCAACGGCTGGATCGAGGGGTTGACGGTGATGGCAATCATCCTTGGCACGGTGGTGGGCGGGCTGCTGCTCAAACCGGATATCGCCCATGCCTTGTTGAGCTTCGATTGCCCATTAATCGACACCGGCATCGACACGATCCCGAAAATGAGCATCGGCATCATCGGCGGCATCTACCTGATTGCAGCACTCTTCAATCTGTATATTCCGGACGCCGGCGTCGATCACCGGATTCTGAAAAGAAATCCGCTTTACCTGATCCACGATTTCAACCACTGCCTGACTTTACTCTGGCGCGACAAGCTCGGCCAGGTATCGCTCGCGGTCACCACGCTGTTCTGGGGTGCGGGCGCAACCCTGCAATTCATCGTTATCAAGTGGGCCGAAGCGGCACTGCATTTAGGGCTTTCCAAAGCCAGCATGCTGCAAGGGGTGGTGGCTGTGGGTGTCGCGATAGGCGCGGTACTGGCGGCGAAAATGATCACGCTGCGCAAATCGGTGCGGGTGATTCCGCTCGGGATCGCCATGGGACTGATCGTTATCGCCATGAATTTCGTGCATACGCTGTGGATCGCCGTGCCGCTCCTGGTTCTCGTCGGCGCGTTGTCAGGCTTTTTCGTTGTACCGATGAACGCGCTGCTCCAGCACCGCGGCCATATCCTGATGGGCGCCGGCCACTCGATTGCGCTACAGAATTTCAACGAAAACCTTTCCATCCTCGTCATGACCGGCCTGTATGCACTGCTGATTCATCTGGATTTTCATATCTATACGATCATTACGCTGTTCGGACTATTCTTGAGCGGAACGATGTATCTGGTGAAGAAACGCCACGAGGAAAATCAGCGCCAGTTCGACGACGTCAGCCTGCTGGACGACAGCCGGCCCTGATGCCGCGATTTTCACAGTAATACGGGTTTATCCGGCAGCTCATTCTCGTTTTTCCCGCTGGCCGGATAATGCCGGACCAGGTGGCGGGCAACCGCCTGTATGCCGACAACCACGCCTTCTTCAAAGCGTCCGAGCCTGAACTGCTGTTCCATCTCGCGGCATATTTCTTCCCATCCCTGCGCCCCGACATCCCGATGAACGCCGCGGTCGGCGACAATTTCCACCCGCCGGTCAGCCAGCAGCAGATAGATCAGCACGCCATTGTTATGTTCGGTGTCCCACACCCGCAACTGCGAGAACACTTCGACGGCACGGTCGCGTGCGCCTTTTCCTTCAAGCAGCGAACGCGCATCCAGCGCAGCCTCTACGGCAAAACGGATTTCGCCGTAGTGGGTCGTTTCGGATTCCTTGATCGCCGCCTCGATGGCCCGCATTGCGCGTTGCGGGAACGCCTGTCTTGCCTGCCAGGGAAAGGTCAAAAAATGCCGGATTATGCGTTTGATCTTCATGTTCCTACCAATCTCCCGAAGCGCCGCCGCCACCGAAATCGCCGCCACCGCCGCTGAATCCGCCGCCATCCCCGCCCGACCAGCCGCTTCCCCCGCTACCCCATCCACCGACCCCACCGTGGCGGCCGAACAGGGTAAAAAAGAACACGATCAACCCTGCGCCAAGGGCCACCATTGCCGAAGTGAACAGCAGCCAGGCGATAACTGCGGCAACCGATCCCGCGACCAGCCCACCGACGAACTGGCCGAACAGGGCGCGCATCACGCCGCCGATGACGACCGCGATAACAAAGGCAAGCCCCAGCCAGTCGCCGCCAGATGACGGTCGGCTGCTCGATCTGGATGATTCTTTCTCCGGCAGCGGCTCGCCTCCGATCACTTTGATAATGCGCTCTACTCCGGCGCCGATGCCGCCGTAGAAATCCCCTTTTTTGAAATAAGGCGAGATGATTTCGCTGATTATCCGTTTCGCCACCGCATCGGGGATGGCACCTTCAAGACCGTAGCCCACCTCGATGCGCAGCTTGCGATCATTCTTCGCGACCAGAAGCAGCACACCGTCGTCCACGCCCTTGCGCCCGAGCTTCCAGGATTCGGCGACGCGGATGGAATACTGCTCGATGGTTTCAGGCTGGGTGGTGGGGACGATCAGAACGGCGACCTGGCTGCCCTTCCGCTCTTCGAAAGCTTGCAGGGTATGCTCCAGCGCCGCCTGCTGGCCGGGCTGGAGCGTTCCGGTCAGGTCGGTGACGCGCGCCTTGAGCGGCGGCACCGCCACCTCGGCCGCCGCCCATGGAGCGAACAGCAGCCACAGGGCGACAACAGCGCTGCTTAGCCAGGCCAGGCGCATTTATCTGGCAGCCGGCGCCGCACTGAAATCCACCTTGGGCGCGGTGGAAATTTCCTTCTCGTTTTCCACACTGAAATTCGGCTTGGTCTTGTAGCCGAACATCATCGCGGTGAGATTGCTGGGGAAGGAACGCACCGTCACGTTGTACTCCTGCACCGCCTTGATGTAGCGATTGCGCGCCACGGTAATGCGGTTTTCGGTGCCTTCCAGTTGCGCCTGCAAGTCGCGGAATACGCCGTCTGCCTTGAGTTGCGGGTAATTCTCCGATACCGCCAGCAAACGGGACAAGGCGCTGGTCATGCGAGCCTGTGCCTGCTGGAATTTGGCAAAGGCCTGCTCGTCGTTGATCAGCTCGGGCGTGGCCTGTATCGAGCCGACCCTGGCGCGCGCCTCGGTTACCTGGGTCAGCACATCCTTCTCATGTGCGGCATAGCCCTTGACCACGTTCACCAGATTGGGCACCAGATCGGCGCGGCGCTGGTACTGGTTAATCACCTCGGACCAGCTCGCCTTGATCTGCTCGTCGGTGGATTGCAGCGTGTTGTAGCCGCAACCGCTCAAGGACAGGGAAAGCAGCAACATGATGGGCAGCAACCAATTCCGCATAATGATCTCCTGAATTAACAACGCTGTTTATATGATAGTCGATTCGACGGAACTCAAGCCCTGCATGGTTTCACGCGCCAAACACAAATCTTCCCATGCCTTGGCCTTGTCCTGCAGGGTGCGCAACAAATAAGCCGGGTGATACGTCACGATCAACGGGATGCCTCGGTAGGCGTGTATCTTGCCGCGCAAGCTGGCGATTGTCACATCCCGACCGAGCAGGGTCTGGGCAGCAAATTTCCCTAAGGTGACGATCAGCTTCGGCCGGATCAGATCGATCTGGCGTTCGAGGTAAGGCATGCATCTCGCCACCTCCTCCGGCAACGGGTCACGGTTACCCGGCGGGCGGCATTTCAACACATTGGCGATATACACGTTCTCGCCCCGCTTCAGGCCGATACTTTTCAGCATATTGTCGAGAAGTTTGCCGGCCTGCCCGACGAAAGGCTCGCCCTGCGCATCCTCTTCCGCGCCGGGCGCTTCGCCGACGAACAGCCAGTCGGCATTTTCGTCGCCCACACCGAACACCGTCCGGGTGCGGGTCTTGTGCAGGACACAGGCGGTGCAGTTCGCCACCACGGCTTCAAGCTCGGCACTATCCATGGACTGGATGTCCAGCGGAGACGGTGGTTCAGCCGCTGCCGGCTTGAGCCGCCATACCGGGCCCAAGCCCATTTCCTGAAGATAAAGTTCGCGCCGTCCGGTCACAATACCAGCTCCAGCAGCAGCGCATCTTCCCGCCCATTTTCGGCGGGATAATATTTTCTGCGCACCGCGATCTCGCGGAATCCGGTGGTCGCATAAAGCCGGCGCGCCCCAATATTGGAAGGGCGCACTTCCAGCAGCAGGATTCCGGCATGATAGCCGCGCGCCAGGTCGATGAGATGGTGCAGAAATCGGCGCCCCAGCCCCCTGCCCTGCCAGTCGCGCGCGATGCCGAGATTGAGCAGGTGCGCCTCGTCCGCCGCCACCATCATCACGCTGTAACCGATCACCGTGCCGCCGAATTCACACACCCAGACGCTGTATCCGGCATTAAACGAATCACGGAAGTTTCCATAAGTCCAGGGGAAAGGATAAATCTCGCATTCGATTGCAACCACCGCCTCGATATCCGCCAGGTACATCGGTCTAAAAACGGCAGTTTCCTGCAACCGGGCGTTCATCGCTCGCTCGTTTTCAAGGCGACTTTGTTGCGAATGTACAGCGGCGCGGCTTCGGCTGCGTCCATACCGAGGCCGTTCTTGAACCGTTCAGCACCCAACCGGACAATCTCCGCTGCATGAGGAAAAATCTCCGGCATGACTTCAGCAAGCCGCCCGGCATAGCGCCCAGCCAAGACCTCGCCATAGACCGCAAAGCCGTTGCCGCATCCGGCCCAGCCCTCGCCGGCAACCTCCGGCACATCCTGCGGCGCGCTTAAGCCGGGCGTGCCCAAAGCGCGCCATTCACCTTCAGCCTTTTCATACACGCCATGGTAAACCTCGCCCATGCGCGCATCCAGGCAGGCGATCACGCGGCTTGCGCCGGAAGCCTCAGCCATTGCCAGCAAAGTACAGATGCCAGCCACCGGCAAATCCGCGCCGAACGCCAGGCCCTGCGCCACGCCGCAACCGATGCGCAAGCCGGTAAAGGAGCCCGGCCCCTCGCCAAAGGCGATGCCGTCCAGTGCGTTCAGATCCAGTCCGGCCTCGGCGAGCAACTCATGAACCATCGGCAACACCAGTTCGGAATGCCGCTGCCCCGCCATCTCTTCGCGCACGAGCGTTTCGCCGTCGAGCCACAAGGCGACGGAACAAAGCTCGGTAGAGGTGTCGAGGGCAAGGAGTTTCATGGACACATTATATCTCAAGGCCAGGGCTTCAATCTTACCCTCCTTGCACCAGCACCTTTAACGGCAACAGATAGTCGCCAAAAAATTTAAACATCGTCGCTCCCGTGCAGACGGGAATCCGGTTTTGTCGCACCCACTGGTTTCCAACTCAATTACCCCGGACTTGCCCCGGGGCCGGAATGGCAATAGTGGATTCTTTCGTCGCGCCTGATCCACCAAGAACCACGGGACAGGTCTAGAATATAGTGCTGCTAGCCAGGTCTACCCCGATGTTCCTGAAGAAATTCCGGCTTAGAAACCTTTACGATCCTGAGCTATAGTGGGTAGCTCCTGTTCAAGTTGTTTAGTTATCTCTACTGTCACAGAAGAGGAAGCCATGAGCAAAACGCAAACCCACCAACACATTTGCATCGTATGCGGCAAAAGCTTTCTGGCAAAAGATGTAATCTCTGGCGCAACCGTCCGTGATGCGCTCTCAGAACTGATTTTGCGCGATCATCCTGACTGGTCTCCTGACGCGTTTATTTGCCGGGCCGATCTATCGCGGTACAACACAAACTACGTCGAATCGATTCTCGAATCAGAGCGGGGAGAACTGACCTCGCTAGAGAAAGAAGTAGTCGAAAGCCTGCGGCAGCACGAAATCCTGTCGATGAACGTGGATGCGGAGTCGGAAAAAGCCTGGACATTCGGTGAACGACTTGCGGACAAGGTAGCCGCGTTTGGTGGAAGTTGGACCTTCCTCATTTGCTTCGCTGTATTCCTGGCGGCTTGGGTAGTCATGAACTCCGCAGTGATCTATTGGCGTCCCGTCGATCCGTACCCTTTTATTTTTCTCAACCTCATACTCTCTTGCCTTGCCGCCATTCAGGCGCCGATCATTATGATGAGCCAAAACCGACAGGAAGCAAAAGACCGCCTCAGGTCAGAGCACGACTATCAGGTAAACCTGAAAGCAGAACTGGAAATCCGCCACCTGAATGAAAAACTCGACCATCTGCTATCGCACCAGTGGGAGCGTCTGGTGCAGATTCAGCAAGTGCAAATTCAGATGCTCTCGCAACTGGAAAGGCGGTAGAGCCGTTATACTGATGCGAACAAGAAGCTTGCGAACCACGGGGCCGGTCTACGTTATAGGCCGGTTCATTCCCACGGGTGTGGGGAACACTCCCTGCCACGAAATGTGGCCTGATGCCCTCGGGGTTCATCCCCACTGGTGTGGGGAACGCTCTCTGGCGATGGAAGCCAAGGCAGATGACCCGAGGGGCAGGCGCTACCCGGCCCTACCAACAAACCAGCGATGATGGCCCACGTTTCAATCCTCGCCCGCCCCGAGGGGCAGGCGCTACCCACATAGCGGTGTTCCTCCTGGGTGTTGGGGTCGTTTCAATCCTCGCCCGCCCCGAGGGGCAGGCGCTACAGAGTCTTTTCCTTGCTGCAAATAACATATTTGGAAAGTTTCAATCCTCGCCCGCCCCGAGGGGCAGGCGCTACGTCTCTATGCTGTAAGCGATAATCGGCTTTCCGTGGTTTCAATCCTCGCCCGCCCCGAGGGGCAGGCGCTACCTTGCCCAGTTTGGTCATCTTCATGGCGGATTCCTTGTTTCAATCCTCGCCCGCCCCGAGGGGCAGGCGCTACCCCTGCCGAACGAAGCGGCCGCCTGGCTGGTGTGGTTTCAATCCTCGCCCGCCCCGAGGGGCAGGCGCTACGGTCGCGCGAGGTGGCATTGCCCGCCTCGCGGATGTTTCAATCCTCGCCCGCCCCGAGGGGCAGGCGCTACGGCAGGCATCGCGCCTAAATGGTTTCCTTCGTTGGGTTTCAATCCTCGCCCGCCCCGAGGGGCAGGCGCTACAGCAGCAGAGAGAAACCGCTATTGCTGCCATCAAGTTTCAATCCTCGCCCGCCCCGAGGGGCAGGCGCTACGGTAGACCGCAACCATACATCGGTAGCCTCACCGGTTTCAATCCTCGCCCGCCCCGAGGGGCAGGCGCTACGCAATCCTCCAGCCGATCCAGATCATCACGGTAAGTTTCAATCCTCGCCCGCCCCGAGGGGCAGGCGCTACAGTGTGCGTACAGGTGATAGATAACCTATCGAGGGGTTTCAATCCTCGCCCGCCCCGAGGGGCAGGCGCTACGTGGGGCACGCTATCGGACCAGTCTGCGCATTTTGGTTTCAATCCTCGCCCGCCCCGAGGGGCAGGCGCTACGTCGACTATCCCGCTCATTGGGCCAGCAATGTAAATTGTTTCAATCCTCGCCCGCCCCGAGGGGCAGGCGCTACCGTTGATTCAGGTGTACCTCGCTGAATCCGGCATGTTTCAATCCTCGCCCGCCCCGAGGGGCAGGCGCTACCACTTGCGACGCCGGTCTTGGCGTTCGCGTCATAGTTTCAATCCTCGCCCGCCCCGAGGGGCAGGCGCTACCGCCGTAAAGGTTCGCGCTGCGAAGGTTCACGCTGCGTTTCAATCCTCGCCCGCCCCGAGGGGCAGGCGCTACGCCCTGATTTCCGACTCTTCGGCCAGCGTCATCTGGTTTCAATCCTCGCCCGCCCCGAGGAGCAGGCGCTACAACGCCATAGAAGACCTTGCCCAGCATCCAGCTATTGTTTCAATCCTCGCCCGCCCCGAGGGGCAGGCGCTACATGCGATGCCGCACGCCGTTACGGGCCAGGGCAATAGTTTCAATCCTCGCCCGCCCCGAGGGGCAGGCGCTACGTCGCCATTCCGCGCATTCATACGCAATGCTGGGGTTTCAATCCTCGCCCGCCCCGAGGGGCAGGCGCTACTCGACGCCTATTGTGAAAACGACCTTGCGGTACTTGTTTCAATCCTCGCCCGCCCCGAGGGGCAGGCGCTACATACTCACCATCACCTTTCCCTTGCAGGATTTCATGGTTTCAATCCTCGCCCGCCCCGAGGGGCAGGCGCTACGCGGGAATTGTCATGGCTACACCTTTATGCAGTTGTTTCAATCCTCGCCCGCCCCGAGGGGCAGGCGCTACTCTATAGTCACTACATGGACGCGACGCACAGGGCGTTTCAATCCTCGCCCGCCCCGAGGGGCAGGCGCTACTCGCCAAGTTTGACGAAATGGCCCCCAAGATTGCGGTTTCAATCCTCGCCCGCCCCGAGGGGCAGGCGCTACCCGACCCGGTTGCCGTTACCTGCACCAGAAAGGTGTTTCAATCCTCGCCCGCCCCGAGGGGCAGGCGCTACTAGACGCGTTCATAGGGTTGGATGCACTCCGGGTTGTTTCAATCCTCGCCCGCCCCGAGGGGCAGGCGCTACTACCGTTTATTTTTGGATAGGGTGGAACCATGAAGTTTCAATCCTCGCCCGCCCCGAGGGGCAGGCGCTACGTTGGTGATTGCGTCCCATCCGGGGATTGCCTGATAGTTTCAATCCTCGCCCGCCCCGAGGGGCAGGCGCTACGCCGGGGGTGCCTGGTGGGTCCAAGGGCTACGCCTTGTTTCAATCCTCGCCCGCCCCGAGGGGCAGGCGCTACCGTACCGTCGCCCACAATCATGGCCGCGGTATTGATGTTTCAATCCTCGCCCGCCCCGAGGGGCAGGCGCTACCGGGCGTAAATTGAATTTTCGGTACACTAGAAATTGTTTCAATCCTCGCCCGCCCCGAGGGGCAGGCGCTACATTCGGTCATCGCTTTGTCGATGAATACGAAAAGTTTCAATCCTCGCCCGCCCCGAGGGGCAGGCGCTACCGTGCCCGCCGCCCCCGCCGGCTCCCGACGTGTTGTTTCAATCCTCGCCCGCCCCGAGGGGCAGGCGCTACCCGCCGCTGACATTACGGTGAACCTCGTATGATTGTTTCAATCCTCGCCCGCCCCGAGGGGCAGGCGCTACTACAGCAGGGAGCGGTTCACGCTTTCCCAAGTAATGTTTCAATCCTCGCCCGCCCCGAGGGGCAGGCGCTACTCGACCCCAATGGAGTCACACTATAAGCCTTAATGTTTCAATCCTCGCCCGCCCCGAGGGGCAGGCGCTACGCCGTCACGCGAAGTTATCGCGGTCCTTATGGAAGTTTCAATCCTCGCCCGCCCCGAGGGGCAGGCGCTACGCAAGGGTTGGACGGCAACGCGACGCGGTTCACTTGTTTCAATCCTCGCCCGCCCCGAGGGGCAGGCGCTACTTTGCGATACCCGGCGGTCAACCAGTATTCGACCGTTTCAATCCTCGCCCGCCCCGAGGGGCAGGCGCTACAGTGTGATATGTACCGTAACATTATATATTTAATGTTTCAATCCTCGCCCGCCCCGAGGGGCAGGCGCTACCTCATGGGCGTCGACCTTTCAAAGCCTGGCGTTAAGTTTCAATCCTCGCCCGCCCCGAGGGGCAGGCGCTACCGCCCATGAGCGAACCCATAGCCAGCACTTGGTCGTTTCAATCCTCGCCCGCCCCGAGGGGCAGGCGCTACAGCGGGCGTTGCTACGTCAACGACCTGGGCGGAATGTTTCAATCCTCGCCCGCCCCGAGGGGCAGGCGCTACAAGTGCGGCGGTGTTGGTCGAGCCCATCAGGCCAGTGTTTCAATCCTCGCCCGCCCCGAGGGGCAGGCGCTACCTTTTGCGGCGGCTGGATATCATCTATTCAACTCGTTTCAATCCTCGCCCGCCCCGAGGGGCAGGCGCTACCTCCTTGGGGCCACGGTTCGCAATGCCGCAGAATAGTTTCAATCCTCGCCCGCCCCGAGGGGCAGGCGCTACCTTGCGGTTCCTGGCGTTTTGGTTGCGTTCGCAATTGTTTCAATCCTCGCCCGCCCCGAGGGGCAGGCGCTACGCCTTCCATGCGGGACATTATCAACATGGGGTATTTGTTTCAATCCTCGCCCGCCCCGAGGGGCAGGCGCTACCTTAAAGTTGCTTCCCGTGGCCTGTCCAAAAATATGTTTCAATCCTCGCCCGCCCCGAGGGGCAGGCGCTACATAAGGCCCACCACGTTCAACGCCCCACACAAACAAGTTTCAATCCTCGCCCGCCCCGAGGGGCAGGCGCTACTCCCCACGGCCGCCGAAAAGCGCCGCTATGACGTCGTTTCAATCCTCGCCCGCCCCGAGGGGCAGGCGCTACCGTGGTGTACACCGGCCGCGTGCGCTGGATTGCTGTTTCAATCCTCGCCCGCCCCGAGGGGCAGGCGCTACTTTGATTGGCACCAGCACGGCTACGCTTACAAAAGTTGTTTCAATCCTCGCCCGCCCCGAGGGGCAGGCGCTACCCGGGCGCCCTTGCGCGGCCCTTCGCCCCACATTTTGTTTCAATCCTCGCCCGCCCCGAGGGGCAGGCGCTACTTTGCGGCTGTAACCTTTCGTTGCGAAAGATTTAATTCTGGGTTGGGCGCGAACCTTGGCGCGCCGCGTCGCCAAGATTGGGTTTGGTAAAAGTGAGAGAAAGAATAATTCATAAGCTTCAATGTGTTGTCATGTCCGCGAAACTGCTGAGTTTGCGCCATTGCTAAGGGTTCGCGTTTCATGCCAGCAACGGCCCCTCGAAATCCACCGCACGAAAACAACCATACTCCCTGACATGTAGCCGCGTGGGTTCGGTGATGCGATAGACGCGCAAATTGTCCTCTTCTTTGTTGATTTCTTCCAGCAGCCTTCTTTCCAGTTCCTCGAAACGGATCAAATCCACCTGACATTCGAACACCGATTTCTGCACCCTCTGGCCGACACCTTCACACAGCTTCGCCACCCTGCGCAATCGCCGCCGCCCTTCGCGGGTCTCAGTGGAAACATCATAGGTGATGATGACGAGCATGGTTATTTGGCAAGGAACGGCAAATAGCCTTCCATCTCGCCGCGCACCGTGCGGGCGAGCAGGCGCGCCTGGAGCAGGGGCACGAGGCCGAGAGGCATTTTGCTGTCCAGCAGGGGATGGGTAATTTCCTCCTGCTTGCGCTCTTGATAGGCAACGATAACGGTTTTGCGTGCATCGTCTCCCAGTTGCACCGCGCCGCCCTCCCGCTCGTGAAAATCCTTTTCGCCGATCTGTCCACGGTTCACCAAGGTGAGCGCCAGCCGGTCGGCGACAAGAGAACGGAATTCTTCCATCAGGTCGAGGGCAAGCGCCGCCCGCCCCGGTCGCACCGCATGGAGAAAACCCAATTGAGAATCAAGGCCGACGGCCTCCAGCGCCGAGCGACAGTCGTTCATGAGCATGGAATAGAGGAAGGAGATCAGGGCATTGAAGCGGTCGCGTGGCGGGCGGCGAGTACGCCCATTCATGGCGAAGGCGGGGCGAACGTCCCGACGCACCAAGGCGGGCATAGCTTCGAAATAGGTCTTGGCGGCATCGCCTTCCACGCCGCGCAGGGCGTCGAGATCGGCGGCCCCGGCAGCCGCCCGCAATGAGGCGGCAAGATGCTCGGCGGCGGCGCGCAGGATTTGGGCGTCTTCATCTTCATTGGCGTCCCGCGCACCGCGCTGCAAAACATAGCGGCTGTTCTTGATCTTGCCTGCGATGATGGTTCGAGCAGTTTCCAGGGCAAAGGCGGGGGTGCCCGCCTGTTGGTGCTGTGCCTGCCGCAGCAAGATGTTGCCACTCACCGCCCCTTCCAGCCGTGCCTTGAAGCGCCCGTTACCCGTCAGCAACACCAGACCGATGCCTTCGTCGGCGCAGCGGTGCATCAGTGCGGGGGAAAGCATGATGTTGCCCAGGCAAACCAAGCTCCCCAGATGATGCAGCGGCACCTGCAATTTCTTCACGTGCTCCACATCCACCCGCACCGTATCATTCTCCAAATGGAGATAGGAATTCGGCGTCATGACATACAGCGTATTGAGAATCTGGCGCGCCATTTTTAATCTTCTCCCGGCTCAAACAAGGTTTCCAGCAAAACATGCTGCACCGCACGCTCGGCAACCGCCTGAGGCTGGCAGATTTCCTTCAGCGAACACTCCTTGCAGCGCGCATCGTTGACCGGGGGCGGCAAC
>DATKUY010000050.1:0-17407 GCA_035530375.1 Sulfuricella sp. | reverse complement strand
TGCGCTGCCTGCCACAGTTCCCACTGAGCCTGCATCCCCAGCCACATATCCGGCGTCGTGCCCAGCCAGGTCGCCAGCCTCAGCGCCATGTCCGCCGATATGCCAGCATTGCCGTTGATGATCTTGGATAACGTCTTGCGGCTTACCCCCAGCTTTTCCGCTGCACTGGTAATGCTTACTCCCAGCGGCTCCAGCCACAGGTCGCGCAGCACTTCGCCGGGGTGGGCGGGGTTGTGCATCTTGCTCATGTTAGCCTCCTAGTGGTAGTCCTCGTAATTGACAATTTCCGCATCGCCATCGGCGAAGCGGAATGTGACACGCCAGTTCGCCTGTACGGTTACGGCCCAAATATCCTTGCGTGCGCCCTTGAGCTGATGCAATTTAAGTCCCGGTGCATCCATGTCCTCCACGGCTTTCACAGCTTCGAGCAAGGTCAGGATTTGACGCAGCCGCTTGGTGTGCATGGCCTGTATCCCACTGGTTTTGCCGGTGAGGTGAAACAGTTCCAGCCCCTTGTGCGCGAACGACTTGATCATAATTAAGTGTAACCTATATAGTTACAATGTCAATCATTTCTCTGTGCTGGCTGGTGTGATGTGCAGACGAATAGGGCGAGAAAAAGCGCCCCGAAAAACCCTAAATATAAGACTTCATCGAGCTCCGCTTGCCCGGTTTCTTCTTCTGTATCACCACCCCCTTTACCACTTCCAGCCCCGGCACTTCGTCGGTGGGGTAAAGGTCGTTGAGCGGCTTCAGATACCAACGCTCGTTGTACTGCACCAGTTGGCGGAAGATGTATTCGTCCTTGTGCCAGGCGACGACATAGGAGCCGTCGCGCGCCAGGCCTTCCGGCTCGATCACGATGATTTCGCCTTCCTCGAATTCGGGCAGCATGCTGTCGCCCAGCACCATCAGCGCATACGGCTCGGCGCTGGCGCAAGCGCTGGCCTCGTCGGATAGCTCGGATTCCGGGATGATCGGGATGATTTTTTTTGAGGTCATGGGTGTTATTCCAATTCGCATTCAATCCAACAATAAACAGCAAAAATCTTTCACCGCAAAGGACGCCAGGGACGCTAAGGAAATGCAATCAGACTGGCATGTCTGAGGGCTCTGTTTTTTCCTTGGCGAACCTTTGCGTCCTTTGCGGTTAACGCTTTTATTAATCAAGAAATGGATTATGTTTTCTCGATGAATTCACGCCCGCGCCGGATGGCCGCCCGGACTTGTTCGGGAGCCGAGCCGCCGATGTGGTTGCGGCTGTTGAGCGAGCCTTCGAGGGTGAGCACGGCGAAGATGTCGTCGGCGATCAGGGGCGAGAATTCGAGCAGTTCATTCAGGGAAAGTTCGCTCAGGTCGCAGCGCTTGCCTTCAGCATGGCGCACGGCCAAGGCCACGGCTTCGTGTGCGTCGCGGAACGGCAGCCCTTTTTTCACCAGGTAGTCGGCCAGGTCGGTGGCGGTGGCGTAGCCCTGGAATGCGGCCTGGCGCATCGCGTCCTTGTTCACCGTGATGCCGCCCATCATGTCGGCGTAGATGCGCAGGGTGGCGGTGAGCGTGTCGACGGTATCGAACAGCGGCTCCTTGTCCTCCTGGTTGTCCTTGTTGTAGGCCAGCGGCTGCGATTTCATCAGGGTCAGCAGCGCCATCAGGTGGCCGGTGACGCGGCCGGTCTTGCCGCGCACCAGTTCGGGCACGTCGGGGTTTTTTTTCTGCGGCATGATCGAGGAGCCGGTGCAGAAGCGGTCGGCGATGTCGATGAAGCCGACGCGCGGGCTCATCCACAGGATCAGCTCTTCCGACAGGCGCGACAGATGGGTCATGACCAGTGCGGCGCAAGCGGTGAATTCGATGGCGAAATCTCGATCCGAGACGGCGTCGAGGGAATTCTCGCAGACGCCGTCGAAGCCCAGTTCGCGCGCCACCATTTCGCGGTCGATCGGGAAGCTGGTGCCGGCCAGCGCCGCCGCGCCCAGCGGCAGGCGGTTGACGCGCTTGCGGCAGTCGCGCATCCTGTCGCCGTCGCGCTTGAGCATTTCGAAGTAAGCCATCAGATGGTGGCCGAAAGTCACCGGCTGGGCGACCTGGAGGTGGGTGAAGCCGGGCATCACGGTTTCGGCATGCTGCTCCGCCAGATCGAGCAGGGCGGATTGCAGTCCCTTGACCAGCCCGGTCAGCTCGTCGATGGCGGCGCGCAGCCACAGGCGGACGTCGGTGGCCACCTGGTCGTTGCGCGAGCGGGCGGTATGAAGGCGCTTGCCGGCTTCGCCGACCAAGGCGGTGAGGCGTTTCTCTATATTAAGGTGAACATCCTCCAGATCGAGCAGCCACTCGAATTTGCCGCTGCGGACTTCTTCGAGGATTTGCGCCAGTCCGTTGCGGATCGCCGCCAGGTCTTCCGCGCCGATGATGCCGCAGGCTTCGAGCATGGCCGCATGAGCCAGCGATCCCTGGATGTCGAACTCCGCCAGGCGTTGGTCGAACTCCACCGAGGCGGTGTAGCGCTTGACCAGTTCCGCCACCGGTTCGGCAAACCGGCCCGACCAGGTTTTGCCTGGCGCCGAAGGTTTTTGTTGCATCTTGTTGTCACCTTGACCAATATTCTGAATATGGCAAGTATAAAGCAAAATTCCGTCACTCCCACAGCGGCGGCGACGCCCCAACCCGTCGCGGCGCTGCCGAATTTCTGCAACCTCGGCATCATGTTGCGCATTCTGGTTATCGTCGATGGCATGAGCGCGGTGGCGGCCATGCTGAAGGCGCCCACGCTTGCCGCAGCGTGGCAGGAGCTGATCGAACTTTCGGCGCTGGTGCAGCCGCTGTTGCTGCTTTCCCTGCTGGTTTTGTGCCTCGGGCGCCGGGCTTTGTCACGCCTTCCTTACCGTGCTGGCGTGATCGTCGTGCTGGCGATCGAGTTGCTGCTGGTCGCCCTGGCGCATGCCTTCAGCCAGCGTCTTTTTTATACCGACCTGGGCGAACTGCAGCGCCACTGGCTGTTCGCGCTGCTGGCGAGCGGCGTGTTGCTGGGTTACTTCCACCTGCGCAGCCGCGCTTTCTCCCCGGCGATCAGCGAGGCCCGGCTACAGGCCTTGCAGGCGCGAATCCGGCCGCATTTCCTGTTCAACAGCATCAACGCCGTGCTCAGCCTGATCCGTTCGGATCCGAAGGGCGCCGAACGGGCGCTGGAAGACATGGCCGACCTGTTTCGTGTGCTGATGGCCGACAACCGGCAACTGGCGCCGCTGGAGCAGGAGGTGGCGCTGTGCCGCCAGTACCTGGATCTGGAACATCTGCGTCTGGGGGCGCGGCTACGGGTGGCCTGGTATGTCGATAACATGCCGGGGGATGCGCTGATTCCCCCGCTGGTGCTGCAGCCTTTGCTGGAAAACGCGGTGTACCACGGCATCGAGCCCGCCGCCGAGCCGGGCGAGATCGTGATCAATATTTACCGCTCCCGCAACCAGGTGCATCTGGTGCTGGCCAATCCTTATCCCACGGAAGGCGGCCATCATGCCGGCAACAAAATGGCGCTGGCGAATATCCGCGAGCGGCTGGAATTGCACTTCGACGCGGAAGCCTCGCTGATGACCCAGATCGGCGACAACCGTTATCAGGTGCATATCATCGTGCCTTACGTGAGCGGGAAAGATGACTGAACCCCTGCGCATCCTGATTGTGGACGACGAAGCGCCCGCCCGCAGCCGGCTCAAGGAGCTGCTGCAGGATTGCGCCGTCAGCCAGCCGCTGGAACTGGCGGGAGAAGCGGCGGATGGCGGCGAGGCGCTGGAACGGCTGTCCCAAAGCGCGGCGGATGTGGTGCTGCTCGACATCCGCATGCCGGGCATGGATGGCATCGAGGCGGCGCAGCATATGCAAAGGCTGCCATCCCCGCCCGCCATCGTTTTTATCACCGCCTACGATCATTACGCCGTCCAGGCATTCGAGGTGAATGCCATCGACTACCTGCTCAAGCCGGTTCGGGCCGAACGCCTGCTTGCCGCGCTGCGCAAGGCGAAAGCGCTGCCTGCCGGCGGCGTGGCGGCATTGCGCGGACTGGTGCCGCAAGGCAGAATGAGTTTAAGCGTGTACGAACGCGGCCGGGTCGTTCTGGTCCCGGTGGAAAAAATTCGTTACCTGCGCGCCGAACTCAAGTACGTCACGGTCAGAACTGCGGAGCGCGAGCATCTGGTGGAGGAATCCCTGAACCAACTGGAACAGGAATTCGGCGAGCGGTTCGTGCGCATTCACCGCAATTGCCTGGTAGCGAGGGCTTACGTCAAAGGCTTCGAGCGGCAGATGCAGGACGGGGCGGGCGAGATCCATTCCGGCTGGGTGGTGACGCTGGAAGGTATCGCGGAGAAGCTGCCGGTAAGCCGCCGGCAGCAGCACATCGTCAAGGAGCTCGGGCGCAACTGATTTATTTCGCGGCGCGAACCTTAGCCAGCGCTTCGTCGATGCGCTGATCCAGAAAGCCGCCATAATAGTCCGGCGTGGTCAGGCCGATCAGCGGCTCGGTCAGTTCATTTCCCTCGGCATCGAACAGCTTGATGGTCGGGGTCAGGAAGATATTGTTTTCCTTGGCGAAGTGCGCGTGGGTGGTATTTTTGCCGGAGAAGAGGCGCAGTCTGGCGCTGCTGCCTATATCAATCCGGCGCATGATCACTTTCGTGTCGTACTCCGTATTGTGTTGCATCGGCACCAGAAACTCGTTGAGAACCTGGTCGCAGAAAGCGCAATTGCGGCGACCGAACATGACCAGGATAGGCACTTTTCGGGCTTGCGCCGTCCTGGCTTCAAGCGTGAAGTCGCGCACCAGCGGAACCTCGGTTCGATCCTGCGCATACGCGCAGGAGCAGATGAACCATGATAAAATTAGAATCAACAGGCGGTTAGCCGATTTCATGTTCAAATGTACACCATCACTTCGGGGTCATCGTTGAAAACAAGCACAAACATAACAAAACTCACCATTGCATCGCGCGAAAGCGCATTGGCAATGTGGCAGGCTCGCCATGTCCGTCAGCAACTGCAATTATTATATCCCCAATTGGAAATAAACATACTGGGCATGACCACCACCGGCGACCAGATTCTCGATTCCCCGCTCGCCAAGATCGGCGGCAAGGGACTGTTCGTCAAGGAGCTCGAACAGGCGATGCAGGACGGACGTGCCGACATCGCGGTGCATTCGCTGAAGGATGTGCCGATGACGCTGCCGGAAGGCTTCATGCTCGCCGCCATCGGCGAACGCGAAGACCCGCGCGACGCCTTCGTCTCCAACCGGTTCAAGGCGATGGAAGAGCTGCCGCCGGGCAGCGTGGTCGGCACTTCCAGCCTGCGCCGCCAGTGCCAGATCCAGGCACGCTTTCCGTCGTTCAGGATCGAGTCGCTGCGCGGCAACGTGCAGACCCGCCTGCGCAAGCTGGACGAGGGCCAGTATGCCGCGATCATTCTGGCGGCGGCGGGGTTGAAGCGTCTCGGCCTGGGCGAGCGCATCGCCTCACTGCTGCCGGCCGAACAAAGCCTGCCCGCAGTGGGCCAGGGCGCGCTCGGCATCGAATGCTGCGCCGGGCGTGACGATCTGGTCGCCCTGCTGGCGCCGCTGAACCATTCGGATACCGCCGCCTGCGTCACCGCCGAGCGGGCGATGAGCCGCGCTCTGGCTGGCAGTTGCCAGGTGCCGCTGGGCGGCTTTGCCGAAATTTCCGCCGACGTGCTCAGGCTGCGCGGCTTTGTTTCCAGCGTGGACGGCGTCCGCATGGTGCGGGCCGAGGTATCGGGCAGGCCCGGCGAGGCGGAGGCGCTCGGCCATGAACTGGCGCAACGCCTGATCGGCATGGGCGCGGACAAGATTCTGGCGGAGCTCGACGCGCAACAATGAAGCCGCTCGCAGGGCTCGGCGTATTGGTGACCCGACCGGCGCATCTGGCCGGGCATCTGGCGGAACTGATCGAGCGCGCCGGCGGCAGGGCGATCCTGTTTCCGACGCTGGAAATCTTCGACGCAAAGGACATGAGCGTCCTGTCTGCCATAATCGACCGGCTGGAACAGTTCGACCTGGCGATTTTCATCAGCCCCAATGCGGTCAACAAGGCGATGAGCCTGATCCGCGCAAGGCGAGCCTGGCCGCAGGGACTGCGCTGCGCTGCCGTGGGCAAGGGCAGCGGCAAGGCGCTGGCGCAGCTCGGTATCGACGATGTGCTGGTGCCGCAGGGACGATTCGACAGCGAGGCCTTGCTGGCGTTGCCTGAGCTGCAGGACGTGGCGGGCAAGCAGGTGGTGATTTTTCGCGGCGAGGGCGGACGCGAGTTGCTCGGCGAGGAGTTGACCCGGCGCGGCGCCGGAGTTACCTTTGCCGAATGCTATCGGCGCGGCAAGCCGGTCGGCGCGGATGTCGAAGCCTTGCTGAAGCGATGGGCGCATGGCGAAGTGGGCGCAGTTACGGTGACCAGCGGCGAAAGCATGCGCAATCTGTTCGATCTGGTGGGCACAGCCGGGCAAGCATTCCTGAAAAAAACCCCGGTGTTCGCCTTTCATGAAGGGATTGCCGAAGTGGCGCGCGAGCTGGGCGCCGAACAGGTTTATGTGACGCCGCCAGGGGATGACGGATTGCTGGACGGTCTGATTGCATGGCGGCAAAATACTTAGAGAGCAGGCATGAGCGAGAATATGGAAGACAAGCCACAGGAAATTCAGGCGCCCGCCGAAAAGGCTTCGGCGCGAGCGACGCCTTCCCGCTTCAATCTGGGGCTGGCCGTAGCGGTCGTGGCGCTGGTACTGATCGGCTGGCAATGGCTGGACAGCCGGCAGTACGGCAACGCCCTCGAACAGAATCTGGGCCGGCGCCTGGCCGATTTAGACAGCCATAACAAGGAAAGCCAGATCGTGGCGGCGCGGGCGCAGGAAGAATCCCGGCAGGCGCTGGTCAAGGTCGGCATGCTGGAACAGAAGCTGGCCGAATCGCAGAACCAGCAGGTGGCGCTGGAGGCGCTTTACCAGGAGCTGTCGCGCAACCGCGACGAGTGGATACTGGCCGAGATCGAGCAAACGCTGCTGGTCGCCAGCCAGCAGTTGCAGCTCGCCGGCAATCCCAAGGCCGCGCTGATTGCGCTGCAAACGGTTGACAGCCGTTTGCAGCGGCTGGACAAGGCGCAGTTCATCAGCCTGCGCAAAACCATCGTCAAGGATATTGAACGCTTGCAGGCGCTGCCGACAGTGGACGTGGTCGGCTACAGCCTGCGCCTCGATAATCTGTCCAATATGGTGGACGACCTGCCGCTTACGATCGGCGACGAACTGCCCGCCAATCAGGCGGCGGCAAAACCCCGTGGCGAGGAACGCCCGTGGGCGAAGCTCGGATGGGAAATCTGGCTGGACATGAAACAGCTGGTTCGCATCCAGAACATGGAAACGCCGGAAACGCCGCTGCTTGCCCCGTCGCAATCCTATTTCCTGCGCGAGAACATCAAGCTGCGCCTGTTATCGGCGCGCATCGCCCTGCTGCGCCATGATGAAGCCGCTTACCGGGCCGACCTGAAGGCCGCGGAAACCTGGCTGCGACGCTATTTCGATGTCAAGGCCAAGTCCACCCAATCCGCGCTGGGCACCCTTAAGCAGCTCGCGAGCGGCCCGGTGAGCATCGAGATGCCGGACATTTCCGCCAGCCTCAATGCAGTGCGCAACTACAAGCTGGCGCATGAAAGGCCGGGTGCCCGGTGAAAACGCTATTCTGGATTCTCGCCATCCTGGCTGCGGCGGTGGCGCTGACCATGGCGACCAAGTACAGCGCGGGTTATGTTCTGCTGGTTTACCCGCCCTGGCGCATCGAGCTCTCCCTGAGCCTGTTCATGGCGCTCCTGCTGGCCGCCTTTGTCACCGGCTATATCGTGGTGCGGCTGGCATCCCACACTTTGAATCTGCCGGCCTACGTCCGCGCCTTCCGGCAGGAGCGGCGGCGTGACAAGGCGCGCGCGGCGATGGATGATGCCCTGCTGGCTTTTTTCGGAGGGCGCTACGCCAAGGCCGAAAAGTTTGCCGCTACCGCGCTGAAATTACAGGAATCGCCATTGGCCAATGCCCTGCTGGCGGCACGCGCAGCCCATGAACTGAAAGCGTTCGACCGCCGCGACGACTATCTGGTGCAGGCCGAGCACGTGGCGCGGGAACAACCCGAGCCACGGCTGATGACCCAGGCCGAACTGCTGCTCGACCAGCGCGCCTTCGCCCAGGCACTGCGCGTCCTGAAAGAACTGCAAGCCACCACGCGCAAGAACCTTGCGGCGCTCAAGCTGGAGCTGAAAGCGCAGACGCAGGCGAAAAACTGGGATCAGGTTCTGATGCTGGTTGCCCAGCTGGAAAAAAAGGAGGCAATCGACCCGCTCCAGGCGGCGCAGCAGAAGATCGCCGCGCACCAGGAAAATCTCAAGCGCAGGCGGCAGGACGTGGGAGGGTTGCGCGAATACTGGCAGAAAATCCCCGGCTACGACAAGACCGACAGCAAGATCGCTCTGGCTGCGGCACAGGGCTTCCTCTCCTTCAATGATTGCCAGACCGCGATGGACATTCTCACCGACAGCCTGGAAAGCCAGTGGGACAGCGACGTGGCCAGGCAGTACGGCGAATGCCTGGGCAAGGATGTGCTGAAGCAGATCGAACGCGCCGAAAACTGGCTGAAGAAACACCCCGACGATGCCGCGCTGCTACAGGCTCTGGGCAAGCTATGCGCCAAGCGCGAGTTGTGGGGCAAGGCGCAGAGCTATCTGGAAGCGAGCCTGAGCATCGAGCCCAGCGCGGAAACACACATGGCGCTGGCGCAACTGCTGGAAAAAATCGGCCGCGCCGAAGAAGCGGGCAAGCATTACCGTGCGAGCATGGCGTTGTTGCAACGCAACTGATCTTCTGCGTCACAACTGCCCCCCTTCCGGAACTCACCCCACCCATAGCAGACTCACGAAACGGGTCTTGCATTGCAACATGCCATAACCTTTTCGGGTCGGGATGCGTTAATGCAAGACCCTGCGCGCGCTTAGGCACCGGAGAAATTTCTACATATTGCTTGCCATATGAAACACAGAGATCGCCGTGGCTGCGATGAACAAAAAAAGCTTCGGGGCCGGTGCTTTTTCTTCTCCCCGAATTAACCTGACCGCACCCCATAAAACCGAACCCAGAAAAACGTAGCCGACCAGGTTGCCCAAGGCAAGGCTGATCGCGCCCAGTACACGCATATACGTGCTGACGAACGCATCGTATTTAACAAATTCAAAAACGCCCAGCGCAGAAGCCAGCGCGATCAGCCCCAGAATGAATTGATTCCAATTCAAGTCTTTTGCAGTATGGGTCATTTTTTGAATAGGCCTGTTTTGCTGAAACAGTTCTCGGTAACACGGCGGCAAAAACGGGGATGCCAATTCATCGCACCGGCGGACCTAGGTGAAAACGCCATGGGACAGGGGCTCAATTCTGAGGATGGCATCGTTCCCTGAAAAGATGGCCAGATCGACGAAGAAATTGAAAATCGAAATAAAGATGCTTGCAAAAAAAGCGACCCAGAACCCCGACACGCTGAAACCTCTTACCAATGAAGACACGAGCAAAATCATCAATGCGTTGATCACCAGCAGAAACAAGCCGAAAGTAAGCAACGTCAGCGGTAGCGTGAACAGGATAAGCAGCGGCCTCACAATCGCATTGGCCAAGCCCAACAGCAGGGCGGAAACGACCAGGGACTGCTTATCGGAAAATGAAATCCCGTGAAAAACATGGCTGACCACCCACAGGGAAAGGGTCATCAAACCCCAGTTTAGCAGGAACTGGCTTAGACTATATGACATGCTGTTTTCAGTGATGTTGAGGACTCAACTATAGCAAATCTCCGGCTCTATTAAAGGCGCTAACTCATTAAATAAATCGGCTGCCTTTTTTCCGCGCGTAATGTTTGGGGAGAGAGGAGCCGACTTGCCGGCCGCAGCGTCCATCCTGACTGGTGGGTTGGGAGCAAGTAGCCCGGATGAATTACATTCCTTCCGGCTACGGAGCTGAGTCTTCCCGTCGCGGCCATTTTATTTTTGCTGGCCGGAAAACGATAGATGCCGCATTTATCGGCTGTTGCGGTTCAGGCCTTGGGTTTGCTGCTGAAGGTAAACGCGTCCGAATAGAACTCTTCTGGCGGCAGACCGCGTTCTGCGGTCAGTGCGTTATGCGCCGCTTCCACCATCACCGGCGAGCCGCAGGCGTAGACCTGATAGCCGCCAAGGTCGGCGAAGTCCGCCATTACCGACTGGTGCAGGAAACCGGTCCGGCCCTGCCAGTGATCTTCCGGCACGGGATCGGACAGCACCGGCACGAATTTGAAATTGGCATGCTCCCGCACCCATTTTTCCGGCAACTCACGCATGTAAAAATCGGCCAGCTTGTTGGCACCCCAGTAGAAAGTGATTGGCCGCCCGATGCCGTGATGGAAGGCATGTTCGAGCATCGCCTTGACCGGGGCGAAGCCGGTGCCACTGGCGAGCAGCAGAATGGGCTTGTCGCTGTCCTCGCGCAGGAAGAAGCTACCCAACGGACCTTCAAAACGCAGGATGGCTTTTTCGTGCAGCTGGGTGAAGACTTGGTTGCTGAAACTGCCGTCGGGCACGCGGCGGATGTGCAGTTGCAGAAAATCGTCGTCGTGGGGAGCGTTGGCCAGGGAGTAGGCGCGGCGTTTGCCGTCCTTGAGCAGAATATCGATGTACTGGCCGGCGAGGAATTGCAGGCGCTCGCCGGTCGGCAGTTTCAGGCAAAGCACGGCGACGTCTTCTGTCACTATCTCGATTTTTTCCACTTTGCAGGGCATGGTTTTGGGCTGGATGTCCTGCGCGCCCGCGACTTCATGCACCTCGATGACGATATCGGTTTTCGGCCTGGCGCAGCAAAACAGCGCCAGCCCTTCGGCCTTTTCTGTTTCTTTCAGCGCGTGTTCCTGATAGTCGCCGTAATCCACCGTACCTTCCAGAATCTTGCCCTTGCACACGCCGCAGGCGCCGTTGCGGCAACCGTAAGGAAGCGTGTGGCCTTCGCGCAGGGCGGCATCCAGTATGGATTCGCCCGCTTCAGCGGAAAACGCATGGCCGCTCGGTTTGACGGTTATTTTATGGGGCATGGTCGGTTCCTTTGCTCACTTTTCAGTCCGTTAATTTGCGGCCAGATATTACCATAGTGCCTGGGCTGCATCAGTGACGTGGCGGCGCTATCGCAGCCTGTCCCTGTCGTCGACCCGCTCCCAGTCGCCCTCGATGATATTCTCGTCATTCGCGGCAGCGGGCGGACCGGGCACCTTGGGGGGCGGCAGCAATAGCAGGATCAGGGCGAGAAAATCGCTGACGATACCGGGAAAAATAAGCAGTAGCCCGGCCAGCACGGTACGGAAGCTGAAGAGCAGGGCAAGGCTGAGAGAATGGCCCGACTGCAGCGCGGCGAAAAGACGCTGCGGCACCATGGCGCCAGCCTCCCGCACCAGCCAACTGCCCAGCGCCGCGCTCGCCAGCAGCCAGAGCAGCAGCCACCAGCCGATGAAACCGGATAATTTGATCAGGACATAAATCTCCAGTGCCGGAAAACCAAGTAGAATAAACAAAATTAGCAAACCACGCATAAATGGAACCTCAATTGGATGCAGTGCTGGTTATTACCAACCTGCCGGACCGGGATGCCGCCCGGCGGCTGGCCGACAGTCTGGTGGAACAACGGCTTGCGGCCTGCGTCAACATTCTCGCGCCCTGCGAATCGGTCTATCGCTGGCAGGGGAAAATCGAAACGGCGCAGGAGATCACGCTGCTGATTAAAACATTGGGGGCGCATTACGGCAAGGTTGAAAAAACCATCCGGGAGTGTCACCCTTATGAACTTCCGGAAATTATCGCAATCCCCATGGTTGCCGGTTTGCCCGCATATTTCGATTGGCTGGCCGCCGAAACGATAAACCCGGCACCGATTAATCCCGCAGAATAAGGTCGAAGATGCGCTATTTGTTGATGGTCGTTTTTCTCTTGCTCTCCTGGGCGGCGCAAGCTGCCGAGGGCGATCTGCCCGAGCCGGATCAGGCATTCAAATTCTCCGCACGGGTAATTGACGACAAGACACTGGAGGTGCGCTACCAGATCGCCGAGGGGTTTTACCTGTACAAGAACAAGTTCAAGTTCCAGGCAGAGCCCGCCGACGTCACTCTGGGTGCACCGCAGATGCCCGCCGGGAAAATCAAGCAGGATGAATTTTTCGGCAAGATCGAATTTTACCGCAATACCCTGGTGATCCATCTGCCCTATATTCGCGGCAGCACACCCAGGATCACCCTGAAGGCGACGTCGCAGGGATGCGCGGATATCGGCGTATGCTACCCGCCGCAAATCCAGGTGGCCAAGCTGGATCTCCCCGCCCCGCCCACGGAGGCCGTGGGCAAATCCTTTATCCTCAAGTCGCTGAACAGCCAGGATGAGTTTCTGTCGCCCGACAAGGCGTTCAATCTGGCGGTCAAGGTCATCGACAAAAACACCCTGCTGGCCCGCTTCAATATCGCCGACGGCTATTACCTGTATCGCGACAAGATCAAGTTCGCGCTGAAGAACGGCAGCGCTCAGATCGATTCCGTGATCATGCCGCCGGGCGACATCAAGACCGACCCCAATTTCGGCAAAACCGAGGTGTTTCACAAATCCTTCCAGGCGGTCATCATCCTGAAACGCTCGAGCAACGATGAACAGATTATCAGCCTGGTCGCCGGCTATCAGGGTTGCAGCGAAAAAGGCGTGTGTTATCCGCCGGCGCGGAAAATTGCCGGCCTGACCCTGATCGGCGGCATGCCGACGACCGATGAGCGCTTTGCCCAGCCGCATGCCGAGCTTGCGGCGCAACCGGCGCCGCTGGCACCACAGGCTGCTGTTGCGGCATCGCTGGCTTCGCACGCACCCGCTCCGGCAACGAAAGAGGTTTCCCCGGCCGCATCGCCAACGCCCGAAACGGTCGCCAGTCCTTCTGCACAACCACAGGAAAACGACTCCTCGCGCATCGGCGCCTTGCTCAAGGGCGGCAGCTTCTGGCTGATCCTGGCGACGTTCTTCGGCTTCGGCCTGCTGCTGGCGCTGACCCCTTGCGTATTTCCGATGATCCCGATCCTTTCCGGCATCATCGTCGGCCAGGGCGGGGGGCTGACCAAGTCCCGCGCCTTCGTCATGTCGTTCGCCTATGTACTCGGCATGGCGATCACCTATGCCGCCGTCGGCGTGGCGGCAGGCATGTCCGGCACCCTGCTCTCTGCGGCGCTGCAGAACCCATGGGTGCTGGGCGGATTCGCCCTGATTTTCGTGGCGCTGGCGCTTTCCATGTTCGACATGTACGAATTACAGATGCCGAGCTTCATTCAGAGCCGTTTTACCGAGGCCAGCAACAAGGTCCGGGGCGGCGGCCTGATCGGAGTTTTTGTCATGGGCATGCTGTCGGCGGTGATCGTAGGCCCATGCGTGGCGGCGCCGCTGGCCGGCGCGCTGCTGTATATCAGCCAGACCGGGAACGTGGTGCTGGGCGGCTCGGCGCTGTTTTTCCTGGCCCTGGGCATGGGTGCGCCGTTGCTGCTGGTGGGGGTTTCCGCCGGCGCGCTGTTGCCGCGCGCGGGCGGCTGGATGGAAGCGGTCAAGAGTTTCTTCGGCGTGCTGTTGCTGGGCGTGGCGATCTGGCTGATTTCGCCGGTGATCCCCGAGCTGGTGCACATGCTACTGTGGGCCGCGCTGCTGATTGTTTCCGCCGTCTACCTGCACGCCATTGATCCCTTGCCGCACCACGCCAGCGGCTACGCCAAGCTGTGGAAAGGCGTCGGCGTGATCGCATTGATTGCCGGTGTCGCTCTGCTGATCGGGGCGCTTGCCGGCGGCCGCGATATCCTGCAGCCGCTGTCCGGGCTGCGAGCCTCGCCCGGCGAGGCAAGGGCGGCGGAAGCGGCTGCACCGCTGAAATTCGAGCGGGTGAAAAACCTGGCGGAACTCGATCAGCGCGTAAAACAGGCCAAGGGCAAATATGTGATGCTGGATTTCTTCGCGGACTGGTGCGTTTCCTGCAAGGAATTCGAGCGCTTTACCTTCGGCGACGCCAGGGTACAGGCGAAATTGCGCGACGTGGTGGTGTTGCAGGCGGATGTCACGGCCAACAGCGAAGAGGACAAGGCGCTGCTCAAGAAATTCGGCCTGTTCGGCCCGCCCGGCATTATTTTCTTCGACAAAAGCGGCAAGGAATTGGCCGCCGAGCACGTCGTCGGCTATGAACCGCCGGAAAAATTCATGGCCTCGCTCGATGCTATAATCCGCTAGTTTTTATCTTTGCAGGATCGAACATGTCAAAAATAGGACTATGGCTGATCGCCGCAGGGTTCTCTGTCGCGATTGGCGCAGCTTATTGGGGCATTTCAGCCGCGCCGGGCAAAAGCCGCGAAACGACAGCCGCACAGGAAGCCTCCGCCGAGCCGGTGTTCGCTGCCAGCTTCAAGGATCTCGACGACAAACTCCAGCCGCTCAAGCAGTGGCGTGGCAAGGTGGTGGTGCTGAATTTCTGGGCGCCGTGGTGCCCGCCCTGCCGCGAGGAAATTCCCGACTTCATCAAGCTGCAGGACAAATATCGCGAGCGCGGGCTGGTATTCGTCGGCCTGGCGCTTGACGAGAAAGCCAAGGTACAGGTATTTGCCGACGAGGCGGGCATCAATTACCCGATCTTGCTGGGAGACATGGAAGCCGTGGATCTGGCGCGAAAAATCGGCAATCGTCTGGGCGGCTTGCCGTTTACCGTGGTGATCGATCGCAATGGCAGGATAGCCGCCAACGAAGTGGGCGGATTGAGCATGGCCCGGATGGAAAAAATCGTCGCGCCGCTGCTATAAGCGGGGGTGGCGGCCCCAATGCGCCAACTTCCGGGAAAAGCTGGACAAGTTCCCCCATTTTGCGGCAAACTTGCCGGCATGAAAACGAAAACTCATGGAACCGGCGGCGCAATACCAGCCGCAAATACCAGAATTCTCGTCCTCCACGGCCCCAACCTGAATCTGCTGGGCATGCGCGAGCCGGGCCACTATGGAAAGACCACCCTGAGCCAGATCAATGACCTCCTGCAACGCATGGCGCAGGATGCGGGCGCAGCCCTGGCAAACTTCCAGAGCAACAGCGAAACCGGGTTGATCGACCGGGTGCAACAGGCAAAATCCGATGCCGTGGATTTCATCATCATCAATCCTGCGGCCTATACCCACACCAGCGTGGCCTTGCGCGACGCACTCGCGGCCGTGGCCATACCCTTTGTCGAAGTACATCTTTCCAACGTGTTTGCGCGCGAATCATTCCGCCATCACTCGTATTTTTCCGACCTGGCCGTTGGCGTCATCAGCGGCCTGGGTGCGAAAGGCTATGAGCTGGCGCTGGAATTCGCGCTGCAATACCAAGCCAAGGATTAAACATGGATTTGAGAAAAGTAAAAAAACTGATCGACCTGGTCAGTGAGTCGGGAATCGCCGAACTGGAAATCACCGAGGGTGAGGAAACTGTTCGCATCAGCCGCCATGGACAGACGCCGCCCCAGATGATGATGTATCCGCAACACATGTACAACCCCATGCCGGGCTCCGCCCCCGCGGCCCCACCAGCGGCCATCGAGGCCGCGCCTGACGTTGCCGCGCAACCGGAAGGGCATATCGTAAAATCGCCGATGGTCGGCACGTTCTATCGTTCCTCCTCGCCAGGCGCGAAGGCCTTTGTCGAGGTCGGCCAGTCGGTCGACGCCGGCGAAACCCTGTGCATCATCGAGGCGATGAAGCTGCTCAACGAAATCGAAGCGGACCAGGGCGGCGTGATCAAGGCGGTTCTGGTCGAGAACGGGCAGCCCGTCGAATACGGCGAGCCTTTGTTTATAATCGGTTAAAAGCTTTTCACCACAGGGGGCGCTTAGAGAGGCGCGGAGGAAAGCAAGCCGGGTTTCCTCAATGCTCTCCACGGCCCTTGTGCCCTCTGGGTATCTGCGATTCAAATTAGGACTTCAAATGTTCGAAAAAATCCTCATTGCCAACCGTGGCGAAATTGCCCTGCGTATCCAGCGGGCCTGCCGCGAGATGGGCATCAAGACCGTGGCGGTGCATTCCGAGGCGGATGCCGAAGCCAAATACGTCAAGCTCGCCGATGAATCGGTTTGCATCGGCCCGGCGCAGTCGGGCCTGAGCTACCTGAACATTCCCGCCATCATCAGCGCGGCCGAAGTAACCGATTCCGAAGCGATCCATCCCGGCTACGGCTTCCTTTCGGAAAACGCCGATTTCGCCGAACGGGTTGAGCAAAGCGGCTTCGTGTTCATCGGCCCGCGCCCCGAAACCATCCGCCTGATGGGCGACAAGGTCAGCGCCAAGGAGTCCATGAAGGCGGCCGGCGTGCCCTGCGTACCCGGATCGGATGGCGCGACGCCGGAAGACTCCGACGAGATTATCCGCATCGCCAAGGAAATCGGTTATCCGGTCATCATCAAAGCCGCCGGCGGCGGCGGCGGGCGCGGCATGCGGGTGGTGCACACCGAGGCGGCGCTGCTGAATGCGGTGAGCATGACCAAGAACGAGGCGCAGACGGCGTTCGGCAACCCCGTAGTGTACTTGGAAAAATATCTGGAGAACCCGCGCCACATCGAGATCCAGGTGCTGGCCGACGAACATGGCAATGCGGTATTCCTCGGCGAGCGCGACTGCTCGATGCAGCGCCGCCACCAGAAGATTCTCGAAGAAGCCCCGGCGCCGGGACTGAGTACCAAGCTGCGCGACAAGATCGGCGAAAGCTGCGCAGCGGCCTGCCGCCGTATCGGCTATCGTGGCGCCGGCACCTTCGAGTTCCTGTACGAGAACGACCAGTTCTTCTTCATCGAAATGAACACGCGGGTGCAAGTCGAGCACCCGGTCACGGAAATGATCACCGGTATCGACATCGTGCAGGAGCAGGTGCGCATCGCTGCCGGAGAGAAACTGAGCTTCAAACAGAAGGACATCCAGTTCCGCGGCCATGCCATCGAATGCCGCATCAATGCAGAAGACCCCTATACTTTCGTGCCCTCGCCCGGCCGCATTACGGTCTATCATGTGCCCGGCGGCCCCGGCATCCGGGTGGACTCCCACGTCTACCAGAACTACGTGGTGCCGCAATACTACGACTCCATGGTCGGCAAGCTGATCGCCTACGGCGCCACCCGCGACCAGGCTATTGCCCGGATGAAGACCGCGCTGTCGGAGATGGTGGTGGAAGGCATCAAGACCAACGTGCCGCTGCATCAGGACTTGATGCGCGATACCGCCTTCATCCAGGGCGGCAGCAGCATTCATTATCTGGAACAAAAACTGGCCGCCGCAAAAAAGGGGCAGTAGCGGAGG
>DATKUY010000049.1:0-77999 GCA_035530375.1 Sulfuricella sp. | reverse complement strand
GGCTCCAGCCTCAAATCCGGCGCAAGAGAGGACGGAACTTCCAGCTCGAGGTCGGGTTGATGGATTTGCTCTGGAGCATCCCGGCCAGGCGCCGGCTCGGGTTCGTGCGGGGCCATATGCCCCACAAGGGGACTTCTACCCGCTACGAGCCCGGAATCCGGCTCATGCGGAGTCATATATCCCTGCTTGGCGCGCTCGGCCTTCTTCAGCGCCTCCATCAGCAGGCTCATGGCCGGACGGCTTCCGCTTTGGCCGATTCTGGCGCTGCGTCGCGCGGGTCCTTGAGAAAGTTCTCGTTGGGCAGGTAGCTGCGGTACGCCTTGTAATCGCCGTTCAGACTGGCATCCTTGACCACCGCCGGGCGCAGGAAAATCACCAGTTCGGTCTTGGTCGTGGTGTCGTCGCGATTGCTGAAAGCATTGCCCAGCACGGGGACGCGCGACAAGCCGGGCACACCGTCGGTGGATTTGCTGACCCTATCCTGCATCAGGCCGCCCATCACGGCGGTCTGGCCGCTATGGACCTTGAGGATGGACTCCATTTCCCTGACCTGGATTTCCGGAATGCGGCTGACCACGCCAGCTCGCGCCAAGTCGGGGTTGGGGTCGTTGACGTAGTCGATGATGCGCGAAATGGTCGGCCTGACATTGATCGTGATGGTGTCGTTCTCGTCGATCTGCGGGGTGACGCTCATCACGAAACCGACCGGAACGGTATTCAGGTTAGAGGTGTAAGTGGTCTGGGTGGATGTCTGGTTGGATGTCGTCTGCGCCGTAATCGTGAAATAGACATGGTTGTCCACCACCTTGAGCAGCGCGGTCTGGTTGTTCAGCGCGCTGATTTTCGGGCTGGACAACACCTTGATGTTACCAAAGGTGTTGAGCAGCTTGATGGCGCCGGCAATGCTGCCGCTGTTGGAATAGCCGACGGTTATGCCTTTGTCGGTGCTGGAAAAGGCGGTGTCTGCAAAGGGGATTTTTCCTCCGTCAGCCCTGAAACCAGGGGCGATCTGGTCGATCAGATTGTTTTGCATCGCAGCAGTCAGGTTAGTGTCGCCCATGATGCTGGAAATCAAAGCCTGACGCGTCGGGTCGGGCAGCGGATTGGCGACACTGGACAGAACGGTGCCGGCCATGTTCTGCCGCAACGTGAAGCCTGCGCCGAACGCCACGCGTTGCCAATCGATACCGGACTGGTACTGATCGTTGAGCTGAACTTCGACCACGGTAGCCTCGATCAGCACCTGGCGCCTGGCGCTGGACAGTACCTGGTCGAGGAATTCCTGGATTTTCTCGTGCTGACGGCTGGTGGCGCGCACGGCGATCAGGCCGGCCTCGGCGTTGACGATGACGGAAGCCGCTTCGCGGAAAGTGCTGCGGTGCACGGTGGTGGTGCCGTCATTGGTCATCGTCGCCGGGTTGGGGCTGGCGGCGAGCGACGTGGCGCTGCTCTTATTCTTGACGGCCTGGGGTTGCGCGCCGGTGCCGGTGGTGGTCTGGCTGCCGGCTTGTTCCGTGGTGGTTTCGGAAGATCCCTCGGGGAGTATTTTGTCCGTTTCGCGCAGGATATCCTTGATATTCTGTTCCAGGGTTTGCCAGAAATGGTTGTTGGAGGTGTCGGCAACCGAGGTGGTGGAATTGTTGTTACCCGCCCCCACGGCACTTCCCGTTGCGCCGCCGGTGCCGGTGGTGGCGATCTGGGTGGCGATGCTGACGTTGCTGACGGTGTTGCGCGAGATGTTGACGTAGTCGACCTTGTAATTGCGCAGGAAAGGCGTGTCCGGCATGACGACCAGGTTCGGCCCGTCCAGCTCGTAGCGCATGTCCACCTGCTTGGCGATGCGGGTGAGCAGCTGCGGCAGGGTCTGGTTGAGGGCGTTGAGCGTGACGCTGCCTTCGATGCCGGGATGGATGTCCACGTTCAGCTTGGCATCCCGCGCCAGCGCAAACAGCAATTCCTGCACCGCGACATTGTTTACGACAACGCTGTAGGTTTCTACCTTGGGTGCGGCTTTTGGCGGGGCCAGTGATGCAGCTTGCTGTACCGGTTGGGGGATGTTGCCAGCGGGGCGGGGTTCGTCCTTGATGTGGCCAGCCGACGGCGTGGCAGGCTGCGTGCCGCAGGCGGCCAGCAGGAGGCAGCCGGCAACGGCAATCAAAGCTTTGTTCATGGGTTTAAGGTTACCATTTAGAATAATTTAAATCAATCTGTTACGGTGCGTTTTTAAATTCGATTGTCGAAAATTTCTAGTGCTGTTGCAGCTCAATTTCATC
Source organism: Sulfuricella sp. (assembly GCA_035530375.1). GTDB lineage: Bacteria > Pseudomonadota > Gammaproteobacteria > Burkholderiales > Sulfuricellaceae > Sulfuricella. Next base: position 75,726 of record DATKUY010000049.1, on the reverse strand, counting down.
CTTTATGCCTTTGACCGTGCGCAGGATCGGGTGGCTGGCCTTGTAATTGGCGGGCAGCTTGGCGATGGCTGCGATGGCCTGTTCCCACGAAGAAAAAGAGCCGAGAGTGACGCTGAATTGGTGTTTGTTGGTGCCGCCGGTGCTGGCGGGATAAATGTAAATATCCCGCAGCCCGATTTCTTTTTTAATTTTGTTTAGGGTTTGCGTTATCTGGGGCGATGTTTTGGATTCGGTGATCAGCATCAGTTGAATGGTGTAATGGCCGCTGTCCTCACTGGCCAGCCAGGCGCGGGTAGCCTCCAGTCGCTGCTGAAACAGGGTCGGTGTGGGCGCTGTTGCACCCTGAGGGTTCTCCGGTCCGCTACGGGCCGAAGTCCGTGCGGAATCGTATGCAGCAGGTTTGTACTGCTGTGACGGGGGTGCGGCGGGTGTTGCCTGCGCGGGCTTTTCCTGGGGGGCGGGTTGAGAAGCGGCTGCCGCTGGCTTTGCATTGGTGGGGGGCGTGGTTTCGTTGGCGGGCTGGGCGGGCGATGCCGGTTTTGGCGCTGGCGCTGGTTCTGCCTGGGCGGCTTCGACGACGGCAGGTCGGGGCGCGGGTTGGGCTGCAAGTGCGGGCATCGGCGCGGCGGGGGTGGACGGTATGTTGGCATAGTATTGCCCGCCGGCTCCGAGCCCTATTCCCAGCGAGACCAGCATTACGGCAAAGCCGATTCTTTTCAGGGGCGGATAGGAAGGCGCGGCGACGTAGAATTCGCTGTCGGCGATTGCCGCCTTCACCTGCCTGAGCCGGATGTCGTGAGTGTTTTCGGAGAATGCCGCAAGCAGCGCCTTGTCGGCGAGGATGTTGATGCGTCGCGTGATTCCTCTGGAGGCGGCGGCGATCAGCTTGGCCGCGCCCGCGTCGAAAATTTGCGGTCCCCGGTAACCGGCTGCGCGCATGCGGAACATCAGGTATTCCGGGGTATCCTTCCGGGAGAGCGGGGGGATGGAAAAACTGTGCGTGATCCGTTCCTTGAGCTGCCGCATTCTCGGTAGCGCCAGGCTTTCGTTTAACTCGGGCTGGCCGAACAGTACAATTTGCAGTAGCTTGTGGTGCGCGGTTTCAAGGTTGGAAAGCAGGCGGATTTCTTCTAGGGTGTCGAGCGGCATGGCTTGGGCCTCTTCGACCAGAAGCACGACCTGCTTGCCGGCAGAGTGTTTTTCGATCAGGTAGTCCTGTATCTGGTGCAGGGTCTCGCTGGCGCGCTGGCCCTCGGTGGCGAGCCCGAGTTCGCCGGCAATGACGTAGAAGACCTCGTCCCGGTTCAAACTGGGGTTGGCCAGGTAGATGGCTTCCACGTTTTCCGGCAGCAGGCATTCCAGCATCCGGCACAGCATGGTTTTGCCGCTGCCGATTTCGCCGCTAACCTTGACGATGCCCTCGCCGTGGGTGACGGCATAGAGCAGCGCGTCCAGGATTTCGCCGCGGTTGCCGCCCGTATAAAAGAACCCGGTGTTCGGCGTGATCTTGAAGGGGGGCTGGTTCAGGCCAAAATGGTCAAGATACATGGCGTACCCAATGTTGAGCGATTTAGCATGGTTGTGCCATCGGGACCGGGAAAATTCCTGGCCCAACCAACCAATTAAAGTACGTGGATTATAAGTTGATATAATGCCATCCGATGGAACAATCGGCAAATAACCCTGGTCCGCCGCATACGGCTCCGCATGGGTCGGCCCCGCGACCCATGGCGGATCGGAGTGCCGATTGCGGCCGGGCTGAAGTGCACGTGGGTAGCGTAGGCTGGGAGCACCCACAGTGGCAAGGATGTTTCTACCCGGACGAGTTGCCGCCGGAGTGGCGGCTGACCTTTTACAACACCGCTTTTACCTGTGTTTACCTGGGTTATGAAGAATGGTCCGGGCGTGATCTGCAAACCCTTGCCAGTTGGGTGGAAGATACTCTGGAACCGTTCCGTTTCGTGCTGGAAGGCAATCCGGCCGGGCAATCGGATGGCGACAGGGCCCGGCTGGATGTGTTGGCGCCGCGCATCGGGTCGCCCGGTGGGCGGATAGTCTGGCTGGAGGGCGAGCTGTGCCTGAAGAAGCTGGCGGTTGAACTGCAATTGCTTGCCGGGAGCCCCGCCCCGATTTACGCGATCAGCCGCGATCAAAGGCTGGAGGCGATGAATCAGGTAAAGACCTTGCTGGAAATTATGCGGGTGTGATTGTTGCCCGCGCCAAGCTGGTTTAGAATGTGCGCTTTCGTTGAAAAGATTAAAGAACAAACAAGTGTCAGCCGAAAACCTCGTTGAAATCAGCGATCTCAACTTCACCTACGACAAGCGCCCGATTCTCAAGGGGATCCGCATGCGGATCCCGCGGGGCAAAATCGTCGCCATCATGGGTCTGTCCGGCTGCGGCAAGACTACCACGCTGCGACTGATCGGCGGTGCGCTCAAGGCCACCACCGGCAGCATCAAGGTGGCAGGGCAGGATATGGGCGATCTGGATCAGGATGGGCTGTACCGGATGCGCCGCAAGATGGGCATGCTGTTCCAGTTCGGCGCGCTGTTTACTGATTTGTCGGTATACGAGAACGTCGCTTTCCAGATGCGTGAGCATACCGATTTGCCGGAAAGCATGATCCGCGACCTGGTGATGATGAAGCTTCAGGCCGTGGGGCTGCTTGGGGCGCATAACCTGATGCCGTCCGAACTGTCCGGCGGCATGGCGCGGCGGGTGGCGCTGGCGCGGGCAATCTCGCTTGATCCGATGCTGATCATGTATGATGAGCCGTTTGCCGGTCTTGATCCCATTTCACTGTCGGTGATCGGCAACCTGATCCGGCGCCTGAACGATGCGCTGGGGGCAACCACGATTCTGGTAACCCACGATATCCAGGAGTCGCTGAAAATCGTGGATTATGTCTATTTCATGTCGGATGGCGTCGTTGTGGCGGAAGGTACCGCCGACGAGATCAAGGCTTCGCGCCTGCCGTTCGTTCACCAGTTCGTGTGGGGCGAGATCGACGGACCGATGTCCTTCCATTATCCAAGCGCGCCTTACCGGAAAGATTTGATGCTGGAGACTTCGTTAAATGCCGCATAGAAAAATTGGTTTTGGTCTGCGCGGTATCGGGCATACCGTGATAGACGGTATATGGCGCCTGGGCTACGCCAGTCGCTTTTTTTTCGTCACCCTGATCAGTTCAGGCGCGAGTTTCCGGCGTATTCACCTGACCATCCGCGAGATTTATTTCAGCGGTGTGATGTCGCTGATCATTATCATTGTCTCCGGTCTGTTCGTCGGCATGGTGCTCGGCCTGCAAGGCTATGAAACCTTGCAGAAATACGGCTCCGAATCGGCGCTGGGCTCGCTGGTGGCGCTGTCGCTGGTGCGCGAACTGGGGCCGGTGCTGGCCGCCCTGTTGTTCGCCAGCCGCGCCGGTTCGGCCATTACCGCCGAGATCGGTCTGATGAAGGCGACCGAACAGATCTCCGCCATGGAAATGATGGCGGTCGATCCCATCTCGCGCGTGGTGGCGCCGCGTTTCTGGGCTGGGGTGATTTCCATGCCTCTGCTGGCGGCGATGTTTTCCGCCGTTGGCGTATTCGGCGGCTACCTGGTCGGCGTGGTGCTGATCGGAGTGGACGAAGGATCTTTCTGGTCACAGATGCAGGCGGCGGTCGATTTCCGCCAGGACATCGTGAACGGCGTAATCAAGAGCGTGGTGTTCGGCATCGCGGTGACCGCGATTGCCCTGTTCGAGGGTTATGATGCCCCGCCTACGGCGGAGGGCGTATCCCATGCGACAACCCGCACGGTGGTTACCTCTGCGCTGGCCGTGCTGGCACTGGATTTTATTTTAACGGCATTCATGTTTCGGGGAGTGTAGGTTTATGGAGCGAACAACGCTGGACATGTGGGTGGGTGCTTTCGTGGTTGGGGGGATCATCGCGCTGACGGTTTTGGCTTTCAAGGTGGGGAATCTGGGCAGCTATGACGGATCGGAGGCTTATACGGTGTACGGAGAATTCGATAACATCGGCGGCCTCAAGATCAAGGCGCCGGTCAAAAGTGCGGGCGTGGTGGTCGGGCGGGTAGCGGATATCCATTTCGACAACGGCAAGTTCCGGGCGCGGGTGGCGATGCGCATCAGCAAGCAATTCCAGTTTCCCAAGGATACCAGCGCCTCCATCCTGACTTCCGGCCTGCTCGGCGAGCAATACATCGGCCTGGAAGCGGGTGGGGACGACGTGAATCTGAAAAATGGCGACAAATTCCAGCTGACCCAGTCGGCGATGGTGCTGGAACAGTTGATCGGCCAGTTCCTCTTCAGCAAGGCGTCCGAGGATGGGAACAAGAAGAAGGCCGATGGCGGCGACAAGAAGGCCGCAGCAGCGCAATAATTTATCTGGAGAGCATTATGAAAAAAGCGTTTTATCCTGTCCTGTTTCTGATGGCGGTTTTTTGGGCCGCCACAGCCAGCGCTGTAGCGGCGGAAGTCGCACCGGATGTGCTGGTCAAGGAAACCGCCCAGGATGTGCTGGCGATTGTCAAAAAAGACAAGGATATCCAGGCGGGAAACAAAAAGAAGATCTACGAACTGGTGGACGCCAAAGTGCTGCCCCATTTCGATTTCAGGCGCATGACCATGCTGGCGGTGGGCAAGGACTGGCGCCAGGCGACGCCGGCCCAGCAGGAATCGCTGGTCCGTGAGTTCCGCACGCTGCTGGTGCGCACCTACTCCACTTCGCTGTCCGCCTACAAGAACCAGACCATCGAATACAAGCCACTGCGGATGGAATCCGGAGAAACCGATGTGCTGGTCAAGACCGTGGTCAAACAGCCGGATGGGCAGCCGCCGATCCCCATCGATTACCGCCTGCAGAAGACCGCCAATGGCTGGAAGGTCTATGATGTGATTGTGGATAACATCAGCCTGGTGACCAATTACCGCGGCTCGTTCTCCAGCGAAATTCGCAAGTCCGGAATTGACAGCCTGATCAAAACCTTGATCGAAAAGAATCGCTCAAGCGAAAGTCAGGGTTCCAAGGGCTAGCTGACATGATCGTACAAGACGGCGCCAATTACCGGATCCAGGGCCCGATTACACTCGACAACGCCCGTGCCGTGCTGGCAGAGGGGTTGAAGCTGTTCGATCGCGATGGCCTGACGGTTGACCTGTCCCAGTTGGAGGAAGTCGATTCCGCTGCCATCAGCCTGGTGCTGGAGTGGTTGCGCGGTGCGCAACGCAGCGGGTGTAAGCTCAGCTTCATCAACCTTCCGGACAATCTGAAGAGCCTGGCGACCCTGTATGGCGTACTCGACCTGATCCAGCCAAACTGAGTTCAGCCACGGATTAACACAGATATCATTGGATTTTCGTTTTTCTCATCCGTGTTAATCCGAGGCTAAGAATGCTTTTTAAGCCGAACCTCCCATGATCCCCGCAATCGAGATTCGCCAAGTGCACAAGCGCTTCGGCAGCCTCCATGCTTTGCGTGGTGTGGACTTGACGGTGGAGCAGGGCGAGTTCTTTGCACTGCTCGGCCCCAACGGCGCCGGCAAAACCACACTGATCAATATCCTGGCCGGGCTTGCCCGTGTGACGCAAGGCCATTGCGCCGTGCTGGGCTACGACGTGGTGACCGATTACCGCAATGCGCGGCGTGTCCTCGGCGTGGTGCCGCAGGAACTGGTCTACGACGCATTCTTCACCGTGCGCGAAATGCTGCGCTTTCAGTCCGGCTATTTCGGGCTGAAAAACAACGATGCCTGGATCGACGAACTGCTTCACAACCTGGGCCTGACCGACAAGGCCGATATTTATACCCGCCTGCTGTCCGGCGGCATGAAGCGCCGGGTACTGGTGGCGCAGGCGCTGGTGCACAAGCCGCCGGTGATCGTGCTGGACGAGCCGACTGCCGGCGTGGATGTGGAGTTGCGCCAGAATCTGTGGGAATTCATCCGGCGCCTGAATCGCGACGGCCATACCATCGTGCTTACCACCCATTATCTGGAAGAGGCCGAAGCCCTGTGCAGCCGCGTCGCCATGCTGAAGCAGGGGCAGGTCATCGCGCTCGACACGACGCGAAACCTGCTCAGCGCCCATGCGACCACCCAGGTTCGAGTGAGGCTGAACCCGGACCGGCTGCCCGATGCCTTGCAGCCGCTGCTTGCCGGCGAGGAAGCCGGCTGGTTCAGCCTGGTGCTGAGCGACTGCGCTGCGCTCGAAGGCGTGCTGGCAACCTTGCGCGAGGCGAACGTGGCGGTGGCTGATCTCGAAGTGTCCAAGCCCGACCTCGAAGAAGTGTTCCTGCGAATCATGGGGAAATCTGCATGACCGGCCTGTGGACGCTGTTCTACAAGGAACTGCTGCGCTTCTGGAAGGTCAGCCTGCAGACCATCCTGTCGCCGCTGGTGTCGACGCTGCTTTACCTGCTGATTTTTTCCCATGTGCTGGAAGCGCATGTGCAGGTCTACCCCGGCGTGGGGTACACGGCTTTCCTGATTCCCGGCCTGGTGATGATGGCGATGCTGCAGAACGCCTTCGCCAACAGCTCGTCCAGCCTGATCCAGTCGAAAATGAACGGCAATATCGTGTTTCTGTTGCTGCCGCCATTGGCCTATTGGGAATTTTTTACCGCCTATGTCGCGGCGGCGGTGGTGCGCGGCATGGTGGTCGGACTGGGGGTGGGGCTGGTCAGCATGTGGTTTACCGCGCTGCCGCTGGCCCATCCTTTGTGGACGGTGCTGTTTGCCCTGGCGGGATGCGTCATGCTGGGGGCTGTCGGTATCATTACGGCGCTTTGGGCGGGAAGTTACGATCAGATGGCGGCCGTGCAGAACTTTCTGATCATGCCGTTGACCTTCCTGTCCGGCGTGTTCTACTCGATAAATTCGCTGCCGCCCTTCTGGCAGGCGCTGTCGCGCTACAACCCGGTATTTTATTTGATCGACGGGTTCCGTTATGGCTTCTTCGGCGTTTCGGATGTTTCCCCGCTGCTGGGGTTGTCGATTGTCGGCACCTGCTGTTTGGCATTATCATTAACAACTTTGGCCCTGCTCAAGAGCGGCTATAAATTACGGAATTAAGATGACGACTCCGGAAGCGATCAAGGGTTACATTGAACAAGGTCTGGATTGCGAACATGTCCAGGTTCATGGCGACGGTCGCCATTTCGAGGCGGTGATCGTCAGCAAGGCATTCGAGGGCAAAGGCATGGTGCAGCAGCACCAACTCGTCTACCGGGCGCTGGGCGACAGGATGCATGAGGAAATTCATGCCCTGTCGATGAAAACCTTTACCCCGGAACAATGGTCGAAGCAGGTTTGAAATTTATCAAGACGGCTTCTTTAGGAGTGGATATGGATCAGAACGCGTTGGAAAAAATCAGGCAAACCGTTACCGGAAACCCGGTCGTGCTGTACATGAAAGGCACTCCGCAGTTTCCGCAGTGCGGTTTTTCCGGGCTGGCGGCACAGGTGCTCAGGGCGTGCGGCGTGACCGAGTATGTCGCGGTGAACGTGCTGGCGGATGCCGAGGCTTATGAGAATCTCAAGTACTACGCCAACTGGCCGACCTTCCCCCAGCTCTATATTAATGGCGAACTGATCGGCGGCTCCGACATCATGAAAGAGCTGTACGAAAAGGGCGAACTGCAGAAGCTGCTGGAAAGCGCAAAGGCTTAATCAATGGACAAGCTTGTCATTCAGGGCGGCATTCCCCTCTCCGGCGAAATTCGCATTTCCGGTGCGAAAAATGCCGCCCTGCCGATTCTGTGCGCGGCCATCCTGACGGAAGGCCCGCTCCAGATCGGCAATGTTCCTCATTTGCGCGATGTCACCACCATGCTCGAGCTGATCAACCAGATGGGCGCGGAAGTGTCGGTCAACGACCGCCTCGGCGTCGAGATCACTGCCCGCAGCATGACCAATCTGGTGGCGCCCTACGAACTGGTGAAAACCATGCGCGCCTCGATTCTGGTGCTGGGGCCGATGTTGGCCCGTTTCGGTGAAGCGAGGGTATCCCTGCCGGGCGGCTGCGCCATCGGCTCGCGCCCGGTCGATTTGCACATCAAGGGTTTGCAGGCGATGGGCGCGGAAATCGACATCGAGCACGGCTACATCCTGGCACGCGCCAAGCGACTCAAGGGCGCGCGGATATTCATGGACATCGTCACTGTTACCGGCACCGAGAATCTGATGATGGCGGCAGCGCTGGCGGATGGCACGACGGTGCTGGAGAATGCCGCGCGCGAGCCGGAAGTGGTCGACCTGGCAAACTGCCTGATCGCCATGGGCGCGAAGATCGAGGGCGCGGGCGGCGACGTGATCACCGTGCATGGCGTCGAAAAGCTGCACGGCGCGGCCTATCGGGTGATGCCGGATCGCATCGAAACCGGCACCTTCCTGGTCGCCGCCGCCGCTACCGGCGGCAAGGTGTTGCTCAAGGACACGCGCCCGGACATCCTCGATGCCGTGCTGGAGAAGCTGCGCGAAGCCGGTGCGCACATCGAATGCAGCGACAGCACCATCAGCCTGGAAATGGCCGGGCCGCTCAAGTCGGTCAATCTGCGCACCGCCCCCTATCCGGCTTTCCCCACCGACATGCAGGCGCAGTTCATGGCGCTGAATGCCGTGGCGGATGGCACCGCCACCGTCACCGAGACCATTTTCGAAAACCGCTTCATGCACGTGCAGGAGTTGCGCCGTCTCGGCGCCGTCATCGAAACCGAAGGCAACACCGCCGTGGTGCGCGGTGAGCCCGGATTGAGCGGCGCCACGGTGATGGCGACCGACCTGCGCGCCTCGGCCAGCCTGGTTGTAGCCGGACTGGTCGCCCAGGGAGAAACCACGGTGGAGCGGATTTATCATATCGACCGCGGCTACGAGTGCATCGAAGAGAAGCTGTCGCAGCTCGGGGCAAGGATCAAGCGGGTGCACTGATTTTTTTCACCGCAGAGGCGCAGAGGAATCTCGTGGTTCGACTTTCTCTGCGTCTCTGCGCCTCTGCGGTAAAATTGTTTTTTGATCAAGTGAGATATTCAACGTGACCGGCATCACCATCGCCCTTTCCAAGGGCCGCATTTTCGAGGAAACCGCGCCGCTGCTGAAAGCGGCCGGGATCATTGCGCTCGACGATCCCGAAACCTCGCGCAAGCTGATCCTGGACACCAACCAGCCCGGCATCCGCCTGATCATCGTGCGCGCCTCCGACGTGCCGACCTACGTGCAATACGGCGCAGCCGACATCGGCATCGCCGGCAAGGACGTACTCAACGAACATAACGGCGACGGGCTATACCAGCCGCTGGATTTGCAGATCGCCCGTTGCCGCATGATGGTCGCGGTGCCGGTCGGTTTCGATTATGAAAACGCCGTGCGCCAGGGCGCGCGCCTGCGCGTCGCCACCAAATACCTGCAAACCGCGCGCGAACACTTCGCGCGCAAGGGCGTGCATGTCGACCTGATCAAGCTGTACGGTTCGATGGAGCTGGCGCCGCTGGTCGGGCTGGCCGACGCGATTGTCGACTTGGTGAGCAGCGGCGGTACGCTCAAGGCCAACAATCTGGTGGCGGTGGAAGAAATCATGCAGATCAGCTCGCGCCTGGTGGTCAACCAGGCCGCGCTCAAGCTCAAGCGCGCGCAGATTCAGCCGATTCTCGATATTTTTGCCGAGACTGTCGCCAAGGCATCGGTTTAAGCGGGTTATGGGCTAGTGGAAATTCGTGGTTTAAGCTTTGCAGCAGGGCAGTCGGTAAGCCGAGCAGTGCAGAAATTTGAGGAAAACCAGCATTGAATGTTGGAATGTTAGAACTGACTCTCTGCGTTTAGTCCACGGCCTTACTTTTCCCAAGATGGCAAATACTTAACTATTCTGTGAGCACCCTGTGGCTTAAATGCTCGAAGGTAGTCGTATAGATACCAATGCTTCGCATAGATTCTTGGGTCGCGCTTGATAAGATGTATCTGCTCTTTCGCTAATGACCTTAACAAGTCGTAACACAAATTCCAATTTTCAGGTGTCAAAAAGTGAATTTGGTAGCTACCAGCATGACTAACTATTAGTTTTTGAGAAACAGCGGACTCTAAATTTCCTTCATTTCGAAGTTTTTCAATTACCGCTTCGTGAATAAGTATTCGTGGAAAAAATGCACGCTGCGATTCTAGCTGATAAGCATTAACTAGAGCAGGACTGTATGTGACCTTACCGTTCTCAAAATGAGCATCAAATGTCACGCCACCACGTAATAAAAGTCCATTGTTCAGGAAGCTGATCTGTAACTTCCTTAGAACATTGACAAAATATTCAAACCCGAGGGCATCGTTGTTTAGCGAAACGAAAATTGAGTCAGATATACTCTTTAGGCTAATATCAGCTTCATTGACATCATTCAACAAATTGAATGTATTGGTAAGTTTTTCCTTAAGTTTATGCTCTCCAGAAGCTATATCCTGATTAATTAAATCCTTGTAACCAAGCAAATCAATAAATGCGTAATAGCGATATGTATTCATTCTAGAGCCTTTACTAGTTTCATCATCTCCTTTTTGTATAGTTTTATTTTCTCTTCCCAAGGTTCAAAAACAGCACCGTAATACATTTGCCCTGACGAGGATGCATATTTCGTATCTTCTTGCGATATATCAAAAATTGCTTTGCCTACCATTTGGGCGACGGGTACTACCGGACCCAAATTTTCAATCTGCGCGATAATCGGATTTGTTCCCAGTGACGTCTTTGATGGGATATTTTCGTTCTCCAAAAAATTTTCTTTAAGTTGATCTACTATTCTCTCTGCCCATCGTTCATACGATTTCTTTATTTTCCCTTTGTGAACTTGAAATTGTTGACTAATCGCACCACAGAAAAGCGGCACCTCATAGTGGTTTTCTAGGCCATATGGAGACATCGTGGAGAGAATTAATTTATCGTGTTTAAACCATTCTGCTATAACCATGGGCAAAGATTTAACGGCAAGCGCGGAAAATCTGTCTGGTGTTACTGGTACAAAATACCCATCACAGGCTAACAGTGCCAGTCGAGAAATTGCCCCGGTACTGGGGCCTAGGTCGAAAATCACATGGTCGAATTTATGGGTTTCAATTAAGTCTGTTACAAGCCGCCGCAGGCAAAGATATGTGTGTTTTTGGTTAATGTTACTTGTGATTGCCTGTTCCACTGACGAGCTGAAATAGCCCTCCGCCAAGGCACTAAAATTTATGTCGCCACGCAATAAAGAGAGGTTGGGATATTTTTTGTTTACGAGCAAGGCAATGTTTTTGACATCTACTCTGGAGGCATTTCCTTCAAGACGTGGTCTGAGTGCATCAAGAATTGAGTCACCAGGTAATACATCACTGCTGCTATCCCAAAAATTTGGGTCTGAAGCAAAAAATAACTCAGTAATATTGGCCTGTGAATCTGCATCAATTAACAGTACTTTCCGTTTTTCCTTTTCGGAAAGATAAGCAGCGAGGTTGAAAGTCGTAGTCGTTTTAGACACGCCGCCCTTATTGTTGTAAAGGGCAAAAACTTTAGTTCTCATTTAAAAAACCTCTTGCTATGGTTGATTCGAGTGGCCGATTCAAGTTCGAAGTGCGACAGCTAATGGTGACTTCATCTCCACCCTGAATAATACTTTATGCCGTAATTTAAACCCCAGAATTAAAGGGGCCATGTGATTAAAAACGAGGATAGATTTGTTTTATTGGAGACCTATCTGGTGAAATGAGTTGGTTAAAGTACTTCTTCCAAACTGGCGCCAAGAAATGGATTGACGATCCGCACCCCGCTCAATTCCTGTCCGTTCTGAAAATCTTCCGAAAGTAGTCGCGTCACCCCGGCATCTCGCGCGGCACTCCATAGCATGGCGTCCCAGAAAGCCAGTTGGCTGGATTCCACGGCGGCAATCGCCCGGTTGAGCGACGCGGGGCCTGCCGAGACGACCGGGAACAGCGCTTGCCAGCAGCCCACCTGCTTCTTTGCCAAGGCTGGCGGCAGTTTGCCCTTGCGGGTGACGGTGAAGTAAAACTCGCTCAGGGATTGCAGGGTCAGCACGCAGTCCTGCGCCAGCATGGACTCGATAACCTCTTGGGCGCGATGGTGGCGTTCTCCTGCGCTGCTATCGACGGCGTATACCAGGATATTGGTGTCGAGCGTGAAGCGCTTAGCGCTCATAACATGCGTCGCGGTCGAATTTGTCGATGTTCAAGCCGCTGGCGGATGACTGGAGTTTTTCCCAGGCGGCTTGACGTTCAGGAGTAACCGTTTGTTCTGCGGTGATGGGAACCAGCTTGGCGACGGGCTTGCCGCGCTTGGTGATGACGACCTCGTTGCCCTGGGTGGCGGCTTCGATGTAGCGGGAGAGGTGCTGGTTGGCTTCGCGCAGCGTGATTTGCTGTTTCATGTATGGCTCTCGGAAGGAGTTTATATTTGACAATTGTAGGACGTCCTACAATTTAAAACAATCCTGTTCCTAAAACATTTAAGCCTGCTCAATTGCATCCTGCGCTTCGAGTTAGGCGGCGAGCCGTTCACACGACTTAACTTTTTTCTCGATTTTCAGCCCAGTTCTCGATGACGAGACCGGGGTAGTCCTTGAAGTCGGCTTCATTATTGGTGACCAGGGTTACGGAGAGGCTGATCGCATGGGCGGCGATGAGGCGATCCAGCGCATCCCGCTTGCGATCCCGCACTGCGGCGCGCACGAGGCCGTAGCTCGTTGCGGCGTCGCTGTCGAAAGCCATTACGGGCACATCGGTAAGCAGGGCGAGGAGCGCCGTTTCTGCCGTGTCGCGGCTTTCCGGGCGGCATTCGACGCCATAGCGCAACTCTGCGAGCGTGATCGATGACATCATGACATCGCCATACTCCAGTTTCGCAAATCGTTCTGCTACCTCTGGCGGATGGTGGCGCATCAGGTAGATGCAGATATTGGTGTCGAGCATGTAACGCATGGCTCACCAGCCCTGACGTTCGGTTTCTTCGTGCGGCTCGCGCCCTTCAGCCATGAAATCGGGCGGGAACGCGGCGAATTTATCCATCAGTCCGGCCAGGGAGCGTTTGCGCACCGGGCGAATTTCCAGAATATCGCCCCTGCGTTCGATCTCGACGTCCTGCATGGCTTCGCCGAAGTTCAGCTCTTTGGGGATGCGTACCGCCAGGGAATTGCCGCTCTTGAAAACTCGGGTCAACATGATCGCCTCCATTGATGTATATACAGTATATACACGGGTTTTTCGATGGTCAATGTGAGCCAACATGTAGTGCCATGAGGGTCAACTTCAAATCGTTTTTCTGAGAAAGTTTCATTTGGACATCTCATTAAGCTAGGTGGCAAGCTGTTCGCGCGGCTTAACCTTTTTCTCGATTTCCTGACCCACGGCTTCGCGCGCTTTTTTGACGTCGTAGCTGCTTTGCAAACTCATCCAGAAGTCGGGGCCGGTGCCGAAAAATTGGGCGAGGCGCAGGGCGGTGTCCGCAGTGATGCCGCGTTGCTCGTTGAGGATGGCCGTGATCCGGTTGGTGGGCACGTCCAGCGCCTTGGCAAGGGCGTTTGCCGAGAGTTTCAGTTCGTCCAGCTCGTCCTTGAGGATTTCGCCGGGGTGGATGGCGCGCATTCCGTTCATGTTCGTTCTCCTTAGTGGTAATCCACGATTTCCACGTTGTAGGCATCCGCCTCTTTCCACTCGAAGCAGACGCGCCATTGCTGGTTGACGCGGATGCTGAACTGGCCGGATCGGTTGCCGCTTAAAGCCTCAAAACGGTTGCTGGGCAAGTTCGTCAGGTCGTGGATGGTTTTTGCGTTGTCCAGGATTTCCAGCCTTCTTTCGGCTTGAGCGGCACAGGATTCAAATTTCCTGACGCGTTTGCCTTGGTAAAGCGCTTCCGTATCCTGGCAGCGAAAAGTTTTAATCATGATTCAATATATTTTGTTTTATGTTGTACGTCAAGCGTAACGACCTTGCGAAGCCATGGCGTCGGCAGGCACGCGCGCGGCGCCACTTTTTCCTGTAAAATCGCGCTATCCCGCAAACTTAATTTGCACGCCATCATGTTAAACATCAAACGCTATGCCACTTCCCAGCCCGATTTTCAGGCGCGGCTGACCGACCTGCTGGCCTTCGAGGGGGCGCAGGACGAAGCCATCGACACCGTGGTGGCGGACATTTTGCGCGACGTCAAGGCGCGGGGCGACGCCGCCGTGCTCGAATATACGCAGCGTTTCGACAAGCTGAGCGTGGCTTCCGCTACCGAACTCGAACTGCCGAAGGCCCGCCTGCAGCAGGCGCTCGACGATCTGCCCGCCGAACAGCGCGACGCGCTGAAAAAAGCCGCCGAGCGGGTGCGGGTGTATCACGAAAAACAATTGATGCAGTCATGGAGCCACACCGAAACCGACGGCACCCTACTCGGCCAGCAGGTCACGGCGCTCGACCGGGTCGGCCTGTACGTGCCCGGCGGCAAGGCGGCATACCCTTCCTCGGTGCTGATGAACGCGATTCCCGCCAAGGTGGCCGGAGTGAAGGAATTGATCATGGTGGTGCCGACGCCGGGCGGCGTGGTCAACGAACTGGTGCTGGCCGCCGCTGCGGTGTGCGGCGTCGACCGGGTGTTCACCATCGGCGGCGCGCAGGCAGTCGGCGCGCTGGCCTATGGCACGCAGACCGTGCCGCAGGTGGACAAGATCGTCGGCCCCGGCAATGCTTATGTCGCCGCTGCCAAGCGCCGCGTCTTCGGCGTGGTCGGCATCGACATGGTGGCCGGGCCGTCCGAGATCCTGATTATCTGCGACGGCCAGACCGACCCGGACTGGATCGCGATGGACCTGTTTTCCCAGGCCGAGCACGACGAACTGGCGCAGTCCATCCTGCTCAGCCCGGATGCGGCCTTCATCGATGCGGTGCAGGCCAGCATCGAGAAACTGCTGCCGCAGATGCCGCGCCAGGAGATCATCCGCACCGCACTGGAAGCGCGCGGCGCGCTGATTCAGGTCAAAGACCTGGACGAGGCGGCGGATATCGCCAATTACATTTCGCCCGAACACCTCGAGTTGTCGATCGAAGACCCGGTCGCGTTGACGAAAAAGATCAGGCACGCCGGCGCCATTTTCATGGGGCGGCAGACCTGCGAGGCGCTGGGCGACTACTGCGCCGGTCCCAATCACGTGCTGCCGACTTCGCGCACCGCGCGCTTCTCGTCGCCGCTGGGCGTTTACGATTTCCAGAAGCGCAGCAGCCTGATCATGGTGTCCAAGGCGGGCGCGCAGGTGCTCGGCAAGATTTCGATGGTGCTGGCCGAAGGCGAAGGCTTGCAGGCGCACGCCCGTTCCGCCGAATATCGCACGCGCTGAACGATGGGCTCGTCCGCCAATCCTTACTGGAGCGCTGTCGTCAACGGCCTGACGCCCTATGTGCCGGGCGAGCAGCCGAAGCTGCCGAATCTGGTCAAGCTCAACACCAACGAGAATCCCTACGGCCCGAGCCCCAAGGTGCTGGAGGCGTTGCGCGCCGAAGTGGGCGATGCGCTGCGGCTTTACCCCGATCCCAACAGCGACCTCTTCAAGGAATCGATTGCCGCCTTTCATGGCGTCACCCCCGCCCAGGTATTCGTCGGCAACGGCTCGGACGAGGTGCTGGGGCACACCTTTCTGGCGCTGCTCAAGCACGACAGGCCGGTCTTGTTCCCGGACGTCACTTACAGCTTCTACCCGGTGTATTGCGGACTGTACGGCATCGACTACGAACCGGTGCCGCTGACCGCGTCATTCGGGATTCGCGTTGACGATTATTTCCGGCCCAACGGCGGCATCATTTTCCCCAACCCGAATGCGCCGACCGGCTGTCCGCTGCCGCTGTCCGAGATCGAGCGCCTGCTGCAAGCCAATACCGGGTCGGTGGTGGTGATCGACGAAGCCTACGTGGATTTCGGCGCCGAGTCTGTCGTTGGCCTGGTGAACCGCTACCCCAACCTGCTGGTCATCCACACGCTGTCGAAATCGCGCTCGCTGGCCGGCCTGCGCGTCGGATATGCAATCGGCCATGTGGCATTGATCGAGGCGCTTTCCCGCGTCAAGGACAGCTTCAATTCCTATCCGCTCGACCGCTTCGCCATCGCCGGGGCTGCCGCCGCGATGGCGGATCGCGCCTATTTCGAGGAAACCTGCCGCAAGGTCGTCGCCACGCGCACGCGGCTGGTGGCCGATCTCGAGGCTATGGGTTTCGAGGTGCTGCCTTCCGCCGCCAATTTCGTCTTTGCCCGCCACGCCCGGCGTGACGGCGTCGAATTGGCCGCCGGATTGCGCGAGCGCAGCATTCTGGTGAGGCACTTCAAAAATCCGCCCCGTATCGCGCAATTCCTGCGGATCACGGTAGGAACGGATGAGCAGTGCGAGGCGCTGGTCGGGGCTTTGCGGGAAATTCTGGCCTGAAATGGTCGTATCCCGTCACGCCCCGCTTTGACCCCTTGCCGTGCTGGGTTAGAATGAACGGAATTTCTTCCACATTATCCAATGCGTAATCAAAATGCGTACCGCCCAAGTTGACCGGAATACCCTGGAAACCCAGGTCAGCGTCAAGCTGAACCTGGATGGCAGCGGCGTGGCCAGCCTGGCCAGCGGCGTGCCCTTCCTCGATCACATGCTGGACCAGATCGCACGGCACGGCTTGATCGATCTGGAAGTGGCCGCCAGGGGCGACCTGCACATCGACGCCCATCACACCGTGGAGGATGTCGGCATCACCCTGGGCCAGGCTTTCGCCAAGGCGGCCGGCGACAAGAAAGGCATCCGCCGTTACGGCCATGCCTACGTGCCGCTGGATGAAGCGCTGTCGCGCGTGGTGATCGACCTTTCGGGGCGTCCCGGCCTGGTGTTCGAGGTGGATTTCTCGCGCGGCACGATCGGCGAGTTCGATGTGGATCTGGTGCCGGAGTTTTTCCAGGGCTTCGTCAATCATGCCGGGGTGACCTTGCACATCGACAACCTGCGCGGCAAGAATTCGCATCATCAGGTGGAAACCATCTTCAAGGCTTTCGGCCGTGCCCTGCGCATGGCGGTGGAAGCCGACCAGCGCCTGGGCGACGTGCTGCCTTCCACCAAGGGTAGTCTATAGAAATCATGGGCAGTATCGCGGTCATTGATTATGGCATGGGCAATTTGCGCTCGGTGGCGAAGGCGCTGGAACATGTTGCGCCCGCTTCCCAGGTAGTGGTGACTGCCGACCCGGATGTGATTCTTTCCGCCGGGCATGTGGTTTTCCCGGGGCAGGGGGCTGCGCCCGACTGTATGCGCGAAATTCAGGCGCGCGGTCTCAAGGAAGTGATCAGACAGGCCGCGAGCACCAAACCCTTTTTGGGCATCTGCATGGGCTTGCAGGTACTTTTCGAGCACAGCGAGGAAGGCGATACGGCTTGTCTGGGCGTGTTGCCCGGCAAGGTTTTGCGTTTTCCGCGTGAGGCGATGTTTGACTCTGCCGGCAACAAGCTCAAAGTGCCGCATATGGGGTGGAACGAAGTACATCAGGCCGGGCCGCATCCGATGTGGGCGGGCATCCCGGATGCGTCCCGCTTTTATTTCGTGCACAGCTATTATGTCGAGGTGGGCAACCCGGCCATGGTCGCCGCGTTTACTCTCTACCCATTTTCATTCACCAGCGTAGTGGCGGCCAACAACATCTTCGCCGTACAATTCCATCCGGAGAAAAGCCAGGCTGCGGGACTCAGGCTACTGGCAAATTTTGTGGCTTGGGACGGAACGGCCACAGGCCGAAACTGATCTGAATTTTTAGTAATTATATTGCTGCGACCATCATGCTGATTATTCCTGCGATTGATTTGAAAGACGGGCACTGTGTGCGTTTGAAACAGGGTTTGATGGAGGATGCCACGGTATTTTCCGAAGACCCCGGCGCAATGGCCAGGCACTGGCTCGATGCCGGTGCGCGAAGGCTCCACCTGGTCGACCTGAACGGTGCCTTTGCCGGCAAGCCGGTCAACGGCAGCGCCATCCGCGCCATCGTCGACGCAGTCGGCACCGACATCCCGGTGCAACTGGGCGGCGGCATCCGCGATCTGGAAACCATCGAGCTTTATCTGGACAGCGGCATCAGCTACGTCATCATCGGCACTGCGGCGGTGAAGAATCCCGGCTTCCTGCATGAGGCGTGCTATGCCTTCCCCGGCCAGATCATCGTCGGCCTCGACGCCAAGGACAGCAAAGTGGCGGTGGACGGCTGGTCCAAGGTAACCGGCCACGACGTGGTGGATCTTGCCAGGAAATTCGAAGGTTACGGTGTGGAAGCGATTGTCTATACCGATATCGGCCGCGACGGCATGCTTTCCGGCGTGAATATCGAGGCTACCGTCAATCTGGCACAGGCGCTCACTATTCCGGTCATCGCCAGCGGCGGCATCACCAATCTGGATGACGTAAAAAAACTGTGCGCGGTCGAGTCTGAAGGCATCATGGGCGCCATCACGGGCCGGGCGATCTACGAAGGCACGCTCAATTTCGCCGAGGCGCAGAAACTGGCGGACGAACTGGGTGAAAAAGCTTGAACCGCAGAGGCGCAAAGATGTCAACAAGTAGAGGCATGGCGTGCTAATGTTGATGGCAATTTTTCGATTCCTTTGCGCCTTTGCGCCAGCGCGGTAATAAAGAATGGGTCTTGCAAAACGCATTATTCCCTGTCTCGACGTGACCGATGGCCGCGTCGTCAAGGGTGTGAACTTCGTGGCGCTGCGCGATGCCGGCGACCCGGTCGAGATCGCGCGCCGCTATGACGAGCAGGGCGCGGACGAACTGACGTTTCTCGATATCACCGCGAGCAGCGACAATCGCGGCCTGATTCTGCACATCATCGAGGAAGTGGCGGCGCAGGTATTCATCCCCCTCACCGTGGGCGGCGGCGTGCGTGCCGTCGACGATGTGCGCCGACTGCTCAATGCCGGCGCCGACAAGGTCGGCATCAACACCGCTGCGGTACTCGATCCGCAACTGGTGGCGGATGCGTCGGCCCGCTTCGGCTCGCAGTGCATCGTGGTGGCAATCGATGCCAAGCAGGTGTCGGCTGCGGGCGAACCGTTGCGCTGGCATGTGTTCACTCACGGCGGGCGCAAGGACACCGGACTGGACGCAGTGGAATGGGCGAAAAAAATGGAAAGCATGGGGGCGGGCGAGATCCTGCTCACCAGCATGGATCGCGATGGCACCAAGATCGGTTTCAACCTCGAACTTACCCGCGCAGTGGCCGATGCGGTCGGCGTTCCGGTGATCGCCAGCGGCGGCGTGGGTAATCTCGACCACCTGGTTGACGGCGTCCTCAAGGGACATGCCGACGCGGTGCTGGCGGCGAGCATTTTTCACTACGGCGAATATTCCGTGGAGCAGGCAAAGCGCTATATGGCGCAGCATGGGATCGAGATGAGATTATGAGCGCAAAAGACATTTGGCTGAACAAAGTGAAGTGGTCGGACGATGGCCTGGTGCCGGCCATCGCTCAGGATGCGGCGAGCGGGGTGGTGCTGATGCTGGCCTGGATGAACCGGGATGCGCTCAGGCTTACTGTGGAAAAAGGCGAGGCGGTGTACTGGTCGCGCTCGCGCAAGAAGCTGTGGCACAAGGGCGAGGAATCCGGCCATGTGCAGAAGGTGAAGGAAATCCGGCTCGACTGCGACGAGGATGTGGTGCTGCTCAAGGTCGAACAAGTCGGTGGCATCGCCTGCCACACCGGCCGCAACCACTGTTTCTTCCAGCAACTGGATAATAAAGGCAAGTGGGTGACGGTGGAACCCGTCCTGAAAGACCCGGCGGAGATATACAAAAAATGAGCGATACCCTCAGTCGCCTGGCGGACATGCTGGAGGCCCGTAAACAGGCTGACCCGGCCAGTTCCTATGTGGCCAGGCTGTACGCCAGGGGGTTGGATACGATCCTGAAAAAGATCGGCGAGGAAGCCACGGAAATGGTGGTGGCAGCCAAGAATGGCGACCGGCAGCAAATCGTTTACGAAACCGCAGACCTGTGGTTTCATTGCATGGTGATGCTGGCCAGCCAAGGCGTGCGCCCGGAAGAAGTGCTCGACGAACTGGTGCGGCGTGAGGGCCTGTCCGGCCTGGCGGAGAAAGCATCGAGAGGCGACCAATGAGCGATTGCCTGTTCTGCCGGATCGTGGCGGGCGAAATCCCCGGCCGCACGGTGTACGAAGACGACGAGCTGCTTGCCTTCCACGACATCAACCCGGCCGCGCCGGTGCATTTCATGATCGTGCCGAAAGAGCACATCGCATCCCTTGAAGACTGCCATGCCCGGCACGAATTATTGCTTGGCCGCATTCTTCTGTTGGCGCCGGTACTGGCGAAAGAGCAAGGCCTGAACGATGGTTTCAAGACCGTAATCAACACCGGCAAGGGCGGCGGACAAGTGGTGATGCACTTGCACGTTCATGTCATTGGCGGTGGCAAGCTGTCGCACTTATAATTATTCAGAGGAGACAAAAAATGGGTTCATTTAGCATCTGGCATTGGCTGATAGTCCTGGTGATCGTGCTGGTGGTTTTCGGCACCAAGAAGCTGCGCAATATCGGCAGCGACCTGGGCGGCGCGGTGAAGAGCTTCAAGGAAGCCGTCAAGGAAGAGGAAAAGACGCCGAAGATCGAAGAGGCGACGCAGAAGGAAGGGCAGACCATCGAAGGCGAAGTCAAGAACAAGACCGTATCGTAACGCCATGTTTGATTTCGCCTTTTCCGAGTTGGTGCTGGTCGGCGTAGTCGCCCTGGTCGTCATCGGCCCGGAGCGCCTGCCGAAAGTCGCCCGTACCGTGGGCTTGCTGTTCGGGCGGGCGCAGCGCTATGTTGCCGAGGTCAAGGCCGACATCAATAACCAGCTCAGGCTGGAAGAGCTGCGCAGTATCGAGGCGGACCTGCGTGCCAAGGCCTCGACCGCAGAACATTTGATCATCGAGGAAACGCAGCGCGCCGGGCAGGAATTCAAGGCCGTGGCGGATGCGGCTACCGTTGCCGCCCCTGCTGCTGCGCCACAAGGGGACGCTGAAGCCCATGTGGAATCGTCTGCTCCGCCAAGGGATGTCGATTCACCGCCGGCTGTGGAATCGTCTGCGCCGCAGTCGTCCGCCATGCCATCGCCACAGCTTGAACTGGGCCTGGATGCTGCGCGTCCAGACCAGGCCGGAACCCCATCCAAGTGATAGACCCAGAAACTTCCGAAATTGCCGAATCGTTCGTCGCCCACCTGATCGAATTGCGCAACCGGCTCATCCGCGCGCTGATCGCGGTGGGGCTGGTGTTCGTCTGCCTGTTTCCCTTCGCCGGCGATCTGTATGCCGTGCTGGCGCACCCGCTGCTTGCGGTGCTGCCCAAGGGCGGGCAGATGATCGCCACCGACGTTACCACGCCGTTTTTCGTGCCGATGAAGGTGGCGATGATGGCTGCTTTCACCATTGCGCTGCCCTATGTGCTCTACCAGATATGGGCCTTCGTCGCGCCCGGCATGTATGCCCATGAAAAACGCCTGGTTGCGCCCCTGATCGTGGCCAGCACCATCCTCTTTCTGTGCGGTATGGCCTTCGCCTATTTCCTGGTGTTTCCGATCGTGTTCGGCTTCGTCACCTCGGTTGCGCCCCATGGCGTGGCGGTGATGACCGACATCAACAAGTACCTGGATTTCGTGCTGACCCTGTTCGTCGCTTTCGGCATTACCTTCGAAGTGCCGGTGGCGGTGGTGGTGCTGGTCAGGATGGGATTCATCAGCGTCGAGAAGCTGCGCGAGATTCGGCCCTACATGGTCGTTGGCGCATTCGTGATCGGCGCCATTTTCACGCCGCCCGACATGGTTTCGCAGATCATGCTGGCGGTGCCGCTCTGGCTACTCTATGAGCTGGGCATCCTGGTTGCCGCAATGATGGTGAAGAAGGCGGCAGAAGAGGCAAAATACAAACCGCTCAGCGACGAGGAAATGGAGCGCGAGCTGGATGCAGCCGAAGCCGGACAGCAGGACAAGAAGCCGGGCTGATCGCCGCCATGGCTGGCTCTCACCGTCTCTGTTGATGCCTGAATAAATCCAGAAAAAGCAATTAACCACGAATGGCACGAATTTTCACGAATGAACTCGAATAGTTAGAGCATAATCTCGGCGCATCAAATGAATGCAGCTTCAGGCTATTAGTGAACATTCGTGCTTTATTCGTGTAATTCGTGGTGTGGTCCGTTTTTGGCAACTATCAAAATGTCTGGAATCTTTCAATCCCGTTCTCTTGAACTGCTTGCTCCGGCCAAAACGGCCGAGATCGGACGCGAAGCCATCCTGCACGGCGCGGATGCGGTCTACATCGGCGGCCCTTCGTTCGGCGCGCGCCACAATGCCGGCAACCCGGTGGGCGAAATTGCCCGGCTGGTGGAATTCGCCCACCGCTACCATGCCCGCATCTACGCGACGCTCAACACCATGCTGCACGATTCCGAGCTGGAAGCGGCGCGCACCCTGGCTTATCAGTTTTACGACGCCGGCGTCGATGCCCTCATCGTGCAGGACATGGGGCTGCTGGAGCTGGACTTGCCGCCGATCGACCTGCATGCCTCAACCCAGTGCGATATCCGCTCGCCGCAAAAAGCACGTTTTCTCGCCGACGCGGGCTTTTCGCAAATCGTCCTGGCGCGCGAACTGACCATCCCGGAAATCGCCGCCGTGCGCGCCGCCGTACCGGCGGAAACCGTGATCGAGCATTTCATTCACGGCGCGCTGTGCGTGGCCTACTCAGGCCAGTGCTACATCAGCCACGCGCACACCGGCCGCAGCGCCAATCGTGGCGATTGCTCGCAGGCCTGCCGCCTGCCGTATAACCTGCAGGACGCGCAAGGCCGCGTCGTGGCTTTCGAGAAACATCTGCTGTCGATGAAGGACAACAACCAGAGCGCCAACCTCGGCGCGCTGATCGATGCCGGCGTGCGCAGCTTCAAGATCGAGGGTCGCTACAAGGAAGCCGCTTACGTCAAGAACATCACCGGCCACTACCGTCTGCTGCTCGACGAAATACTGGAGCGGCACCCCGAACTGGCGCGCGCGTCGAGCGGCCATACGCAGTTACTGTTCACGCCCGACGCGGACAAAACATTTCATCGCGGCGCGACCGACTATTTCTCGAATGGCCGCCAAACCGATATCGGCGCTTTCGATACGCCGGCTTTCGTCGGCATCCTGATCGGCACGGTAACCCAGGTCGGTGTGGACTGGTTCGAACTGGAAACCAGCGAGCAGTTGGCCAATGGCGACGGCTTCACCTACATGCACAAACGTGAGGTAGTCGGCGTGCAGGCCAATCGCGCTGAACTGGTAGCTGGCGCGAAATGGCGGATTTGGCCGAATGAACCGGTTGCTTCGTTACAGGGACTCCGTCCGGGAGCATCCATCAGTCGTAATCGCGACCATGTCTGGGAGCAGGCGCTGACCAAGCCGTCCGCCGAACGTCGCATCGTAGTGCAGGCCACGTTTGCCGAAAGCGTCGAAGGATTTACGCTGACATTGCAGGACGCCGACGGCATCAGCGCGACCTCCAGCATTAGTTTCGACAAACAGCCAACGCAGAATCCAGAGAAGGCCGAGGCTGCGCTGCGAGAACAACTCGCCCGTTTCGGCAATACCGATTTCGAGCTGCAAGAGCTTGCGGTCATCTGGAGCCAACCCTGGTTCGTGCCGGCCTCAGTGGCGAACAATCTGCGCCGCGATGCCGTGGCGCAGCTGGCAACCGCTCGCCTCGCCGCTCATGTGCGGCCGCAACGAAAGCCTGCTGTGGAACCGCCCACAGTTTATCCGGAAGAATCGCTCTCTTATCTGGCCAATGTTTACAACCAGGCGGCGCGCGCATTCTATGCCAGGCACGGGGTAAAGCTGATCGACGGCGCCTACGAAGCGCACGGGGAAGCGGGCGAGGTGTCGCTGATGATCACCCGGCATTGCCTGCGCTACTCGTTCAGCCTGTGCCCGAAGCAGGCCGCAGGCGTCACCGGCGTTCAAGGCCAGGTGCGTGCGGAGCCGATGACGCTGGTGAACGGAAACGAGCGGCTGACGCTGAGATTCGACTGCAAAGCCTGCGAGATGCATGTCATCGGCAAGATGAAGAAGCATGTCCTGAACAGCCCCCCACCTTCAGGACGCCTCTAAAAATCCAGATTTCATCCCAACTGCTGCGTTGCGGAAAAAATTTCTTGCTTACTTATTACTCATATGCGGCGCGGCGAAATTTTTTCCGCGCCTTGCATTTGGGCGAACTCTGAATTTTTAGAGGCACCCTTAATTGGAAGCGGCGGCCATGCCTGTAGATTTTACCGGAACCCCGGTGCGGAACTGAGCCTGGTCAGTCCACTGGGCGAACCGCACAATAATTACGTGAAACCCTTCGCCGGTGATTTTAAAAAACTTGACACATACATACCGGTTGGTATGTAATGATTGCATGGATAACAAACAACCTGACATTACCCGCGAGAAATTGCTGACGTCCGCCTTCTGCGAAATCCATCGCCAGGGTTTCCAGGCAGCGAGCATCGCCAATATCCTGCAGGATACCGGGCTGACCAAGGGCGCCCTGTATCACCATTTTCCCACCAAGCAGGCGCTTGGGCTGGCGGTGATCGACGAGGTGATCAAGGCGCGCCTGGAAGGGCTGATTTTTAAACGCTTGCGCGAGAGCGAGCGGCCTGTCGAGACGCTGCTGGACATCATCGCCACCATTGACAAGAAGGTGCCATCCGATTTTGTCATGCTGGGTTGTCCGCTCAACAACCTGATGCAGGAAATGAGCGCGCTGGATGAAATTTTCCAGGAACGGCTCAATGGCGTGCTGGGTATCTGGCAAAAGACGCTGGAGGATGCGCTCAAGCGCGGGCAGAAGCAGGGCGAGATTCGGGCGGAGGTGAATTACAAGGCGGTGGCTCTGTTCATCGTTTCAGCCTGGGAGGGTTGCATCGGCGTGGCGAAGAACATGCGGTCGCCGAAGGCCTTCAGTATCTGCATGCAGCAGTTGCATGGCTATGTCCAGGGGTTGATGCCGGCCAAGGCTGAGAAGGGCCGGAAAAAGAAATAATTGCGATGTTTTTTTAACCATAACCATACCGAACGGTTGGTATTTAAAAGGAGAGATCATGAGCATTATTTCCACAGTGGCGCCGGATCAGGCGAGCGGTAAAGTGGCGGAAATTTACGGGCAAATCAAGCAGGTTATGGGGCGAGTGCCGAATGCGTTCCAGATGTATAGCGCCAGCCCGGCATTAATGGAACAGCAGTGGCAGCAAATAACTTATTTCATGCAGCACCCGAGCTTGAGTCTTACGTTACTGGCGATGATCCGCATGCTGGTTTCGCAGCACAACGATTGTCAATATTGCGTCGGCTTCAATGAGAGCTTGCTGATTAACATGGCAGGCTTATCTCCGGAGCAGGTAGCTGCAACCAGGCGTAACCCGGCAGATGCGCCACTGCCGGAAAAGGACAAGACCATGCTGCTGTTTGTGCTGAGGGCGACCAGTACACCCAAGGCAATAGATAAGGCAGACATGGATCGATTGCGTGCAATGGGTTGGAACGATAGCGATATTGTCGATGCGGTTTATCATGGTGCGCGCAATGTGGGCGCGGACATCGTGTTCAATGCATTCAAGGTCGACAACGATTTCTGAAAGGAGAGCAATCATGAATCTTTGTGACGTGTTGGTACATATCAATGAAGCGCTTAGTGCAGCGCAAAAAAATGAACTGGAGGAAGATATGCGCAACCTTTCTGGCGTTATCGCGCCACGGTTTAACCCAGGGCAAGATCATCTGATGCAGGTTGCTTTCAATTCCGACAGGGTGAGCTACGCTTTACTACTGGAAAGAGTAAGGGCACACGGTTATCAGGCACAACTGATCGGTGCATAGCCTCTTCCGTTCATCCCTCAAGATGAAGACGGTTTTATTTCAAGGAGAAATCCCATGAATTTCGACAAGGAACTGGATGCACGCGGGTTGAATTGCCCTCTGCCGATCTTGCGTACCAAGAAAGCGCTGGCTGAAATCAGCACCGGACAGATATTGAAGGTGGCAGCCACTGATCCTGGCTCGGTAAAAGACATGCAGGCATTCGCCAAGCAAACAGGCAACGAGCTGGTTTCCTCCACCGAAGGTGGCGGGGAATATGTTTTTTTCATGCGCAAGCATTAGAGAGAGGTAAGCCGTGGCAGAATGTTCCAGGTTGCATTCGCCACGGCAGATCGGAATGAAATGGAACGAGTCGATTTTAAACAGGTAGACGTATTTAGCGCATGGCCGTTTTTCGGTAATCCGGTGGCCGTGGTGTTCGGTGGCGAGGACTTGGCTGTCTCGGCGATGCTGAGAATCGCCGCCTGGACGAATCTCTCGGAAACCACCTTCGTGCTTCCGCCTTCCGCTCCCGGCGCGGATTATCGGCTGCGCATATTCACGCCCAAACAGGAATTGTCGTTTGCCGGGCATCCGTCCATAGGCAGTGCACACGCGGTTTTGGAAAAAGGCATGGTGAAGGCGCTGGCTGGCCGCCTGGTCCAGGAGTGTGCTGCCGGCTTGTTGAATTTGCGTGTAGAGGGCAGCGATTCCAGCAGGAAAATATTTATCCGGGTTCCCCAGCCGACCAGGCAAAGCGTGGGCGAATCTTATTACGCAAGCATTGCCACCGCACTGGGTGGGAACAGTGCGCCCGACACACCGCCCCTGCTCATCAATGTCGGGCCGACATGGATGGTGGTCAATTTGGGAGATGCGGCAACGGTGGATGCGCTTCAGCCGGACATGGCGGCCATTTCGGTTTTAAGCAAGACGCTGCGAATAACGGGAATCACCGTTTTCGGGCAGGCCGCCGGAGAAGATGCCGCGATTGCGGTACGTTCATTTGCGCCTGCTCAAGGCATACCGGAAGATCCGGTGTGCGGCAGCGGCAATGCCTGCGTCGCGGCATTTCTGGGTTATAGCGGGTTGCTGGATGCCATTGGCAGTCGCTACCTGGCAAGGCAGGGCAAAGCTCTGGGCAGGGAAGGGTCTGTCTGGGTGGAAACGGATTCTTCGGGTGAACGCATAGAAATTGGTGGCGCATCCGTCACCTGCATTGATGGAAGCATTCGCTTATGAATTCGAAAATGATGGATTCGGTCTGGGCAGGAAATTTTGCGGACGAATGGATCGCTGCGTGGAATGCGCATGACCTCGAACGCATATTTTCCCACTACACCGATGATTTCGAGATGACATCGCCGCTTATCGTCGAGCGCATGAAAGTGGCTTCCGGTACGCTGAAGGGCAAGGAAAACATCAAACCGTATTGGCAAATAGGTTTGAGCGCAGCGCCGCCGCTGAAATTCGAACTGGTGGAGGTGCTGGCCGGCGTGAACAGCCTGACCCTCATTTACCGGGGTACTTCGGGAAAATTGGCGGCGGAGGTATTGATATTCAACGAGAGCGGCAAGGCTGTCAAAGGCATCGCGCATTATGTCGGCTGATCGTGCCGCCTATCAATCCAACCCAGGGAGGAAAGAAATGAATGTCTCAACGGCAATCGAAACGCGTCGGTCGGTAAAGGCTTTTGATCCGAACCATCGTATGAGCGAGGCGGAGGTCGAAAAATTGTTGGCGCTTGCCATGCTGTCGCCCACTGCCTTCAACATCCAGAACTGGCGCTTCGTGCTGCTGCGCGATCCGGAACTGCGCAAGCAGGTTCGGGCGGTGGCCTGGGATCAGGTGCAGATCACCGACGCTTCGCTGCTGGTAGTGCTGACCGCCGACCTGAAGTCCTGGGAGAAAGACCCGGCGCGCTACTGGAAAAACGCGCCGCAGCCGGTGCAGGACTATCTCGTCCCGGCCATCGGCCAGTATTACCGGGGCCGCGAGCAAGTGCAGCGCGACGAAGCCATGCGCTCCTGCGGCATCGCCGCGATGACGCTGATGCTGGCGGCCAGGGAAATGGGCTACGACTCCTGCCCGATGGACGGCTTCGATTTCGACGCCGTGGGCAAACTCATCAACCTGCCGGAAGACCACGCGATTTCGATGTTCGTGGTAATCGGCAAGGGCATCAGTGAGCCGTTTCCAAGAGGGGGACAACTTCCTGCGAGCGAGGTGGTGATCCATGATCGGTTTGCCTGACGAGTCGTCGCGGCCACCGTCCTTACCCTGTGCGCCGGTGTGCTTATGTTGGGCGAGAAACGGCAGAAAAGTCAGATCATCCGAAACACGTCGGATTCCGCCCCCTCGCGTTGACAAGCCATTGTGTCGCCCGCTATAGTCCAAGCCATGGCTACCACCGACACCATCCATTCCAACTCCCTCACCGTCAAGCGACTGTGGCTATGGAACGTTTTCCACTGCCGCGGCGCTTCTTTCTCGATTTAACTGTAACAAGGCAACCGCGGGTCTGACCGCGATTGCTTTTTCTCCGCCCAACGACCCGCGCATTTGGCGAAAGGGTCTTCATGGCGAACACTTCACAAAGCATTTCAATCGACCGCAGCGCGGCTCTGGGTGTTGTCTTTGCCTTTCTGGCGGCGGTCGGCTTCTCGGCCAAGGCGATCCTGGTCAAGCTGGCATATCTGGACGCGGTGGATGCCATCACCCTGCTGGCTTTGCGCATGGCGTTTTCCGCGCCGTTTTTCCTGATGGCCGCTCTGTGGGCGACGGGCAACAAGCAGGCGGCGCCGCTTGAGAAACGGGACTGGCTGGCCATCCTGGGGCTCGGCCTGATCGGCTATTATCTATCCAGCTTTCTCGATTTCCTCGGGCTCCAGTCGATCTCGGCCGGGCTGGAACGGCTGATCCTGTTCCTTTATCCCACCATGGTCGTGATCCTGTCGGCGCTGATTTCCCGGCGGGCCATCGGGCGCAGGGAGATCATTGCGCTGGCGTTGAGCTACGCCGGGATCGCGCTGGTATTCATGCACGACGTGGGCGTGAATCGGGGTGGCATCGCGCTCGGGGCCATGCTGATTTTTGCCAGCACCCTGTCCTATTCGGTTTACCTGGTCGGCGCCGGCCATGCCATCGCCCGGATCGGCGCGACCCGCTTTACCGCCTACGCGATGATCGTGGCCAGCACCGCCAGCCTGATCCAGTTCGGCGTCACGCACCCGCTCGCGGCGTTGCATCTCCCGCCGCGAGTCTACGGGCTGGGCATTGCGATGGCGGTATTTTCCACGGTGCTGCCGGTGTTCCTGCTCTCCGCCGGGATACGCCGCATCGGTTCCGGGCATACCTCGCTGATCGGTTCGATCGGGCCGGTCGCCACGATTTACCTGGCGCACGTGTTCCTGGGCGAGGCGGTATCCCTGCCGCAAATAGCCGGCTCGTCGCTGGTGCTGGCCGGGGTGTTGACGATCAGCATCAATAACCGGGGGGCGGGCAGAAACAGCGGGACGAAACCATACACTCCTGCGGCATCGCCGCGATAGCTTTGATGCCGGATCGGTTTGCCAGGAACCGCAACCCGCCGACCCTACCCTGCGTTCTTGCGTGCCAGCAGGTAGATACGATGGAAGGCCAGGGAAACCTGGCCGTCCGGGCCGCGCTGGCGGCGCAAGGCGGCGGCGATGATCGCGGCGGCGCGCGCCGGATAATCGGGCGGCACGCCGCCTTCGTAACATTGCGGATTCAGGTAGGCCACCGCCGCGCCGGAATTGAAAATCTCCATGGATTTTTCCGGGGAACATCGGTTGGTGGTCGTTTCCATGCGGCTTTCCGCCACGGCAAAGCCCGCATCGGTAAATAACCGGGCGTAGTTCTCGGCGTTTTCCAGGAACAGCCACGGCGATTGGTAGCGGGCGAAGGTGTCCCGCGTTTCGGCGTGTTCGCGCAATACCTCGACGGCCTGGATGAAGCCGGGACAGAAATCGGCCTTGGCCGGGGCCTGCATCGCCATCCTGCCGCCCTGCCGCAATGCCTTGAGGCAGCCTGTCAGCACGGCTGCGGGGTCGGTAAACCACTGGAACGCCGAATTACAATAAATCGCGTCGAACTCGCCTTCGAACGGCAGCGCCGCCGCGTCGTATTCGACAAACTCGATGCCCGCGTCGCCATGTTGCCGGCGCGCCTCGTCTATCATGCCGGAAGCGGCGTCGCAGCCCGTCACCCGCCCATGCGTGAGTTTGCGGATGCGCGCGGTCAGCGCGCCGGGGCCGCAGGCCAGGTCGAGAACATTCTCGCCTGGTGCAACGGCCAACATATCCAGCAGCGCTTCGCCCGCCGATTGCTGGACAATGGCCCGGCGCTGATAGTCGGATGCCGTGTGGGAAAAATCAGCCATGTTTGCCTCCTTGAGGAAATAAATGACTGATTTTCGCGCGCGGGACGGCGGTGAAGCCAATCGTTTTTTACGATTCAGGCCATCAGGCGGCGTGATGACGCCGCCGCGTCAGATTTCCCACACCTCGCGCAGCACCTCCTGCAGCGCGGCGAGCGGGAGATCGCCTTGCCGCTCCGCCAGATGGATGAAATCGAGCCGCGTTTCCTCGCGCAGGCCGGGGATCAGGATCACTTCCCCTGCCTGTTCCGCCTTCAGCGCCTGCTCCTCGTGCAGCAAGCCGATGCCCGTGCCGGCGACGATCAGGCTGAGAACGGTGGCGTTGCGGTCGGCTTCGATGATTTTGCGCGGCGCGCCGCCCTGCCGGCGAAATACCTCCCCCGCCAGCCGCCCGCAGAAAGACAGCGGCGGCATGCCGATCCACGGCATCATGGCGAGCTTTTCCCATTCCGCCTGCTCCACCTGCATGCGCCATGCCGCCGGGGCCGCAAGGCGCAGGGCGAATTTCATCAGCCCGATACGCATCAACGTACCGACCTTGCTGTCGTCCGCGAAAACGGTGAAACCGGCGTCGAGGCGGTTGTTGAGGACATCCTCGATCACCGTGCCGGAAAGCCCGCTGCGCAACTGGATAGTGACATGAGGATAACGTTGCGCCATGCGGGCAAGAATCGGTCCGAGGCGCAGCATTTCCGTATCGCCGACGGTGCCGATACGCAATTTTCCGCTCACCGCGCCCTTGATGCGCCCGGCTTCGTGGATCATTTCCTGGCGTGCGGCCAACACCTTCTCGGCATAATCCAGCAGGCGTCGACCGGCGGGGGTAGGGGTCATCCCCTTGGCGCCGCGTTCGAACAGCGACAACCCGAGTTCGTCCTCCAGTGCCTTGACGTGAGCGCTGACCGCCGGTTGGCTCAAGCACAGCAATTCGGCGGCGCGGGTCAGGTGCTCTTCCCGTCCGACGGTGACAAAGGTGCGTAGTTGATGGAGTTCCACGGAATGGCGCCCTGGTTCGAATTTTCCCATCATCGCCGAAATACCGGCGGGGAGCAATCGGCGGCGCTGATGGAAAGCATCCGAAAATACGATTGGATGGCGACAAACCCGGCCGTCAAAATGGCCGGGCATCGCAATCAAAAGCGGTGCATTTCCCCCTTATTCCGGAGACACATCATGACGACACTCAGAGCCAGTTTCAGCAGGTTGCTTGCCAGCTTGCTGCTCTTCGCGCTGGCATTGTCCAGCCCCATCATTGCGGATGCCGCCGAAATCGGCAGGGGCGCCGCCACCCTGCTGCAAATCGCCGGCGTGCAAGCCTATCCGGCGCGTCTGTCGGAGAGCGTTCTGGTCATCATCGACGCCCAGCGCGAATACACCGACGGACGACTCCCCCTGGTGGGCATGGACAGCGCCTTGCGCGAAACCGCGCAGCTATTGAAACTGGCGCGGCAGGCCGGCACCCCGGTCATCCACGTCGTCCATCAAGCCAAGCCGGGATCGGCGCTGTTCGACCCCGACGGGCCTTTCGTGGAAATCGTTCCCCAGCTTGCACCTCAAGCGGGAGAGCAGGTCATTGTCAAATCGCTGCCGAATGCCTTTGCCGGCACCACGCTCGAGAAACAGCTCGTTCAACTGGGAAGGAAAAACCTGATCGTCGCCGGCTTTATGACCCACATGTGCCTGAGCGCGACGGTGCGCGCGGCGCTCGATCTGGGCTACCGGACGACTGTCGTGGAAGGTGCGACGGCCACTCGCGACCTGCCCGACGGCGCGGGCGGCACGGTGCCCGCCGCAACAGTGCAACGGGCGGAAATTGCCGCGCTACGCGACCGTTTCGCCACGATAGTCGGCCACGCCGACGATTTGCCGGTGCGTTGAATCGCCACGCAGTTCGTTATGCCCCGAGTTTCCTGAACACGATGTCCCACACCCCATGCCCGAGCCGGATGCCGCGCTGCTCGAACTTGGTGAGCGGGCGGTAGTCCGGGCGCGGGGCATAATCGGCTGCGGTATTGGCGAGGCTGGGCTCGGCGGAAAGCACGGCGAGGATATGCTCGGCGTATTCCTGCCAGTCGGTGGCGGCATGGAGGTAGCCGCCGGGCTTGAGTTTGTCGCACAGCAGGGCAACCAGTTCCGGCTGGATCAGGCGGCGCTTGTTGTGCTTCTTCTTGTGCCATGGATCGGGAAAGAAAATATGCACGCCGTCCAGGCTGGCCGGGGCGAGCATGCATTTCAGCACTTCCACCGCGTCGTGCTGCATCACGCGCAGATTGGTCAGCTTCAGCGCCTCGATCTGGTTCAGCAGGCTGCCGACGCCGGGGCCGTGCACTTCGATGCCGAGGTAGTCGTTGTCGGGATGCTCGGCGGCAATCTTGGCGGTGCTGTCGCCCATGCCGAAACCGATTTCGAGGATTTTCGGCGCCGCCCTGCCGAAGGCCGCATCGAGATCGAGCCGCGTCTCCTGAAAGGGAATGCCGTAGCGCGGCAGCAGGGTTTCCAGCGCCCGTGTCTGGGCATTGGACATGCGGCCCTGGCGCAGGACATAGCTTCTGATGGGGCGATGGTTCATAAAATCTTAGCCACGGATTAACACGGATTTACACAGATGAAATCGGGGTTATCCGTGTTAATCCGTGGAAAAAAGGTTTCAGGAAATCAAACCCGTCGTCGGTGAACTCGGGCTGGCGGAATAGAGCTTTTTCGGCATGCGGCCGGCGAGGAACGCCTCGCGCCCGGCCTGCACGGCCTTTTTCATCGCCGATGCCATCAGCA
The DNA here is from genome assembly GCA_035530375.1 of Sulfuricella sp. Classification (GTDB taxonomy): domain Bacteria; phylum Pseudomonadota; class Gammaproteobacteria; order Burkholderiales; family Sulfuricellaceae; genus Sulfuricella. The sequence goes on along the minus strand of DATKUY010000049.1, from coordinate 42,658 downwards.
CCGGGTTTTGCGCGCCGGCGATGGCGGTGTTCATCAGCACGCCGTCGCAGCCCAGCTCCATCGCAATCGCTGCATCCGACGCGGTACCCACGCCGGCATCGACGATCACCGGTACCTTGGCGTTGTCGATGATGATCTGCAGATTCCATGGATTGAGGATGCCCATGCCCGAGCCGATCAGGCTGGCCAGCGGCATCACCGCGACGCAGCCGATTTCTTCCAGTTGCCTGGCGATGATCGGATCGTCGGAAGTGTAGACCATCACCTTGAAGCCGTCCTTGACCAGCACCTCGGCGGCTTTCAGGGTTTCCACCATGTTCGGGTAGAGCGTTTTCGGGTCGCCCAGCACTTCCAGCTTGACCAGGTCATGCCCGTCCAGCAGTTCGCGCGCCAGGCGCAGGGTGCGGATCGCGTCGTCGGCGCTGTAGCAGCCGGCGGTGTTGGGCAGGTAGGTGTACTTCGATGGCGGCAGCGCATCGAGCAGGCTCGGTTCGCCCGCGGTCTGGCCGATGTTGGTGCGGCGGATCGCCACCGTCACGATTTGCGCGCCGCTTTGTTCCACGGCGCGGCGGGTCTCGTCGAAATCCTTGTACTTGCCGGTGCCGACCAGCAGCCGGGAGGCGTAGACTTTGCCCGCGATAATGAGTTCGTCCATGTCTTTCCAGTAATAAAGGTGAAGAGTTAGCCGCCGCCGACCGCGACGACGATTTCCAGCTTGTCCCCATCCGCGAGCCGCGTCTCGCCAAACCGGCTGCGCGGCACGATTTCGCCGTTGCATTCCACCGCCAGGCGCTTGCCGGTCAGGTTCAGATATTCCAGCAACTGGGAAAGGTTCGGATTCTGTTCGAAACTGTGGGACGTGCCGTTGACTGTCAGCTGCATTGCCTTCAACACTATCGAAAATAAAGTATGGATACATTTTACCACGCGAGTGTCGTTCAATGGTAAAACGGCGGCGTTGCCAAGAACGCAGCCTGGTGATGGTCGGTACTTGATGCGCCGTATTAAATGCTTGCCAGCTCCGGAGAGATGAAACGGAACGGGTCGATTTTCCACTTTTCCGGTGCTTCGTGTCCCACCACTTTGTCCATTTTATCGCGGGGGCGCGACAGGTCGACGTCCTCCGGAGACATGAAACAATTGTGCTTCAGGTCGAAGACGATGCGCACTACCGGTTGGGTCAGACTCTTGGTCTGGCGGATGACGATGGCGAGCTTGTTGCTTTCCAGCCGCACCAGGGTGCCGACTGGATAAATTCCGATGGTTTTGATGAACTGCTGCACCAGTTCCTTGTGAAACTGCTTGCCCGCTTCCTCGAAGAGATGGCGGATGACCATGCAGGGGTCGGCGGCGGCGCCGTAGGCGCGGATCGAGATGCAGGCGTCGTAGACGTCGACGATGGCGGCTATCTGGCCGAACAGGGAGATTCCGTGTTCCTTCAACTGGTTGGGATAGCCGGTTCCGTCGATCCGCTCGTGATGTTCCATCACCACCGCCAGAGCCCGTTCAGGAAAACCGTCCGCGCTTTTGACGAATTCGCCGCCCCATAAGGGATGCTTGCGGACGACGGCCAGCTCTTCCGCCGTCAGTTTTCCCGGCTTGTTCAGGATGGCAGCGGGCACCCGGATCTTGCCGATGTCGTGGAACAAGCCGCCGAGACCGAGATCGAGCACGGCAGCCTTGTCCATGCCCAGCGTCTGGCCGAAGGCCATCATCAGCGCGCAATGGCTGACCGAATGCTCGAGTGCGTAGCCGCCTTTCTTCTTCTTGCGGCATACCGTGACGATGGCATCCTTGTTTTCGTTGACCGACTTGTAAATTTCCTCGAGCAGGGGCCAAACCGGTTCGATAGCGATTTTCCTGTCGGCACGGAGGTCGCCGATGGCATTCTCCAGTTCCGTGCGGGCTTTCGCCAGGAGCATCTTGGCATCGTAAAGTTCATCCACCAGCGACTTCTGCTTCTGGGCATTTTGCGCATTCTTCAGGCGCGCCAGTTCGGCGATGGCCTGATTCGCCTTGCGGCGCTCATCGTCCTCGTCGAAATGATCGAGTCCCTTTTCCGGGTTGATGTAGAGTTCCTGGATGCCCAGCGCGGCGAGCCGGCCGATTTCGTTCTTGCTGAGAACCAGGAAATTCCGGGTTTCCCCGATGCGCTCGCGGTCCTTCAGGCTGCAATTGACATCGTCGATAAACATGCCCGGAACCAGATGCTTAATCTTGATCAGTTTCTTCGACATCGCAAACTCGTCCCTAAATCCTCTTACGCCGATTATACCGGCAATGGCAACTGCAATAGCGTTTGACGCCACCCGGTTAAGACAATTGTTGTTTGAATCGTGGGAACTATCGTAGAATTGGGGTGTTTGCGGGTGTAGTTCAATGGTAGAACGGCAGCTTCCCAAGCTGCATACGAGGGTTCGATTCCCTTCACCCGCTCCAGAATACCTCTGAAATCCTGATTTCATCCCAACTGTCGTGCTGTGTAAATTACAGTCACCCCTATGCGGCGGGGCTATAATATTAGTTGTCAAGGGTACGCCGGCGAGAGAAAAACAAGGGGTTTTACGATGAAGAAATTCTTGAAGACCGGGCTTTGGGTTGGCGGGACTGTTGTTGTTCTGATCGTTGCCGTAGCCGGCTACGTTGCCGCCACCTTCAACCCCAATGATTACAAGCCGCTGATCGTGAAGATGGTGCAGGAAAAGAAGCACCGCACCCTGAAACTGGACGGCGACATCAAGCTCACCTTCTTTCCCCGGATCGGCGCCGATCTCGGCAGGCTTTCCTTGAGCGAGCACGACAGCAGCAAGGAATTCGCCGCTGTCGACAGCGTCAAGGTTTCTTTGGCGGTGCTGCCGTTGCTGCGCAAGCAACTGGTGGTGGACCGGGTCAGGGTGGATGGGCTGCGCGCCAATCTGGTGCGCTATCCCGACGGCACCACCAGCATCGACGATTTGCTGAAGAAGGAGGAGTCGGAGCAGTTCAAGTTCGATATCGAGGGGGTGAGCATTACCCGCGCCGCCCTTGCCTTCGACGACCGGATGAACAAGCGTCGTTTGTCCATTACCGGGCTGGAAGCCGAAACCGGGCGGCTGGCCAATAATCAGCCCGGCAAGGTCGATCTGAAATTCGCGCTGCAAGGCGACAGCCCGAAGATCAACCTGCAGGTGGCGCTGGCCAGCGATCTTTTGTTCGATACCGAGGCCAAGCGCTTCGCGTTCAAGGCAATCAACGCCGATATCAAGGGCGATGTCGCCGGCATGTCCGGGCTGGCGTCCAGCCTGAAGGGCAGCTTCAGCCTGGACGGCACGGCCAGGGCGGTCGCCCTGGAAGGCTTCGCGTTTTCCTTGGCCGGCAAGCGTGGCGCGGACAGCATGGATATCCGCCTGGCGGCGCCGAACTTCGAAATCGGGCCGGAGCGTGCGGCCGGCAAGATCGACGTAACGGCGAAACTGGTGCAGCCCAAGGGCAATCTCGATCTGGTGCTGAGCGTTCCTGCCCTGGTCGGCAAGGGCGATAATTTCCACGCCGACCAGCTTGTTCTGGAAGTCAACGGGGAACAGGGCGGCAACGCCATCAAAAGCCGGCTTGCCAGCTCCTTCTCCGGCAACCTGGACACCCGGCAGTTCAGCCTGGACAAGCTCGCGGCAAGTATCAATCTGAGCGGACCTGCCATGCCAAAGGCGCTCAGCGCGAACCTGGGCGGTGCGGCCCGGCTCGACCTCGCCAAACAGGATGCGCGCCTGGATGTATCGGGCAAGCTCGACGAAAGCCCGCTCAAGGCCAGGCTGGGCGTCACCGGTTTCGACGTGCCGGCCTATGCCGTCGATGTCGCCATCGACCGGCTCGACGTCGATCGCTACCTGCCGCCCGGCAAGCCGGGAGAAAAAGCGAAACAGCCGGAAAAACCGCTGGATTTCTCATTCCTGAAAAACCTCAATGCCAGCGGCCAGCTCAGCATCGGCACGCTCAAGGTCGCCAACATCAAGTCCTCCAATCTCAAGCTTGTCTTCAAGGCCGGCAACGGCAGCCTCAACGTCGCGCCGATTTCCGCCAACCTGTACCAGGGCAGCCTGAATGGATCGGTTACCCTGCACGGCTCCGGCACCCCCGGAGTGGCGCTGAAACAGAACCTGGCCGGCGTCAGCGTCGGGCCGATGCTGAAAGACGCGGCCAACGTCGACATGCTGGACGGGCGCGGCAGCGTCATGCTCGATGTGAATACCCAGGGCGCGACCGTAGGCGCCATGAAAAAGGCGTTGCAGGGCAGTGCTGCGCTCAACCTGCGTGACGGCGCGCTCAAGGGCGTCAATATCGCCGGCGCCATCCGCAGCGCCAAGGCGAAATTCGGCGTGCTTCAGGGGACGACCACCCAAGCCGCCAACGCCGCCGACAAGACTGCTTTTTCGGAACTGAAAGCCAGCTTCCGGATCAATAACGGCATCGCCCATAACGACGATCTTTCCGCCAAGTCGCCGCTGTTGCGCCTGGCCGGCAACGGCGACGTGAATATCGGTGACAGCTCGATGGACTACCTGGCCAAGGCGACGGTGGTGGCCTCTCTGGAAGGCCAGGGCGGCAAGGAATTGTCCGCGCTCAAGGGCGTGACCGTGCCGGTGCGCATCAGCGGGCCGTTCGCCGCGCTGAAATACAGCCTGGATTTCAGCGCGATGGTGTCGGAAGCGGCCAAACAAAAGATCGAGCAGAAGAAAGAAGAGATCAAGTCGCGCCTTGGCGAAGAACTGAAGGGTGGCCTGAAGGGGTTGTTCAAGTAATCCCGTTTCTCGATCATTAAAGTCTTAACCGCAAAGGTTCGCAAAGGAAAAGCCGAACCTCTGACATGCCAACCTGATTGTCTTTCCTTCGCGTTCCTTTGCGTCCTTTGCGGTGGAATATTTTTGTGGGCTATGTGTTGGATTGAATGCAAATTGGAATTTAAGAGCCCATGAAGGATTTTTCACGGCGTCTGATCGAGTGGCAGAAACAGCATGGCCGGCACGGCCTGCCTTGGCAGCAGACCCGCGATCCCTACGCGGTGTGGTTGTCTGAAATCATGCTGCAGCAGACCCAGGTCGGCAGCGTCATCCCTTATTACCAGCGCTTCATGCATCGTTTTCCCGATATCGCCGCACTTGCCGCTGCGCCGCTCGACGATGTGCTGGCGAACTGGAGCGGGCTCGGCTACTACGCCCGCGGCCGCAACCTGCACCGTGCGGCGCAGATGGTGATGGCGCAGCATGGCGGAACGTTCCCGGATAAATTCGAGTCGGTGGTGGCGTTGCCTGGGATAGGCCGCTCCACCGCTGCTGCGATCCTGGCCTTTGCTTTCGGCCAGCGCCGCGCCATCCTTGATGGCAACGTCAAGCGCGTGCTGGCGCGCTGTTTCGGCATCGCCGGCTATCCTGGCGTCAAGGCGGTGGAAAACGCCATGTGGCAAAAGGCCGAAAACCTGCTGCCGGATGCCGGGATCGAAACCTATACCCAGGCGCTGATGGATCTCGGCGCGACGCTGTGCAGCCGCAAGCCAGCCTGCGGCGACTGCCCGGTGAATGCCGGTTGCGTCGCTTACAATCAGGATCGGGTGGCGGAGCTTCCCGCGTCCAAACCGCGCAAGCCGCTGCCGCAGAAGGAAACCGTCATGCTGGTCCTATTGCGCCGGGGCGAGGTTTACCTGGAGAAGCGTCCGCCTGCCGGCATCTGGGGCGGCCTGTGGAGTTTTCCCGAAACCGGTGTGGGGGAGAATGCGCTGGCGGCTTGCCGCGAACGCTTCGGCATCGAAGGCCAGCCCTTGCCGCCGTTGCCGGATTTCACCCATACCTTCACCCACTTCCGTCTCAAGGTTCGGCCTTGTCCGGTTGCGGTGACGGCCTGGCGATCCGGGGCAAGACAGCCCGTGGGGCTATGGCTGCCGCTGGGCGAAGCGCTGGATGCGGCCGTGCCGACGCCGGTGCGCCGCCTGCTGGAGAAGCTCAGCGGCCGGTATTCATGGCGGGAAACTTCACGCTGAAGCAGGCTCCACCCAGCGTTGTCGCTTCTACCACGGACGCCGTCGCGCCGTGCTGTCCGCAAATTTCCCGCACGATCGCCAGCCCCAGCCCGCAGCCCTCATCGTCGGCGCTCGGCAGGCGGCGAAAGCGCTCGAAGACCCGTTCCCGTTCCGTTGGCGGTATGCCTGGGCCGTTGTCCTCCACTTCAAGAAAAGCGCTGCCCGCGCGCATCCCGCAGCGTACCGTGACCGTTCCCCCCGACGGGGTGTAGCGGATGGCGTTGTCGACCAGGTTGGCGAGCATTTCCTTGAGCAGCCGGGGTGCGCCTCGCAGAGGCGCAGCAGCGATTTCGAAGCCGAGGTCGATGTATTTGGCGTTGGCGGCGGGTAGCCAGTTTTCCGCCTCTGTGCGCACCAGGTTGGCGAGGTCGAGCGGGGTGAGCAGGGTGGAGTTGCCGGGCTCTGCCCGCGCCAGGGCCAGCAACTGCTGGGCGAGATGGGACAGCCGCCGGGTTGCCGCCAGAATGCGCTTGAACTGGGCTCGCGCCGGTGCACTGGCGGCGTTGTCGGCCAGTTCCCATTCAGCCGCTTCGGCCTGGGCCTGCAGGGCGGCAATCGGCGTGCGCAGCTGGTGGGCGGCGTCGGAGACGAAGTGTCGTTGCGCCGACAATGTTTGTTTCAGACGATCGAGAAGATGATTAATTTCTTCCGCGACCGGGCGCATCTCGTCCGGCAGCCCCCGTGCTGTCACCGGGCCGAGATGCGCCCGATCGCGGCGGGCCAGCTCGGCGCGCAGGCCTTCGAGCGGCTTCAGGCCTAGGCGGATGAACAGCCAGCCGAGCGCGAGCACGGCCACGACAATGGCCAGTTCGGGCAGCAGCATGTCGAGCAGGATCTCGCGCACCAGCGTATTGCGCTTGACCATGGTTTCGGCGGCAAGCACCAGGATAGCCCGGCCATCGCGCCGGGTCCGCAATGCCGCTACCCGCACCGGCTGGCCCTGATACCGGCCGTCGAAATACTCGATGCCGCCCTCGGCCAGCGCTTTGGTGGGGCGCGGCAGGCCGTGGTAGCCGGCGACCGAAATTCCGTCGGGGCCGATGACCTCGTAGAACTCCAGATCGTACCTGTCGGTGAGTAGCATCTCCTGGGCCTGGGGCGCAAGATCGAGAACGATGGTATGGTTCTTGGTATATATCTGGCCGGCGAGCGCGAGGGTGACATCGAGCAGGGAGTGGTCGTAGCCAAGCGTGGCGGCGCGACGGGCCATGAGATAGGCGGCCAGGGCGCTGACCAGCACCAGGACGAGCATGGCCGGCAGCAGGCGGCCGAGGAAAAGTCCACGCAGGCTACGTGCCATCGGCAGGCTTTTCCAGCAAGTAGCCCAGGCCGCGCACGGTTCGGATTACGATGCCGCCCGAATCGAGCTTGGTGCGCAGGCGCGAAATGAATTTTTCCACGGCGTTCGGGGTGATTTCTTCGTCCCAGCTATACAGTGATTGGATGAGTTGTTCCTTGCTGACGATGCGGCCGGGGCGGGCAGCCAGGTACTCCAGCACCGCCCATTCGCGGGCGGTAAGCTCCAGTGGTTCGTCTCCCAGCCAGGCACGCTTGCCCGCCGTATCCAACTGCAGGATTCCGATCCTGATCTCGGCTTCTGGATTGTTGGGATGGCGACGCAGCAGGGCGCGCAGTCGGGCTTCCAGTTCGGCGAAGGCCGCCGGTTTCACCAGATAGTCGTCCGCGCCCAGGTCGAGCAGGCGTACCCGTTCGTCGAGCGCCTCGCGGGCCGACAGCACCAGCACCGGGGTTCCGTTTTTTCGCACCCTCAGCCGCCGCAATACTTCCGCGCCTTCCATGCCGGGCAGGCCGAGGTCGAGGATGGCGGCATCGTAGTTCTGGGCTTCCAGCCAGCGGTCCGCTTCGTCGCCGTTTTTCACCCAGTCCACCGCATAACCGGATTGATGCAGTGAGCGGGCCAGACCATCGGCTAGCAGGGTGTCGTCTTCGACCAAAAGGATGCGCATGGCGGTATCGGTGTCAGGTTAAAGTCAGCAAATAAAATAAGATACCACTCCCGCTTGATTGTACAAAGTGCTGCCGTTGCGGCCATCGCATTGCCATGGCGTTGATGGATCCGTTCGATGCGCGCCGCACCTGTAAAGTTCACCCGGCTGGCTCGCACCTAGCACTGAATAGGCAGTCGGCGGCGTTAAGCCACTCTGCTATTATTCCATGAAGGCGCACCCTGACGGTGCGCCTTCATGGGGATGTGCGCCAATGTCGGAACCGACTATCAGTCTGCTGGAGAAGCATTGGCATCACCTGCCGGCCAATGAAGTGGTTGAGTTGCTCGGCAGCGACCTGGCGCATGGCCTCACGTCCGACGAGGCGCGGCGCAGGCTGGCGGTATTCGGCGCCAATCTGCTCACGCCCAAAAAAGGCAAACCGGCCTGGCTGCGCTTCCTGCTGCAATTCCATCAACCGCTGATTTACGTCCTGATCGCATCCGGCACAATTACCGCATTTCTTCGGGAGTGGGTGGATTCCGGCGTGATTTTCGGCGTGGTGCTGGTCAATGCGACGATCGGCTACATCCAGGAATCCAAGGCGGAAGACGCGATCGCCGCGCTGGCGCGGATGGCGGCAAGTTCCACCACCGTGCTGCGCGACGGCATCAAACAACTGTTGCCGGCATCCGAACTGGCACCGGGAGATGTCGTGCTGCTCGCCCCGGGCGACAAGGTGCCGGCGGATTTGCGCCTGTTCCGGGCGCGCGAGCTGATGGCCGACGAGGCGATGTTGACCGGCGAATCGCTGCCGGTGCAAAAACACATCGCCCATCTTGCGCACGATGCCATTCTGGCGGAGCGCGCCAACATGGCCTATGCGGGAACGCTGGTGACCAGCGGCCAAGGCGCAGGGGTGGCGGTGGCGACCGGCGACCAGACCGAAACCGGCCGCATTTCGCGCCTGATCGCCCACGCCACCGATCTCTCCACGCCGTTGACGCGCAAGATCGAGCGCTTCAGCGCCGTGATGCTGTATGTGATTCTCGGCCTGGCGGTGTTTACCTTCGCGGTCGGGATCTGGCGCGGCGAGCCGCCGGTGGAGATGTTCATGGCGGCGGTGGCGCTGGCCGTCGGGGCGATTCCAGAAGGCCTGCCGGCAGCCATTACCATTACCCTGGCGATCGGCGTATCGCGCATGGCCCGGCGGCGCGCCATCATTCGCCGGTTGCCCGCGGTCGAGACGCTGGGCGGTGCGACGGTGATCTGCTCCGACAAGACCGGTACCCTCACCGAAAACCAGATGACGGTGCAGGAGATTTATGCCGGCGGCGAAACCTTCGGAGTCGGCGGCAGCGGTTATGCGGCTGACGGCGGAATCAGTCGCGCCGGCGAGCCGGCGGCGATCTACGGCGCCCTGCGCGAATGTCTGGTGGCAGGGGCGTTGTGCAACGATGCGATGCTGGTCGAACGCGACGGGCGACGCGAAGTGGCCGGCGATCCGACCGAGGGCGCCCTGCTGGTGGCAGCGGAGAAGGCCGGCATGGTCCCGGCCGAACTGCATGCCTCATTTCCGCGCCGCGACGAGATTCCGTTCGATTCGCGCTACCAGTACATGGCGACCCTGCACGATGGCGATGTGGTGTATGTCAAGGGCGCGCTGGAGAAGATTCTCGACCGCGCGTCCGCCATGCTCGACCCGGACGGGCGCGAGGTCTCGCTCGACCGCGCAGCGATCGAGGCACACGCCCATGCCATGGCGATACGCGGCCTGCGCGTGCTGGCCCTGGCCAGGGGCGTGCCGCAAGGCGGCCAGGCACTTGACCACCGCTACCTCGGCAACCTGGTGCTGATCGGCCTGCAAGGCATGATCGACCCGCCCCGGCCGGAAGCGATAGCGGCGGTGAAGGCGTGCCACAGCGCGGGCATCGAGGTCAAGATGATCACCGGCGACCATGTCGTCACCGCTGCCGCCATCGCTGCATACCTGGGTTTGCGTGAAGAAGGGTATGCGGCGCCGCTCACCGGCAGGCAGATCGATGCGCTGTCCGACACCGAATTGCGCGCCGCGGTGCGCAACACCACGGTGTTCGCCCGTGTCGAGCCGGAGCAGAAGCTGCGCCTGGTCGTGGCTTTGCAGGCCGAGGGCGAGATCGTGGCGATGACCGGCGACGGCGTCAACGACGCGCCCGCCCTGAAACAGGCGGACATCGGCATCGCCATGGGGCTCAGCGGCACCGAGGTGGCCAAGGAGGCCGCCGCCATGCTGCTCACCGACGACAACTTCGCCTCGATCGAAGCGGCGGTGGAAGAAGGGCGCGGCGTATTCGACAACCTGATCAAGTTCATCACCTGGACGCTGCCGACCAATTTCGGCGAGGGTCTGGTCATCCTCACCGCCATCGTTCTCGGCGTCACCCTGCCGATCACTCCGCTGCAAATCCTGTGGATCAACATGACCACCGCCGGGGTGCTGGGCCTGATGCTGGCGTTCGAGCCGATCGACAAGGATGTGATGCGCCGCTCGCCGCGCCATCCCGCCGCGCCGATCCTGTCGGCAGAGCTGATGTTCCGCATTTTGCTGGTCAGCCTGCTGCTGCTGGGCGGCGCGTTCGGCCTGTTCATGTGGGCGCTGGAAACCGGTGACAGCATGGAGCAGGCGCGTACCGTGGCGGTTAACCTATTCGTGATGGGCGAGCTGTTTTATTTGTTCAACTGCCGTTCCATGACCCATTCTCCGTTTCACGTCGGCTTCTTTTCCAACCTGTGGCTATGGGGCGGCGTGATCACGATGACCGTGCTGCAATTGTTCTTTACCTACGCGCCGGTGATGAACCGGCTGTTCGCCAGCGCGCCGATCGGTCTGGATGACTGGGCGAGGATAGTCGCAGCCAGCCTGGCGATCTATTTCGTCGTTGAAGCGGAGAAGGCGTGGCAGCGGGGAAGAAGGGTGATGGGGTAGCGGGAACCCCTGGAGCCCCGTTTTTTCTCATCACTCATTCCCCATTACGCATCACTGTTCTTTGGTTAGAATAGGCACATGTTGATCGACACCCATTGCCATCTGGATGCCGCCGAATTCGACGCCGACCGCGACGAGGTGGTGGCACGCGCCCATGCTGCCGGGGTCGGGATCATGGTGATTCCCGGCGTCGAACGCGCCGGTTTCGATGCGGTGTTGGCGGCCTGCCAGCGCTATCCCGGCTGCATTCCGGCGCTGGGCATCCACCCGATGTATGTGGGTAACGCCAGGCTCGAGGATTTGACGGCGCTGCGCGAGATTATTGCGCGACACCGCCCCGTTGCGATTGGTGAAATCGGGCTGGATTTCTTCGTGCCGGGCTACGACCGCGAGCGTCAGGAATTCTATTTTGCCGAACAGTTGAAAATCGCCGTTGAGTGCGATCTGCCGGTACTGCTGCACATCCGCCGGGCGCAAGACACCGTGCTGAAGTTTTTGCGGCAAGCCAGGGTCAAGGGCGGCATTGCCCATGCCTTCAACGGCAGCCGCCAGCAGGCCGATGAATTCATCAAGCTGAGCTTCAAGCTCGGCTTCGGCGGCGCGATGACTTACGACCGTGCCACCAGACTGCGCGAGCTTGCCGCCACCCTGCCGCTGGAAAGCATCGTGCTCGAAACCGATGCGCCCGATATGCCGCCCGCCTTCATCGGCAAGGCGCGCAACAGCCCGGAATACCTGCCGCGCATTGCCGCCGTTCTGGCAGAATTGCGCGGCATCGGCGCGGATGAGGTCGCCGAAATTACCACGGCCAATGCTTGTGTTGTATTAGGGAAAATCGCATGAACCTGGAAAGAACTTTTGCCACGGATTAACACGGATGTACACAGATAAACAATGCGTTGCAGAATGTTGGCTATTCACCCGAAATGTGCGCAAGGTGAGAAAGGTGATTCATGGGCAATCCGTGTACATCCGTGTTAATCCGTGGCTGAACTGCTTTTTATAAATAAAATTCCGCACCCATGAAAAATCACGCAATCCTGCGCATGGCCTACCTTTCGATTGCCACTTCGATCGCAACGATGGCACTGAAATTCGGTGCCTGGTACCTTACCGATTCGGTGAGCCTGCTGTCCGATGCGGTTGAATCGGTGGTCAACCTCAGCGCCGGGCTGATCGCCTTGACCGCGCTGACGATTGCCGCGCGCCCGGCGGATGCCGATCACGCCTACGGCCACGACAAGGCGGAGTATTTTTCCAGCGGCGCTGAAGGCACGCTGATCCTGGTGGCGGCATCCATCATCTATGCGGCGGCGGGGCGCTTTCTCCACCCCGCCCCGCTGGAAAATCTCGGTCCCGGCCTGCTGGTTTCCCTGCTGGCGGCAGCACTCAATTTTGCCACGGCGCGAGCCATGCTCAAGGTGGGGTACAAATACGACAGCATCACCCTGGAAGCCGACGCCCTGCACCTGATGACCGACGTCTGGACTTCGGTCGGCGTGGTGGCGGGCCTGGCAGTAGTGATGTTTGCGCCGCCATCCTGGCAGATTCTCGATCCGCTGATGGCGGTGGCGGTGGGGCTCAATATCATTTACACCGGCTTCAACCTGTTGCGCCGTTCCTGGAGCGGCCTCATGGATGCCGCCTTGCCCGCCGAGGAAGTTGGGCTGATCGAACTGGAGATCAACAAACAATTGCCCGCCGGCACGTCCTTCCACGACCTGCGCACCCGGAAATCCGGCGCGCGCCGTTTTATCGATTTCCACCTGCTGGTGCCGGGCGCAAATTCGGTGAATCAGGCGCATGCCCTGTGCGACCGGATCGAGGAGGCGCTCAAGCGTGCCTTGCCCCATGCTGCAGTGACGATTCATGTCGAGCCACTGGAAACGCAGCAACCCGATAACGACAATTCAGCCGCGGATTAGTGCGGATATTTCTTATGGCATTTCATGATTTCTGGTTTTATCCGTGTACATCCGTGGCTAAAAAAGGTTTCCCATGCAACCCCAATTCGAACGCACCCACATCCTGATCGGCGATGAAGGCCTCGCCCGGCTGGCTTCCAGACACGTGTTCGTCGCCGGACTCGGCGGCGTCGGCTCTTACTGCGCCGATGCGCTGGCGCGGGCCGGCATCGGCCGGCTGACCCTGCTCGACAACGACGTGGTGGCGGCATCCAACATCAACCGCCAGTTGCCGGCGCTGCTTTCCACCGTCGGCCAGCCGAAAACCGAACTGATGGCGGCGCGCATCCGCGACATCAATCCCGAGTGCAAGCTGACCGTGATCCGGCAATTTCTCGATACCGAAAACGTCAACGACCTGGTGCCGGGCGATTGCGATTACGTGGTGGATGCGATCGACTCGCTGGCATGCAAGGTGGCGCTGGTGGCGGAAAGCCTGAAACGCGGCCTGAGAGTGGCGTCCAGCATGGGTGCGGGCAATCGCCTCGACCCCAGCCGAATCAGGATCGCCGACATCGGCCAGACCGAAATGTGCCCGCTGGCACGCCAGATGAGGAAACGCCTGCAGCGACACGACATCCGCAGCGGCGTGCTGACGGTATTTTCCGACGAGCAGCCGAGCGCGCCGCTGCCGCCCGAGCCGGTGGAAGGTTCGGGCCGGCCGCGCGCCGTCAACGGCACCATCAGCTACATGCCGCCATTGTTCGGCTACATGCTGGCGGGGGCGGTGATACAGAAGTTGCTGGAGACTTGAGAGCGGTAGGGTGGGAATGCCGCCAGCGTAATCCACCGGATGGTTGCATGGCATGCGGCGCAATGCGCTTCGCTTATTGGCGCCCTGCCTTGATTGCGCTTACGCGTTAATCCGGAGCGCTACACCGCATACTCCGGGGCCTGATCGCACGGGCACCTACTGCGCTGCTTTTTCCACCGCCTTATTCTGTGCCTGGGCAGCCTGCTCGAGCGTCTTTTCCACGCCTTTGGCCTTGTCCAGCGCTTCCCTTTGCGGCTCGAACAGCTTGGTGGCCGATTTGTCCGGCTCGGTTTGCGGCACCGGCGGCTTGTAGGGTTTTTCTTCGCAGGCGGCGAGCAGCGTTGCCGCCAGCAGCAATACAATCAGCCCGATGTGTTTCATGGTGTCACTCCTCGAATAATCCGGTCGGCAGGCCGTCGATGCTGAGCCGGTTTTTTTCATACTGGTAGTCGCGCACGCCGGCTTCGCCTTTCTTTTCTACCCAGCGCAGCAGCGCTTCCCGTTCTCCAGTATAGGCGTAGAGTGGCACGCCGGCGCCGCAGGCGGTTTGCAGCGATTCGATTTCGAGCAGGATGATCTGGCGCGTGCCGGGCAGCTTTGGGAAGTGGGAAGCGAGTTCGGCCCATCCCGGATCGTTCGGCTTGACCGAGCGGCCCCTGCCATACAGCCGCAGGATCAGGTGGTCGCCCTCGAAGCTACAGAACATCATGGTCATGCGCCCGTCCGCCAGCAGGTGGGCGGCGGTTTCGTTGCCGCTGCCGGTGAGGTCGAGGTAGGCGACGCGCTTGTCGTCGAGCACGCGCAGGCTGTCCAGCCCCTTGGGCGACAGGCTGATGCGCCCGTCATTAGGCGCGGTGGCGACGAAGAAGATGTGCTGCTTTGCAATGAAGGCTTTGAGGTTGTCGTCGAGGGCGGGGAAGAACTTGGCCATGATTTATTCTCCGGTTCCCCAGCGCGCCATTAGTTGGTGTGGCACGCCGAGCTGGTCGAGGATGCGGGCGACGATGAAGTCCACCACTTCGGCCACGCTTTGCGGGTGATGATAGAAGCCGGGATTGGCCGGCAGGATGACGGCCCCGGCGCGTGACAGCTTGAGCATGTTTTCCAGGTGAATGGCGGAAAATGGCGTTTCGCGCGGGACCAGGATCAGCTTGCGGTTTTCCTTCAGCATCACGTCGGCGGCACGCTCGATCAGGTTGTCGGAAAACCCCGCCGCGATGGAAGCAAGCGTGCCCATGGTGCAGGGACAGACCACCATGGCGTCGGCAGGATTGGTGCCGGAGGCGACCGGCGCGAACCATTCGTCGCGGCCAAATACCTTGAGTTGCTCCGGCGATGCGCCGTAGCGTTTGCACAGCATCTGCCGCACTTCCTTCGGGCTGGAAGGCAGGATCAGATCCATTTCCTGTTTCGCCACGATCTGCGCTGCTTGCGAATACAGCAGGTAAACCCGCACCTTGCTTTCCAGCAGGCATTGCAACAGGCGCAGGCCGTAGGGCATGCCGGAGGCGCCGGTCAGCGCCAGTGTGATGGTTTTGTTTTCAGGGTTCATTTCTTAATTGTAGGCTGGGTGGGCGACGCGCTCAATGCCGGGGGTTGCACGGCCGCTGGGGGAGGGCTTGCGGGAAGAGGTGCTTTTTCGCTCTCCGCTTCCGCCTTGAGGCGCTTTTCTTCGAGTTTCTGCAGGGTTTGCTGTTCGGCCTTGAGTTTTTCTTCTTCCTCTTTCCGTTTCTCCGCCTCGTCCTTAAGCCGTTTCTCTTCCTGGTGTTTCCAGACCAGCGGGCAAAGGCTTTTTTCGAATACGTCGCCGAGGCTGTCCGGGATGATCGGCGTGGCCTCGCCCGTGGCGGTAGCAACATACTCGGCGGGTTCGCCGGATGGGGCGTAGAGCAGGTAGCTGACCAGTTTCAGGGTGTGTTCGGCGCAGTTGATGCGTTCCCGGTAAAGGGCGCTGGCGGTGAGTTTGTCCTTGAAGGGGCGTGGCGTGAGGAAAACGACTTTTTTCCAATAGGTGATTTCATCGTCGTTAATGAATAGCTTGCTCTTGTCGTAGAAGAATTGATCGCCGTCGGAGGTGCCCTGGATTGCCGCCCATTCTGCGGCATGCGCGGACGGCATGGTCGACAGGAAGGCCAGTAACAACAGCAGGGAGGCGTGTCTCATGATTGAAATACCGGGGCGCGGGCGGAAACGGTGCCCTGATTTTCGGCCAGGAGCCCGGCGGTAACCAGGCCATTCACGGTGCCGAACAGCAACGCGGCTACGGCGAAAGCCGGAGCGAGGTAAAGGATTCCGGCATGCGGAATCAGCCACAGGTAAACCACGGTCATTTGCGCGGCGATATGCGCGAAGGCGGCGAAGATGCTGAGCGAGACCGCGCCGAACCACTTTTTCGGCAGGTGCCGTGCCAGCGCCAGCGTGACCAGGCTCAAAGCTGCGCCGGAAAAACTCAGGACGAAAGACGGCGAAAGAAAGGTGCCGAGAATCAGGCTGCCCGCCGTCACCCGTAGCAGCGATACCCAGATCGCCGCGCGCAGGCCGAAGCGCTCCAGCACCAGCAGCGTGACGATATTCGCCAGCCCCGGCTTGATGCCGGGCAGCGGCGAGGGGATCGCGGCTTCCAGCAGCGACAGGCCGATGGCGAACGCCGCCAGGCGGGCGATGCGGTGGTCTTCGGCGGTAGTCTGGATGGTGATTTGCATTCTTTAATTCAAAACCGTTAAGCCACGGATTAACACGGATGAACACAGATAAAATTTGTGATTGGATTTATTCCGTTGCTTACCCTGAAGGTCAGTAGTGCTTGCCGTGTAAGCATTCGATAATTCGTGAACATCTGTGTTAATCCGTGGCTAGCTGTTTTTTCTGGGACTAATAGTTAAGCGAATCATACAACTTTTTCGCGCCCGTCAGTTCCAGGCTGATCTGGTTGGGCAGGCATAGCGCGGCCTCTCCCGCCTTGGAGAGCCAGCCTTGTTTGACGCAGTACTGGCGCGGGCTCGGGTCTGCCGCTACGCGCGCGCGATGGTTGCGGATTTCGATCCGGCTGGTGCCGAGCGGGCCTTGGGCGGTGAATATGCGGTTCTCCGCCAAGCTGAGTTCGGCCACCACACTGCCGCCGCTACGCACCACCGCCTTGTCGGCTGCCTTGCCTTGCCACAGAGTGGCGAACAGCCAGACGGTGGCGGCCATGCCGCCGAGCAGCACCAGCCAGTCGCCGGGCCTGATCAGGCGAAGGTTCATGTCAGTTCGCGGTGGCGCACCATGGTTTGCTGGCCGCCGTTGCGGAAATGTTTCGCCAGCTTTTCGGCGAAGTACACCGAGCGATGTTGCCCGCCGGTGCAGCCCAGGGCAATGGTAAGGTAGTTGCGGTTGTCGCGGATGAAGCAGGGTAGCCAGTCTTCGACAAAGCGGCGGATGTCGCCGAGCATTTTCTGCACGCTGGCGTCGGCCTCGAGAAAGGCGGCGACCGCCGCATCCTTGCCGGTCAGCGGGCGCAGTTGCGGGTCGTAGTGGGGGTTGGGCAGGCAGCGCATGTCGAACACGCAGTCCGCATCGAGCGGGATGCCGTGCTTGAAGCCGAAGGACTGGAACAGCAGGGTTAGCCGGGAGCGGTCGAAATCGACGAAATCCTTGATCCAGGTGCGCAGGGCGTTGGGGTTGAGGTCGCTGGTGTCGATGCGGTGACCGAGTGCGCTGATCGGTTCAAGCAGACCATGTTCGAGCTGGATGCACTCCTGCAGGGTGCGCTGGTCGTTGCTCAGTGGGTGACGCCGCCGCGTTTCGCTGAAACGCTTGACCAGGGTCTCGGTTTTTGCCTCCAGAAACAGCAGGCGCAGGTCGAATCCCTGTGCCTTGAGGTGCACGATGATGTCGGGCAACTGGCTGATCTGGCCGCTGCTGCGCACGTCCACGCTGATGGCGATGCGCGTGTGGCCGGCCTGGTCGAGGAAGCCCGCGATGTTGGGGAGTAGCTGCGCCGGCAGGTTGTCGACGCAGTAAAAACCGGCGTCCTCCAGCACGTTGAGCGCGATGCTCTTGCCGGAACCGGAAAGCCCGCTGATCAGGATCAGCTGCATTATTCCTCGTCCGACATCGCGCGTTCATGCCGCTCGATGAACTCGCGCGTGCTGTTGATTCCGCGTCGGCGCAGGATGTGGTTGCGCACCGCGACTTCGACCATTACCGCGATGTTGCGCCCCGACGCGACCGGGATGCGTACCTTGGGGATTTCGACGCCGAGGATATTTTCGCTGAATTCCTCGATTTGCAGTCGATCCTGCGCTGATATTTTCAGTTGGGACAGTTTTATCAGATTGATAATCAGCTTGATGTTCTTTTTCGGCTTGACCGAGGTCTCGCCGAATAATGCGCGGATGTTCAGCACGCCCAGCCCGCGCACTTCCATGAAATCCTGGAGCAGGGCGGGGCAGCGTCCTTCCAGGGTGTCCGGAGACACCAGGTAGAAGTCCACCACGTCGTCGGCGATCAATCGATGGCCGCGGGTAATCAGTTCCAGCGCCAGCTCGCTTTTGCCGATGCCGCTTTCGCCAGTGAGCAGCACGCCCATGCCTTGCACCTCGAGGAATACGCCATGCAGGGACGTGGACTCGGCCAGCACCTGGGTGAGGTAGTGGTTGAGCACGTTCATCAGGTAAGGGCTGGGCTGCGGCGAGGTGAACAACGGCGTCTGGATGTGGTTGGCGGCTTTGAGCAGCGGCTCCGGGACCGGCTCGTTGTTGGCGACGATGATCAAGGCGAGCTCGGTGGAAAACAGGTTCTCGATCGCCTGATCCAGCGCGCCCCGATCCAGGCTGCGCAGATAGTCCATTTCGGCGCAGCCCAGCACCTGCACCCGGTTGGGATGAACGAAGTTGAGATGGCCGATCAGCGCCAGGGTGGGCTTCTGGATGATTTCCCCGGCAAGCAGGCGGGCGCCGCCTTCCAGGCCGGCAACCCAGGTCAGCCCCAGTTTTTCGTGGGTTTCATCGAACAGGTGTTTTACGCTTATCTGTGTATGTGGCATGGTTACCCAGTCAGCAATCGATGGATTTCCGCAGGATCGCTACACGCCTGCAACTGCTCGCGCAATCGGCGGTCGCTGAACATTTGCGCCAGCTCGCCGAGGATTTGCAGGTGCAAGTCAGTGGCCTGCTCCGGCACCAGCAGGACGAACAACAAGCCGACGGGCTGGCCGTCCGGCGCGTCGAATGGAATCGGCGTTTTCAGCTGGATGAAGGCCCCGGTTGCCGCGTGCAGTCCCTTGATGCGGCCATGCGGAATGGCGATGCCCTGCCCGAGCCCGGTGGAGCCGAGCTTTTCGCGTGCAATGAGGCTGTCGAATACTTTTTTGCGCGGTAGTTGCTGGTTATTTTCGAACAGCAGCCCGGCTTGTTCGAACAGGCGCGCCCTGTCGGCCACGTCGAGGCCGCAGAGAATGTTGTTCGGAGGCAGTATTCCGGCGATTAAGCTCATGTTTTGGAGTGGGTCGCGGCGGTACTTTCAGGTGCCGCCGCCTTCGGGCATTACTCGGCGACCGGCTGATGTTTGCCGCCGCTGCCGCGGCTGGGCCCGCCGTGCATTTCCTTGTGCTTGACGACCTGGCGGTCGAGTTTGTCCACCAGGCTGTCGATGGCGGCATACATGTCGGCATCCTCGGACTTGACGAAAATGTCCTTGCCGCTGACGTGGACGTTTACTTCGGCTTTCTGCACCAGTTTCTCAACGGAGAGAATGACGTTGACGTCGATCACGTGGTCGAAGTGGCGGGTGACCCTGCCGAGTTTGTCGGTAACGTAATCGCGGATGGCGGGAGTTACTTCGACATGGTGTCCGGTAACATTGAGGTTCATTTGAGGCTCCTTCGGGTTGATTAAAGGGTTTTGCGGAAACTGACCGCGGGAATTTGCATGGACTCACGGTACTTTGCTACGGTGCGGCGGGCGACGACGATGCCCTGTTTTGCCAGGATATCCGCGATCTGGCTGTCGGAAAGCGGCTTTTGCGGGGTTTCTGCCGCCACCAGTTGCTTGATCAGCGCGCGGATGGCGGTGGATGAACAGGCGCCGCCGGTTTCCGTGGCGCAGGAACTGCCGAAAAAATATTTGAGTTCAAAAATGCCGCGCGGGGTGCGCATGTATTTTTGCGTGGTGACACGCGAAATGGTCGATTCGTGCAAGCCGACCGCTTCCGCGATCTCGCGCAGCACCAAAGGGCGCATGGCCACTGCGCCGTGTTCGAGGAAATTCCGCTGGCGGTCGACGATGGCCTGGGATACTCGCAGGATGGTGTCGAAGCGCTGCTGGATGTTCTTGATCATCCACCTGGCTTCCTGCATCTGGCTCGAAAGGTGCTGGCTGCCGCTGTCCCGGTTGCGCCGCAGAATGTCGGCGTACATGCGGTTGATGCGGAGCCGGGGCATGACATCCGGGTTCAGGCTGGCGACCCAGTGCCCCTTGATCTTTTGCACCTCGACATCGTGCTGGATGTAGCGCGTGTCCAGGTTGGCGAAGGCGGCGCCGGGACGCGGGTTGAGGCGGGTGATCAGGCGCTGGGCGGCGCGCAGATCGTCGTCGTCGCAGTGCAGCAGTTTTTTCAGCTTGGTGAAATCGCGCGAGGCAAGCAGGTTGAGGTGGTGTTTTGCAATGGCGAGCGCCTGTTCAAGATAAGGCGTGTCGGGCGGCAGGATTTCAAGTTGCAACGCCAGGCATTCTCCCAGGTTGCGCGCGCCGACACCGGGCGGGTCGAGATTTTGCAGGTGCCGCAACGCGGTGGAAAGTTCGATCGGCTCGATTTCCAGTTCCGGCGGCAGCATGGCGGCCAATTCGTCCAGATCCTGGGTGAGATAGCCGTCCTCGTTGAGGACATCGATCAGCAGGGCGACAATTCTCCTGTCGTGCTCGGATAGCTGCGTTACCCCTAACTGCCCGTTGAGATGGTTGCGCAGATCCACCGCTTCGGCCCGGTGCGAGGAATAGTCGTCGTTGTCGTCTTCGTCGTCGTGCGCGGTCCAGGGGCTATCATTCTGGTCCCAGTCGATCTCGGAGGGGGTGGCGGGTTCGGCGGGCGTCTCGCTGGCTGTATTGCCGGTAGACGCGGGCTGCAACATAAACTCGTCCGGCTTGTCCTCTCCCGCGTCACCGGCGCCTTCCACGCGTTCGAGGAAGGGGTTTTCCTGGGTGAAGGCATCCAGTTCCTGATCCATCTCCAGTGTCGACATTTGCAGCAGACGAATGGACTGTTGCAACTGGGGGGTCAGGGTCAGGTGTTGCGAGAGTTTTAATTGTAGGCTGTGCTTCATTTTGTGGTGAACTTCAGGGGGAGAGGGGGCTGACTTGCCCTACATCCGGAAATGCTCTCCCAAGTAGACTTTTCTTACGTTTTCATTATAAACGATTTCATCCGGTTTTCCGCTGGCCAGTACCTCGCCGTCATTGATAATGTAAGCGCGGTCGCAAATCCCCAGCGTTTCCCGAACATTGTGGTCGGTAATCAGCACGCCGATGTCCTGCGACGTAAGGAAGCGGATGATTTTCTGGATATCCAGCACGGCAATTGGATCTACCCCGGCAAACGGCTCGTCGAGCAAAATGAAACGCGGCTGGGTCGCCAGCGTGCGGGCGATTTCAACCCGGCGGCGCTCGCCGCCAGACAAGGAAAGCGCCGGGTTGTGGCGCAGGTGGCTGATGTGCAGGTCATGCAGCAGATCATCCAGACGCTGTTCAATTTGGTCTGGTTTAAGCGCCTGAAGTTCCAGGATGGCGCGGATGTTTTCGGACACCGTCAGCTTGCGGAAAATCGAGGCTTCCTGGGGCAGGTAGCTCAAGCCCATCCGGGAGCGGCGGTGGATCGGCAAATGGCTCAGCTCCTTGCCGTCCAGGCGGATGCTGCCGCTATCCAGAGATACCAACCCCACCATCATGTAAAAGCTGGTGGTCTTGCCCGCGCCGTTCGGTCCGAGCAGGCCGACCACTTCGCCACTGGAAATTTCCAGCGAAACGTCTTTCACTACCTGGCGCGATTTATAGCGTTTTTTCAGTCCGTTGACGTTGAGTTGGCTCATAAGTTTAATGTGGGTTGGGTTCACCCAAAGATCAAGAGCGGCGCAGCCGCGTAACTCGACCCAATATTTGCTTGATTCATTCTTCCCCGGGATTGGCGATGTCTTCAGCGGGTTTCAACAAGAGGGGCTTGGCGGCCGGCGCGGCGGTATTTTTCTTCTTCGGCTGGAGTACCGTGTGCACCCGGCCGCGCGGGTTGCCGGCGGTGGCCGCTTCCTTGCCGCCGATCACCTTGAAGAACTCGGTCTTGCCGTCATAGGAAATGAAATTGCCGCGCGCTTCGTCCTTGTTTCGCTTCATGCGCGCCTGAGTGAAAAGTTGCACCAGGTCTTTCTTTTGGTCGTATTCGATGCGCAGACCATAGCCTTCGATGTATTCGTCGTAGCCTTCGCGTTTTTGCCTGAAACTGGCAGGCTTGCCATAGGCGGTTCCGTACTGGAAGCCTTCGGCATCTTCGGTAACGACCAGCTTGTCAGCGCGGATCACCAGCGTGCCCTGAGTCAGGACGACGTTGCCTTCGTAAATGCTCACCTTCTTGGCATCGTCCACGTTGGCGGTGTCCGCCTCCAGGTTGATGGGCTTGTCACGGTCTGCCTTCTCCGCATGCGCCCAAGGCGCCGCCATGAGAGACAGGGTGGCCCACAGGCAGAGGAAGGATAAAAGTTTAATGTTTGGGTTTTTCATAACGGCCCTTGACGCGCGAAAACAGTTTTATCGCTTGGGTTTTGTTGTCCAATTCTAAACCAACGCCAGTGACATTGATACGCGCATCCCGAATGGTAACAAACTTGTCGGTCAGCGCCAGATCCTTGTCCGGGATAACGTGCAGGTAGCTGGTGGTGAGCGTCATGGCGCTTTTGTCCTGATAGGCTTCGCGCGTGACCAGAACGTTGCCGATGAAATAGGCGTGCTCGCCATCTTTCGATATCAGGCCCTTGTCCGATTGAATATGCATCGGCGGTTTCCCCGGCGAGAAGCGGGTGAAATGCGGCTGATCGAGGTGGGTGGAGTCATCGTCCGGGTAATGCGTCATTTTGGCGGCAACCAGGGTGTGCAACGGCACTCCGTTCTGGTCCATGCGGGTGGCGGAAAATTTTTCCACGGTGTAGTCGGGGTCGTGCCGGCTGCTGCCGTCGTTTTTCGGCTGCGGCGGCTGCACTTTCTGGTTGAGCCAGAACGACAGCATCGCCAGCAGCACCATGCCAGCCAGGAACCAGACGTTGAAGCGGTCGCGCATCAGACCTGTCACAGGGGAAGCCAGAAAGCTTATTTCAAATAAGGCGCCAGTTGCGCCTCGAAAGTTCCCTGTGCCTGCATGATCAGCTCGCACAGTTCGCGCACGGCACCGCCCCCGCCCGGCAGGTCGGTCACATAGTGGGCATGCTGCTTGACCAGGGCCGGGGCGGCGGGAACGCACGCCGCCAGACCGCAACGGCGCATCGCCGGCAGGTCGATGACGTCATCGCCCATGTAGGCGCATTCGGCCGGGCCGCAGCCGGCTTTCTCCAGCAGTTCGAGAAAGGCGGCAAGCTTGTCTTCCGCACCCTGGTAAAGATGGGTCACGCCCAGATTGGCGGCGCGCAACGCAACCACTTGCGAGGTCCGGCCGGTGATGATCGCAAGTTCCACCCCCGAGCGTTGCAGCATCTTCATGCCGTGGCCGTCAAGGGAATTGAAGGCTTTATATTCCTGGCCGCCGTCGGCCAGGTAAAGACTGCCGTCGGTCATCACGCCATCCACGTCGAAGATGGCCAGTTTGATTTTCTTTGCGCGTTCGAAAGCGTCCATAATTTATTAGAATCCAGAATCAGCCACGGATTAACACGGATTAAAAGGACAACAGGCAATCATTAATCCGGCGGTACCCGCAAAGCCAGAGGACATTCCATTGCCGGGTAACAATGAAGCCGTTATCCGTGTTAATCCGTGGATAAGACTTAAGCTCAAACCACGCCTGCCCGCAGCAGGTCATGCATATTCAGCGCGCCCACCAGACGGCCATCTGCGTCCACCACCAGCAGCCCGTTGATCTTGTGCTGCTCCATCATCTGCACGGCCTCCGCCGCCAGCTTGTCCGGGTTGATGGTGCGCGGGCTGCGGGTCATCACTTCGGCCACCCTGGCGGCGCGGATGTCGAGGGTCTTGTCGAGAACCCGGCGCAGGTCGCCGTCGGTGAACAGGCCGATCAGGAGATCCGCGTCATCGACTACCGCGGTCATGCCCAGCCCCTTGCGCGACATTTCCAGCAGCGCTTCGGTGAGCAGCGCCGTTTCCGGCACGCTGGGCAGGGCGTCGCCGCTATGCATCAGGTCGCCGACATGCACCAGCAGACGCCGGCCCAGCGCCCCGCCGGGATGGGAGAGGGCAAAGTCCTCCGCGCCGAAACCGTGCGCGTCGAGCAGCGCAATCGCCAGCGCGTCGCCCAGCGCCAGCGCCGCCGTGGTGCTGGCGGTCGGCGCCAGCCCGAGCGGGCAGGCTTCCTGGGCGACGCTGGCGTCGAGATGGATATCCGACTCGCGCGCCAGGGTGGAACGAGGGTTGCCGGTCATGGCGATGAGTTTTGCGCCCTTGCGCTTGACGATCGGCACGATGGTCAGGAGTTCCGGGCTTTCGCCGGAATTGGACAGGGCGATCAGCACGTCGCCCGGGGCGATCATGCCGAGGTCGCCGTGGCTGGCCTCGCCGGGATGGACGAAGAAGGCCGGGGTGCCGGTGCTGGCCATGGTCGAGGCGATCTTGCGGGCGATGTGGCCGGATTTGCCCATGCCGCTTACCACGACCCTTCCCGTGCAGTTTAGAATCAGTTGCAGGGCGCCGGTAAATTTGTCGTCCAGCCGGTCGATCATCGCCTCGATTGCCCTGGCTTCGATGGCGAGCACCTGGCGCGCCAGATCGAGCGTTTTGCGGTCGGATGTCGATTTGGTGTCATTCATCCGCGCAAGTATACTAAACCCCATACCTTATTGCCTATCGCTGTATGCACAACACTCTGCAACTGGTTCTGATCCTCCTCGCTGCTGCCGTACTGGTGGTGACGCTGTTCCGTTCGCTGCGCCTGCCGCCGCTGCTGGCTTATCTGCTGGCAGGCATCGTATTGGGTCCGCATGCCTTGGGATGGGTGCCGGCGAGCGGCGAAACCACCTACCTGGCGGAATTCGGCGTGGTATTCCTGATGTTCAGCATCGGCCTGGAATTCAGCCTGCCGCAATTGAAAGCCATGCAGGGCATCGTATTCGGGCTGGGCGGCGCACAGGTGCTGCTGACCATGGCGCTGGTGCTGGCGGCGAGCATGGCGCTGGGTCTGGGCTGGCAGGTGGGCGTGGCGCTGGGCGGCGTTTTGGCGATGTCCTCCACCGCCATCGTCAGCAAGCTGCTGGCCGAAAGGGTCGAACTGCATACCCGCCATGGCCGCGAAATCGTCGGCGTGCTGCTGTTTCAGGATCTGGCGGTGGTGCCCCTGCTGGTGCTGATTCCCGCCCTGGCTTCGGGCGGCAGCCACCTCGGCTGGACGCTGGCGGGCGCATTCATCAAGGCGGCACTGCTGCTGTCGGTGCTGCTGGTTTTTGGTCAGCGCCTGCTGCGGCCGTGGCTGCATCTTGTCGCCGGCCGCAAGACTTCCGAGCTGTTCATGCTCAATGTGCTGCTGGTGACCCTTGGCCTCGCCTACCTGACCGATCTGGCCGGCCTGTCGCTGGCTCTGGGCGCTTTCCTTGCGGGCATCCTGATCTCGGAAACCGAATACCGCTACCAGGTCGAGGCCGACATCAATCCGTTCCGCGACGTGCTGCTCGGCCTGTTTTTCGTCACCATCGGCATGATGCTCGACCTGCGCGCCGTGGCGGACAACCTGGCCTGGGTGATCGGGCTGATGTTCTTGCTGGTGGCCGTAAAGGCTGTGTTGATCGCCATTCTGAGCCGCATTTCGGGCAGCGAACTTTCAGTGTCGATTCGCACCGGCCTGGCGCTGGCTCAAGGGGGGGAATTCGGTTTCGTATTGCTGTCCCTGGCCTGGGGCAACCATCTGGTGGACGCCCGCGTCATGCAGATATGCCTTTCGGCGATGCTGTTTTCGATGCTCGCCGCACCGTTCATCATCCAGTACAGCGAGGCCATCGTGCGGAAGCTGTGCAGCGACGAATGGGTGAACCGCGCCAGGGAGGTGCACGAAATCGCGGTGAAAAGCGCGACCAGCAGCGAGCATGTCATCGTTTGCGGTTATGGCCGCAGCGGCCAGAATCTGGCGCGGCTTCTGGAACAGGAAAGCATCGTTTTCATCGCGCTCGACCATGACCCGGAGCGCGTCAGGGCGGCGGCGGTGGCGGGCGAAAGCGTGGTTTACGGCGACGCCGGGCGGCGCGAAGTGCTGATGGCGGCCGGGCTGAACCGCGCCAAGGCGCTGGTGGTGACCTACGCCGACGTGAAGTCGTCGCTGCGCGTGCTGCACCATGCCCACGAAATGCGTCCCGATCTGCCGGTGATCGTGCGCACGCTGGACGATACCGATCTGGAAAAACTGCGCGACGCAGGCGCGACTGAAGTCGTGCCGGAAGTGCTGGAAGGCAGCCTGATGCTTGCCTCACATACCCTGATGCTGCTCGGCGTGCCGTTCGGCCGGGTGGTCAAGCGCGTGCGGCAGATCAGGGAAGCGCGCTACAGCCTGCTGCGCGGCTTCTTCCACGGCGCCACCGACCAGGACTACGAATTGAGCGAAAAAGTGCAGCCGCGCCTGCACACCGTCGCTCTACACGAGGGCTCCGCGGCGGTCGGCAAGACTCTCGCCGAACTCGATCTGGACAGCCTGCTGGTGCGGGTGACTGCGGTGCGGCGGCATAACATCCGCGCCCTCGAGCCGCAGCCGGAAACCGTGCTGCAGGCTGATGACGTGGTGGTTCTGATGGGGGCGCCGGAAAACCTTGCTGCCGCGGAAATCAAGTTACTACAGGGATAACAGAGGCGGCAAGGTTTCAGCGAAGGCTCTTGTACCCTTTGAGGGTGAACATTTGCGTCGCCAATGTTATGCCGGAGCTAAAACCTGGCAGCGGCGGAGACGAAATTACTTCAAGGGTGACAAGTGTAGCCCGGCTGCAAAAGGAAGGTATTTTCCTGGATTTCACTTCGTTCCATCCGGGCTACGCTCGTTACACATCCTGCGATGAGGCGCGGTTTTGCTATGAGCGCACAAAGCAAAACGGGCATCCAAGGATGCCCGTTAGTTCAGTCGTTTGTTGTGCTCCGCGCGTGGTGGGCAACGAGTTGCCCACCCTACCCGGCTGTCTCGTGGATTTAAGCCGTTTGCAAAATCAGAGATTGCGGCAAAGCGTGTAGACGGCAGTTTCAACGTAAGAGGGAGCGGCGGCACCCGGAGGGGTATTCGCTCCTACCGCTCCCGTGGTCGCCCTAATTGCGCCAGTAGTTGGCAGGCCATCATCCAGCTGATTGTCAATGGCGGCAGCAGCCTTGCCCGGAATTTGACTCATACATACCACGTTGCCTGTCATGCCGGTGACCCCGACAGCGGTGACGCCGGTCAGTCCGCCGAAGGCGTTGCGTGGGAGGGCTGCAATACCGGCGTCGGCCGGATTGCCGGTGATAAGGCCTGCTGCTTTCAGATGCTGCCAAAAGTTGTCATTTTCACCTGCACCGGTAAATGTTTGCGCAGCTGTGATGGTAAGAATGCCGTCGTTGTTGCCAAATTGAGTAACGGTAAGCCATGGGCCACCTCTAGCCGTCAATGTGGCAAGTGGACCATCGTCACCCGCCATGTGTCGGTAGCGGTCAGTATAAGCATTGAATGCGGCGGAAATCCCATTCAGGTCATTCACCGCATTCTTGATTTTACTGTTGGTGATAAGTTCCTGGCCTTTCAGCACGCCACCCAGCAGCAGGCCGATGATCACCATCACGATGGCGATTTCGACTAAGGTAAAACCGGATTGGGATTTTTTCACTTTGCGCCCTTAAAATTTGATTATAAAAACAACATTGCTGCGGATATCGGGATTAAGCTGAAAAATTTCAATTTTATTAAATAATGTTAATCCGCTTCTTCTTTGGTTTCAAGCTATTTGTATGGTAGTTAGGTTGGCTGGCTTTCGATTTCCTTACGCGTTTCTGGGCGCGCCGGGCGATGTTTTGAGAATCCGACCCGATAATGGAGCGGGTATATATCCATATCCACGGGTGTTTTTTCTCCGGGAGCTTTCCCGATTTTTCAAGTCCGACAGGCTTCTAGCCCAAATTCAGCGGGGGTTCGTCCATCAGCGCGGCCTGTTCCCGGAGTGCGAGGATATGGTTCTGCCAGTAGTGCTGGGTGTTGAACCAGGGAAAGCTGGCGGGGAAGGCCGGGTCGTTCCAGCGCAGGGCCAGCCAGCCGCTGTAATGGATCATGCGCAGGGTGCGCAATGCCTCCACCAGCAGCAATTCGCGCGGGTTGAAATCGTGGAATTCCATGTAGCCGTCGATGAAGCTGGAAAGTTGCTGGGTCATCGCGGCACGGTCCCCCGACAGCAGCATCCAGATGTCCTGCATGGCCGGCCCCATGCGGCAATCGTCGAAATCGACGAAGTGCGGGCCGGTGTCCGACCACAGCACATTGCCGGGATGGCAGTCGCCATGGAGCCGGATCAGGGTGATGGGCTCGGCCTGCGCAAAAGCGGTTCGCACCCGCTTCAAAACGTCTTCGACGACGGAGCTGTAAGCGGCTTCCAGATCGGGCGGGATGAAGCCGTTGGCAAGGACATGGCGGGACGGCGTCACGCCGAAATTTTCGATGGTCAGGGCGGGGCGGTGAACAAAGGGTTCGATGGCGCCGACCGCATGGATGCGGCCGATGAAACGTCCCATCCATTCCAGCGTGGCGGGGTCGTCCAGTTCCGGCGAGCGTCCCGGCTGGCGCGGGGAGATCGTGAAGCGGAAGCCTTCGAACCGGTGCAGGGTGCGCCCGGTTTTGTCGATCAGGGGCGCTACTACCGGGATTTCCCGTTCGGCGAGTTCCAGCGTGAAGCGGTGTTCTTCGAGGATGGCCTCATCTGTCCAGCGCAAGGGGCGGTAAAATTTGGCGATAACCGGCGCGCTATCCTCGATGCCGATCTGGTAAACGCGGTTTTCGTAGCTGTTGAGCGCGAGCAGACGGCCGTCGCAGCGCAATCCCGTGCTTTCCACTGCATTAAGGATGAGGTCGGGCGTGAGGTTCTGATAAGGCGGGGCGGGAGCGTCCACTGCGTCCATTCAAGGTGAAAACGGTCATTGTAGCCTTGGGGCGAGGGATGTCCAGCCAACAATGACAATGAGCCAGCCAGCCTTCGTTATTTTTCGAACAGCCGACAGAATTCGCCGTAGCCTTCCTTCGCCAGATCTTCCTTCGGGATGAAGCG
Organism: Sulfuricella sp.; assembly: GCA_035530375.1. Taxonomy (GTDB): domain Bacteria; phylum Pseudomonadota; class Gammaproteobacteria; order Burkholderiales; family Sulfuricellaceae; genus Sulfuricella. The sequence goes on along the minus strand of DATKUY010000049.1, from coordinate 13,550 downwards.
CAGGGATGCCGAGTTGATGCAGTAGCGCATGCCGCCGGGTGCCGGGCCGTCATCGAAGAGGTGCCCAAGGTGCGAGTCGCCCTGTTTGCTGCGAACCTCGGTACGCGTCATGAGATGCGTGCGATCTTCGCGTAAACTGAGGTTGGCTGGCGCGATCGGTCTAGCAAAACTGGGCCAACCGGTGCCCGAATCGAATTTGTCGAGGGAGCTGAAAAGCGGCTCGCCGGAAACGACATCGACGTAGATGCCCACTTTCTTGTTGTCCCAGTAGGCGTTGTGGAATGCCGATTCTGTGGCGTTTTCCTGGGTAACTTTGAACTGTTCGGGATCGAGTGTCTTTTTCAGTTCATCCTTGTCCGGTTTGCGAAAGACGTTATCGTGGCATGTCATTATTTTGTTCTCCCGAGTTTTGTCCGGCAGGGTTTACTTGTTATATTAGGGTAACTTTTCAGAATCGCAACAGGACCAAACAGCAGTCATGAAAGAAAACTATTCGGATTCCTCCATTCGCGTTCTGCGCGGGCTGGAGCCGGTGAAGCAGCGGCCGGGGATGTATACGCGCACCGACAACCCGCTGCATATCATTACCGAGGTGGTGGACAATTCCGCCGACGAGGCGCTGGCCGGCTTCGCGAAAATCATCACGGTACGGCTGCATGGCGATGGGTCGGTTTCGGTCACGGATGATGGCCGTGGCATTCCGGTCGGCATCCATCCCGAAGAGGGCGTATCGACGGTCGAGGTGGTGTATACCCGGCTGCACGCGGGCGGCAAGTTCGACAAGAAAGCTGGCGGGGCTTACCAGTTTTCCGGCGGGCTGCATGGTGTCGGCGTTTCCGTCACCAACGCGCTGTCGAATCGGCTGGAGGTGACGGTAACGCGCGAGGGTGGCATCCATCGCATGGCGTTTACCGGCGGCGACGTGGCCGAGCCGCTGGCGCTGGTCGGCAGTGCGGCCAAGCGTGCTTCCGGCACGTCGGTGCGGGTGTGGCCGGACGCGCAGTATTTCGACACTGCCGAGATTCCGCCGCAGCAACTGGAGCGGGTGCTGAAGGCCAAGGCGGTGCTGCTGCCCGGTGTGCGCGTCAGACTGGAAATCGAAGGCAAAGACGGCTTGATCAAGGACGAAAAGGAGTGGGTTTACCAGGACGGGCTTTCCGATTATCTCAAATCGCAACTGTCGGAATACCTGATCGACGGCCTGTTCTGGAAATTCTCCAAATACGCGCCAGCTTCGCATGATACCTTCGCCGAGGGCGAGGGGGCGGAATGGGTGGTGGCCTGGACGGAAGACGGCCCGATCGTGCGCGAATCTTACGTCAACCTGATCCACACACCTTCCGGCGGCACCCACGAAGCCGGCCTGCGCGACGGCATCTTCAACGCGGTGAAGAGCTACATCGAGCACCACAGCCTGCTACCGAAGGGCGTCAAGCTCACCGCCGACGACGTGTTCAGCCGCATCTCGTTCGTGCTTTCGACCAAGATGCTCGACCCGCAATTCCAGGGGCAGACCAAGGAACGGCTGTCGTCGCGGGATGCGCTGCGCCTGGTCACCGCCATGGTGCGCGACCCGCTCGAGCTGTGGCTCAACGAACACCAGGAACAGGCGAAAAAGATCGCCGAATTCTCGATCAGGGCGGCGCAGACGCGCCAGCGTGCCGGGCAGAAGATCGAAAAGCGCAAGTCGTCCGGCGTTGCCGTGCTGCCGGGCAAGCTGGCCGACTGCCAGTCCGACAACCTGGAAGAGCGCGAGCTGTTCCTGGTCGAGGGCGATTCCGCCGGCGGCTCCGCCAAGCAGGGCCGCAACAAGGACACCCAGGCCATCCTGCCGCTACGCGGCAAGGTGCTCAACACCTGGGAGCACGAGGCCGACCGCATCTTCGCCAACAACGAAATCCACAACATCGCCGTGGCGCTCGGCGTCGATCCGCACGGGCCGGACGACACGCCGGACATGTCCAACCTGCGCTACGCCCGTGTCATCATCCTGGCCGACGCCGACGTGGACGGCAGCCATATCCAGGTGCTGCTGCTGACCCTGTTCTACCGCCACTTCCCCGCCCTGATCCGCGCCGGCCGGGTCTGCGTCGCGCAGCCGCCACTGTACCGCGTGGACGTGCCGGCGCAGGGTAAGAATAAACCGGCGCGCAAATTCTATTGCCTCGACGACGGCGAGCTGGAAGGCACGCTCGACCGGCTGCGCGCCGACAAGGTGCGCGAGGGATCGTGGCAGGTGTCGCGCTTCAAGGGTCTGGGCGAAATGAACCCGGTGCAGTTGTGGGAAACCACCCTCAACCCCGACGCGCGCCGCCTGCTGACACTGCGCACCAACGATTTCACCGGCTACGTCCGGGAAGTCTTCAATAAGCTGATGGCGAAGTCCGAGGCCGCTTCAAGGCGGGCATGGATGGAAGAGGCGGGGCATCTGGTGGAAGCGGACGAGTGATGCCTTCACAAGTTAGCCCTCAACGTACAGTGGCTTTTCTCGACATACTAGGTTTTCGACAAGCCGTACTTAATACCCCATTGTCGGAATTGGTAGACAAGTACGAACGACGAATAGCCGAGGCCGATGGGATGAATCATCCAGAGAGTTTGCCCTCAGGCACGCCTTCGTTATTCCCCGATCATTCTCCGAACGCTCCGTGGTGCCAGAAGTTCGTCTTTTCCGACTCAATCATATTAGTTTCAGTCGATGATAAAGCGGTCAGTGCGCTGAAGCTTCTCGTATACGCATGGCGGCTCAGCCAAGCATTCATTGCTTTTCAAATGCCCCTTCGAGGTGGAATTGCCTTTGGCGAACTTTACTCGAACCCGTTGCGGAACATTTGTCTTGGTAGTGCACTTACGACTGCTTATGATCTTGAGCGATCTCAAGACTGGATTGGGGCCGCAATTCACTCATCCGTTGTGGACGCATTCCCGGAACTTCTTTCACCTGACAATGCGAACCGCGGATTATTAGATGACATCTTTCTACGGTATTCAGTGCCTATGAAAATCGGGCCTTCTCAGCATCTCAGAACGCTCAATTGGCGGTTTAATCTCGTCGTAGAGAAGGGTACGCGTTCACTATTTGCCAGTGATGGGCCAACTGAGGTTATGCAGAAAGTAACGAACACACTCAAATACGCGGAAACCGTGGTGTGCTCTGGTCGAATCTATGTGGCCGATCAGAGCAACCTACCCGTCGAGCTTCGATCAATGTGGATCGGAGGCAAAGAGCCCCCTTTCCCGCATGGTGACCACCTGTGAATCGGCATCTAATCAAGCCTGCGTAAGCTCCAGCACGTAGCCCGGATGGAGCAAAGCGGAATCCGGGAATCCATTGCTTCCGCTGCATTTCATCGAGGCTGCCTTGCTGAATTGATTTTGCATTGACATTCGTACGCAAAGGCGTACGCTTATGGTTTGCCATACGGAGGTAAGCATGACAACCATCACGGCAAGCGAAGCACGTTCAAAGCTCTATCGCCTCATGGACGATGCGGCTTCGTCTCACGAGCCCATCCTGATTACCGGTAAGCGGGCAAACGCCGTCCTGCTTTCGGAACAGGACTGGGCTTCAATCCAGGAATCGCTATTCCTGCTGTCGGTTCCCGGTATGAGGGAGTCCATCGTCGAGGGGCTCAAAGCCCCGGTTGAGGAGTGCGCCAGGGAACTTGATTGGTGACTTGGCAGCTCGTTTACACGAAACAGGCGCAAAAGGATGCGAAGAAACTTGCGGCCGCAGGGCTTAAGCAGAAAGCACAGGAGTTGCTGGCCGTCCTGATTTCCAATCCCTATCAGAATCCTCCCCCATTCGAGAAGCTGGTTGGAGACCTGAACGGCGCTTATTCACGGCGCATCAACATTCAGCATCGCCTGATTTACCAAGTCCTGGAGGAAAAGCAAGTCGTTAAAGTGCTCCGCTTGTGGAGTCACTACGAATGACCCCCGAATTTTTCGCCAATTTCCCGCCCCACAAATTTAATCGTAAATCCTGAAACAAGAGACTAGATGAAGGACGAAATAGACAACATCACCCCCGATCTGTTCGAGCAGCTGGAAGCTTTGCCGGACGAGGAGATGGCGCTTGCAGAACAGCCGCCCGCGCCGCCGGAACTGCCCGCAGAACTACCTGCCGTCGAGCCGCAGGACGACCTGGCGGACTATGCCAAGGCGGCCTATCTCGCCTATGCGATGGCGGTGTCCAAATCGCGCGCCATCCCCGATGTGCGCGATGGGCAGAAGCCAGTGCAGCGGCGGATTCTCTACGCCATGCGCGAGATGGGCAACGAGTGGGACAAGCCGCACAAGAAGTCGGCGCGCATCGTCGGCGACGTGATCGGTAAATACCACCCACACGGCGACAGCGCGGTGTACGAGGCGGCGGTGCGCATGGCGCAGGATTTCTCACTGCGCTATCCGCTGATCGACGGTCAGGGCAACTTCGGCAGCCTGGACGGCGATTCGGCCGCGGCGATGCGCTACACGGAAGTGCGGCTGACGCCGATCGCGCAGCTGCTGCTGGGCGAACTCGACCAGGGCACGGTCGCCTTCCGGCAGAATTACGACGGCTCCTTCGAGGAACCCGTGGTGTTGCCGGCGCGCCTGCCTTTCTTGCTGCTTAACGGCGCATCCGGTATCGGCGTGGGAATCGCCACCGAGGTGCCGCCGCACAACCTGCGCGAGGTGTGCGAGGTGGCGGCGACGATGATCGAGTCGCCCTCGTTCAGCGAGGCGCAGATGCTCGACATGATTCCCGGCCCGGATTTCCCCGGCGGCGGCCAGATCCTTTCCAGCCCGCAGGAAATCCGCAATGCCTACACCAGCGGCAGGGGCTCGATCGCGGTGCGCGCGCGCTACGTCTTCGAGGAGATGGCGCGGGGACAGTGGCAGCTGGTGATCACGGAGCTGCCGCCCGGCGCTTCGGCGGCGAAAGTGCTGTCGGAAATTGAAACGCTGACCAACCCCCAGCCCAAGCTCGGCAAGAAGACCATCGACCAGTCTCAGACGCAGACCAAGACCTTGCTGCTCTCCCTGCTCGATTCTGCGCGCGATGAATCGGACAAGGAGCAGTCGGTGCGCATCGTGTTCGGGCCGAAAAGCTCACGCATCGACCGCGACGAGTTCGCCCGCACCCTGCTCGCCTACACCAGCCTGGAAACCACGGTGTCGTTCAACCTCGTCCAGGTCGGCCTGGACGGCAACCCGATGCAGAAATCGCTCTACACGATCTTCTCGGAATGGTGCCAGTTCAGGATTGCGACGGTGGAAAAGCGCCTGGGCCACCGCCTCGGCAAGGTCAACGACCGCGTCCACATCCTGGAAGGGCGGCACATCGTCTTCCTGAACATCGACGAGGTGATCCGGCTGATCCGCGAATCCGACGAGCCGAAGCCCGCCTTGATCGCCCGATATGCCCTTTCCGAGCGGCAGGCGGACGATATCCTGGAAATCCGCCTGCGCCAGTTGTCGCGGCTGGAAGGCATCAAGATCGAGCAGGAAATCGCCGAGCTGATGAAGGAACGCGCCAAGCTGGAATCCCTGCTGGCCAGCCCGGCCCGGATGAAGACCCTGGTCGCCAAGGAGATCCGCGAGGATACCAGGAAGTTCGGCGACGACCGGCGCACGCTGATCCAGCCGGAAAGGCGCGCTTCTTTGTCCGAGGCCGCCGTGCTGGATGAGCCGGTAACCGTCATCCTGTCCGAAAAGGGCTGGCTGCGCCAGCGCCAGGGGCATGGCATCGACTTGGCGGCACTCTCCTTCAAGGAGGGCGACCGGCTGTTTGCATCGATCGAGTGCCGCTCGCCTGACCCTATCATTCTGCTGGGCTCGGATGGCCGCGCTTACACCGTCATTGCCTCGCAGGTTCCCGGCGGGAAGGGCGACGGGGCGCCCGCCGCTTCGGTGATCGGCCTGCAGCCCGGAACCCGGATTGTCAGCGCTTTGGTCGGGCAACCGGAAGAAAGGGTGCTGCTGTCGAATTCCGGCGGCTACGGTTTTGTCACCACGCTGGCCGAACTGAGTTCGCGCCAGAAGGCCGGCAAACTGATTATGACGCTCGAAGCCGACGAGGGCGTGCTGCCCGTAGTCAGGGTTGCTGCGGAGGCCGGCCAGTGCCATGTGGCCTGTGTGTCGAGCAGCGACAAGCTGCTGGTGTTCCCGCTGGACGAAGTCAAACAGATACCCAAGGGGCGCGGCGTGATCCTGATGGGGCTGGAGAAGGGGGAAAGCCTGAAGCTGGTTGGCGTTTTCGAGGATACGCTATGCCTGCGAGGCGTAAGAAGGGGCAGGGCGATCGAGGAGGCGGCGCAGTTCGAGCTTTCCAGGCGTGCACGCAAGGGCAAGCCGGTCAATGTGAAGGTCGAAGGGTTTGGTGCGACCCGAGCCCGGAAATGATGGGGGCGTTAAAAAGTGCGTCTTGCCGGCCATTGAATGATTGTGTCATATAAATGAGTTGCATGAGTCAGGTGTTTGTCTGCTGCGGACGTACTGTGTATATGTTATTGGATAATAAATGAAAAAATAAAATTGCATGGGTGTTTTGCTCGTTTGTATATTTCGGTAATAGCGATAAACGTGCGCCGCTGCGATTACGCAGGGCGCATTTTTTTGTTGCGTGCGTGCTATGATTTGATTGGACTGTTCGCCCACTAAGAAAAAACAGGGATATCACTTATGAGCAAGAAAAAATACGTCTATGCCTTCGAAGAGGGCGATGGAAAAAACAAGATGCTGCTGGGCGGCAAGGGCGCCAACCTGTGCGAGATGACGCAGATCGGGCTGGATGTGCCACCGGGCTTCGTCATTACCACCGATGCCTGCCTCGCTTACCTGGACAAGAGCCATCTGCCGGCAGGGTTGATGGATGAGATCAGGACTCACATAACGGCGCTGGAAAAGAAAACCGGCAAGGATTTCGGCAATGCCGCCAACCCCCTGCTGGTGTCGGTACGCTCCGGCTCGGCAATGTCGATGCCGGGCATGATGGATACCATTCTCAACCTCGGCCTCAACGAAGGTACCTTGCAGGGCTTGATCAAGCTGACCGGCAATCCGCGCTTCAGCTATGACACCTACCGCCGTTTCATCCAGTTGTACGGCAAGATTGCCCTGGACGTGCCGGACGAGGCTTTTGATGAAAAAATGAACGCCATGAAGGCGGCGGCGGGCGTCACGCAGGACGTGGATTTGACCGCCGAAAATCTCAAGGAGCTTGCCGCCGAATTCCTGTTTGTGGTGCAGAAACATACCGGTAAGCCATTTCCGCAGGATGTCTACGAGCAACTGGAAATTGCTGTCCAGGCGGTGTTCCGTTCCTGGTCCGGCAAGCGGGCCGTGGACTATCGACGCGAGTTCAAGATTACCAGGGAAATGGCCAATGGCACGGCAGTCAACATTTGTACCATGGTGTTCGGCAACATGGGCAACGACTCCGGCACCGGCGTGGGTTTTACGCGCAATCCCGGCACCGGCGAAAACCAGATTTTCGGCGAATACCTCACCAATGCCCAGGGCGAGGATGTGGTGGCCGGCATTCGCACGCCCAAGCCGATTGCCGAAATGGCTGAGGAAATGCCGGAAATCTATCGGCAGTTGCTGGTGCTGCATGACCGCCTGGAAAAGCACTACCACGAAGTGCAGGACTTTGAGTTCACCATAGAGAAAGGCCATCTCTACTGCCTGCAGACCCGCAACGGCAAGATGAATGCGCACGCCATGGTGCGTACCTCGGTGGAAATGTTCAACGAGGGATTGATTGCCAGAGAGCAGGCGTTGCTGCGCGTTCAGCCCATCGTGCTGGAACAGCTTCTGGTGCCGCAGCTTTCTCACGACTTCAAGGGGCAGCCGCTGGCTACGGGGCTGCCGGCTTCTCCCGGCGCAGCTTCCGGACTGATCGTATTTGATGCGGATACCGCCGAGGCGCGGGGCCGTGCCGGCGAGAAAATCATCCTGGTGCGCGAGGAAACCAAGCCGGAGGACATCCACGGTTTCTTTGCGGCGCAGGGTATTTTGACTTCGCGCGGGGGCAAGACTTCGCACGCTGCTGTGGTTGCCCGCGGCATGGGCAAACCTTGCGTGTCGGGCTGCGAAAATATCCATGTGGACGTGAATGCCCGGCGTGCCATGGTGGGCAGCATGACTCTGCACGAGGGCGATATCCTCACCATCGACGGCAGCACCGGCAAAGTCTATGCCGGTACGGTGCCGACCGTGGAGCCGGAGTTTTCCGAGGATCTGGCGACCCTGCTGGCGTGGGCGGACGATACGTCACGCCTGAAAGTGATGGCCAATGCCGACACCCCCAAGGACGCTCAGCGCGCGCGCAATTTTGGCGCCATGGGGATCGGCTTGTGCCGCACCGAGCGCATGTTCAACGCAACCGACCGCTTGCCCATTGTGCAGGACATGATTCTGGCGGACACGCCGGATGAACGGCAGTCGGCGCTCGACCGACTGTTTCCGATCCAGCGCGACGATTTCAAGGGGATTTTCAAGGCAATGGCCGGCCTGCCGGTGACGGTGCGCCTGCTCGATCCGCCGCTGCATGAATTCCTGCCCAGTGCTGCGCAGCTTGAAGTCGAGATATCCCACCTGCATCATTTGCGTGACACGATCAAAGGGTTGGAGGAGCTGCCGGATACCCTGAAACTGCTCAATCCGAAACTCTATCAACAATATTCCAGCGGGCTGGACAAGCTGATGGTCGGACTGACGGAGTTCAAGGATTCTCACCTGGAAGAGGACGTCATCACCAAAAAGGAAAAGGTGCTGCACAAGGTGCGCGCACTCTCCGAAGTCAACCCCATGCTGGGGCATCGCGGCGTGCGCCTGGGCATTACGTATCCTGAAATTTATTCAATGCAGATCCGCGCCATCCTGGAAGCGGCGGCCGAGTGCGCACAGACCGGCATCACGGTGGTGCCCGAAATCATGGTGCCGCAATTGGCGACGGTGGAGGAACTGAAGTATATCCATGGCTATGTCGAGGCGATCCGCGAGGAAGTGGAGGCCAAGTACAAGATCAAGCTCAACTTCAAGTTCGGCAGCATGATCGAAGTGGTGCGTGCCTGTGTCCGTGCCGCCCGTCTTGCGGAAACCGCCGAGTTCTTCTCGTTCGGCACCAACGATCTGACCCAGGCGACGTTCTCGTTTTCGCGCGAGGATGCCGAGAATAAATTTCTGCCGGATTACATGAAGGCGGGCATCCTGGAGGATAACCCGTTCGAGGTGCTGGACATAAAAGGGGTGGGGCAGTTGATGAAGATCGCGGTGGAAAAGGGGCGCCAAACCCGCTCAGACCTGAAGATAGGCATATGTGGCGAGCATGGCGGACATCCCGGCTCGATCAGTTTCTGCCATCACATCGGCCTCAACTACGTGTCCTGTTCCGGCCCGCGTGTGCCAATCGCGCGCCTGGCGGCGGCGCAGGCCAAACTATTGGAAAGCCAGTATCGGGATCCCAGCTGAGAAGCCGAGTGGTAAGACCAGTCGAGTTGTTTTTTACCCAATCGCTTGCCAGGTAAATTCAGGCGGGTTTTTTATGGCTATTCGGCTTCTGTTTCAAGTAGTCCGCGCATCGTTTTCTGGATGGTTTCAATCGCTGCCGGTGACTCGATTTCCATGATCTGGTCGATGATCCAGGGCTGGTCGCGTCTGTCCATGACGTCGCGGATGCAGTTGCCGAGGTAGCGCAGTGTGGCGAAAGTGGGTTTTTCGTCAACCAGGTCGAAGGTGGCGTAATCCACCAGGCGGCGGTTAAGCAAGTCGATGAAGCCGGCCTGGTAATCGTAGCCTTCGTCGTCTTCGGGCACGAGTTCGCGGATGTTTTCTTCCATGAACTCGGCCAGGCGCTTGGCCAGCGCCTGAATCAACGCGCCGCGTGTCATATCGTCGATCCGGTTGTAGGCAAGGCGATCGGCGTACTGAACCTCGAAGGCAAGGAACTCTGCCATCAGCAGGAAGCCGCGTTGCGGGGTGACGATATCGTAATCCGCTTTGGATAGATTTTCGGTGAATCTGTCCGCCAGTTTCCACAGGGTCAGTGCCAGCACCGATGCCGTTTCCGCGGGGTCTCTGGGCTGGCCGCCGTCCTTGAACCAGTTTGTCTTTACCCGTATAGGCTTCATTGGGGTCTCATTCTCCGGTGGCGACTGGGCGGGTCGGATCGGCGATCCATTCGCTCCATGACCCTGGGTACAGCTTGCTGCCCGGCAAGCCGGCGATTTCCATGGCGAGAATATTGTGACAGGCGGTGACGCCGGAGCCGCAGGTGTGGATTGCCTGTTCCGGCGCGATGCCGTGCAGCAGGTTGAGGTAGGCTTCGCGCAGCTCTTCGGCGGGCAGATAGGTGCCGTCGAAATCGATATTTTCCTCGAAAGTCCAGTTGATGGAGCCCGGAATATGGCCGGCAATCTTGTCCAGCGGCTCCCGCTCGCCGCTGAAGCGGTCTTCCGGGCGGGCGTCGAGCACCAGCCTGGTTTTGTTCTGGCGGGCCCGCTCAACCTCGGCGGCATCCACCCATAAGGCATTTTGCAGATGGGGGGTGAATCGGGTTGGCGTTATTTTCGGAGACTCCGCGTTGACCGGCAGTTTTTGCCGCATCCAGCCGGGCAGTCCGCCATCGAGCAGGGCAACGGCATCGTGGCCGAGCCAGCGCAACAGCCACCACATCCTGACCGCCATTGAGCCGAAACTGTCGTCATACACCACGATTTGTTTCGTTTCGTCAACGCCCCATCGCCCCAGCTTTTCAGCGAAAAGTTGCGGATCGGGCAATGGGTGACGGCCGCTGGCCGGTGTGACGGGAGAAGAAAGGTCGTTGTCCAGATGGGCGTAGCGGGCGTTCGGGATGTGGCCGTGCTGGTAGGCGCGGAGCCCCGCTTCGGGATCGGTGAGCGTGAAGCGGCAGTCGAAGATGATCCAGTCCTGGTCGTCGAGATGCTGCGCCAGTTCTTCGGCGGAAACGAGAGTGGTGTGCTTCATGGGGCGATGAGTAATGGGTGATGCGGGAGGGGTAGGGCAGGGCGCGGGTTACACCCATCGCCCATTACCCATTGCCAGACGTTAGTATCCGCCTTTGCCATAAGGCTTGGGCAGGCCGGCTACCTTGGCGGCCTGCTTGGCCGGCATTTCCGGGAACTGGGTGTAAAGGTATTTGCTGTCGGTGCCTGGGCGAATTTTTTCCCAATCTTTCAACATGTTGCGGAACGTCGGGGTGTGGCCGTGTTCCTTGTATTGCTCGCGCATGTAGTTGACGACTGCCCAGCGTTCGTCGTTCATCGCGATGCCTTCGGCAGCGGCGATCACCGGAACGACCTCGTCACTGTAATCCGGCTCCAACAGGTAGCCTTCTTCGTCGGTTTCGAGTTCAACGCCATTAACAACATATGCCATTTTGATTCCTCCTGTGAGAGTTGGTTGGTAAAAAGTGAAACGTTGCTTATTTTACACCAGAGCGGCGGTGGATTTGTGCGGAATGAAAATGCCGCAGCCGATTTTACGATTGCCGCCCATGCCGCGCTGCTGCACCAGAATGGATTGTTCCACCGGCAGGTCGTACAGCATCAGGCTATAGCCATAAGTCACGCCCTCTGCGGTGGTGAGGGTTTGCCGTCTGCCGCAGATGAAGCGGCAGGTGATATGCAATTCGTCCAGCATGCGGATCAGGTCGCGGGTGAAGCCTTCCTCGCCCGTGCTGCCGGTGGTGACGCAATGGGCGTAAAGCGGCGTGTGGCGTGTCAGGGGTTTGGCCTTGCCTTTGCCGATAGTCAGCTTGAAACCGCCGACTTCGATCGTCTGGCCGGTCAGTTTCGCCAGGTCTGTTTCGCGTTCAACGGGGATGCGAATCACCAGCTTGGTGCGGCGGTTTAATATGAGCAGGTCGTCCTTGCCCGTTTCCGCCGCCTGGATGGGGTGAACGGCGGCCAGTTCTTCGCCGGGCAGCCAGGGTAGCAGGCGCGACAATTCGAGGAATAGCGGGTAGCTGTGGTCGCGAGGCAGAAGCGTGCCCTGCAATTCGAAGCAGATGTCGGTTACGGCGGAGTCGTCAACGTCGGGGTTGATCATGCCGCTTTCAATTGGCCAGCCTATTTTGGCGCCCCTTCGGTTTTGCGCGTTTCCGCCCATTCCAGCAGAGCGCGCCCCCAATGTTCGGCGGTATGCTCGTCGATATCGAAGATGGTGAAGCGCTTTGCTTCGCGGATTCTTATTCGCAGCGTGGAAAAGCCCGCTTCGTGATCGACGTGCTGCAGCTCGATATCCTGCCGGAAGGGCGTGGCAGCGAACTTGTCGAGTTTCGTAATTTCTTCAGTTGCCATTGAGTGGGCCTGTTGTAGTTGATAAGTCTGATCGCAGACTGAAGCATTGACAAAAGTCGTTGATTGTCCATGCCACTTGACCGCACCGCGAATATTTAGCAAACTCGCCCTCTTTCATCGCGGAGCGGTGGCTGCAAAATCAGCTTGACCGATATGGATTCCGTAAGCGCTACAGTGCATATTATTATGGGGATAGGCCCGTTCTGAATCAAGTGGCCTTTGGGTTCATCCCAAGTAGGGGGGGGTGGAGTAACCCTAATGGGTAGTATGCGCCACCCACGATGAACGATGGAAAGATGCAGTTTGTTGGCGGTAGTATTCGTAAGATGTTGGTGCGGCTTCGTTATGAAACAGATTTGTTGAGTATAGGGGTGCGCTAGGGCGGATAGAGTTTCGACCGCTGGATTTTGAGGTTTTCAATTTCAGGATGCTGGCAGCTTTGCCGGGCAAAACTGGAACATGCGTCCGTTTCAAATTTTTATTGGAGATATAAAGACATGGCCAAGAAACAATACGACACGCCAATGCTTGATCAGCTGGAAAGCGGCCCCTGGCCCAGCTTTGTAACCGGCCTCAAGCGCCTGGCCAAAGACAACGACATGATGGTTGACCTGATGGGTCAACTGGAAACTTCCTACAAAACCAAAAAAGGTTACTGGAAGGGCGGTACCGTCGGTGTGTTCGGTTATGGCGGCGGCGTGATCCCGCGTTTCACCGAACTCAAGGATGAAAACGAAAAGCCGCTGTTTCCGGATGCGGCCGAGTTCCACACCCTGCGCATCATGCCGCCCGCCGGCATGCACTACACCACCGAACTGCTGCGCAAGTTCTGCGATGTGTGGGAAAAGCACGGCTCCGGCCTGATCGCTTTCCACGGCCAGTCTGGCGACATCATGTTCCAGGGCGCCACCACTGCCAACGTGCAAGTAGCCTTTGACGAACTCAACGAAATGGGTTTCGATCTGGGTGGTGCCGGCCCTGCCGTGCGCACCTCGATGTCCTGCGTCGGCGCCGCACGGTGCGAGCAGTCCTGCTACGATGAAGGCCGCGCGCTGCGTTCCACGGTGAACAACTTCCTCGACGACATGCACCGCCCTGCGCTGCCATACAAGTTCAAGTTCAAGTTCTCCGGCTGCCCGAACGACTGCGTCAACTCGATTCAGCGTTCCGACATGGCCGTAATCGGCACCTGGCGCGACAGCATCCAGACCGATGACGCACTGGGCAAGAAATGGTTTGCCA
>DATKUY010000048.1:0-4013 GCA_035530375.1 Sulfuricella sp. | reverse complement strand
TTCGAACACGGGCACAGACTGGTGACCGGGATAATGATCTTGATGGTGAGCTGGTATTTTCCCTTGACGATTTCGCCGATGAAAGTGACATCGTAGTCGAGCAGGCTCTGCACGCCCGATACCGGCGCCGTCTTGTTGATGAAGTAGGGAAAATTCATCTCGACATGGCCGGATTCGGCCTCCAGCCGTTCCACCATCTCGCGCAGCATGGATTCGAACGATTCAACCGAGATCTCGCGCTCGTAGCTGTTGAGAATCTCGACAAAGCGCGACATGTGCGTGCCCTTGAAATTGTGCGGCAGGTACACATTCATGTTGAACAGGGCGACGGTGTGTTGTACCCCTTCGCTCTTGTCGGCAACCTTGACGGGGTGACGGATGGACTTGATGCCCACCTTGTCGATGGCGATCTGGCGCGAATCGGCGTAATTCTGCACATCGGCGATGGCATCCTTGTCGCAGGCCGGCGCGGCCACATCACAGGGAACGTTGCAGTCACTCATTTTGAGTCCTTGAATTGATTTAGACCAAGTATAGCATTGGTTAAATAGTAGAGTAAACTACTCGGCTAATTTGGCTCGTACCGCGCGTACGATGCCTTCCCTGTCCAGACCGCAACTGGCCAGCAGCAGGGCATGGTCGCCATGTTCGACGAAACGGTCGGGCAGCCCCAGTTGCAGTACCGGCACTTTCAGCCCGCGCCGTTCCAGCACTTCGATCACGGCGCTACCCGCTCCGCCCATGACGGCATTTTCCTCGATCGTGACCAGCAGGGAGTTGGCGCCTGCCAACTGCACCACCAGTTCCTCATCCAGCGGCTTGACGAAGCGCATATTGGCGACCGTGGCATCAAGCTCCTCCGCCGCCGCCAGCGCGGGCACCAGCATGCAGCCGAAAGCAAGAATCGCGATTTCTTCTCCATGGCGGCGCACCTCGCCGCGCCCCATCGGCAACGCCTGCATTTCCTCCTGCATGACGGCGCCGCTGCCGCCGCCGCGCGGATAGCGCACTGCGGTCGGGCCGTCATGCATGAATGCGGTGTAAAGCATCTGGCGGCACTCGTTTTCATCCGCAGGCGCCATCACCACCATGTTGGGTATGCAGCGCAAATAACTCAGGTCGAAACTGCCGGCATGGGTTGGCCCGTCCGCGCCCACCAGGCCGGCCCGGTCGATGGCCAGCACCACCGGCAAGCCTTGCAGGGCGATATCGTGGATCAACTGGTCGTAGGCGCGCTGCAGGAATGTCGAATAGATCGCCACCACCGGCTTCAAGCCGTCGCACGCCATGCCGGCGGCAAAAGTGAGCGCATGCTGCTCGGCAATGCCGACGTCGAAATAGCGTCGGGGAAATTGTTCGGCGAAACGCACCATGCCGGAACCTTCGCACATCGCCGGAGTAATGCCGACCAGGCGCGCATCTCTTGCCGCCATGTCGCACAGCCAGTCGCCGAACACCCTGGTATAGGTCAGCTTGCCACTACCCTCGTCAACGCCGTCTTCGGGATCGAATTGGGCCACGCCGTGATAGCGGCAGGGATCGTCCTCGGCCAGCTTGAAACCCTTGCCCTTCTGCGTTGCCACATGCAGCAGTTGCGGCCCCTTGAGGTGTTTCAGGTTGTTCATCGTGGTGATCAGCACATCGAGATCGTGGCCGTCGATCGGGCCGATGTAATTGAAACCGAATTCCTCGAACAGGGTGCCGGGAATCACCATCCCTTTCATGTGCTCCTCGGCGCGCTTGGCCAGCTCCCAGATCGGCGGCGCAACGCCGCCCAGCACCTTCTCGCTGCCCTTGCGCATCGCCGCATAAAACCGCCCCGACATGAGCTTGGCCAGATAGTTGTTGAGCGCGCCGACATTCTCCGAAATCGCCATGTCGTTGTCGTTGAGCACCACCAGCAGATTGGCGTCCATCGCGCCGGCATTGTTCAGCGCCTCGAACGCCATGCCGCCGGTCATGGCGCCGTCGCCGATGATCGCCACCGCACGCCGGTCGGAGCCTTCCTGCTGCGCCGCCACCGCCATTCCCAAAGCCGCGCTGATGGAGGTGCTGGAATGGCCGGTGCCGAAGGCGTCGTAATCGCTCTCGGCACGCTTTGGAAAACCGGAAATGCCGCCATGAGTGCGCAGACGAGCCATGGCTTCGCGCCGTCCGGTAAGAATCTTGTGCGGATAGGTCTGGTGGCCGACATCCCATACCAACCTGTCGTCCGGCGTATTGAACACGTAATGCAGGGCGATGGTGAGTTCCACCGCGCCCAGATTGGAAGCCAGATGGCCGCCGGTCTTGCTCACGCTTTCAATCAGAAAGGCGCGCAGTTCCTCGGCGAGCAGCGGCAGTTGCTTGCGCTCGAGGGCGCGCAACTCGGCGGGGTCATTGATGGTTTCGAGAAGGGGATACATTCGGTATTAAATTCGTTTTTCACCACGGGTGGACACGGATAAACACGGATAAGGCGATATGAATGGGATAATCCGTGGACATCCGTGTAATCCGCGGCTAAAGGTTTTTCGCATCAAAACTGCCGCTTGACGATGAAGTCGGCGATCTGTCGCAATCTTTCCGCCCGCTCTCCGAACGGCTCAAGCGAATGCATGGCATCCTGGTGCAACTCGGCAGCAAAAGCGTGTGCCTTGTTCGCGCCCAGGATGGTGACGTAAGTCGGCTTGTTGGCCTCGGCATCCTTACCGGCAGTCTTGCCCAGCGTCGCGGTCGTAGATTCGGCGTCGAGAATATCGTCCACCACCTGGAATGCCAGCCCGATGCATTTGGCAAAATGCAGCAGCCGCTCCATCTCGGCACCGTCAAGCGCCCGCCCGCACAAGGCACCAAGCTGAACCGAAGCACGGATCAGCGCGCCGGTCTTGTGGATGTGCATGAACTCCAGCTCGGGCAGGGAAAGCGACTTGCCGACGCTCTCGCCATCAATCGCCTGGCCGCCGACCATGCCGCGCGAACCGGAAACCGCCGCCAGCAGCCCGACCATTTCGATCTGCACCGCGCTATCGTCCGTCAATGGCTTCTCGGCCAGCGCCTGGAACGCCAGGGCTTGCAGGCCGTCGCCCACCAGCAGCGCGGTCGCCTCGTCATATTCGACGTGACAGGTCGGTTTGCCGCGCCGCAGGCTGTCATCATCCATGCACGGCAGGTCATCGTGCGTCAGCGAATAGGCATGGATCAGTTCGACCGCGGCGGCGACGGCATCAACACGCTGCAGGTCCGCACCGGCCAGTTCACCAGCGGCATAAGCCAGCAGCGGGCGGACGCGCTTGCCGCCACCCAGCACAACATAACGCATCGCCTGATGCAGGCGCTGTGGCGCAACCGCAGGTTGCGGCAACGCCTGTGAAAGCACACCTTCAATGCGCTGCTGCAGCGTAGCGGCCCAAGCCTGAAAATCAGTCATCGCCGGCCTCGGCTTTGGTTGCTCCCCCCTGGGTATCCATATCGACGGAAAAATTCAACAAATTTCCCGCTTCCAGAATCCGTACTTGCTGCTGGGCATCCTGCAAGGCTTGCTGGCAAAACTGGAGCAATTCGGCTCCCCGCTTGTAGGCTGACAGCAACTGTTCCAGCGGCAGCTGGCCGGCTTCCATGGAGGCGACGATGTTTTCCAGCTCGGCGAGCGCGTTCTCGAAGGTCGGGGATTTGGCCTGCTTACTCATTCGGTTTCGACGCGCAAAAAAGGATTAAAATACCGCTTGTAAGGGTTCCGGTCAATCTTCATATGGCTTTCGGCCTCGCGCCGCTGCTTGCCAAAGAGTTCTGTAACGCTTGCCAGCAGACCATCCGGCGAGGGTTCAACGCGAACCGCCCGCCTGACCGCAAACTCGGAGTAAACTGCCGCACCATGAATCGCAACGCCGCGTTACACCCTGATCCATGCCCCATCTTCCCCAACTGAAATCCGGCTGGATGGTCGTGGCCGGCTTTCTGTTCGGCTGCATGAGCGTGTTCGTCAAACTTGGCTCGACCTACTTTTCCAGCGCCGAACTGGTGTTCTACCGCTC
>DATKUY010000047.1:0-3115 GCA_035530375.1 Sulfuricella sp. | reverse complement strand
CGGCGTGGAAATCCTCGCCACCGCATTCGACAACCTGAAAAATGGCGGCACCATGCACAGCATGCCCACAGCGGCCCCCTTGCTGCTGACATTGTTGCTGATCGCGGGACTGCTCGCCGCCTTCCTCTCCCGTCACAACACCCTGCTGATCGGCGCGGCACTACTGCCGACATCGGCCCTGCTGCTGGGCATGAGCTATCTGGCGGTCAGCCAGCAAATTCTGTTGCCGGTTTTCACGCCGATTGCCTTTGCCTGGATATTCTATTTCGCCGCTGCGCTGACCGAATATCTGCGCGAACGCCAAGCGCGCGAACAAACCGTGCGAATCTTCAACCGCTTCCTCGACCCGCGCGTGGTCAAGAATCTGGTAAGCCAGGGCGCCACCGCCGAGAACCTCAGCGGCCAGGCGCGCCAGATCACCGTGCTGTTTTCCGACATTCGCGGCTTCACCACGCTGTCTGAAATCCACACCCCGGCGGAAATCGTGTCCCTGCTCAACCGCTATTTCAGCATGCAGGTGGAAGTAATTTTCCGCCACGGCGGCACCCTGGACAAATTCATCGGCGACGCCATCATGGCGTTCTGGGGCGCGCCCGGCGAAGACGAAAAACAAGCGGAGCACGCCATTGCCGCCGCGCTGGAAATGTCAGAAAACCTCGAACGCTTCAGACATGAAATCGGCGAAATCGGCCAGACTTTCGACGTCGGCATCGGCATCCATTCCGGCCCCGCCGTGGTCGGCTTCATCGGCTCGGAACAGCGCCAGGACTACACCGCCATCGGCGACACCGTCAACCTCGCCAGCCGCATCGAGGGCGAAACCAAGGGCGTGAGCCGCATCCTGGTTTCCGCCGAGACAAAAGATCGCTGCGCCGACCGCTTCGATTTTGTCGGCCACGGATTTTTCAAGGTCAAGGGGCGAGCGCAAGAGGTAGAGTTGTTCGAGCCGAGGAAGAAAGACTAGAAATTCTCGCCGTCCGTAGTGGACGGAGTTTGCTTTGTCAGGTACGAGTGCAACCAATCGACCCGTTTCAGCTGGTCATGGTCGTTTGCTGAATGCCTGTTCAGAAGAGTAAAGCTGCCACCTAGGCCGTACGCACCAGAGGTTCTCTTTAAAAAAATCAATTTCAATATGAAGAACATTAGGGCACAATGCAAAATGAATATGATGTCGACAACCTTATATGCCGTCATCAAATAATTAATTTGGTCTCCATACTTTAATAAAGGCGCATTATGAAACTTCAGCATTTGTTCGTTGCCGCAGTTACAGCAGTTTTTTTGTCAGGTTGCGCCCCTCTACCGCCATTAAATTTTTCAGTTCCCGACGTCGGGGTCTCACAGAAAAAAATAGATGCTGAAATGAAGTCAATGACTGTAACTATCGCTCGCCCCGATGAAAAAACAGGAGATATCCCGGCTGGAATGGAGCAGCTAGTTCCGCAACTATGGCAGACAGCCTTGACGGAGTCGCTAAATAGAATGGCGATCTTCCAAGATGATGCAACCAAAAAGGTAAGCTTATCCGTAAAAATTCTAAAGCTTAATATACCTGGTGCAGGGGCTTCATTTACTACGGAAACAGCCGCCCGGTATGAAATCATAGACCGAAAAACTGGGGGTATTATTTTTACTCAGGACATTACCTCATCAGGTACGGTTCCATTTGACTATGCATTCATTGGAATAATCCGTGCGCGGGAATCGATCAATCGTGCTGTCCAAAATAACATCACGCAGTTCCTCCAATCATTAGAAACAGTTGATGTCCAGAAACCAATGTTCCCCGCTAACGTCGGAGCTACTAAATAATGAAAATGTTCGTGGTACTGGGTGCCGCCATGATCGTTCTTGCTGGGTGCGCATCTAACATATCCCCTCGGACATATTCCGCTGGTTCCGTTGGCCAAGTCAACCGCACTGTATCAGCCACAGTAATAAGTGTACGGGAAGTGGACGTGGCTGGAACCGCTGGCGTTGGCGGCAGCGCCGGAACGGCGGCAGGGGCTGTTGCAGGCTCATCTGCTGGAGGGAATAGCGCACGGGGAAATATCATTGGTGCAATCGGTGGCGCTGTTGCTGGTGGACTTGCTGGAGCCGCAATCGAAGCGAACGCTACAAAGCAGAAAGGGTTTGAGTACGTCGTCGAAACAGAGACCGGAAATCTCATGACGATTGTTCAGGGCACAGATACTGTATTCTCGGAAGGACAAAAAGTGCTTGTTCTCTATGGCTCACCTTCACGACTTATCGCTGATCCACGAGTAAAGCGATGAACAAAAAAACTGTGGTTGTTCTGCTGTTGGCTGCTGTCAGCATTGCAATCATGGCCTTGTTATTTTTCGCACCGGCTAGCTCCGTGTTCCAATGGTGATTGGAAGCAGGCACAACTTATCTCATTTCACTAAAGGGCTGAGCCATAATCCGCGCGGACGAGTAAATCAAACCATTTATGACCGTTTAATCTGTATAACCAGCCATTAACCATTTGTCCATGAAAGACCACAAATGGTACGCCTGGGACATTTACATACTTGCAGATCAACACAATTTTAAATCTGTGGACATCTAGTACGAACTCGAAATAAACCACGTATTGCGGATACCAGATTACCTTGCTTCTTCCGGCACACCCGCGCCCAGCATCGGTTTCAGCGCCGTTTTGATGCTGGAAAAAACCTTGGGATTGTCGCGTTCCAGTTGCGCCAGCAGGGTCTTCATGTGCATGCGTTCGGTTGGCACGCCGAAGCAGGCCGGGCAATTTTCCGGGATGACCGGCAGTTGGCCCGATGCCGCAAAAGCCGCAGTCTGGCGTTCGCGCGCATAGATGAAGGGGCGGATCACCCGGATGTCGCCCTTGTCGTTGAGGTAGTGCGCCTGCATCGTCCTGAGCTTGCCGCCGAAGAAAGTGGACATCAACAAAGTCTCGGCAGCATCGTCCAGATGCTGCGCCAGCGCCAGCACGTTGTAGCGATTTTCCCGCGCCGCACGGTAGAGGATGCCGCGCCGCAGGCGCGAGCAGAAGGCGCAGAAGGAGTCGCCCTGCATGGAGGTTTCCGCCTGCTCGACGATCGGCTGGCTCTCGTAGAAATACGGCACGCCCAGTTCTGCCATG
>DATKUY010000046.1:0-75545 GCA_035530375.1 Sulfuricella sp. | reverse complement strand
GGCGGCCAGTTGATGGCCAAGGCGCTGGGCGGTGAAGTGGGCAGGAACCCGATCAAGGAAATCGGCTGGGGCGAAGTGGTGGTGGCGGATAATGCCGCAGCGAAAGCATGGTTTGGCGAAACCCGGAAATTCAACGCCTTCCACTGGCACGGCGAAACCTTCAGCTTGCCGCCGGGCGCGGAACTGGTGCTTTCCAGCGCGCATTGCGCCCATCAGGCCTTTGTTCTGGATGGCCGGCATCTGGCCATGCAGTGCCACGTGGAGATGACCGAGGCGATGGTGATGGAATGGTATGCCGTCGGTGCGGATGAAGTGGCGGCGGCGAGCAGCAGCCCTGCGGTGCAAAGTGCGGTAACGGCGGAGACCAATCTGGCGCAGCGCGTGGCGGCGCTGAATGCGGTGTCGGAAAAGCTTTACCGCAAGTGGATCGGCGGTCTCGCCGCCTGATTATTTTCAGGATCAGGCAACATGGGAAAAGCGATTGGTGAAGCAGGATGATGCTTTAACTATTTGTGTTAATTCGTGTCATTCGTGGTTAATCGCTGTTCTCAGGATCAATATTTCCCCGGTCGCTGCAGTCCGGCCTCGACTTCATCGCGCTTGGCCTTGCCGGCCAAAACTGCAATCAGTTCCAGGGAAAAATCCATCGCCGTGCCGGGGCCGCGCGAGGTGATTACCTTGCCGTCTTTGACTACCGCGTCATTACTGTAACGGGTGTCGGGCAGATTCATCCGGTCGACGAAACCGGGGTAGCTGGTGGCTGTCTTGCCCGCCAGCAGCCCTGCTTCAGCCAGCACGGCGGGCGCGGCGCAGATGGCGCAGGTGTATTTGCCTGCCGCTGCCATTTTCTGCAGCAGGGCGATGATGCGGGGATCGTTCTTCAGATGGGTCATGCCGGGCATGCCGCCGGGCAGCACGATCATGTCGAATTCCTGCTGCAGCGCCTTGTCCAGCGTGGTGTCCGGAATCAGCCGCACGCCTCGGCTGGCGGTGACAGGTTGGTCGTCAAGGCCGGCGGATATCGCTTCGATTCCGGCTCGACGCAGCAGGTCGATGATAGTGGCCGCTTCGACTTCTTCGCAGCCCTGGGCGAGAGGGATGAGGACTCTAGACATCTTGCGTCCTTGGCGGTTAACGCCTTTAATCCCTGAAATTCTGGAACTGCAGCGGGAAGTCGGTGATCGATTTCTTGACCAGCGTGATGGTTTCCTGCAAAACATCCCGCTTGGCGCCGCTGATGCGTACCGCCTCGCCCTGGATGCTGGCCTGCACCTTGAGCTTGGAATCCTTGACCAGCTTGACGATCTTCTTGGCGAGCTCGGTTTCCACGCCGGTCTTCACGGTCACGGTCTGCTTGACCTTGTTGCCGCTGATTTTCTCGATCTTGCCCTTGTCCAGGCAACTGACGTCGATGGCGCGTTTGCCGAAGGTCTGGTTGACGATATCGTGAATCTGGTCCAGCTTGAAGTTGTCGTCGGCAAATACCGTCAGTACATATTCCGCCTGTTCGACGCGGGAGTCCGAGCCCTTGAAATCGAAGCGCCCGCCGATGACCTTGTTGGCCTGGTCGACGGCATTTTTCAGCTCCTGCTTGTCTACTTCAGAGACGATGTCGAAGGTTGGCATGATGTCAGCCCGCGCAGCAGGTGGATTCGGTGAGGAAATGGCAGACGTAGTCCAGCGTTTCGACGGTCTCGATCTCGAAGCTGGAGCCGCCCGGCACGCTGAAGCTTTCGCCGGCCTTGAAGGTTTGCCAGTCGCTCTTGCCCGGCAGCTTGACCTTGCACACGCCGGCATTGATTTCCATCAGCTCGGGCGCACCGGTGTTGAAAGTCAACTTGCTCGGAAAAATCACGCCGATGGTTTTCTTCGTGCCGTCCGGGAACACCACGGTATGGGAGACGCACTTGCCGTCGAAGTAGAGATTGGCTTTCTTGACGACACTGACATTATCGAATTGGGACATGTTGTTACCTTTCAAAAACTTTATCGCAGAGGACACGGAGGACGCGGAGATTTTTCAGGAATTCCACTGCGTCCTCCGCGGTTCATAAGGTTTATCGATTCTGCAACTTCGCCGCGATGCGCATCCTTAGCGCATTGAGCTTGATGAAGCCGCCCGCATCGGCCTGGTTGTAGGCGCCGGCATCGTCCTCGAAGGTAGCGATGGTCGGGTCGAACAGCGAATCGGTCTTGGAGTCGCGGCCGACCACGATCACGTTGCCCTTGTACAGTTTGACCCGCACCCAGCCGTTGACGTGTTTCTGGGTGTCGTCGATCAGCAGTTGCAAAGCCTTGCGCTCGGGTGCCCACCAGTAGCCATTGTAGATCAGGCTGGCGTAGCGCGGCATCAGGTCGTCTTTCAGGTGTGCCACTTCGCGATCCAGCGTGATGGACTCGATAGCGCGGTGAGCCTTGAGCATGATGGTACCGCCGGGTGTTTCGTAGCAGCCGCGCGACTTCATGCCGACATAGCGGTTTTCCACCAGATCGAGGCGGCCAATGCCGTGCATGCCGCCGAGGCGGTTGAGTTCGGCCAGCATGGCGGCAGCGGAGAGTTTCTTGCCGTTAAGCGCAACCGGGTCGCCGTTGGCATATTCGATGTCCAGGTATTCGGCGTGGTCGGGCGCTTTTTCCGGCGACACCGTCCAGCGCCACATATCTTCCTCGGCCTCGGCGGCCGGGTTTTCCAGGTGGCGGCCTTCGTAGCTGATGTGCAGCAGGTTGGCGTCCATCGAGTAGGGCGAACCGCCCTGCTTGTGTTTCATTTCGACCGGAATGCCGTGCGTCTCGGCATAGGCCAGCAGCTTCTCGCGCGACAGCAAATCCCATTCGCGCCACGGCGCGATGATCTTGATGTCGGGGTTCAGTGCGTAGGCGCCGAGTTCGAAGCGCACCTGGTCGTTGCCCTTGCCGGTCGCGCCGTGGGAGATGGCGACCGCGCCGGTCTCCCGTGCGATCTCGATCAGGCGTTTGGCGATCAGCGGCCGGGCAATCGAGGTGCCGAGCAGGTATTCGCCTTCATACACGGTGTTGGCACGGAACATCGGAAAGACGAAGTCGCGCACGAACTCCTCGCGCAGATCGTCGATGTAGATTTGCTCCGGCTTGATGCCGAATTGCAGCGCCTTTTTTCGTGCCGGTTCGAGTTCCTCGCCTTGGCCGATATCGGCGGTGAAGGTGACGACCTCGCACTGGTAGGTGTCCTGCAGCCATTTCAGGATGACCGAGGTATCCAGACCGCCGGAATAGGCGAGGACGACTTTATTGATGTTGCTCATGTAAAACTCCAGTGAGGAGCGAGGAGTGAGGAGTAAGGAGAATCGCGAGGGTTTTACTCCTCACCCCTCACTCCTCACCCCTCACTACGTTATTTTGCCCAACAGCAGGTATTCCATCAGCGCTTTCTGCACATGCAGGCGGTTCTCGGCTTCGTCCCACACCACGCTGTGCGGGCCGTCGATCACCTCGGCGGCGACTTCCTCGCCGCGGTGGGCCGGCAGGCAGTGCATGAACAGCGCATCACTGGCGGCCACGCGCATCATGTCGCCATCCACCTGCCAGTCGGCGAAGGCTTTCATGCGCTCGGCGTTCTCCGCCTCGAAGCCCATGCTGGTCCACACGTCGGTGGTGACGAGATCGGCGCCGCGCGCGGCTTCCATCGGGTCCGGAAATTCCTCGTAGTGGTCGGTGCCGTAGAGCCCGGCGCGCTCCGGCTCGACTTCGTAGCCGGGCGGGGTCGAGACATGGACATTGAAGTCCAGCACTTCCGCTGCCTGCAGCCAAGTGTTGCAGACGTTGTTGGAGTCGCCGATCCAGGCCACGGTCTTGCCTTTTATGCAGCCGCGCTGCTCAATGTAGGTGAAGATGTCGGCCATGATCTGGCATGGGTGATATTCGTTGGTCAGGCCGTTGATCACCGGCACCCGAGAGTGCGATGCAAAGCGCTCGATGATCTCTTGCTCGAAGGTGCGGATCATGACGATGTCGCTCATGCGCGAAATCACCTGGGCTGCGTCTTCTACCGGTTCGCCGCGTCCGAGCTGCGAGTCGCGGGTGTTGAGGTAGATCGCGCTGCCGCCGAGCTGCTGCATGCCGGCTTCGAACGACAGGCGCGTGCGGGTGCTGGCCTTCTCGAAGATCATCACCAGCGTGCGGTCGTGCAGCGGGTGGTAGGTCTGGTAGGCCTTGAACTGCTCCTTGATGCGGCGCGTGCGCTCGAACAGGTATTCGTATTCGTCGCGGGTCAAGTCGTTGAACTGCAGGTAGTGTTTGATCTGCATAGCCATCACCGGTGCGCCTTACTTCTGCGCGAGAAAATCCTTGATTAGCGGCGCGAGCATATCCACCAACTGCTGCGCCTCGTCATGCGACATTACCAGCGGCGGCAGCAGCCTTATCACGCTGTCGGCCGTCACGTTGATGATCAGGCCGCGCGCCAGCGCGAGCTTGACCAGATCACCGCAAGGGCGGTCAAGCTCGACGCCGATCATCAGCCCGATGCCGCGTATCTGGACGATGCCGGACGTATCGGCAAGCTGTTTACTCAAGCCGTCGCGGATGAATGCGCCGATGTCGGCAGCCTGGGCGCACAGATTTTGTTCCTCGACCGCTTCCAGGGTCGCCAGTGCGGCAGTGCAGGCGAGCGGGTTGCCGCCGAAGGTGGAGCCGTGATTGCCCGGCTTGAACACTTCCGCTGCAATGCCTTTGGCCAGGCAGGCGCCGATCGGCACGCCGGAGCCGAGTCCCTTGGCCAGCGTCATGACATCGGGCACGATACCGGTCTGCTGGAAGGCGAACAGGCTGCCGGTCCGTCCGATGCCGGTTTGCACTTCGTCCAGCATCAGCAGCCAGCCGTGGGCATCGCAAATTTTGCGCAGCTCCTGCAGGTAGGTGGGCTGGGGCGCCAGAATACCGCCCTCGCCTTGCACCGGTTCGACCAGGATGGCAACGATGTTCTGGTTGTGTCCGGCGATCTGGTTGATGGATTCGATGTCATTGTAGGGTACGCGCACAAAGCCGCTCACCAGCGGCTCGAAACCGGCCTGCACCTTGCGGTTGCCGGTGGCGGTCAGGGTCGCCATGGTGCGGCCGTGAAAACTTTTTTCCATCACGATGATGGCGGGAAGCTCGATGCCCTTGTTGTGGCCGTGCAGCCGAGCCAGCTTGATCGCGGCTTCGTTGGCCTCGGCGCCGGAATTGCAGAAGAAGGCATTGTCCATGCCGGAAAGCTGGCACAGTTTTGTACCCAGTTGTTCCTGCCTGGGTATCTGGTACAGGTTGGAGGTGTGGATCAGCATCCTGGCCTGCTCGCAGATCGCCCGGGTCAGTTTCGGGTGGGCATGCCCCAGGCCGTTGACGGCAACGCCGGCGACCGCGTCGAGGTAACGTTTGCCCTGTTCGTCCCAGAGCCATACGCCTTCACCGCGGGTAAAGGCGACGGGCAATCTGGCATAGGTGTTCATTAAATGTGACATAAATTGAATGAGCTTTGTTATGTTGCGTTATTCGCTGTTTTAAAATGGGGCGAATCGCCGTTGAGTAAAATACAAAATACACACGGCGGCATTCGCCGCCGTGTGTTCGATACGCTCGAAAGCGTTATATTTAGTCAAACGGCGGCTTCATGCAAGAACAATTTGATTTTTTGGTCAGCCTCAAGGTGCGGAGTGCAGGCAGGCGAGACCAAAACAAATGCCCGGCTAGCGCGGGCTGCCGGGCAATTCAAGGCGGATGCGCGGCAGCGTGTGCTGCCGCGGGTTTCAGGCCATCGCCTTGATGGCGGCGCTCAAGCGGCTCTTGTGGCGCGATGCTTTGTTCTTGTGCACGATCTTCTTGTCGGCGATGCTGTCGATCACGCTGACCGATGCTTGATAAACCGACTTGGCGGCTTCTTTGTCGCCGGCTTCAACGGCCTTGATCACTTTCTTGACCGCAGTGCGGAACTCGGAACGCTGGCTGGTGTTGCGCTCGCGTTGCTTCTCGGACTGTCTTGCACGCTTTCTGGCTTGTGCGGTGTTTGCCATTAGATGAAACTCCTTGGATATTACTCTGCGGGGCAGACGAAACGCGCAATATTACTTTTCTTTGTCTGACTTGGCAAGGGCATTGAACCTAAAAAAGCAGTTATCCACGGATTAACACGGATGTTCACGGATTGTCAGAGGCTTGTATGGTACTCGCCGCTTGCCTTCAGGCCGGGCCGCAGAATTGTTTCAACTGAATGTATTCAGTGTGTTAATTCGTATTTATCCGTGGCTAAAAGCTGTTTTTTGAAATTAATCGCCGTTCATCGGCTCAAAGATCCTTGGTCGCCTCAACCTGGATTGCGATTTTCACCTCATCGCCGACGTTGGGCACGTATTTGACGATGCCGAACTCGGAGCGCTTGATCGAAGTGGTCGCGTTGGCGCCACAGGTCTGCTTCCTGGTCATCGGATGGGGCGCACACCGGAAGTGGTCGATCGTCAGGGTGACGGGCCTGGTGACGCCGTGCATCGTGAAGTCGCCATCGGCGCCGATCAGCCTGTCGCCGTCGAATTTGAGCGATTTGGACGTGAAAGTGATGACCGGATATTTGGCGGTGTCGAAGAAATCCTCGCCTTGCAGGTGTTCCTCCAGGCTGGCCAGCCCGGTGTCGATCGAGGTCGCGTCAATGGTTACGTCGATGCTGCCGGATTTGGCGGCGGTGTCGAGGGTGATTTTACCCGAGCTGCGATTGAATCGGCCGCGCTGGATGGAAAAGCCGAGGTGGTTGATCTCGAAGCTGGGAAAGGTGTGGCGCGAGTCGATGGTGTAGTTGTCGGCGGCAATGGCAGGCATGCCTATGGTGGCGCCGACAAGGGCAAGGGCGATCAGGGTCTTGTTCATGGTGTACTCCTTAACTATGGGTTGGGCTACTTTAAAATGAAATGAAACCGGACCTGGACTTCGTCGGCGACCACCGAGGTGTCACCCCACACGCCTGAACCGATGCCGTAATCGAGGCGTTTTAACGGAAAGGTTCCGTCCAGAATCAGGGCGTCTTTCTCTTGTTTGAGGGTAAAGGGTGCGCGCATTTCGATGGTTTTGCCTTTGAGCGTCATCTTGCCGCTGGCTTCGAAGCGTCCTCCGCCGAGCGCCTTGACGGAGCTTGAGACAAAACTGGCCTTGGGAAATTCACGCACGTTGAACCAGTTTTTCCCTTTGACTTCATCGTCGGCTTCCGCACTGCCGGCATCGACGCCGGCCAGATCAATTTCGACCCGGGCGCGGCCGGCTTCCGGTTTGGTCGGGTCGATCCGGATCTGCGCGGCGAATTTCCTGAAAGTGCCTTCGACTGGCACGCCCATCTGTTTCGAAACGAATGCGAGGGTGCTTTTATCGAATTGCACGGCGCCGAATTCCGCGGCATTGGCAGCCCCGAATGCCAGCAGGGCAAAGGCAGCGAACAGGCGGATCATCGTGGAAGCTCCTTGTCGAGGAAAGGCAGCATCCGGGCGAGGATGCCGTTGCGGTCGATGAACTGGTGTTTGAGCGCGGCTGCAATGTGGCCGAGTACCAGTGCCAGCAGGCCGAAGTTCAGCATTTCATGCACTTCCCTGAGCGCATCGCCCAGCGCCTTGTCCTTGCCGATCAGGTCGGGTAGCGGCAGCACGCCCAGATAGACGGTCTGGAAACCCTTGGCCGAGCTCATCAACCAGCCGCTGAGCGGAATGGCGAACAGCAGCAGGTAAAGCAGGTGATGCAAGCCGTGGGCGGCGCGACGCTGCCAGGCCGGGATGGTTTCAGGCAGGGGCGGCGGAGTATGGCCGGCACGCCATGCCAGTCGCGCCACGGCCAGCAGGAAGACGGTCACGCCGATCCATTTGTGGTAGCTGATCAGTTTGAGCTTGAGCGGCGAGAGCGGCAAATCGCTCATGAAGAGGCCGAGCGGGAACGCGGCGAGGATGAGGAGCGCCACCAGCCAGTGCAGGGCGATGGCCGTAGTTGTGTAGCGAGGAGATCCCATGTTTATGCCTTTACGGTTCGTTCGGCCACGAATGCTTCGCGCAACCTGCGCAGGATGGTTTCCAGGGCGCTTAATTCTTTTGCCGAAAGCTTGCCGAAAGCACGCTCCAGGTGGGCAAGGTGTGCCGGGAAGACGCGCTCGAACAGGGATTCTCCCTTCCTGGTCAGTTGCACGATCTGGCTGCGGCCATCGCTGGGAGAGGCAACGCGCCGCACCAGCTTCTTGTCGGTCAGGCGATTGACCACGCCGGTCAGCGTGCCCTTGGTAATCAGCGATTTTTCGCCCAGTTCCTTGAGCGGCATACCCGGCGTATTGCCCAGCGTGGCGACGATGTCGAATTGCGCCGGCGTCAGGTCCAGCGTGCGGATGTGCGCGGCCGAATGGGCTTCGAAGGCCTGATAGGTGCTGGCCAGTTCGCGCAGTGCCGGCAAAAACGGAGTGCGGGGCATAAGTCGGGGTAATTAGTTCTAATTAGGACTATATTGATCCGATGAAAACGAATTGTCAAGACGTCTGCGCGCTGCGCCGCTCAGGATTTCTTGGCTGCTGCGATGCGCCGTGCCATCTCCGACTCGCGCGACTTGATGAAGTTGACGAGTCTTTGCGGGTAGTCGGCGGTGACGGCATTCCTGACCGAGGGGCGTGCCGCCAGTGCCTGTCGCCAGGCGCGCACCTTGGGCGTGTTGGCGAAGACGCCGAAGTCGGCAATGCCGTCGTAGACGTCGAAATAGCGGAAGATCGGGCCGAAGGCGGCATCGACCAGCGAGAATTTCTCTCCCGCGAAGTAGGGGCCCGCTTTCAACGCGTTTTCCACCGTTTCGAAGCGGGTTTGCAGCTCCTTGCGCTTGGCTTCGAGGGTTGCCGCATCGGCTGCGGTGTTGAAATCCCACAGCGTGGCCAGGATGGCCGAGGCGAACTCGATCCAGGCACGGTGTTTGGCGCGTTCCAGCGGGTCTGCCGGGTGCAGGCGAGGCGCGATGGTTTCGTCCAGATATTCGCAGATGACGGCGGATTCGAAAATCACCTCGCCATCGACCTGCAATAACGGCACCTTGCCGAGCGGGGAAATCCTGTCGAACCATTCCGGCTTGTGGTCGAAGTCGATATTGGTGCGCTCGAACGGCGCATTCTTTTCGAACAGGGCGATTGCCGCGCGCTGCGCATAGGGGCAGATGGCATGGCTGACCAGATGTAGTTTGGGCATGAGCGGGTTCTCCTGAATGCAGGCCGTAACGGCGGGTATCCGTGCTTATTGGCCGGTTTGTTTTTTGCGCAGCAGATCGACGCGAACCGGGTTGATAAAATCCGCGCCTTGCGCCGTCATGCGGCGCATGAACTTGTCCTTCACCGCCTGGTAAAGTCCGGGTGCCAGTTGGTGATGGGTGTGCGTCACCATCAGGATGCGCTCCTCGAATTGCTCGAAGTTGTCGAAGTGCCCCGGCGTGCTGAAAAACTTCTGCTCGACGAGTTCGAACATCCCGCCCTGCACGGCGCGCTCAATTGCGGCAAAAGCGGCTTCGCGCACCGCCTTCTCGTCGTGAAACATGCGCAAAATGTCATTGAAATCTCCAGCATAGACCGGCTCGGAAAGATACGCCAGTCCGCCGGGCTTCAGCACCCGTCTGATCTCGGCTATTGCCCGGTCCATCATGTCGAGCGGCACATGATGCAGGGATTTGAACATGAAGACGATATCGAACTGCTCGTCCGTTGCAGGGATCGCCTCGGCGCCGCCAAGGAGGAAGCTGGCCTTGGGCAGGTCGGTGATCCGTAAATTTTTTGCATGCTGAATCCGGTCAACCTCGAGAGCCGTCATCGAAGCAATGCCAGTCTGCGCGATCGCCCGCGTCTTGTCGGCCTTGCCGCATCCCAGTTCCAGAACATGCGCGCCTTCAAGGGGAAGGATGCGCTCGTAAATGCTGCGTTCATCGCAGAGGGTATTTGCCAGGGGATCTGAAATTTTCATTACTGCGTGTTCTTTCCATATCACAACCATGATCGACTGTCCCAGGCTCGGGAAACAGCCGTTCGGGATAATCGTATCCCGCCACCGGGTGAAGTTTACCGTGGATAACCCGTTGAGGCACTCAAGTTCCGAAATTGAATGCCCTGAAATTATTCAGCCTGTCTGTAAAGCTCCGGGAACTGGGCCTTCAGATGATCGAGCTTGGGCAGGTCGTTAATGGCGATGTAGGGATTGTCGGGATGAAGCGTCGCGAAGTTCTGGTGATAGGCCTCAGCCGGGTAGAACGCAGGCAGGGATGAAACCCTGGTCACAATTTTTTTCGGGTAAATCCTGGCGGCGGAAAGCTGGCCGATATAAGCCTCGGCGATTTTTTTCTGCTCCGGGCTGGCCACGAATATTTCGGAACGATATTGCGTGCCGGTATCCGGCCCCTGGCGGTTCAGTTGAGTCGGGTTGTGGGCGGCTGCAAAATAGACTTTCAGCAATTGCCCGTAGCTGATTTTTGATGGATCGTAGACCACCTTGACCGATTCCGCATGACCGGTAGCACCGGTGCTCACCAGTTCGTATTTTGCGGTATCCTTGGCGCCGCCCGCATACCCCGACGTCGCCGAAATGACGCCCTTTACATGCTGGAATACCGCCTGCACACCCCAGAAGCAACCGCCGGCAAATACCGCGGATTGCTTCGCCGGATTTTTTGCAGCGGGCTGATCCACGACGGGGTTCGGCAAGGGGGAAATCTGCCCCTCGGCCAGAGCCTGTCCGCTCAGAAAAAAGGCTAGAACGGCCAGTTCAGCGAACGGCCTGAGAAAATTGGAACTGGAAAGCGAGCGCATGGTTATCCTCCTTAATGGTTTTTTGTCTGTAAATGCGATTGGCGATCATGATGAATAACCTCCTTGAGTATCCGATGTGTTGAAATATATTGCTCACCCTCTCTCATTGCTGCCTGGCTATAGAAGATTCCAGTAAACCGGAAAAATGGTTACATCGGGTTCGACCGGGCTGCATCCTTAAACGTTTTTGAACCGCTCATGGATTTCCATCATTTTTGGCAGCGCCCTGTGCATGGCCGCAACCGCTTCGGGATCAAAATGGCGGCCAGCGGATTCATCTATGGTTGCAAGCACTTTTTCCACCGGCCAGGCCTCTTTGTAGGGCCGCTTCGAGGTGAGCGCATCAAACACGTCGGCAACCGCGACGATGCGGGCCGAAAGGGGGATCGCCTGATTCGATAGCCCTGCCGGATAACCGCTGCCATCCCATTTCTCGTGATGGCATTCGGCTATTTCGATGCCGATGGTGAAAATGCTGTGCCCAAGTGCGTTCATCTGCGCTTCGCAACCGCGCAGGGCCTGCCCCCCGATGGTGGGATGGCGTTCCATTTCCTTGCGTTCGTCTTCATCGAGCCTGCCGGGTTTCAGGAGAATGCTGTCGCTGATGCCGACCTTGCCGATGTCGTGCATGGGGGCGAAGCGGTAGATGTTGCGCACATAGCTGGAATTGATCTGACCGGCATACGGTCCGGCGGTTCCCAGCTCTTCGGCGACCAATACCGCGTAGAGCGACATGCGCATCAGGTGGTCGCCGGTTTCCGGGTCGCGGCTTTCCGCCAGCTTCGCCAGCCCCTGAAGCGCCGCCACGACCAGGCCTTCGACCACCACGGTTCGTTCCAGTATGTGGCCGACCTGCACCGCGATGTTGCCGAGGAATTCCATGTGCCCAGCCGTGTAGGCATGGGCTTCTCGGGCCGCGAACACCATCACGTCGCCGCTACGCTCACCGGTGAGCGGCAAGTAAATGGCTGAGCCGAGCCCCGCTGCCGCCAGTGCGCTGGCGAGTCGCGCATCCGGATTGCCTTCGGCGTAACGGGCCAGGGCTTCGATGGCACAGGGGCGCTGTTCATTGGCGACCTGTGCCAATGCATTGTTCTCGGCAGGGAAGACCAGGCTTTCGCGCAAGCCCGGAGTGGGGACGCCGGCCATGCGCTCAAGACGCAGACCGCGCGCGCCTTCGGCAGGAAAAAGCACGCCCACCCAATCGACCGGCACGAATGCGGGAAATTCCTCGAGTATGAAATCGAGCGTTTCATCCAGTTGCTTGCCGCGGTTGATGCGGTCGGGGAGGCGGAACAGGGCACGGAGGCGTTCGGAAAGCCCGTTGAAGGCCTGCGTCAGCCGGCCGATCTCGTTGTCTGCGAGGATCGGCACCTGGTGGCCGAGGTTGCCCTGGGCAACCCGGCCGAATCCTTCCACTTGATCGCCCAGGGTTTTTTTAACCGAACGTGAATGCATACGCTTCCAGGCCCGGAGAGTCCGACCGGATTTCAATCAGGCCGTTTTTCATCTGTTTCTGGTCGATCAGTTCATAGAGCGTGTTGCGTTCGACGGTAAGCCTGCCCGCCGGCGCGTCCTTGCCCGCATTGCCGCCGACCTCCTGGCCGTTCAGGCTGAGGCTGACATGCACCGGCTTGCCGCTGGCCGTGCCCAGCACCAGGAACACCTTGCGCGCCTTGAAGTCGAGGCGCAGCGCAGAACCTTTTTCGCCTGCGACGATTTTCTCCGATTCCACCTTCCATTTCCCGTTCAGCGCCCATTCGTTTTCAGCGAGAGAGGCGGGGAAGCGGAACGCGCCTTGTGCATCAGGCACGACCTTTTCCTGGCCGCCGAAGCTTTCCGCCCGGCCATAGCCGAGGTAGGTTTCCGGCGTTTGTCCGGGCAGGAAGCCGGGCGTCTCCGCCCTGGCGGTTTCGGCCTCGTTTTTCAGGCCGAGCAGGTAGCGGATATTGTTTTCCGTCACGTCGTATTCGCCCTCGCCGAAATGCGTGTAGACCACCTTGCCGTCCCGGTCGATGAGGTAATGCGCGGGCCAGTAGCGGTTATCGAAGTTCACCCAGGTGGCAAGCCGGTTGTCCAGTGCTACCGGATAGCGGATAGCGTGCTGCGCAATTGCCGCCTTGACGTTTTCGAGTTTTTTCTCGAACTCGAATTCCGGCGAATGCACGCCGACGATCACCAGCCCCTTGTCGCGGTATTTTCTGTCCAGCGCGGTGATGTAGGGCAGCGTGCGCACGCAGTTGATGCAGGAATAAGTCCAGAAGTCGACCAGTACCACCTTGCCTTTCAGGCTCTGCATGGTGAGCGGCTGAGAGTTGAGCCAGGCATCGACGCCCGCGAATTCGGGCGCGGCATAAGGCTTGTCCAGCCCCCCTTGCAACGTCAGTACGCTGGTGGTTGCAGCCTGCCTGGCCGGGATGGTGTGGGTCAGTAGGGATTGCGCATCCACGCCGGAGGCGATGTAGGCTACCGACAGCAGGATCAGCACGCCGAACCCTTTGCGCAGCGCTTCGGCATGGCGGCTCAGGAAACCCAGTTTGCTCATGATTTTTCTCCCGGTCAGGGCAATGATGAGCATCGGCACGCCCGCGCCGATGGCGAACGAAACGATGATCAGGTTGCCGGCGAAATCGGTCTGCTGGCGGATCACCTGCACCAGCACGGCAGCCAGTATCGGCCCCGCGCACGGTGTCCACACCAGGCCGATCAGCGCGCCGATCAAGATGCCGCTGAGCAACCCTGCTCCGCCGGTGGAAGCAAGCTGATTGCCGAAATTGGCCGCGCCCTGCGTCATCGCGCTGAATTTATCCGACAGCTTCGAAGACAGCAGCACCAGGCCGAACACGGCGAGCAGCACCAGCGAAACGTCCTTGATTACATCGAGGTCGATGCCCAGCAATGCAACAAGCTTGCGCGCCACGATGGCGAACAGGCTGAACGCCAGCACGAAACCGATGATGATGCCGTAAGGCCTGCGCTTGCCGCCCTCGACCGAAGCCGCAAGCACCAGCGGCAGCACCGGCAGGATGCAGGGCGAGACGATCAGCGCCAGCCCTTCGAGAAACGCCAATCCGATATCGATAAAATTCATTTTCTTATGCCTTGTCCGCGATAAATTTCAATGCCACGCCGTTGTTGCAATATCTCAGCCCGGTGGGTTTGGGACCGTCATCGAACACATGGCCGTGGTGGCCTCCGCAGCGCGCGCAATGGTATTCGGTGCGCGGCAGAAGCAGCTTGTGGTCGGTTTTGGTTTCGACATGGCCGGGCAGAACATCATAAAAACTCGGCCAGCCGGTGCCGCTGTCGAACTTGAATTTTGAAGGGAACAGCGGCAGCCCGCAGGCGATGCAGGCAAACAGGCCGCTGCGCTTTTCGTTGTTGAGCGGGCTGGTAAATGCCGGTTCGGTGCCCTCCTGGCGCAGCACGTCGTATTGCGCCGACGTCAGCAGTTTTTTCCATTCCGCGTCGGTTCGGCTGATTTTCTCGATGCGCTCCGCCGCCATCGCCCGCTCCAGCATGAAGAACTTCGGCAATGCCAGCAGGCCCGCCCCGCTTGCCGTCAGTTGGATAAATTTGCGTCTGTCCATGATTTTCCACCTCGCAGAGATTTAAGTTATAGATACGGCGATGAATTGCCTTCTTTGCGTAGTTATTCGGGGGGGAGCGGGAAAAGGTTACATCTTCAACGAGGCATGCGGGGATGGCCTGTTGCAATGCCGAACCGGTTTTGTGCAGGGTGTCCGTCCAGGGCGGCGCAATTGGGGGCGATCCAGCGCTGCGCTTGCGAAAGGCCGCGTAGTGCCATATTCGGACCGTCGTGCAGCAGTGACCGCATGTCTGTTTCATGTTTCTAAGCAGACCTTCAGCGAGCAAGCTATAACAGGCTAATCAGATCAATCTGGATTTTTAGAGATAACCTATTGTGAATTCTATGCCACCAAACATGGATGGGGCTCAAAGAGGGAACTGCACAACAAAAATCGTTCCCTTTCCTTGTGCTCCAGATGTCAACACAATTTCTGCGCCATGATCTCGAACGATATCCCGTACGATCGCCAACCCTAAACCGCTGCCGGCAACCTTGTCGTTGAGGCGGTAAAAACGATTAAATATCAGATCTCTTTCAGATGCTGCGATGCCCGGACCGGAGTCTTCCACCGACAATATTCCATAATTCGCATTTTGGAAACAACTTACGGTAACCGTACTTTTTTGAGGGGAATAGCGGATGGCATTATCAATCAGGTTGTCGATCATATCGCGCAGCAGAAATCGATCGCCCAACACTTTAGTCGAACGCAGATTAAATCCCAAATCAATGCTTTTTTTGTCCGCTTCCTCCACAAAATGCTGAATGGATTCTTCAACCAGCTTATTTAAGTCGACCATACTCAGGCGTGCTTTCTCAAACTGGCTAGGCTCGGCACGGGCTAGCGTCAATAACTGGTTAGTTTGTCGAATCATCCTTTCTGTAGAAGACATCATCAGGTTGGCCGAATGTGCTGTCTCATGTTCGGAGGCATATCGCTGCTGAAGCCATTCAAGCTGCACTTTAAGTCCAGCCAATGGCGTGCGAAGCTGATGGGCCATATTGGCGAGAAATATTTGTTGTGCAGTGGCGCCTTCTTGTACTTTGTTGAGCAGGGTATTGATTGCGTTGGCCACGGGGCGAAGTTCCAATGGAATGTGGTCTTCATTAACCGGCGATAAGTCATCGTGACTACGAGAATTTAAATCGGCCTGCATTTTCTTGAGTGGGAACAAGCCTTTCGTGACCGCCAGCCAGGCAATGGTGATGGTCATCAATGTCAACACACCTTCTAGCAGCAGCAACGCCACAATAATTTTAGAGCGTATATGGGTGCGTTTCCGCAAAGTCTCGGCCACGCCGATGTAAACAGGTTCAGTGCCAATGGTTGTATTCAGCGCAATAATGCGGATTGGCTCCCCTCGGGCCGAACCGTCGTAGGCGACCGGATCGTTCAATTTTTTCGGCATAATCAGTGGCGGAAAATCCAGATCACCCGCAATTATCTGCCCATTCGCTTTGCGGACGACAAAATAAATGTCATCAAAGTGATCAACGCGCAACACTTGTTCCGCTTGTTGCGGAAGGTCGATCGAAATGGTGCCACGTATTTCACGCAATCGAGGAATAAGTGCCCACGCCGCGTCCGCCAGACTTTGGTCAAACGCAATTTGTGCCGGTGCCCAAGCAAGCCAGTAAATCAGCCCCGCACCAATTAAATTAATGATCAAAAGCGGGGCAATGAGCCATTTCAGCAGATTCAGCCGTATGCTGGATTTCACGGCGCTGTCTTTTCAAGCATGTAGCCAAAGCCACGAATCGTGCGGATTTCGATATTTGCCGCTGCAATTTTTGGGCGAATTCTGGAAACATATACTTCCACGGCATTCAGTGTCAGTTCTTCGCTCCATGGGAGGATCGCATCGATGATCTGCTGCTTTGACACAACGCGCGAAGCTTGTTGCATCAGATATTCGAGAACGGCCCATTCGCGACCCGATAAATCAATCGGTTTATCGCCGATGTGTGCACGCATGGAAAAAGCATCCAATGACAATTCGCCAAATCGCAACTCCACAGTTTTGGGGGAGCTTCTTCTGACCAGTGCCTTTAAACGCGCAACTAGTTCGATGGTCGCAAAAGGCTTGACCAGATAGTCATCGGCGCCGAGCTCCAGCCCACGCACTCGGTCTTGAATGGCATCGCGCGCTGTGAGTAGCAGCACGGGAAGATGATTTCCTCGTGAACGCAATCGCCTTACCACTTCAAACCCGTCGATACCGGGAAGGCCTATATCCAATACCATTACGGCAATTTCGGCATGTTTCAACGCCGGTTCCACATCAATGCCATTATCTACGACATCAACCACCATGCCATGCGCTTGCAAGGCACGAGAAACCCCGTCGGCAAGAACCGAGTCGTCCTCTACTAAAAGAACGTGCATATGGCATTCATAGGTAATTGGCAATGTGTTGCAAGCATGGGTTCTCCGCTTGGAATGTTTAAGCGAGGTATGTATTTTATCGTACGAACGACCTTTTTCAGGCAATGTTTCTCAATGGAATAGCACAATTTTTCAATCGATATCATCTTGTCAGGATTTTGTCAGCTTCATGTCATCTTGGCGACAGGATTGGACGATACATTTAAGACGTGTATTCAAATTGAATGGCAACATGGCGCGAAACGAGGCCAGATCGATGAAGAACCCCGTAGCTTGCCACGGGGTTCTTCATCCATTGTGATAGTCCTAGCGCCTAGCGCCCGAAAGAGTTCCATGTCAACGAACAGATTCCCTATAACATTCCTACTGATTTCAGTAGCTTTGGCAGGATGTGCTGTCGGTCCCGATTTCAAACGGCCAGATGCACCCACTGCAAAATCTTACTCGCCTGAGGTAATGCCTGGGACAACCGCTTCAGCACCCGTATTAGGCGGAGAGTCTCAACGAATTAATCCAACCGTGGATATTCCATTCGATTGGTGGACGCTGTTCCAGTCGCCACAGATTAACTCGCTGATCAAGCGCGCGTTCATGACCAACCCCAGTATCGAATCTGCTCAGGCCGCCCTGCGTCAGGCTCAGGAGAATGTGGTTGCCCAGAATGGGTTTTTCTACCCAACTGTTGGAACAAGCTATTCGCCGTCAAGAAACAAATTAGCCGGAAACATGGGCAGCAGCGCTCCCGGAATACAGGGTAATGGCGAAATAATTCAAGCACCGCCTGGCCCTGCGAGTCCGGTCTATTACAATTTCCATGTCGCTCAATTAACGGTTGGCTACGTGCCGGATGTATTTGGCCTCAATCGCAGACAAATGGAATCTGCCGAAACTCAGGTGGCCACGCAGAAATTTCAGATGGAGGCAACCTATATTACCTTAGCCTCCAATGTGGTTGCCGCCGCACTGCAAGAAGCATCAATCCGCGCACAACTTGTGGCGATGGACAGAATTGTCTGCATCAACAAAGAGATGCTGGAAATTTTGCGCAATCAGTTCAAGCTCGGCTATGTATCCGGCATAGAGGTGGCCGCACAGGAATCCGCACTGGCTTCGGACGAACAAACGCTCGCTCCATTACAGACACAGATGGAACAAACGCGTAATTTGATTCGTGCACTGGCGGGCAATTTGCCCAATGAAGATGTTGATGAAAAGTTTGAGCTTGCATCCTTGCATCTGCCGCAGGAGCTCCCGCTCAGCCTGCCTTCCAAAATTATCGAGCAACGTCCTGATGTCCGTATCGCAGAAGAGCAATTGCATTTTGCCAGTGCCCAGGCAGGCGTGGCGATTGCCAACAAATTGCCGCAATTTACCGTGACTGCTGCAATAGGTGGCATGGCTGCAACACCAGAGTGGATGTTCCGTGCCGGCGGAGGCTTCTTCAATTTGGCCGCCAATGTCGCCTACACCATTTTTGATGGCGGCACGTTGCGCGCCAAGTCCCGCGCCGCAGAGCAGGTACTGATTCAAGCCGGGGCAATGTATCGCAGTACCGTAATTGCTGCTTTGCAAAATGTCGCCGATACACTGTACACCATCCAGTCTGACGCCCGTGCACTCAAGGCGGCGGCCACTGCTATGCAAGCCGCGCAAAAAACGCTCGAAATTACCCGCAAGCAATACCAATTCGGCTATGTCAATTATCAGACACAGCTTACCGCCGAGCAAAGCTATCTTCAGTCTGTCATCAATCTGACGCGGGCACAAACAAACCGCTTTGGTGATACGGCAGCACTTTACCAAGCTCTGGGTGGTGGCTGGTGGAATCGCCCAGATGTCATGGCGACACAAGAGACCAAACCATCCATTGCTCAACTGCATACCTTGGCATCAGGAGAATCGGCCAGATGATCAAAAATGAATTACGCTTCCCTGCCATGGCTACGTTTTTCGTAGCCATATTTGCCGTCTTGCTAACTGCTTGTGGCAAGGCTCCTGAATCATTGCCATCTAATGAACCGATTGTTTCAGGCAATACCATTCGCTTTCCCGCCAACTCGTCGGCGGCGCAACGTTTGCTCACTTCGCCGGTGGTGGCCGCACATGAAAGCGTGTTCAGCCTGCCTGCCCGTGTCGTTTGGGACGAGGATCATACAAGCCGCATTACGTCGCCCATAGCCGGGCGTATTGACGAGATCATGGTGCAGGCAGGATCACGGGTCAAGGTCAACCAGCCTCTGGCGCAATTAAACTCGCCAGAACTCGGTAACGCCCAAGCCGA
The DNA here is from genome assembly GCA_035530375.1 of Sulfuricella sp. Lineage (GTDB taxonomy): Bacteria > Pseudomonadota > Gammaproteobacteria > Burkholderiales > Sulfuricellaceae > Sulfuricella. The sequence continues at coordinate 56,491 of DATKUY010000046.1, read as the reverse complement.
ATCGGCGCACGCCCAAGCCGAACTGTCACAAGCCGAACGCAACCTGGCGCGCGCCAAGGACTTATTCGCAGTCAATGGCGTTGCCGGCAAGGACATAGAACAGGCGCAACTTGACTTGGCGCGCACCCGCGCCGAGGCCGAGCGTGCAAGTTTGCGACTAAAATCATTGGGTGCGTCCAGCACGGTGGATCAACGCTTCGCACTGCGCAGCCCGATTGCCGGTGTGGTGGTCGAGCGCAACATCAACCCTGGTATGGAATGGCGACCAGACCAGCCCGGCGCCCCACTTTTCGTTATAAGTGACCCTACCTACCTGTGGTGCTGGATCGATGCGCCCGAACGTGCGATTAATATTCTGCATTCAGGTATGAAAGTTACGTTGCGCGCCAGTGCATGGCCAGAAGAGACGTTTGAAGCGCAGATTGACCATATCGGCGATGCGCTGGATCCCATCAGTCGCACCCTGAAAGTACGAGCCCGATTACGCAACCCTCAGCGACATTTAAAGAGTGAAATGTATGTGACCGCAGAATTAACCAGCCAGGCTCACGGCGTGCTGGACGTGCCGACCAAGGCGGTGTTCATCAGTAATGGAATGCAGCAGGTGTTTATCCGTACCGCTGAAGGGCAATTCACCCGCAGAACAATTATGCCTGTAGCCTTCAGCGACCAGTGGGTATCGATTGAAAAAGGGCTGAACAAGGGTGATCAGGTAGTGGTTGATGGGGCGCTCTATTTGCAGAAGTTGCTCGATGAAAATTCTCGCTCTGGTTCAAACGACGTGTCGCCAGCCGCGCCAGTGAATACGCCGCTCGTCAAGTAACCGGGAATAAACAACGTGATTAATCGAATTGTCCGTTTTGCCCTTACCAAGCCTTTGTTTGTAGTGTTGGGCACGGCGATCTTCATATTTGGCGGCATCCTCGCTTTCAAGAATTTGCCCATCGAAGCGTTTCCCGATGTGTCTGACATCCAGGTGAATGTGGTCGCATTATATCCGGGTCATGCCGCCGAGGAAGTGGAAAAACAAGTCACCATCCCGATTGAAGTGGCCATGTCTGGCATGCCGAACACGGTGCGCACGTTCACCCATACACAGTTTGGCCTATCGTTCATGATGATCACGTTCAATGACAAAACTAACGACAAGGAGGCGCGTCAGCTGGTGTTTGAGCGGTTGCGCGGCATTGACCTGCCGCCCGGCGTGGAACCCGATGTGGAGCCGCTATCCACTTCCATTGGTGAAATTTTCCGGTTTCGCGTTCAGGGCGACCGTCTGAATTCGCGTCAGCTACGCGAGATTGAGGAATGGGTGGTCGAAAAGGCGCTTAAGAAAGTGCCAGGCGTGGCCGACGTCGTGTCGATGGGCGGCGCCATCAAGCAATACGAGGTCAATCCAGACTTGGCTCGCATGCGTGACGCCAAACTCACACTAAGCCAATTGTTCGGCGCGCTGTCACGCGCGAATGCGAATGCTGGAGGCGGCGCAGTTGAACAAGGTCGCCAGCAATTTCTGGTTCGTTCTCTGGGCTTGTTCAAAACTTCTGCTGACATTGAGCGGGTAGTGGTAAGCGATAACGGCAAGGGCGTGCCGATCCTGGTTCGTGATGTGGCGAGCGTGAATGAGGCCAACGCACCAGTACAAGGCCTGGTAGGTCAAGACAAAGCGGACGATATCGTCAACGGCTTGGTATTGATGCGCAAAGGTGAGAATCCTTCTGAGGTGCTCAAAGGTATCAAACAGACGGTTGCCGAATTGAATGCCCACGGACTTCCTGTGGGTGTACAGCTGAAACCCTATTATGATCGGCAATGGTTGATCGACAAAACGCTGCACACAGTTTTCAGCAATCTGCTGGAAGGAGCTTTATTGGTAACAACCATTTTGCTGTTGTTTCTGGGCAACCTGCGCGCCGCGCTGATTGTAGCGAGCATCATTCCGCTGGCGGTGCTGTCGACCTTCATCGGCCTCAAATTTCTCGGCATGCCGGCCAACTTGCTGTCATTAGGGGCGATGGACTTCGGGATTATTGTCGACGGTGCGGTAATCATTGTAGAAAACGTTTTCCTGCGGCTAGGCAGCTTAAGCGACGAGGCGCAGCAAGATTTCAAGCAACGTATGAGAACAATTTACAATGCTGTAATTGAGGTAGGCCGTCCTACGCTGTTCTCAATGCTGGTGATCATCGCGGCACACATCCCAATTTTCACGCTGCAACGTGCCGAAGGTCGTATCTTTGCACCCATGGCGTATTCAGTAACTTCGGCGCTGGTCGGCTCACTGATTCTATCGCTCACCCTGGTGCCGTTGCTATGCCTGTGGTTGTTGCGTGACCACATCCCGCACCACGACAACCGTTTGTTGCTGTGGTTTAAACGCTTCTACGAACCGGCTTTTAAATGGTCAATAGCTAGTCCGGGCAAAGTGATGAGCGTGGCGCTACTGCTACTGGTGGCCGCGCTGGCCTTGAGCGGCCGCCTCGGCACTGAATTTCTCCCTGAACTCGATGAGGGTTCGATCTGGGTCAACGTGTCCTTGCCCCCATCTGTTTCACAGGCAGAAGCTCAATTGGCGGCACGTCGCATTCGTGAAGCCTTGCACAGCGTTCCTGAGGTCAACACAGTAATATCAAAATTTGGTCGTCCCGATGATGGAACAGATCCAAAGATATTCAACTCCGGCGAATTTTTTGTGGAACTCAAGCCAAAACAATCCTGGCGTTCAGGCCTGGATAAAGCACATATTATCGGGCAGATGGATAAGGCAGTATCGTCATTGCCAGGTCTCGAAACCTCATTTTCGCAGCCCATACGCGACAACGTATTGGAAAGCATTTCGCAAGTCGACGGACAAATCGTCATTAAAGTCCATGGCGATGATTTGACCCAACTACATTCCGTCGGGCGCGCTATCGTCGAGCAAATTTCCAGCGTGCCCGGAGTTTCACGGGCATACATCGACCGTGACGGTGAGTTGCCGCAACAGGTCATTGATATAGACCGTGAGGCGGCTGCCCGTTATGGCATCAACGTCGGAGACATTCAGGATACGGTGGAGACTGCTCTGGCTGGCAAGGCCACGACAGAATTGTGGGAAGGCGAGCGCCATTTCTCAGTGGTCGTACGTTTGAGCGAGCCACAGCGTGCGCTCGACAAGCTGGGCAGCCTGCTGATCGCAGCCCCTGGCGGTGCGCAGATTCCCCTTGGTGAACTTGCCCATTTTAGGCAAACTCTTGGGGCACTGGACATCGCCCGCGAGAATGGACAGCGCGTGCTTTCAATCGGTATCTTTATTCAAGGACGCGACATGGGCAGCGTCGTGTCCGACATGAAAGCGCGGGTCGGGGCAAATGTCAAAATTCCAAATGACGTAACATTGAGCTGGTCGGGTGAATTTGAGAATCAGGAGCGCGCTATGGCACGGCTATCCGTGGTAGTGCCATTGTCGATTTTGTTGATTTTTGTATTGCTATTTGATGCTTTCGGCTCATTCCGGAGTGCATTGCTGATTGTGGCCAATATTCCCTTCGCATTGATAGGTGGCATTGTGGCGTTATTTGTCACCGGCATACCATTATCGGTTTCTGCTGCCATCGGATTCATCGCCCTATTCGGCCAAGCGGTACTCAACGGTGTCGTGATGGTGTCGGTATTCAATCAGTTGATTGAGGCAGGGCTTACCCCTGAGCAAGCAGTGCATGATGGAGCCATGTCACGTTTGCGAACTGTACTGATGACAGGGCTGCTGGCAATGTTCGGCCTGCTACCTATGGCTCTCTCGCATAGCATCGGCGCCGAAACACAGCGACCACTCGCCGTGGTAGTTATCGGCGGTTTAATTAGTGCCACATTACTTACCCTGCTGGTGCTGCCCTCGATATATTTGTGGACCGTAAAACGGTATGGGGCGCTTAAAAATTCGGCTTATGACCGCGAGTTAAGCCTTGATTAGGGAATATAGGAAAATTTGGTGCGAAATGAGGCTGGAGTGGGTGAACCTCCACGTTTTGAGTACATGGAATAGAAACCGAACATCAAGCGAAGGGAAACCTTATGGCAGAGGAAAAGAAAGAAGCGTGGCTAAACTACTTGGCGTTGACGACTGTAATATTTGCGGTTTGCGCTACGCTCTCCACATTCAAAGGCGGCGGTTTTTCTACCCGTTCTGTAATGAGCCAATCGCAAGCTTCGGATCAGTGGGCGTACTATCAAGCAAAGAGCATCAAATCTTACCTTTATCAAATGCAAGCAGATAAGTTAGCTATTGAGCAGCTTGCGCTGCCGGCTTCAGTTCCTGAACGAGTGGCAAACGCCTATTAGAGAAAAAATCGCTGACTACAAAAAGAAGACGGATAAATATGAAAAAGAGAAGGCTGAAATTCAGGAAAAAGCAAAACAACTTGAAGGAATCCGAGACGAAACACAAATACATTCCAGAGCGTTTGGTGTGGCGGTCATCTACCTGCAAATTGCCATCCTGCGCTCATCAATTGCCGGCCTGTTGAAAAAGAAGGTAGTCTGGTATGGCGGCATTGCAGTGGGCCTAGTCGGGTTGGTGTATTTTGCGAACGGATTTTTTGTTTTCTTGTGATGGGCCATTCTGAAGGAATGGCCGCTGACAGGAATAATTGAAGCACCTCTTTTTCCTTCTTCTCTTAGTCCTCTGAAAAGGAGAAATGCATGACACAAACCGTGCGCATGTTCTTCACCCTTGCCCTGGCGATCATTGCCACAGGCATGCCCTATACATCCACGGCTCAAACAACCTTGCCAAAATCGGCGTCGTGATCATGCATGGCAAGGGCGGCTCACTTGCCAGGCATGTTTCAGATCTTGCGTCTTCACTAGAAAAAAATGGGTACCTTGTCGCCAACCTGGAAATGCCCTGGTCAGGGAGACGCGATTACGATGTGAGTGTTAGCGCTGCGGAGAAAGGGGTCCAGTCTGCGCTTGCCGCATTACGGGATAAGGGCGCGCCTTCTGCCTCGCAGGAAGAGATCGTGCGATGGATAACAGAGGTGGTGGCCGCCAGCAAACGCTGATTCGTTCCACTGGAGTCGCGGAAAAGCCGCTCAGGCAAACACGCCCAGACGGCTGCCCATGTCGAATATGGGCAACGGGTGTTCGATGTCGAAGTGGTCAAGGGCAGGAAGGTCATGGATGTGAAGGCCGATCACGATGATGAGCGCGGCCAGGCCGATTGATCGGTGTCGCCGCCGTAAGGCCGGGGCGGATTTTCTTTACATTCAATTTGAACTACGGCCTAACCGGCACATCCAATATTATTGGATGCCCGGCTTCTGGTTTTTCTGTTGATTCAGACGCGGACCGGAAATATATGCCGTAGATCTACAGGATTATTCCAGGACTGGTTGCTTACCTGACCGTCAGCCAGAAGAAATTTTCACCAGGCACAAGCAACGCTGAGCTGCAGCTCGCGAGCTGGCCGATAAACAAATCTAAAATGATGAAATCGAATCTGTCGCAACATATTCTTCCAAATTCCTCCATGATGCTTGGGGTGTGCATGACCGTTATCAGTGTCATCAAGGTGTTAAGGCTGCACAGTGAGCAGCACCGAATTGCTGAAGTATTCGCATTCAATGCACTGATTTTTCTGATAAGCGCAATGTTTTCCTATTTTTCGATACGCAACGAATCAAAAATTCATTTATCTGTTGCCATGGAAAGAATTGCAGACGTCTCTTTTATGCTTGGTCTTGTCGTTATGACAGTGGCGGGATTTTTGCTCACTTATGAAATTGTCTGATGCGATTCTCCGAATCGCTCAGGCAAACACGTCCACAAGGCTGCCCACGCCACCATTCGCAGACCTCGGCGCTGCTGCCGGATCGGCGACACCCGCTATCGGTGCAGCCGCATCCTTATTCGGGTTTGCAGGCGTTTTTGCATTGAGCGTGGCCGAATGGCTGTTCGATTTTGCGACAACGGCCTTTTCCAGGCGTGCCTTGATCTCGCTGATTCTGTTCGTCAGTGCTTGAATTGCATCCTTGCCTTCCGGTGTCTTGGCGGAGCCGCAATGGACGCGATCCGACAATTGCCTCTCGCACTGGGCGAGTTGGGATTCAAGCACGGCGGTTGAGGCGCCGGTGCCTGGGGCGTTGCCGTACGTGATTGATCCGATGGCGTTCAACATTTAAATAACCGTGAGCCGATGTGGTTGGCGCTCCCACCCCTTGGAGGGGCGGGAGTCATGGCTTACTTTTTGGGTTCCATGGACATGCTGCCGCCATGTTCCATTTTTCCGCCTTGCTCCATCTTGTCGTTCTGCTTCTTCATTTTTTTCGGCGCGGCTTTCATCATTTTACCTTCTTTTTTCATGGCATCCTTGCCCATGGCGTCTTTGGCCATTGCGCTATTTTCCATGGCGCCATTCTTGTCCATCGGTTCCGTGGCAAGTGCAAGGCCGGCGGCGCACATCAGGCTGATCGAGAGTAATGCGGAAGAAAGTTTGTTCATTTGAGTCTCCATTTGTAAAAAGTGGCATCATTGCAATATGCTTTGATGTCGAAAGATAAATATCACGGGGCATTGGCCGGGCGCATTTTTCGTCGCCGTTGTTGCCCTGTGTGCTGGCTTATTCGAACGGACCCGAAAAAAGGTTACATCGAAAATTCAAGGAATGAGCTTGGCCGATAAATCGGAACATTTTGAAGCGCTGATGAGGCAGGCCCTGGACGGGGATAAGCGTGCCTATGCGGATTTGCTGCAGGAAACCGCGCGCTTTCTCCGGCCGTTTCTGGCAAGGCACCTCAATTTCAGCACCGAGGTGGATGACGTGTTGCAGGAAATCCTGCTTTCCATCCACAAGGCGCGCCACACCTATGACGGCAACCGGCCTTACAAGCCCTGGGCCTATGCCATTGCCAAATTCCGCTTGCAGGATCATTTGCGGGCGCATTATGCCGATCACCTGCGCTACGCCGTTGAGTTGTCCGAGGTGGAAAATGATTTGCAGGAACCTGTAACCAAATCCGGCATGACTTACGAATCTATCAGTGGGGAAGTCGAGAAACTTCCGCCCAGGCAGGCCGAAATTTTGCGGATGATGCACCAGGAGGGGTATACCGCAAAGGAAGTGGCCGAGAAGGTGGGGATGAAAGAATCCGCAGTGAAAGTCGCGGCGCATCGTGCCTACAAGATTTTGAGAAAGAAACTGGAAAGATGATGGTAAATATCGAAGAACTGGTTGAATCGCTTGCCCAGGATGCCGCGGTCGTGCAGCCTGCGCCGCACCCGTTCGCTCTGGCGGCGAAATGGCTGGCCGCTGCTGCGGCCTATATCGTTCTTTCGCTGGTGTTTTCCGGCCTGCGCCCGGGCCTGATGGCCGAGCTCCACGAGCCATGGTTTTTGGCGGAAATCATTTTACTTGGAGGCATCCTGGTGGCCACATCCCTGAGCGCGGCCCTGCTGGCGTTTCCCGACCTGCACCAGAAGCGCCGGGCCGCCTTTGCGCCGGTCGTCATCCTTGCGTTGTTCGCACTGACCATCATTTTTTCCTGGCACGCGGATAATCCGCCTGCGCCGCTGCCCGTGCACAGCTACCAGTGCACCGTCAGCATCGCCCTGTTCGCCCTGCTGCCGGCGGCCTGGATGTTTTACGGCATGCGAAAGTTTGCCAGTACGCACTATCGTCTGGCTGGCAGCATCGCGCTGCTTTATGCCTTCAGTATCGGGGCGTTGTGGCTCAGGCTGCATGAGCAGAACGATTCGCTCATTCACGTCATCCAGTGGCATTACATCCCGATGATCGCCTTCGGCGCTCTTGGTCTGTGGCTGGGGAAGGTGATGTTGAAGTGGTAGCCGGTTGCCTGGAAACATGAAATGAAAAAAGGCGGAATGTAGAGCTGGCGCGGAGGTTGACCGTCAGCTCAAAATAAAAAGCCCTTGCCATCCGGCAAGGGCTTTTGTTTTCATGAAGTCTGTGTGGTGAGAATTTGTAACTAAAGCGCAAATGATATTGCGATCTGTTTGGATGTTAACAATATAAGCGTATCCACAGACATCAGAGTTCGATCGGCGCCTATCGTCGTGATTCAATCGCGTGCGCCACTTCCTGTGATATTCGGGAACGCGGCCGCTCTATGGCACCACTTGCCATAGCTACTGGAGTGCTTGCCATTTTGAGGCTTGGCTGGATATTTCTGAAGACAGGATCCATGTGCTTGATCGTGGGTAAGAATGTCGACATACTGCACTTCAAGAATGCTTTGGTTTTCTATCCCTTGATCCAACGCCCGTCAATCTGGGTACGGACTACATCAGTACTCGCCATTGCATAAGCTCAAAGTGACTGTAGTCCCGATGAGTGTTGTTACAGCGAACTCAGTCAATAAATTTATACCCGGATAATATGCGAGACTGGCCTGTTTCATTTTTTGTTTGCATCGAGCCCGACAATAATTGTTCCCTTATTAATAACTCGATATCGCTTATTGAATCGATTAGATTATTTGGGGGCGAATTTGCAGGCTGCCCTATTTATACTATTAGCCCACGGGGGAGAATAATCCCATGCGAAACAAAACAGCGGCTTTATGAATTAGGAGTAATTCACGCAGAGCTGAATCTAAACTTAGAATACTCAAATTATCCGCACGCAAATAAGATTTATGCAGGTGCATATTTAGAGCAGATAGCAAGAACAGAAATACTTGTATTTTTGGATTCCGACAGCGTTATTCTGAACGAGCCAGCTGAGTTTCGGCTTCCTCCGGGCGTTGATATTGGAGTTACGCCTGTTTGGCTGAAAGGCATCGGATGCTCCGATGACCGAGACCTATCAGCCCATTTATGGAAGATTGCTTATTCGGTTGTCGCCAAGAAAATTCCAAAGGACTTTGTACTCACCAGGATCGGACAAGAAACGATTCTGCCATATTACAATTCTGGAATGATTGTAGCTCGAAGATCGTCAGGTTTTTTTCATATTTGGCAGTCCGTTTTTGAGCGCCTAGTCTCCTCGGATCAGGTTATGGATGTTCTCTGCGCAGTATCCGGCACGAATGACTATCTATATCGGCCTCAAATGTTTGCCGATCAGCTTTCTCTTGCGGTTACCATTAGCGACTGGGATTCCCGGCTTAAGGAATTTTCGGCTCTTTATAATTGCCCATTGCACCACAAGAATAAATTATCCGATAACTTTCAAAACATGAAATTCGACTTGGAGTCGGTTGTCCACTGGCATCACAATAACTATCTCGGATCTCCATACGTCTTGGGAATTGTTTCCGATGGTTCCTGTATGCAAAGTGCCAAGAGGCAATGGATCGAATCCAGGTGCTTTATCAATCCTCCGCTCTCTGGCGCTGACAATGAGCGGTTTTTTGAGTATTTCAACAATTCAATGATGGCATGGCGGAATGCTATAGCCGAGATGCTGCAAAAGGATATGCGATGACTCGTTCTATTGTTGAAGCCATGGTGAAAAGTGGGCTAACTGAAGGATTGAAAAATCCGGAACTTCTAGAGTTTCAAATCCAGGAATTTGCGGCAGGCGAGTATGTATGTAGAAGTGGCGACAAGGCAAAAGAACTATGGATTGTAATAGAAGGCACGGTGAGTGTTGAGATAGACGATTACCCACTCCGGTTGCCAGAGTTTCACCCCTACCAGCTAATGGGTGAAAAAGGTGTGATCGGAAGAATTAAAAAGCGAATAGCCCCATTAAAGGCTTCAAGTCATGTTACTAAGCTACTCAGGATTCGCTCAGAAGATATAGATACACATCCGGAACGTCATCTGATTTATCGTAATATCGCGTCAATCAACTCCAGTCGCGTGGAAGCCGCCCATAATGAAATCGAAATCCTTTCTCGAGACAGAAGAGATAAATCAGAGCTATTAAAGAAGTATGTTGGTGCGGACGTTCTTAACCGCAGAGAATTAGTGCCAGATTCCTTCACAAACTGCTCTGATGAAGAGGTAGTTATTTTCTTCTCGGACCTGGTTGGTTTTTCTTCTTGGAGCGAAGGTAGAGATCCTGCAGATGTGGCCACCCTATTAAGGGGCACCCTGGGAATCCAGTCCGAGCATATATTGGAACAGGGCGGATTTATTGATAAATTTATCGGGGACGGTGTGATGGCATATTGGCCGGTGTTTGCGGGAAGACGGCAAGAAGCTTGTGACAAGGCATATCGAGCTGCATCGCAAATAATTTCCAGCCTTTATGAAATCCCTATGGGGCACAATCATGCCTGCGTCCGCATCGGCTTGCATGTCGGCAACGTGTTTGCTGGAGAATTTGGGACACATGGGCGTGTTCAATACACAGTTGTTGGCTCGGAGGTAAACCTGGCGGCAAGATTAGAGCAGGCCAAATCCGGCCAATGTAATGGACAGGAAATACCGCTGGGACCAATTAAAGCCAGCAAAGCATTTGTTGAGAGCCTTTCTAACGAGCCAAAGGCCAATTTCTCAGGTCCGGTTTTTGTCGATCTAAAGGGTATTGGTAGACAAGAAATTTTTGTTAATGAGGCGCTGCTTTTGCTATGACGCCTACTCCACTAGAAATCTCATATTTGCATAATCTGAGACTTCACGCCGATGAAACCGGGAACATCGCGCGCTGAAATCTAGTAAAATTCGTCAGCGCAACCACGGATAAAAAAAGCCCCTGTCTTTAGAATGCGCAGGGGCTTTTTAGTCAGGGCGAGGTGTTCAAACCTTTATTGTTTGGTACACCCTCAAATGTTCACAACTTTATTGTTGTGTTCAAAACTTTATTATCAATAAACACGAAGTTCAGGCGGCGAAGTTTTTGGCCACGAAGTCCCAGTTCACCAGGCTGTTGAGGAAGGTCTCGACGAACTTGGGACGCAGGTTGCGGTAGTCGATGTAGTAGGCGTGTTCCCACACGTCGATGCAGAGCAGGGCGTGGTCGCCAGTGGTCAGCGGGGTGCCGGCGGCGCCCATGTTGACGATGTCGACGCTGCCGTCGGCTTTCTTCACCAGCCAGGTCCAGCCGGAGCCGAAGTTGCCCACGGCGGAGGTCTGGAAGGCTTTCTTGAATTCGTCGAACGAACCCCATTTCGCCTTGATGGCGTCAGCCAGGGCGCCGGAGGGTTCGCCGCCGCCGTTCGGCTTCATGCAGTTCCAGAAGAAGGTGTGGTTCGAGACTTGAGCCGCATTGTTGTAGATGCCACCAGCCGGGGCTTTTTTGACGATGGCTTCCAGGCTGAGATTTTCGTATTCGGTACCCTTGATCAGGTTGTTCAGGTTGGTGACATAAGCCTGATGGTGTTTGCCATAGTGGTATTCGAAGGTTTCCCTGGACATGTGGGGTTGCAGGGCGTCCATGGCATAAGGCAGGTCGGGCAGTTTGTGTTCCATTTCTTTACTCCATTCTTTTTTGGTTTATAACAAGTCGTCAATTTAGACTTTGTTTAATTCTAGCGTTATTCATCAACAGTGGCAAGTCAGTTAACAATATAGACCAATTTGCTTGTCTGGAAAGCCTTTCGCAAACCCTATAACATAGCCGTATTTGAGCTTTCCATCCCACCCATGAATTTATTGAAGGCCCTGGCCGCTGTCGGCAGCATGACCCTGATCTCGCGGATTCTGGGTTTCCTGCGCGATACCATCATCGCACGGGTGTTCGGCGCGGGACTTTATTCCGATGCCTTCTTCGTCGCTTTCAAGATTCCCAATCTGCTGCGCAGGCTGTTCGCGGAAGGGGCGTTTTCCCAGGCGTTCGTGCCGATTCTGGCGGAATACAAGACCCGGCTCGGCCATGATGCGACACGCGACCTGGTGGATCATGTCGCAACCCTGATGGCCCTGATCTTGCTGGTCGTTACCGTGATCGGCGTGCTTGCCGCGCCGCTGCTGATTTATGTCAGCGCCCCCGGTTTTTCGGCGGTACCGAGCAAGTTCGACCTGACGGTGCAACTGCTGCGCCTGACCTTCCCCTATATTTTCTTTATCTCGCTGGTGTCGCTTGCCGGCGGCATTCTCAACACCTACAGCAAATTTTCGATACCGGCTTTCACCCCGGTGCTGCTCAATCTGTCCTTCATCGGTTGTGCGCTGTGGCTGGCGCCGTATTTCAACCCGCCGGTGCTGGCGCTGGGGGTGGCGGTGCTGCTTGGCGGGCTGCTCCAGCTCGGCTTTCAGCTTCCCTACCTCGCCAAAGTCGGCTTGCTGCCGCGCTTCCGCCTGAATCTGCAGGATGAGGGGGTGTGGCGCATTCTGAAACAGATGGGGCCGGCGGTTTTCGGCGTGTCGATCAGCCAGATCAGCCTGCTGATCAACACCATCTTTGCTTCGTTTCTCATCACCGGCAGCGTTTCCTGGCTGTATTACGCCGACCGCCTGATGGAATTTCCCACCGGCATACTCGGTGTGGCGCTGGGCACCATTCTGCTACCCAGCCTCGCCCGGCATTATGCGGACGAGTCCACCGATGAATATTCCCGGCTGCTCGACTGGGGGCTGCGCCTGACCTTGCTGCTGGCGCTGCCCGCCGCGCTGGCGCTGGCGCTTCTGGCTTTGCCGCTGATTTCCACGTTGTTTTATTATGGCCAGTTCACCCTCAATGACCTGTGGATGACGCGCGAGGCGCTGCTGGCCTATAGCCTCGGCCTGCTCGGCCTGATCATGGTGAAGGTGCTGGCACCGGGTTTCTATGCCCGGCAGAACATCCGAACACCGGTCAAGATCGCGCTTTTCACCCTGTTGATGACGCAACTGATGAACCTGGTCTTCATTTGGCATCTCAAGCACGCCGGGCTGGCGCTCTCCATCGGGCTGGGTGCGTGCGTCAATGCCAGCCTGCTGTTCTATCATCTGCGCAAGCATGGGATTTACCAGCCGCAACCGGGCTGGCTGAAGTTTTTCCTGCAAGTGGCCATTGCCATGGCGACGATGGGAGTGGTGCTGTGGTTCGCCATGGGCGCGCAAGAAACCTGGCTCAAGGGCGGCATCGTTTCCCGCGTTATCCATCTGGGCTGGTGCGTCGCCGCCGGGGCGGGAGCGTATTTCGCCGCCCTGGCGCTGTTCGGCGTGAGGCTGAAGGATTTCATCCGTCACGGCAAAAAGTAGAATGCTGTTATAATCCCAAATTCGCTTTTATCCACGGATGGACACGGATTAACACAGATAAAACATATGGTTGAGCATAAGCCATTGGCTACCCGGCGGGCGGTCATGTACTTGATGCAACCCGTTGATAATCCGTGTGTATCCGTGTTCATCTGTGGATGAGCCGCTTTTTCTAGGATAATTTGGATTTTTTACATCCGGCTATGTTGATTTACCGCGGAACGCCCGCCCAGCCACTTTCTCCGATCGCGCTCACCATCGGCAATTTCGATGGCGTGCACCTCGGCCATCAGGCGATGCTGAAGCGCCTGACTGCGGCTGCGCGCGAGCGCGGGCTTGCGCCCTGCGTCATGACCTTCGAGCCGCATCCGCGCGAATTTTTCACTCCGGATCAGGCGCCTGCGCGCCTTTCCAGCCTGCGCGAAAAACTGGAGCTGTTCGAGAAATTCGGCGTGGAGCGGGTGTTCATCCTGCGCTTCAACCAGCGCTTCGCCCACATCAGCCCGGAAGATTTCGTCGAGCGGATTCTGCACTATGGCTTACAGGCCCGCTGGGTGCTGGTGGGGGACGATTTCCGCTTCGGTGCGAAACGTGCGGGGGATTTCGCCATGCTGCAGCAGGCGGGAAAAAGCCACGGCTTCGAGGTCGAGGCGATGCACAGCGTTGCCGTCGAAGATCGGCGCGTGTCCAGCACCATCGTGCGCGAGGCGCTGGCGAATAGCGAGCTCGCTCTCGCCGAGCGCTACCTCGGCCGCCACTACAGCATCAGCGGCAAAGTAGTACATGGCGAAAGCCTCGGGCGCAAGATCGGCTATCCCACTGCCAACATCCAGATGAAGCATAACAAGCCGCCGCTGTCGGGTATTTTCGCGGTCGAGGTTTACGGTCTCGGCGATAAGCCGCTGCAAGGCGCAGCCAGCCTTGGTGTGCGCCCGACCATTAACGACAAGGGTAAGGCGACGCTGGAAGTGTTCCTGTTCGATTTCGACGGCGATATCTACAACAAGCATCTGCATGTGGATTTTCTGCTCAAGCTGCGCGACGAAATGAAATTCCCCAATCTGGAAGCGTTGACGGGGCAGATCGCGGCGGATGTGGAAAACGCAAAGAAATTCTTTATTAACCGCTAAGGACGCAAAGGTACGCAAAGGATAATGCTTTTTTTCCCTTGCGCCCTTCGCGTCCTTTGCGGTGAGAGGTTATTAAATGGCTGATTACAAAGACACCCTGAACCTGCCCGACACCCCATTTCCGATGCGCGGCGATCTTGCCAAACGCGAGCCGGCCTGGCTCAAGTCATGGCAGGAGCAGAAGCGCTACCAGAAAATACGGGAGGCTTGCAAAGGCCGGCCCAAATTTATCCTGCACGACGGCCCGCCCTACGCCAACGGCGACATCCACATCGGCCACGCGGTCAACAAGGTGCTCAAGGACATCATCGTCAAGAGCAAGACGCTGTCGGGTTTCGATGCGCCCTACGTGCCGGGCTGGGATTGCCATGGTTTGCCGATCGAGTTGCAAGTGGAAAAACAGCATGGCAAGTCGATTCCTGCGGCGCAATTCCGCGAGCTGTGCCGCGATTATGCCAAGACCCAGATCGAGCGGCAGAAGGCCGATTTCATTCGCCTCGGCGTGCTGGGCGAGTGGGACAATCCCTACCTCACCATGGATTTCCGGTTCGAGGCCGACATCATGCGCACCCTCGGCCGCATCCACGCCAACGGCTACCTCCAGCAGGGACAGAAGCCGGTGCACTGGTGCGTCGACTGCGGCTCGGCACTGGCCGAGGCCGAGGTGGAATATGAGGACAAGGCCTCGCCGGCGATCGATGTTGCCTTCGCGGTGAAGGACGTCGCCGCGCTGGCCGGCGCGCTCGGCATGAAGGAACCTGCTACCCTCTCTCCTAACTCTCTCCCGGCGGGAGAGAGGGACGGGGTCTCGCTCCGCGAGTTTTATTCCA
Organism: Sulfuricella sp.; assembly: GCA_035530375.1. Lineage (GTDB taxonomy): Bacteria > Pseudomonadota > Gammaproteobacteria > Burkholderiales > Sulfuricellaceae > Sulfuricella. The sequence continues at coordinate 41,460 of DATKUY010000046.1, read as the reverse complement.
GCCAGCCGGTGTATGCGGTGATCTGGACCACCACGCCGTGGACCCTGCCCGCCAACCAGGCGGTATGCGTCCATCCCGATTTTACCTATGACCTGATCCAGACGCCGAAAGGCATCCTGATCCTGGCGCGCGACCTGGCGGAAGCCTGCATCACGCGCTACGGCTTCGATGCGGTGGAAGTGGTGGCGACGGTAAAGGGCTCGGCGCTGGAGCATCTGCAATTGCAACATCCGTTCTACGACCGCACCGTGCCGGTGATCTGCGGCGACCATGTCACGCTCGATGCCGGCACCGGACTGGTTCACACCGCCCCGGCGCACGGCCTGGAAGACTATGCCGTCGGCTTGAAATACGATCTGCCGGTAGAGTGCCCGGTGGGCGACGACGGCAAGTTTTACGCCAGCGTGCCGCTGGTCGGCGGCCAGTCGATCTGGGCGGCGAACAAGACGGTGGTCGAGACGATGACGCAGAACGGCGCGCTGCTGCTCGAAGAAAAACTCAAGCACAGCTACCCGCACTGCTGGCGGCACAAGACGCCGATCATTTTTCGCGCCACCCATCAGTGGTTCATCGGCATGGAAGCTTCCGGCTCGCATAGCAGCTTGCGTGCGGCCGCGCTCAAGGCGGTGGAGAACACCGCATTCTTCCCCGCCTGGGGTCGGGCACGTCTCGAAGCGATGATCCGCAACCGCCCCGACTGGTGCGTGTCGCGCCAGCGCAACTGGGGCGTGCCGATGCCGCTGTTCGTCCACAAGGAAAGCGGCGAACTGCACCCGCGCACCTCGGAACTTCTGGAGCAGGTGGCGCTGCGCGTGGAAAAGCAGGGCATCGAAGCCTGGTTCGGCCTGGACGCGGCGGAATTGCTCGGCGCTGAGGCGGCGATTTACAAGAAGGTGAGCGATACCCTCGATGTCTGGTTCGATTCCGGCTCGACCCATGCCTGCGTGCTGAAACAGCGCGACTATCTGGCCTACCCGGCGGACTTGTATCTGGAGGGCTCCGACCAGCATCGCGGCTGGTTCCAGTCTTCGCTGCTGACCAGTTGCGCCACCGATGGCCGCGCGCCTTACAAGGCGTTGCTCACCCACGGCTTCGTGGTCGACGGCAACGGCCACAAGATGAGCAAATCCAAGGGCAATGTAATCGCGCCGCAGAAGGTGGTGGACACCCTCGGGGCCGACATCCTGCGCCTGTGGGTGGCGTCCACCGACTATTCCGGCGAACTGACCATCTCCGACGAGATACTCAAGCGGGTGACGGAAAGCTACCGCCGCATCCGCAATACGCTGCGCTTCCTGCTGGCGAACATCGCCGACTTCGACCCGGCTCAACATGCCCTGCCCGTGGGCGAATGGCTGGAGATCGACCGTTACGCGCTGGCCATGGCGCGGGATTTCGAGAACGAATGCAAGGCGCATTACGAGGCATACGAGTTTCATTATGTCATCCAGAAGCTGCAAGCCTTCTGTTCCGAGGATCTGGGCGGTTTTTACCTGGATATCCTGAAAGACCGCTTGTATACCGCCGGAGCCGATTCCCGTGTCCGTCGTTCAGCGCAAAATGCGCTGCACCACATCACCCACAGCCTGGTGCGACTGATGGCGCCGGTGCTCTCCTTTACCGCCGAGGAGGTGTGGCAGGTGCTGGCCGGCAGTGCCGATGCCCCGGAGGGCGCAAGCGACAGCATGTTCCTGCACACCTGGAACGATGTGCTTGCGGCCCAGCCGGCAGAGGACGCGCTCAAGCAGCGCTGGGTGCAGTTGCGCTGCGTGCGTGCCGATGTGCAGAAACGGCTGGAGGAAGTGCGCGCGGTCGGGCAGATCGGTTCGTCGCTGGCGGCCGAGGTGGACCTTTACGCTATTGGTGAAATTTTCGATTTGCTCGATTCTTTCGGCGATGACCTGCGTTTTGTGTTCATTACCTCGCAGGCGCGCCTGCATCAGGGCAGCCACCCCGACGCGGTGACGGGCGAATCCGGGGTGAGCATCCGGGTAAGCCCCAGCCCGCAGCAGAAGTGCGAGCGCTGCTGGCACTACCGCGAGGATGTCGGCGTGGATGCCGCTCATCCGGCCCTGTGCGGACGTTGCGTGTCCAATCTGTATGGCGAAGGCGAGGCGCGCCAATATGCGTAGCTGGTGGCATTGGCTCACGGTCAGCGTGGTGGTGATTGCACTCGACCAGATCACCAAGCAGTGGGTGTCGCAATCGCTGGGGTTGATGGATGTCATCCCGGTGACGCCGTATTTCAACCTGGTGCTGGCGCATAATGCCGGCGCGGCATTCAGCTTTCTCGCCGGAGCGGGCGGATGGCAACGCGGCTTTTTCAGCCTGATTGCACTGGTTGCGGCGGCAGTGATCGTCCATCTGCTGCGCAAGCATTATGGGGAAAAGATGTTCAGCCTGGCGTTGGTCCTGATTCTGGGCGGCGCGCTCGGCAACCTGATCGACCGCATCCTGCTTGGCCATGTGATCGACTTTCTCGATTTTTATGTGCAGGCCTGGCATTGGCCGGCATTCAACGTCGCCGACATGGCGATCACCGCCGGAGCCGGGTTGCTGGTCTGGGATAGCCTGAAGAAACCAGTGAGATAGATTCAGGCGAAAGCTTTCCTCATGCTCTTCTTCTGGCGGGGAGAGCGAAAATATAGAGCAGACAGGAGAATGATATGGGCAGGCAAACCGCCGCAGGCGACAAAATTATTGTGCATTACCGCATTTCCATCCCGGACGGTGATGTCATTCTTGACACTCATGATGACGAGCCGGTCGCCCTTGAACTGGGCGCGGGGGAAATTGCAGAAAATCTGGAAAAATGCTTGTACGGACTGGAGGAGGGCGATGAACGTACATTCAATCTCGAACCCGAGCAGGCGTTCGGCCTGAGCGACCCGGAACTGGTGCAGCGGATCGAACTGGACATGTTCCCGGACGACATCCCGGTCGAGATCGACAGCCTGATCGAATTCAACCTGCCCAGCGGCGATGGCGTGATGGGGCTGATACTCGACAAGACGGAAGAGGATGCGCTGGTGGATTTCAACCACCCGCTGTGCGATTACCCGCTGCGTTTTGAAGTCAAAGTGATCGAAATTCTGGAGTGAGCATGGAAGTGTTGCTCGCCAATCCCCGTGGCTTTTGCGCAGGCGTGGATCGCGCCATCGAAATCGTGGAGCGCGCTCTGGAATTGTTCGGCGCGCCGATCTATGTGCGCCACGAGGTCGTCCACAACAAATTTGTGGTCGATAGCCTGCGCGCCAAGGGCGCGGTGTTTATCGAAGACCTCTCCGAGGTGCCGTCCGGCAGTACACTGATCTTCAGCGCCCACGGCGTTTCCCAGGCAGTACGGCAGGAGGCCGAGGCGCGCGGGCTGAAGGTGTTCGACGCCACTTGTCCGTTGGTGACCAAGGTGCATCTGGAAGTGGCGCGGATGCGCGCCCAAGGCAAGGAAGTCGTGATGATCGGCCACAAGGGCCACCCCGAAGTGGAAGGCACCATGGGTCAGGCCGAAGGCGGCATGCATCTGGTGGAAAAGCCGGAAGACGCGGCAAAGCTCAAGGTGCAGGACGAAAATCAGCTCGCCTATGTCACTCAGACCACATTATCCGTGGACGACGCCAGCCAGATCATCGCGGCGCTGAAAAGCCGTTACCCCAGGATCAGCGGGCCGAAGAAAGACGACATCTGCTATGCCACGCAGAACCGCCAGGACGCGGTGAAAACGCTGGCGCAACAGTGCGACGTGGTGATCGTGGTCGGCTCGCCCAACAGCTCCAATTCCAACCGCCTGCGCGAAGTCGCCCGCAACATGGGCATAGATGCCTACATGGTGGATAACGCAGGCCAGATCGACCCGGCATGGTTACAAGGCAAGCAGAAAATCGGCGTCACCGCGGGCGCGTCTGCGCCGGAGGTGCTGGTAGAGGAAGTGGTTTCCCGGCTTGAAACCCTGGGTGCCAGTGCGGTTCAGGAGGCCGCTGGTATTGCCGAGAATGTGGTGTTTCCGATTCCAAAGAACCTTTCGTAGGCAGAAAGAAGTGGATTGATAAAATGTAAAAGCGGCCTTCAAGGCCGCTTTTACATTTTGAGGGGATTTTCTATTTAGTTAATCAGCTCGCGCCACGAGACGCGTTTTCCACCGCTCCCGCCGCCACCAGACGAGGTCGGCTCATCATTGCCGGTAATTCCGCCGCCGGTATCCGTGATGATGGTCAAGGTTTTGCCGGTTGTCAGCTTGATGGTTTTCAGACCGGCGACCAGCGCATTGGTGCTAAGCCTTTTTCCCACCATATTGCCGGTCGATGTCTGGACATACTGGCCTGTTTTGTAATCGAAATAATATAGCCAGGCGTAGCCGCCCAGGTTGCAGGCATTCGCATTGGGTACGTTGCCGGCAACGGTCAGGAGGCCGAGCTGCATTTGCATGTCCACATTCACCCGTTCGCCGGGAGATTCGTTGTTGGGATTCAGGTCCACGTACCATCCTGATTTGGTAGCCCAGTCTACGGGGTTGGTTGAACTTGTGCGCAATAGCTCGCCGCTGGGGCCAGTGAAGGTGCTTAGCGTCTGTTGAACCAATGTTCCGGTTGTGCGCACCAGGCCAAGGCCCGTTGCTGTCAGGTCATCCTTGAACGCGTAAACCGATTGCTGGCTGGTGTCGCTCAGATCGTTGATGCCCAGGTAGCGGCCCGTACCCACATTGATAACGGCATGAGTGGCGCCCCCGGCCGTGATCTCTGTCAACTCCGGTTTGGTGGTGATGGACTGTGTTCCGGCGCCATTGATTTGTCCTACCGTGGCGAGCAGGAAAGCTTCCTTGCCGGCAGGCGGGACGACGTCGTCAATGTCGAATCGCCAGACGTTGCCCAGCAGGTCGCCTCCGTAGAAGCGCTCGGCGGTATTGTCTGTGGTGTTGTTGATCCAGACGTTGATTTTTCCCAGGCCGCTGGGGGTTGTCGTGCTGCCCGTACCGGTGGAGATTTTCTCGAGCACCGCGCCGGTGTTGGCGTTAAGGACATACAGATAACCGATACCCGTGCCGGTCGAAACATTGTTGTAGCCGGAGGTGAACACCACAACCCAGGTGCCATCCTTGCGCTTGGTGATGATCGGGTTGCCGAAGGTGAGGCCCAGATCCGCGTCATCGGCCACTGTGAAATTCCACAGGGCCTTGGGGCTGGCGGGATTGGTGATGTCCAGCGCGTAGTATCCCCTGCCGCCGGCATTGAGTCCGCCGACCAGGATGGTTTTCCACTGGCTGCCGGTGCAGGTCGATGCCGGCGCGTTCGGGCAGATGTCGCCGATCACGGGTGAGCCGTCGACATAGTACTGGTGATTCGAGGAATAATTCTTGTCTGCCAGCTTATACAGGTTAGGCATCAGGATCGGGGGAATGTAGGTCCATTGCTCCTGGCCCGTATCTCCGCTAAACGCATGAAGCATGCCGTCATTGACCGCGACGTACACCATGGCGGTACGGTTTTTCTGGGTGGTGTTCTTGAAGGTGTCGTAGTTTGTGTCTACGTAACCGAACGGCGGCGCTTTCACATAAACCGGCTGCGAGCTGATCATGTCGCCCAGCACATGCTCCCGGTCGCGATAGAGGCGATCCGTATTCCCTGCCTGGTCTTCATAACCGGACTGGCCGCGAATGTAGTTCACCAGGTTTTGCCCTGAAGCCGCTGTCTGCTGTGCCGCAGTCAGGGTGGTGCATTGGGAGAGTTTGGCGGTGGGCGAGCACATGCTGTTGAAATAGGCTTGTTCCGTGGCGCTCAGGCTGCCCCAGGTAAAGGATTTCAATTTGTTGGCGGCGGTGCTGTCGAAGGTATAGATCGTGCGGCTATCGCTGGCGGCGGAAACCTTGGCATCGAGCAGCGGCTGGGCCGACCAGACCGCTGTTGCGGAAATTGCGCCGGTGGCCGGATCAATGGTTTTTGCCTGGAGATCGCCGTCCCATTTAACCGTGCGGTAAAGGGCGATATACACATAATTGTCGCCTGCCACTGGTTCCAGGTTACTGGTTGCCGCCGCAGCAGCGGAGCCGGTGCGCGCCGTGACGCCTGCCAACGCCTTGCTGAGGCCGCTCACCAGGGAATCCGGATTTTGTGCGCTGAAATAGATGCCGCGTCCATTGACGGCGGCATGCCACAGGTCGTCGATTGCGGTACTGGTGTCCGCTACCGGCGCCGGCCAGTTCTTGGTTCCTTGTAAAATAGCGTTGTAATCGGTTGAGCCGCCCGACAGGTAATCTTCCGAGTAACCCAGGCTCCCATTAACACCCAGGCCCAGGGTAAAGGTGGTCATGTGCTGCTGGGTGTTGATGTCGGTGCCTGAACCGGGCACGTTGTTTTCGCACACGTCGGTGCCGGAGCCAAGCGCGCCGGTACAGTTTCCCAGGGTCGATGTCCGCAGGTCGGTCTGGTAATAGTACATCGCCACATCCGCCAGGGTATCGCTCTTGTTCAGGCCGTCCAGCATTGGCCTTGCCGTCGTTCCCCCGTCCTGGTTGCCGACCGCTGTGGTCCCGTCGATCTGGTAACCGGCCCCGCCGTTCCAGTAACCGTCAGTGGCGAGGATGGTGAAATTTTGCTGGCAGGAATACTGAACCGGATCGTCGGCGCCGGTCAGCAGTTTGCCGGCGAAGATGCGTCCCACTTTGGAAAGCGCCGGACGCAAGGGGGTTCCCCCTCCGGTTGTTGTGGCATAGAGCTTGGAATACCAGATTTCCTTTTGGCCTGTGCCGTCACCGACATAATTGAAGTCGGCGATTTTCTGGAATTCATTGCTTGTGGAATCAACCCCCGTATAGCTGTGAGTGGTGAAGCCAATGCGGTAGTTGCTGTCGATGGTCTTGAAGGCCTTGCCCGCAGCCGTTTTCATGCTCAGGATGCGGGTGCGGTAATAGCTGTACCAGTTGGCGAAATTTTGTGCTTCGGTTGAAGTAGATGGTACGAGAACCTTGGTGTAACTAGAGTCGTTGTAGCAGGTTCCTGCTACTGGTTTGCCGTTGGTCGTGGAACCTGAGTAGCTCCAATAATAGGCCTGCTGGCCAGACCAGTCGTTGCCGGCTTTGAACTGGCTGGTTAGGTTTGTCGTGCTGGAGGATGCATTAAAACCATCTGTTTTTGCCGCGTTATAGCTTGCGTTCGCATAGCTGACGCCAGCCGAATCAACCGGAGGGGTATAAGTATAGGTCGGGTCGTAATAGACCCGGTTATATAGATAATTTCTATAACAATTCTTTCCGTCACTGTTGCCCACCGTATCGGGCAGGTATTCCCAGCCCATACTTCCTGAATTGTCCAGAATGAACATCAGGTTGGGCTTTACGGCGATGGACGACGACGAGGCCAGCGGGGAACTGGAGATGTCGGTCGTGGCGGCGAAAGTGCAGGTGCTTGTCATGAGAAGTGCGGACGACAAGAGCAGTGCGAGTCGGGTGTTAAAGGAATGGTGTTTCATCATGGCCTCCTGATATTGCTATCCGGCTAGAAATGGATGATCGTTTCAACAAAGCTGACCGTATTTCTCGGCCCCACCGTTCTCGAGGTGATACGGTAATATTCGACAGGAAGTGGTTCGAAGCGTTTGTCATCGCCGTAACTTAGCCCGCCTCTTTTGGGGCTGGTGGAGGAGGTCGACTTGTAATTGGCGCAGCTATTGCTCGCGCTGTTGGGGTCGCCCGCAATCTGGCATAAACGGTGGATGATATAGGTGACCGTATTGCCCGCGCCGGCCGATATGGCGGGGGCGGGGGTAATGCAGGCGGGCGTGGTGGCGCCATTGCAGCCATTGAAATTCCAGTCGACCAGCGCCCGATTCGGGTCGTTACTGCTGCCCGTCATGTCGAGGGTGTCCTGGCTGGTGGCATAGTAGCCGGAGGCGGGCTGGTCGTTATAGGAGTTGGCTGTACCCGCAACGGTCTGCAACCAGGTGATCGCCGCTTCGGTTCCGGCATCGCCGGCCAGTGTCGCCCCCTGTTTGAAGGCCAGATTGCCCGCTACCATGTTGCCGGTGTCAACCGAACGCACCAGGGCGATTCCCGCCAGAGTCATCGCCACCAGCACGATAAGTACGATGAAGAGAACGACGCCGCTTTGCCGATTGGGGAGCCCGTGCTTGCCGCTCATGGCAGGAGTGGTGTCAAGCCCGCAAGGCGAAATGATTTTCCTGAGACGGGGGTTGGTCCTCATGATTGCCTCCAGATCAGGTTGCGGAGCGGGATGACGGTCTCGAATGTCTTGTAGCGGTAACACTGCCAGTCGGCGTTTGCCGAACCGTCGGGGTTCTTGCTGACATCGATAATTGTGCCGTCGGACCACTTCGGCATGTTGGCGGAAGTGGTGGTGGTGATGTTGCAGGCGCCGTTGGCGTCGCCTTTTTCCTTCAGCGCGCTGCGCGCCACCACGGCAAGGCGTACCGCATATATCCTGCTTACATCGCCGCTGTCCCCTAATGTGCCGTCACCGTCCTCGTCGAGCATATCCTCGCTCCATGTGTCCACGCGGGCATCCGTCTGTATGCCGGGCCGCGTATCGAAGCCATATTGCGCCTTCAGGTTGACGATGTCGGGAAGAAGCGATTGAGCCGTGCTGGTGTTGGTGGTGGAATCGTATTCGGAAAGCACCAGGTTGTTATTGGCGTCGAGGGAATAAGTATGATCCATCAAGCTGCCGAGGTTGAATAACATTGCGCCTGCACTATAGCCGGAGGCGGGGAAAATATTTTGTCCGCCAGGCGGGTCCCATGGGCTGGTATTCTGGTGCTGAATCTGGATGTTGCCGTTCGGTATGTTAGTGATTTGCAGCATGGTGCAGTCCTTGCCCGGTTCATAGGCGATCAGCAAGTCGTTTACTGCCATGCCGAGCGTGGTGTTCAGGAAGAAATTGGCGGCTGTCGGCGGGTGGTCGGTGGTGACTCTGGCGGGAATGCTCCAGCTTCCCTTGGAACTGGAAAGGATTCTGATGCTGTCGGGCAGGCCGCCCACTCCCTTGGTGATCGTTACGGGCGCAAGCGACAGGGTGGCGAGCGTGGTTCCGTTGAAAGACCGGTTTATGGTGCAGCCCAAGGCCTCCGGTATGCTGAAACCATATCCGGCCATGCGCACGTCGCGCTCGATGGTATAAAGTGCGACGGCTCCGTTGGTTTGAGCATCGGAACCGCTGGTTGTCGTGCGTTTTTGCCCCTCGAACATAGTGAATACTTGCAGGACGATAACCATGCTGAGCAGGCCGATGACCATGCCGACCATGATTTCTACCAGGCTGAAACCGCCGCTACGGTTAATGTGTTGATGCAAGGGCATGGCATATTCTCCCGGTGCTATCCGTTTATTCGTGCGATGGCGACGTAGTTGTGCGGAGTGCTCTCGCCCGGCGATTGCCACCAGATGGTAACGGTGGCCGCGTTCGCGGCATCGATCGCGATGGTCGGGACATTCGATGCGACGCCGGGCAGGGCTTGCTGTACGTTGGCTTTCCAGGTGAGATACTTGGCCCCGTTGGGGCTGCTGTAGTTGGCTACCAGCGTTGCGTTGGTTTTATCATCGGTCCACATTTGTCCGATGACTTGGTTGGCCAGCATGCTGGCGTCGGTGCGGTATTTGGCGCCTACGGTGTTCTTGATCGATGCGGCTTGCAGTCCGATGATCGCCAGAATCCCCATGGAGAAGATCAGAATGGCGATCAGGCTTTCCAGTAAGGCAGAACCTTTTTGATGGGCGGTCATGGTTTTCAAGATGCGGCTCCTCGCTTAAGAGCAACCCTGCGGATTGGCGGACAACGAAAGGGCTGGGTCGCACATGCGGATCGTGCCGCCGGTTCCGACCGTCACGACCAGTCTGCGGGCGGTGGCTGCTACCGCATTGGTGATATCGATCCGGCTGATATCGGTGCCGATATTGGCATTCGGGATTCGGCCCAGGCCATTGAAGGTGGCCCCGGCAGGCAATCCTGTTCCGGATGAAATCGCGGTGTTAAATTGGGTCGCCGGCGCCGGAGAAGGGATGGCCACAGTGCTGATGCCAACCCGTGCGTTAGAGGTGCCTTCGCTGCCGGTGCGGCCTTGTATTGTGGCCGGGCAGTCGGCGGTGGCTGTTACGCACCCGACGTTCCATGTAACCAAACCTGCGGCGCTGGTTAAATCGAATCGCACGTTGGTATTGCGCCTAACCGCTTCGGTACGTGCCAACTGCAAGCCGTTCTGGATGGATTCGGCGGCTGTGCGGTTCTGCGCATTTTGTATCCACAGGCCGAATGCGGGTAAACCGATGGAAAGCAGAATGGCCATTATGACCAGCCCGATCATGAGTTCGATCAGGGAAGCCCCTTTTTGCCTGGCGGAAGGCGTTAACACGATCCATCCTTCTTGGTGGCCCAGCAATTAGCGTTGCCTGTCCATCCCGCTACTCCGGTTACAGTAGAGGATTTTGCATTGTTCTGGTCGACGGTATAAGTGAAGCCGGCCATCGTGTTTTTGCCAACTGCCTGGAGCGTAAAAACAGTCGCCGTGCCCGCTACCGAGCAGGAAAAATCAAAATATTGGCTGGAGGTGCTGTCGGCGGTACAGCCCGGGCCACCGGCATACGTCCGGTTGTCCTGAAAAAATTGCTCCATCGCTACTCGTTTGGTGGCAAGATTCGATGTCGCGTCTGAAATTTTCCCCCTGATTACGTAATCTCTATAGGAGGGCATTGCGATCGCGGCTAAGATGCCGATGATTGCCACGACGATCATCAATTCGATCAGTGTAAAGCCGTTTTGTGTTTTCATGGGTATCCCCTTTTCCTCACGTTTCAAATATTAATTCATGGTTGAGCATATTGTTAGCATAAACCGACAGAAGGTCGGTTTGCCAGAATGAGCGGAAAAATAGTGAAGGCGATGAAAAGTTGAACCCGGATTTTCTGATTGTCGGCGGCGGCATCATCGGCCTGAGCAGCGCCCTTGAGCTTGCTCGGGGCGGCGCCAGTGTGGCCGTCCTCGAACGCGGGGCGTGCGGCGGCGAATCTTCCTGGGCGGGGGGAGGAATTCTGTCGCCGCTGTTGCCTTGGGATTATCCGGCGGCAGTGACGGATTTGACGCAATCGAGCTGCCGGTTTTACGCCGAGTGGGCAGGGCATATCGCCGAGGTCAGCGGGCTCGATCCCGAGTATCGTCGAAGCGGTATGCTGGTGTTGCCGGAGTTCGATAGTGGGCGTGCCATGAACTGGAGCCGCAGCCATCAAATGCGGATTGAACGGGTGCAGAAACGGGACAGGCTGCCGGAAGCGGTGAGCGATGGCGAAGCCCTGTGGTTGCCGGATGTGGCCCAGGTGCGCAATCCACGCCTGATTAAAGCCTTGCGCCTTGCGCTCGACCGGATGGGAGTACGGATATTGGAACATGTCGAGGTCACCGGCATGGAAGTCGGGGGTGAGCGGCTGGTGCGGCTGGATACCACGGCCGGGCCTTTCGAGGCCGATCAATATGTCGTTGCTGCCGGCGCCTGGAGCAAGAAGCTGCTGGGTGAACAGGGTACGCAAGTCGATATCAAGCCGATACGCGGCCAGATGCTGTTGTTCAGAACTCGGCCTGGAATGTTGCGGCATATCATTCTGCAGAATGGTTTTTACCTGATTCCCCGTGATGACGGCCATATCCTGGCAGGCAGCACGCTGGAGGATGCCGGCTTCGATAAATCCACGAGTGAGGAGGCCAGAAACAGACTCCACGCCAGCGCGATGAACCTGCTGCCGCAATTGGCGCAAGCGGAATTCGTAAAGCACTGGGCCGGGTTGCGTCCCGGTTCACCCGGAAATATTCCCATCATCGCGCGCCATCCGCAAATAGGGAATCTTTACCTTAACAGCGGGCATTTCCGCTATGGCGTCACGATGGCTCCGGCAAGTGCCCGCATTCTGGCAAACCGGATACTCCGGCGTGAGCCGTCATTCGATGCTTCCGCCTATGATTGGCCGGAAATAAACTCGAAAGTGTTAGACAAAGTCCAAAACTTGGTTTAGAGTGATCTCATGAAAACGCAAATATACAATCGCGACAACATGGCCGAACTGTTGCGCCAGCACGGCATCAATCCGACCCATCAGCGGATCGAGATTGCCTATGCCTTGTTTTCGAAGCAGGAGCACCTTTCTGCCGATCAAATTCTCGCAGCCGTCAATACCAGGCACAGCGAAACCTCCAAGGCCACGGTTTACAATACACTCAACCTGTTCGTGGAAAAGAAGCTGATTCGTGAAGTGATCGTTGACCCCAGCAAGGTCTTTTACGACCCCAATACCCACGAGCACCATCATTTCTACGATGTGGTCAGCGGTCAACTGACCGATATCGACGCCGCCGATTTCAAGATTAGCGGCCTGCCTAAATTGCCTGCGGGGGTGATTACCGAAGGCATCGATATCATTGTTCGCATCCGCCCGCAGACAATCGCCGTCTGATGTCCGGGCCATAGTGGTTGAGGGAATGGCGGGAAGAGGGATATAATGCCGGCCTTGCGTGCCGATGTAGCTCAGTTGGTAGAGCAGCGCATTCGTAATGCGAAGGTCGCCAGTTCGATTCCGGCCATCGGCACCAGTAAATCGAGGGGTTGGCTTGACGGCTTACCCCTTTTTTTATGGGGCGGCGGGGTTATGTTGCAGGATTGCCGGAAAGCCGGCGTTTCTTCACCTGTTCGGGCTGAAGTTATTTGTCTGCGGCTAGTTTGGTGAGCCTTAATTCGGTCGCCGACACTTGGCCGATTTCCCTCTGATAGATCCAGCCGCTGTGCCAGGCACTTACCACCATGTTGGGGTACTCAGGGCTTCCCAGGTTGCCGTTATAGCGGCCCAGAGCGCGGAACAGGTTGCCATTTTCGATATCGAGGTAGTGGCGCAGGATGGTGCAGCCATAGCGCAGGTTGGTGCGGATGTGGAACAGGTCCTGTTCCGGCTTGCCGATCAGCCTGGTCCAGAACGGCATCACCTGCATGTAGCCGCGCGCCCCGGCGCTTGAAACCGCGTATTTCTTGAAACCGCTCTCCACCTGGATCAATCCCAGCACCATTTGCGGATCAAGTCCGGCACGGGTGGCTTCATAGTGCACGGTCTTGAGGAAATCGAGACGCCCGGCCTTGTCCGGGAAGCGCGTCTCCAGACGCCGGGACATTTCCGCCAGCCAGGTGTTGGCCTCGGACTGTGAGGTAAAGGCCATGCGCGGCGCGGCGCTGTCGCTGACGGTTTTGCTCAGTACCGCCTGGACGCTGGCGCTTAAGGGCTCATAACGTTGCGCGCCGGCAAAGGCGAAGGATGCGGTCAGCAGCGCGGAAAGCACGAAAAAACTTTTTAGCCACGGATTGACACGGATTGACACGGATAATCCGTGAGAATCCGTGCCAATCCGTGGTAAGGCTTTTTCTGATTTCAACATGTCATTGATTTTATGTGATTCACGATATTTTGCAAGGGAATGGCCGTGGCACTGTCATCGCGGCGCCCCTGGTATTCCACGTTGTTTTCCTTCAGCCCGCGCTCGCCGATAACGATGCGGTGCGGGATGCCGATCAGTTCAATGTCGGCGAACATGACGCCGGGGCGCTCGTCGCGGTCATACATCAGCACTTCGATGCCGGCAGCGGCCAGTTCGGCGTAAAGCTTCCCGGCCGCTTCACGCACCATTTCGCTCCGGCCCAGGCCGATCGGTGCGAGTGCCACCTGGAACGGCGCAATCGCCAGTGGCCAGATGATGCCGCGTTCGTCGTGCCCCTGTTCGATGGCGGCGGCGACGATGCGCGAAACTCCGATGCCGTAGCAGCCCATTTCCATTACTTGCTCCTTGCCTTGCTCGTCGAGGAAAGTGGCTTTCATCGCTTCGGAATACTTGGTGCGCAGTTGGAAGATGTGGCCAACTTCGATGCCGCGGCACAATTCCAGCGTGCCTTTGCCGTCCGGGCTGGAGTCGCCTTCAATTGCATTCCGGATGTCGGCGACGCTGGCAGGTTCGGCTAGGTCGCGGTTGAAGTTGACCCCAGCGAGGTGGAAGCCGTTGTCGTTGGCGCCGCAGATGAAGTCCGTCATCACAGCCACGGTGCGGTCGGCGATGATGTCAATCCCGGAGGGCACCTGAACCGGGCCGATGTAGCCCGCGCGGCAGCCCATGATCTCCTCCACCTCCTGCTCGCTGGCGAAGCGGAAGCCTTGGCCGAAGGCGGGGTGCTTGCCCAGCTTGACCTCGTTGAGCTGATGGTCGCCGCGCAACAGCAAGAGATAAGGGATGCCTTCGGTGGTAATGACCAGCAAGGATTTGACGATCTGCTGGGGCGTTACCTTGAGGAATGCGCTCACCTCTTCGATGGTGCGGGCGCCGGGTGTGGCAATTTTTTGCATGGTCGCGATCGGTGCGCGGCGCGGCTCTGCAGGGCTGACCGCCTCTGCCAGTTCGACGTTGGCGGCATAGTCTGAATCGGGGCAGAAAGCGATGGCGTCCTCGCCGGAATCCGCCAGCACGTGAAACTCGTGCGAGCCAGTGCCGCCGATTGCGCCGGTGTCGGCGGCCACGGCGCGGAATTTCAACCCCAGGCGAGTGAAAATTCGGCTGTAGGTATCGTGCATCACCTGGTAGGTTTGCTCCAGGCTGGCGAAATCGGCGTGGAAAGAATAGGCGTCCTTCATCACGAATTCGCGGGCGCGCATCACGCCGAAACGGGGACGGATCTCGTCGCGGAACTTGGTCTGAACCTGGTAGAAATTCACCGGCAACTGGCGGTAGCTCTTGATTTCGCGCCGCGCGATATCGGTGATGACTTCCTCGTGGGTCGGGCCGAAACAGAAGTCCCGGTCATGGCGATCCTTGATTTTCAGCATCTGCGGGCCGAATACGTCCCAGCGCCCGGTTTCCTGCCACAGTTCAGCGGGTATCACCGCCGGCATCAACAGCTCGATTGCGCCGCTCTTGTTCATTTCATCGCGCACGATGGCTTCGACCTTGCGCAGCACGCGCAGGCCCAAAGGCATCCAGGTGTACAGGCCGCTGCCGATGCGTTTGATCAGGCCGGCACGGAGCATCAGTTTATGGCTGACCAGCTCCGCTTCGGCGGGCGCTTCCTTGAGGGTGGAGAGAAAAAATTGTGATGCACGCATGGAATTTCCAGTAATCGATTTCAATTCTCGAATTTTAACCGAAAACGGGTGGTTTGCTGGATTGATTTGGGCTGTTGATTTAGACGGCGAATAGCGGTAGCCTGCTATACTGAGAATGTTTAAATGTCGATCAAATATGGAAAGGGATGACAATGTATACCGAAGTTAATGAAGTGCCTGACGTAAGCAAGGAAAAGCTGGTCGCCGATTTCAGGGTGGTAGTGGCCGATGCGGAGGCGTTGCTGAGAGCTACTGCCAGCGATGCGGGCGAGAAGGTGGTCGCGGCACGCGAAAAGATCCAGGCCAGCCTGGATACTGCAAAATTGAAGCTCTCTCTGGCGGAGGCGGCGATTATCGACAAGACCAAGCAGGCTGCCCGCGTCACCGATGAATTCGTTCATGAGAACCCGTGGAGAGCGGTCGGTATTTCCGCTTGTCTCGGCCTGGTTGTCGGTGTTCTGATCGCGCGCCGCTGAAACAAGTTGCCATGACGGAACAGAACGAGGCAGGCGGGAGGCACCCCGCCGGGTTGCTCGCTTCGCTGCGTATTTTTGCCGCCACTACGGTTGCGATTGCGCAGACACGGCTGGAATTGCTCGCCAATGAGATCGAGGAGGAAAAGCTCCGGTTCGGGCAGCTTCTCGTTTTTGGAGGCATCGCGCTGTTTTGCATTGCGGTGGGTATCGTGTTTTTCGCCATTTTTATCACTGTTCTGCTCTGGGATAATCACCGCCTGTTAGTGCTGGGTGGTTTTTCAGTGCTATTTCTCGGTGTTGGTGTCGTGGCGATCCAGCTATTCCGTGGTCATGCCTCGGCCGGGAGCAAATTGTTTTCCACCAGCCTGGCGGAACTCGGCAAAGATCGCCAGCAGTTGCTGCCATGATGAGCGACCAGCAACGCCTGGCTGATCTGTATCGACGTCGTGCTGATCTGGTGGCGCGTAGCGCCGCCCAGCGCGCTGAGCTGGGCGAGGCCTGTCATGCTTGGCGCTTGCCGCTGGCGCTTGCCGATCAAGGAGTAGCCGCGTGGCGTTTTGTGCACAAACACCCGGTTCTTCTGGTCGGAATGGGGGCCATCCTTGCGCTGACGCGGCCTCGGCTGGCGCTGAAATGGTTTCAGCGTGGCTGGACGTTGTGGCGTGTTTACCGAAGCATGGCGGGCAGGGCAAGTTAAGTTGACGGCACCGCCATCGCTCTAGTTGATGAACAATAATCATTCTTCGCTGGTAAATATTCTATTTTCCAGTCTTGTCCTGCTGGCAGCATTCGTTGTTTTGCAGCCGTTTCTGTTGTCGCTGTTGTGGGCTGTGGTTATCGCTATCACGACCTGGCCGTTGCACGTCCGGCTCAGAACCATGCTGGGCAAGCGCGAGGCGCTGGCGGCGATGGGGTCGACGCTGATGGTGGCGCTGACGCTGGCGGTACCGATGGTCGCGCTGCTGGTCTTTGCGGCTGAGGATGTCCATTCCCTGGTCAGCTTTCTCATTAGTGCAAACGAAAAAGGCGCGCCGATGCCGGCATGGCTCGCAAGGGTGCCGTTGGGGGGCGAATTTCTCACCGCCAAGTGGTTGCAATATCTCGCCGTGCCCAACCAATTGACCGACCTGTTTTCTGCCAAGCTCGGCTATATCCAGGAGATGGCCAATTCAGTGCTGCTGGAAGTGGCCTCGCGCGTGGCCAAGCTGTTTTTTGCCCTGTGGGCGCTGTTTTTTATCTACCGCGATGGCGAACAATTGATCAGGCGCGTCAGCCTCATCGGTTTCAAATGGCTGAAGAACCGCTGGCCGTCTTATGCTTATCACATTCCATCGGCGGTGCGTTCTGCTGTCAATGGTCTGGTGTTGGTGGGGCTGGCCGAGGGCGTGATCATCAGCCTGATGCTTTCATTTGCCAATGTGCATTCGGCGGTGCTGCTCGGCGCGCTGACTGCGGTGCTGGCCCTGGTGCCGCTTGCCGGCCCCTTGATGCTCGGTTTGATCGGTATGTTCCTTTTTGCCCAAGGCTCGCCGCTGAGCGGTATTTACATTTTTATTCTCGGCACTGCCGTGCTGATGCTGGCGGACTACGTGCTGCGTCCGCGCCTGATCCAGAGCGCCACTGCGCTACCTTTTCTTGCCATCCTGTTCGGCATTTTCGGCGGTATTGCAGCGATGGGCCTTCTCGGTCTGATTATCGGCCCGGTCGTTCTCGTTTTGTTCATGGTTTTGCTGCGTGAGGCTGCGCTCGACGAGTCGGTGGAAATGGAGTTTTGATGGGGGCGCTGGCTGTGTACGGTTGCGGGCGTTAGTCATGGGAATGTTTTTCGGGCGGCGTATCCATAAGGCAGTAACGGCAAACGATGTCGTGGATGTCAGCGAGTGTGACGGCATTCGTTCGTTGCACCTCGGCAGCAAAACAGTGCAGAGCTCAATGCGGGTCAGCGCGCCTGACGAGCTTGAACTGGCCTACACCCGCAGCATGATGAGTTTCCTGCTGTTCAACCCTGAACCGGTACGCTTTCTGATGGTCGGGCTGGGTGGTGGGTCGCTGGCGAAATTTGTTTATCATCGCATGCCGGCTGCGCACACTACGGCAGTGGAACTGAATCCGCAGGTGGTGGCGGCAGCACGAGCCTACTTCAAATTGCCGCCGGAGGATGAGAGGTTCGAGGTGGTGGTCGCCGAAGGTGGCCAGTACGTGGCCGATCATCCGGGCAGTGCCGATGTGTTGATGGTGGACGGTTTCGACGGCGTTGGCCTGGTCGATCAGCTTTCCTCCCAGCGGTTTTTCGATGATTGTGCCGCCGCCTTGAGCGAACGCGGGGTACTGGCGGTCAACCTGTGGGGTAGCGACAAGAATTTCGATGTTTACCGGCAACGCATCGAAACCAGTTTCGATGGTTTGACGCTGTGCCTGCCAACAGAAAAGCATGGCAACATCGTTGTATTCGGTTTTGAACGCAGTTCCGGCAACCCGCGCTGGGACGATTTGCGCCAGCGCGCCAGGGAACTGGAGTCGGCGTATGGACTGGAATTCCTCAAGTTCGTCGAAAATCTGCGCGTCCTCAATCCTCATACGGAAAGGCGTCTGCTTATCTAGGGATTTGTCGGGCTTGAAGAATTGAAGCGGAAATTCGGCGGGCCAATAGTTATTGTGACCATTCAAAGAGCGGTGAAATATGAGCTGGCCAGACAGCCTCCAGTCCCGGCAGGTTTTCTGGGGCTTCGTGGAACCCATGGCTTATGCTGTTGTCACATGGGTTGACTGTTCTTTCACTCTGCGGCCGCTTTTTTCCGAACTATGATGTGCGTCATGCTTATTTTCTGTTTGGCTTTCATTGCTGCTGAAAATGTGGAAGAATCATATTAATTTAACGGATTTGAGGTGTTCCACAAATGATAGACCGGGACGGTTATCGCCCCAATGTCGGCATCATTCTATGCAATGCAAAAAATGAGGTTTTCTGGGGTAAGCGCATCAAAGAACATTCCTGGCAGTTTCCGCAAGGCGGCATCAAAGCCGGGGAGTCGCCCGAGCAGGCAATGTTTCGGGAACTTGAGGAAGAGGTCGGGCTGCTGCCGCAGCATGTGAAGATTATTGGCCGCACCAGGGACTGGCTGCGCTACGATGTGCCGCAGAACTGGGTGCGGCGGGAATGGCGCGGCAGTTACAAAGGCCAGAAGCAGATATGGTTCCTGTTGCGCCTGACCGGGCGCGATTGCGACGTGTCTTTGCGCGCCTCGTCTCATCCCGAATTCGATGCGTGGCGCTGGCACCACTACTGGATACCGCTGGAATCGGTGATCGAGTTCAAGCGCGACGTGTACCGGTTGGCGCTCAATGAGCTGGCTGGCTATCTCAATAAATCCGATGTGACAGGAAAGAGTCAAAATGGCTGATTTTTTCGCGCTTCCGCTCAACAAGCTGACACCAGGGGCGACCTATTATCAACCCCAGCAAGTCTCGTCCATCCATGTCGAACTGGAAGATGCGGCAGTGCGGGTGATGACCGATCTGAAGATGGTGATGGCGATCACCATTGCGCCAGACAAGCCGGTGGACGCCGCTAGCGAGCGGATGATACGGCATAGCGTGAGATTGTTGCTGGTGATCGATGATCAGGAGTCCGTTCTCGGCCTGATCACGGCGACCGATATTCTGGGCGAGAAACCGCTGCAATTCATTCAGAAATCGGGCGGCAGACGCGAGGATGTTCTGGTGAGCAACATCATGACGCCACTGGAAAGGCTGGAAGTATTGTGCATGAAAGATGTCGCCGCGGCGAAGGTGGGGCATATTGTTGCGACCCTGAAAAAATGCGGTCGTCAGCATGCTTTGGTGGTGGATACCGATGCGTCGGGGCAGGTCCAGCGGGTGCGGGGGATTTTCTCCGCTTCCCAGATTTCCCGGCTTCTTGGTACGGAAATCCAGACTGCCGAAATCGCACGCACTTTTGCCGAAATTCAGGCACAGCTTGCTGGCTGATTGTCGATGACCATGAAAATAAAATTTGCTGCAGTGCTGTTTTTGGTGCTTCTTCCGCTGACGGTTTGCGCCGAATGGGGGAAGTTCGAAGGCGATTTCGATGAAGAAAAACCTTGGGTCGAAATCGAGGCCCAACTCCCGCCTTATCCCAAAGATGAAAATTTGCTGCCTTTTTTCGTGAGCGCCGCCACCGATAACCATTTTTTTGTGGATAGTGCTTCGATTAGCGTAGGCGGAGATGGAGTGGTGCGCTATACGCTGATCGTCAAGTCACCGGCAGGCGCGCTCAATGTCAGCTTTGAGGGGATTCGTTGCGCCAGTCACGAAAGAAGGCTCTATGCGTTCGGGCGCAAGGATGGAAGCTGGTCCAGGGCGCGCTCCGCCCAGTGGGAGCCGATTCGCTACCAGGATCGTAACCGGCAACATCATGTGCTCTACGACGATTTCTTTTGCCCCAACGAGATAATCGTGAAGGATCCGCAGGAAGCGGTGGATTTGCTGAAGCGGGGCTTTCGGTCGAATTGATCCTGGCGGTATCGGGCTGTTGTTTCAATATCACGTTAGCTTTGCGAGCGTGACTCTCCACCGCTTGTTTAAATCAGCACCAAATTGTCGCGATGAATCAGCTCGGGTTCGTCCACATAACCCAGAATGGACTCGATTTCAGTGCTGGCATGGCGCAGGATTTTTTGAGTTTCCTGTGCATTGTAATTGATCAGGCCACGGGCAATTTCACCGCCTTTTTCATCCAGGCAGGCGACCACTTCGCCGCGTTCGAAATTCCCTGAAATCGCGGTCACACCAATTGGCAGCAGACTTTTGCCTTCCTTGCGTAGCGCATTGACCGCACCAGCGTCGAGCGTGAGTTTGCCGCTGATTTGCAGATGGTCGGCCAGCCATTGTTTGCGCGCTACCGTGGGTGCCTGCCCGGCGACAAGTTGGGTGCCGATCATCTCTCCTCGCGCCAGACGGTTCAGCACGTCAGGTTCGCGTCCCCAGGCGATCACGGTATGGGCACCGCTGCGTGCCGCTCGCTTGGCGGCGAGAATCTTGGTGAGCATGCCGCCGCGTCCGATCTCGCTGCCAGCTCCGCCCGCCATGGCTTCCAGCGCGGCATCGCCGGCCCTTGCTTGTGCAATCAGTGTGGCAGCGGGATCTTTGCGCGGATCGGCGGAATATAGCCCGGTCTGATCGGTCAGGATCACCAGCGCATCCGCGTCGATCAGGTTGGTGACCAGCGCGCCCAAGGTGTCGTTGTCGCCGAAGCGAATTTCCTCAGTAACCACGGTGTCATTCTCGTTAATAATCGGGATGACGCCAAGGGCAAGCAGGGTGCGCAGGGTGGAGCGGGCATTGAGGTAGCGCTTGCGGTCGGCCAGATCGTCGTGGGTCAGCAGAATCTGCGCGGTGTGCAATCCATGGTTGCGGAAGCAGGTTTCATAGACTTGCACCAGCCCCATCTGGCCGACTGCGGCGGCGGCTTGCAATTCGTGCAAAGCATGGGGACGTTTCTTCCAGCCCAAGCGCTGCATGCCCTCGGCGATTGCGCCGGAGGAAACCAGTACGACTTCGTACCCCAGTGATTTGAGGCCGGCGATCTGTGCCGCCCAAGTGGCGATGGCCTCGTGGTCAAGGCCGGCGCCGCTGTTGGTTACCAGGCTGCTGCCGACTTTGATGATCAGGCGTTTGCTGTTGGCGATGACGGATTTCATGATGGTGATGTTGGATTTTTACTGTTCTTGTTCTTCTTCCGCATCTGTATATTTCTGCGGTTCGGCTTCCTGTTCAAGTTCCCGGTTTTGGTCGAGAAACTCCATGATGGCGTAGGTGACTTCCTTGCAGCCTTCGCCGCTGAGGGCTGAAATGATAAAGCATTTGCCGTCCCAGCCAAAGTCCTTGAGGAATTTTTGGCGCAACTGATCCCGCTCGTCTTCGGGCACCATGTCCATCTTGTTCAGCAACAGCCAGCGCGGTTTCTGGTAAAGCGATTCATCGTATTTCTTCAGTTCGTTGACGATTGCGCGGGCTTCCGCTACCGGATCGGTCTCTTCGTTGAACGGGGCGATGTCGACCAGATGCAGCAGCAGGCGGGTGCGCGCAAGATGCCGCAGGAAGCGGTGGCCGAGACCGGCACCTTCGGCGGCGCCTTCGATCAGGCCGGGGATGTCGGCGATGACGAAACTTTTGTCATGTTCCACGCGCACCACGCCGAGGTTGGGGTGCAATGTGGTGAAAGGGTAGTCCGCTACCTTGGGTCGTGCTGCTGAAACTGAACGGATGAAAGTGGATTTTCCCGCGTTGGGCATACCGAGCAGTCCCACGTCCGCCAGCACCTTGAGTTCCAGCTTGAGTTCCCGCTTTTCGCCCTCTTCGCCGAAGGTGAACTGGCGTGGCGCACGATTGGTGCTGGATTTGAAGTGCAGGTTGCCGAGGCCGCCCTTGCCGCCTTTTGCGATCAGCGTTTTTTCACCGTCGCGGGCGAGGTCGGCGATAATTTCGTTGCTGTTGATATCGGTGATGACCGTGCCGACCGGCATGCGCAGTACCATGTCCTTGCCGCCCTTGCCGTAGCAATCCGAGCCTTGACCGTTCTCGCCGCGCTGGGCGCGGTGGGTGCGGGCGAAACGATAATCCACCAAAGTGTTGATGTTGCGGTCGGCTATGGCATAGATGCTGCCGCCGCGTCCGCCATCGCCGCCGTTCGGGCCGCCGTCGGGGATGTACTTTTCGCGCCGGAAGCTGGCTACGCCGTTGCCGCCGTCACCGGCATGGATTTCAATTTTTGCTTCGTCAATGAATTTCATTTTTTAGTGGGCAGTTATCAGTGTTCAGTTCATGGCGTGCAGCTTTGCCGCATTCATCAAAATGTTACAGAGCTGACAACTGGCAACTCGAAATAAAAAAGCCCTATCATCCGATAGGGCCTAAAGTTCCCAAGCTCCGGCTGGATTTTAAGCCGGGGTAATGGTAACCACTTTGTGTTTTGCCGCGCCCTTGATGGCGAAGCTGATCGTGCCGGCAACCTTGGCGAACAGGGTGTGATCCTTGCCCATGCCGACGTTATCGCCTGCATACATCTGGGTACCGCGCTGGCGCACGATGATGCTGCCGGCGGTAACCAGCTCGCCGCCGTAGCGCTTCACGCCCAGACGCTTGGAATGAGAGTCGCGGCCGTTGCGTACACTGCCGCCTGCTTTTTTATGTGCCATTGCTTATCTCCTTAACTACTGCGCCGCGATGCCGTCGATGCGGATCTCGGTATAGTTCTGACGATGCCCCTGGTGTTTTTGATAGTGCTTGCGGCGGCGCATTTTGAAAATCTGCACCTTTTCGCCGCGACCGTGCGCGAGCACCGTCGCCTTGACCGTAGCACCGCTTACCAGGGGTGTACCTACCGTGACAGCTTCACCGTCCGTAACCATCAATACCTGATCCAGTACGATTTCGCTGCCGATGTCTGCCGGTATCTGTTCTATTTTCAATTTTTCGCCGGGGGCTACGCGATATTGCTTGCCGCCGGTTTTTATGACCGCATACATGTTGAGCTCCAAAACTTGCTTTTAAAAAGGAACGCGATTGTACCAGAATTTTGCAGCGAAGTATAAAAAATTGATTGGAAATCATGGGCGGCGCCAGAAAAGCTTGACACAGAATTGCCCTCGTTCCTACTATTAGCGCTTTTCCACTTAACCTCAGGTCTTTAAGTTCGTGTCGCTGGAAACCATTCGAAGTCCCATCGAGTCGGATATGCTGGTCGTGGATGAGGTCATCCGCAAACGGCTCCATTCCGACGTCGTGCTGATCCGCCAGATCAGTGAATACATCATCAGTAGCGGCGGCAAGCGTCTGCGCCCCGCGCTGGTACTGCTTTCTGCCGGCACGTTCGGCTATTCAGGCGGCCATCAACATGAACTGGCGGCGGTAGTCGAGTTCATCCATACCGCCACCTTGTTGCACGATGATGTGGTGGACGAATCGAACCTGCGGCGCGGCAATGCTACTGCCAATGCCCTGTTCGGTAATGCCGCCAGCGTCCTGGTGGGCGATTTTCTGTATTCCAGAGCCTTCCAGATGATGGTCGGGGCGGGCAACATGCGCGTGATGGAAGTGCTGGCAGATGCCACCAACACTATTGCCGAGGGCGAGGTGCTGCAACTGTTGAACTGCAATGACGCGGACATCGACGAGGCGCGCTATATCCGGGTGATCCACTACAAGACCGCCAAGCTGTTCGAGGCCGCCACCCGGCTCGGCGCGATCCTCGGAAGCTCTTCCAGTATGGACGAGGAGGCCATGGCGACCTATGGAATGCGCCTGGGCACGGCGTTCCAGTTGATCGACGACGTGCTGGATTATTCCGGCGACCATGCCGAAACCGGCAAGAACGTCGGCGACGACCTGGCCGAAGGCAAGCCCACGCTGCCCCTGATTTACGCCATGAAAAACGGCACAGCGGAACAGTCGGCGGTGGTTCGCAATGCGATCGAGCAGGGCGGCCTGAATGAGCTTGATGCGGTCATGGCGGCAATCCGTGAAACCGGTGCGCTGGATTACGTAAAGAGCCAGGCGAAGGTCGAAGCGCAGGCGGCGTGCGATGCGATTTCGCACCTGCCGCATTCAAAATACAAGGAATCTTTGCTACAATTGGCGGACTTCGCGGTAATGCGGAGTTACTGAATAATCCAAGACGGGGTGTAGCTCAGCCTGGTGGAGCGCTGCGTTCGGGACGCAGAGGCCGGAGGTTCGAATCCTCTCACCCCGACCATTTTCAGTTACTGAAATAAATTCCAGGATCTCCTTGGGGTGCCTCGTCTGGTGTGGCAGGTGATGTTTGAATAAGCTGATACTTCTTGCCTTGGTGCTCTGGATTGTTTACCGCGTCCTCAAAAGCCATGGCCGCAACATCAAGCAGGATGGCTCACCGAAGGACATGGTTGGCGAGGATATGGTCCGCTGTGTTCATTGCGGCGTAAATCTGCCGAGGAGTGAAAGCATCATTAGCCATGGTGAGTTTTTTTGCACCAATGAGCATCGACAGCTCCATCATCAGAAGTAATCTTCCATTTTTCCGACGGTTCCCGCCGGCTACGGCTATGTGCCAATGCTGACTGAACTGCTGCAGGCGCGGCCCACACTTCAACCTGAGACGTACTGGCGGTCGCTTCGCTACTTCAACCTTTTTCGCCTGATTGTCGCCGGCACCTTTTCCGCCGCTTATACGTCGTTCGGCATTGTCCAGCCTTTTGGCGCCTACAATCCATCCCTGTTTTATGCCACCAGTATTATTTATGTAACCTTTGCGATGCTGATGGTCGTGCCGATTGGCGTGCGCTGGCCGCGCTTCAATCTGCTTCTGAATGCCCAGGTAAGCGCCGATATATTGTTCATCGTGCTGCTGATGCATGCCAGCGGGGGCATCCAGAGCGGCCTCGGGTTGCTCCTGCTGGGCCCTCTGGTCGCCACCGGCATGGTCAGCCGTGGCCGCCTGGCAATGTTTCATGCAGCGGTGGCAAGCGTTGCGATTTTGCTCGAACAGACTTTTCAGGTGCTGGTGCTGGCAGGGAATACCAAGGACTATTTGCAAATCGGTCTCACCAGCATGGGCTATTTTGCTACCTCCGGGCTGGCCTATGTACTGACCAAACGCCTGTCGGCGACCGAGAATCTGGCGCAGGAGCAGAGCGTCGACCTCGCCAACCTGGCCCAAGTCAACCAATTGGTGATTCAGGGTATGCAGGATGGCGTACTGGTGGTGGACGGGCTGGGACGGGTGCGCCAGCATAATGGCGAAGCCGAGAAATTGCTGGGGAAACCGCCCGCGATCTGGAACAAGCTGATGCTTAACGATTATCTTCCGATATTATCCATTTGTCTGCAACGCTGGAATGCCGACCGACGCAATGATCGATTCGAATTGGCCGTACCGGCCACCGGCAAGCGGGTTCAGGCGCGTTTTACCGCGATCGGCCAGGATGAGTTGTTGGGTACGGTGATTTTCCTCGAGGATCTGAGCCTGATGCAGGAACGGGCGCAGCAATTGAAACTGGCGGCGCTGGGCAGGTTGACGGCGAATATCGCACATGAAATACGCAACCCCCTGAGTGCGATCAATCATGCTACCGAATTGCTGCAGGAAGAGCCCGGCAAGGATGCGACACAGGCACGGCTGCTGCAGATTGTTCATGACAATACCTATCGCCTCGATCGGATCGTTCAGGATGTGCTGCAACTTAACCGCAGGGATCGCGCCACGCCAGAAATCATTGACCTGAATGCGACCCTGCGCCAGTTTGTCGAACTCTTTTGCCAGACCGATAAAATCCCGGCCGGAACTGTGTTGCTGGAGGCGGAAGACGGGTTGACGGTGCGCTTCGATCGCCAACACCTCGATCAGGTGCTGTGGAACCTGTGCCGCAACGCTTGGCGTTATTGCCGCCGCGAAGCGGGCAGCATCCGCCTGGCCGCTTCACATTCAGCATCGGGGAATATTGTACAATTGGAGGTGAGTGATGACGGGGAGGGCGTGGTGGAAGCATTGCAGGCCCAGTTGTTTGAACCTTTTTTCACCACCGACAGCACCGGTACCGGCCTCGGACTTTATATCGCCCGCGAATTGTGCGATGCCAACGGTGCTGCGCTAGACTATGTCGAAACCGGGCGGGGCGCCAGATTCAGAATCAGCTTTACGAGGGAGACCATGTGAACCGGAAGTCGCAAGCGCCAGTTCCTGAAGGCGAGGGTACTACGCCGCTTCGCCATGTGCTGGTGGTGGACGATGAGGCCGACATTCGCGAACTGCTGGTGTTGACGCTGCAGCGCATGGGGCTGGCAGCGGACACGGCGGCCAGTACGTTCGAGGCCGAGCAGCACCTGCGTAAACAGGCTTACGATTTGTGCCTGACCGATATGCGCCTGCCGGATGGCGACGGCTTGGGCCTTCTGGAATACGTGACCAGGAACTATCCGGGCACGCCGGTGGCGGTGATTACCGCCTATGGCAGTGCAGAAAATGCTGTCGCCGCACTCAAGGCGGGCGCTTTCGATTACCTGTCCAAGCCGGTTTCCCTGGCCCAGTTGCGTCCATTGGTCAATTCCGCGCTCAAGCTGTCCCATGCCGACCAGCCGAAAAAAACGGACGAAAGTGTCGGTGCCGGCCATCCGGTACTGCTAGGCGATTCACAGCCAATGCAGCAGACCCGTCAAATGATCGAGAAGCTGGCGCGCAGTCAGGCGCCGATCCATATTACCGGGGAATCCGGTAGCGGCAAGGAATTGGCAGCGCGGCTGATCCATCTCCATGGCCCGCGCGGGGACGGGCCGTTCGTCGCGGTCAATTGCGGCGCGATCCCGGAAAACCTGATGGAAAGCGAGTTTTTCGGTTACAAGAAAGGTGCTTTCACCGGTGCTGCCCAGGACAGGGATGGTTTTTTTCATGCCGCAACCGGCGGCACGTTGTTTCTGGACGAGGTGGCGGATTTGCCCCTGCCGATGCAGGTGAAACTACTGCGCGTCATCCAGGAAAAAATGGTGCGCAAGGTGGGAGATACCCAGGAGGAACCGGTGGATGTGCGCATCATCAGTGCTACCCACCAGGATCTTGGCCACTGCGTGGAAGGCGGCAAATTCCGCCAGGACCTTTATTACCGGCTCAACGTGATCGTGCTGAAGATGCCGGCTTTGCGTGAAATCCAGGATGACATTCCGTTGCTGGCCAGGGAAATTCTCGGAAGAATGGCGGGACCGGATGCGGTGCCGCCAAAGTTGAGTCAGGCTGCGTTAAAGGAACTGCAGGAATACAGCTTTCCGGGCAACGTGCGCGAGTTGGAAAACATCCTGGAGCGAGCGACGGCACTGACCACCGGCGGCAAGATCGGCAAGGAGGATCTGCACCTCCCGGCAAAGCCACAAAAAGAGTTGGTGCGGGCAGAAGGCCTGCCCTTACAGGAATACCTCGATACCATGGAAAAAGAAGCGATCATGAATGCGCTGGAAAAAACGCGCTATAACAAGACGGCAGCGGCCAGGCTGCTCGGCATTACTTTCCGCGCATTGCGCTATCGCCTTGACCGGCTGGGAATCGATTAAAAGACCGAATTTCACCGCTAGGGACGCGAAGGTTCGCAAGGTAAAACAATGGGGTAATAAATTGAAATGTTTCACCCCTCGGGTAATGTAGATAGAGTTGTTCAAGTCTTCGAATTCCTTCGCGTCCCTAGCGTCCTTTGCGGTTAAACTGCTTTTTTAAATCGCAATAAATCGTTTTGAGAAAAATTTCAGGACTCAGGATTCAGCACCGATTTAACGTTCCAGATTTTTTCCGCATATTCCCCGATGGCCCGGTCGCTGGAAAATTTGCCCATGCCGGCTACGTTGAGGATAGCCTTGCGCGCCCACTCCACGGGTTCGCAGTAGAGCGCTTCGATTTTTTCGTGGCAGGCAACATAGTCGGCGTAGTCGGCAAGCAGCAGGAAACGGTCTCCGCTGCGGGTGAGGGCGTCGATGATCGGCTGGAAACGGTCGGTCTCATCCGGTGAAAAATAGCCGGAACCGATCATGTCGAGCACCTTTTTCAATTCTCCGTTGCCATGATAATAATCCCAGGGGTTGTAACCCTTGCGCTTCAGTTCGGCAACTTCTGTCGTGTTCAGCCCGAAAATGAAAATGTTGTCTGCGCCGACTTCATCGCGAATCTCGATGTTGGCGCCATCCAGCGTGCCGATGGTCAGTGCACCGTTCAGCGTGAGCTTCATGTTGCCGGTGCCCGAGGCCTCGGTGCCCGCAGTGGATATTTGCTCGGATATGTCGGCTGCGGGCACGATTCCGGTTGCTGCGGTAACGTCGTAATTGGGGATGAAGACCACCTTGAGCCGGTCGCCAATGGCGGGATCGTTGTTGACGATGTCCGCCACGTCATTGATCAGTTTGATGATCAGTTTGGCCAGGGCGTAGCCTGGCGCCGCTTTGCCGCTGAATATCACGGTGCGTGGTATCCGGTCGGCCGCCGGGTCGGTGCGGATGCGGTTGTACAGCGTGACGACATGGAGCAGGTTGAGAAGTTGGCGTTTGTATTCGTGAATGCGCTTGATTTGCACGTCGAACAGGGAATTCGGGTTGATCCTGATGCCCAGTTTAAGATGGATTATCCTGGCCAGTTTTTCCTTGTTGGCCTGTTTCACCGCGCGGAATTTATCCTGAAATACCTTGTCGGCGGCGAGGGGGGCAAGCTTGCCGAGCTCCATCAGGTCGGTGAGCCAGCCGTCGCCGATATATTCCGTAATCAGTCCGGCCAGGGCCGGATTCGCCTGGTTGAGCCAGCGCCGCGGCGTGATGCCGTTGGTGATATTGATGATCTTGCCGGGGTAAAGGCGGTCGAAATCCCTGAAAATGGTTTGCCGCATCAGTTCGGTGTGGATTTTCGCCACACCGTTGACCTGGTGGCTACCGATAATGGCCAGATGTGCCATGCGGATGCGCCGTCCGTTTTCCTCATCGATGATCGAGACGCGTTTCAGCAGCCCGATGTCGCCGGGATATTTGTGGCCGACTTCGGAGAGGAAACGGTGGTTGATTTCATAGATGATCTGCAGGTGGCGTGGCAGAATGCTTTCGAACAGACTGACCGGCCAGGTTTCCAGCGCCTCCGGCATGAGCGTGTGGTTGGTATAGGAGAAGGTGCGGGTAGTGATGGCCCAGGCGCGATCCCAACCGAGGTGGTGGATATCCATCAGGACGCGCATCAGTTCCGGGATGGCGATCGAGGGGTGGGTGTCATTTAGCTGGAACGCCACCTTGTCGGGCAGTTCGTCGAAATTCTTGTGGAACTTGTTGAAGCGGTAGAGCATGTCCTGAAGCGAAGCGCTGACGAAGAAATATTGCTGTTTCAGGCGTAGTTCCCGCCCCATTCTCGTAGTGTCGTCCGGGTACAGTACCTTGGATAAATTTTCGGACTGGTTTTTGTCCTCCACCGCCTTGATGTAGTTGCCCTCGTTGAAGTATTTCAGGTTGAAGTCGCGCGATGCCTTGGCTGACCACAGCCGCATGTTGTTTACCGATTTGCCGCCGTAGCCCGGAACAGGCGTGTCATAGGCCATCGCCATGATCTCTTCGGTATCCACCCAGTGGTGGTGCAGGCTGCCGTGTTCGCTGAGGTATTCCACTACCCGTCCGTGAAATTTGACCGGGTACAGCACTTCCGGCCGCGGGAATTCCCACGGGTTGCCATAGCGCAGCCAGTTGTCGGGGTGCTCCACCTGACGGCCCTTTTCGATGTGCTGGTTGAACATGCCGTATTCGTAGCGGATGCCATAACCATAGCTCGGCAGCGCCAATGTCGCCATTGAATCCAGGAAGCAGGCGGCCAGGCGTCCCAGTCCGCCGTTGCCGAGGGCGGCATCGGGCTCCGCGTCGTACACCGCCTCCAGGTCATTGCCGGCATCGAGCATCGCCTTGTAGCATTCATCGAGATGACCCATGTTTAGCAGGCTGTTGGTCAGCGTGCGGCCGATCAGGAACTCCATCGACAGGTAATAGATGCGCTTGGCGTCGGCGCGGTAATAGCGGCGCATGGTTTCCATCCAGCGCTGGGTCAGTTGGTCGCGCGTGGTGTGGGCCAGCGCGAAGAACCAGTCCCGGGGGGTGGCGGTGAAATGGTCTTTGCCGACGGTATAGGTGAGGTGGTCGGCGAGTGCGCGGCAGAAGGGCGACATCTCCCCATTTTCTCCCGGTTGAGACGGGGTGTTCCTGGTTGTTACGGGTTTCCTGCCCATCGTGCGCTTCTCCTTCCCGGATGCCGGACGGCCAGAATACCGCTAACCAGGGCGGGGGTAAAGGTCAGCTCAGCACAACCGCAAGGTAGGTGACGTACATGGTGCCGTTGACGGCCAGATGCCAGACCTTGAGTTGGCCGCGGTGGGCCATGATGCGCAACCACAGCGAAGCCAGCAGGGTGATGACGATGCCGAGCAGTACTTCATGGCGCGGCTCCCATGGGGTGAGCATGATGCCGATGGCGGGCAGCATGGTTCCCTGGAATACCATCGCGCCGGTGATGTTGCCGAAGGCCAGCGTGTCCTTGCGGCGGCGAATCCACAGGATGCTGTTGACCTTTTCCGGCAGTTCGGTGGCGATCGGAATGATCAGCAGCGACAGCAGCAGCGGCGAGATGCCGAGCAATTCGGAAGCGCCCTCCACGCCGTGGATAAAACCCTTGGCGCCGGCCACCAGCAGGGCGAGGCCGAGGGCAAGCTGGGCCAGGATCGCGGCCACGTTTTCCGGCAGGCCCATACGGCAGAGAAACATTTTTTCCTCGGCCTCGGTGCCGTGGCCTTCCTTGACCAGATGGTCGGAGGCGCGCAAGGTGAGCATGATGTAGATGAAATAGGTCAGCACCAGGGTAAGGCCGATGGCGGCACGAATTTCGGTCAACTGGTGCGGCACGAACAGGGCGAT
Source organism: Sulfuricella sp. (assembly GCA_035530375.1). Taxonomy (GTDB): domain Bacteria; phylum Pseudomonadota; class Gammaproteobacteria; order Burkholderiales; family Sulfuricellaceae; genus Sulfuricella. The sequence continues at coordinate 10,437 of DATKUY010000046.1, read as the reverse complement.
GGCGGAAAAACTGAAGGCGGCGAGGAAGAAATTCAGGTCGCGGATCAGACCGGTACGCTCCGGCACGAGATGTCCCCGTGCGCCGCGTTTTTTCAATACCGCCAGGGCCATCAGGCAGATGGACAGGGTGGAGAGCATCAGCGGTGCACCGAGAATGGCGCCGACGCCGATTTCCTCGTTCACCGCCGTGTTGCTGGTGCCCGCCATGAGCGCCAGCAACGGCACCATGGTTTCCGGCAGGGCGGTGCCGATGGCGGCGAACAACGAGCCGGTGACGCCCTCTGAAATCTTCAGCTTTTCGCCTAAATGTTCCAATGCATTGGTAAATACCTCGGCGGCAATTAAAATGACGATCAGCATCAGGAGCAGAATGGCGAAAGTGGACATGGCGGCTTTGGGATGGCGAAAGTGGCGGATTATATCATCGGTGTAACGTGCGCCGTGCTCACGCCGCACGCGCATGTCTTAATGCGGCTATGGTATTTGGCCCTCTGCGTTGGGGGTCTGGCTTGGGAATAGGCGAAAATGAAAATAGATAAATCAGGTTTCTTGCAGGGCGTGCGTTTCATCGCCACCCCCAATTGCGACGAGCGCCCGGCGGGGGTCGAATTCGATATACCGTTGCTGGTGATACACAATATCAGCCTGCCGCCTCGCGAGTATGGCGGCAATGGCGTGATCGATTTTTTTACCGGCAAACTCGATGTGAGCGCGCATCCTTATTATCAGCTGATTGTCGACCTCAGGGTATCGGCTCATTTCTTCATTCGTCGCGACGGCGAGATTATCCAGTTCGTTTCATGCAACAAGCGCGCCTGGCATGCCGGTGTTTCATCCTGGCATGACCGCATCCGCTGCAATGATTTTTCCATCGGTATCGAGATGGAAGGCAGCGATGACGATCCCTTCACCGAGGCCCAATATGAAAAGCTGGCGAAACTGACCCACGCACTGCAACAGGCCTACCCGGTCGAGGAGATCGTCGGCCATTCGGACATTGCCCCGGTGCGCAAGACCGATCCGGGTCCATGTTTCGACTGGAAAAAGTACCGGAACCTGGTGGCTGATGCAGAGTCGTTAGGAGCTAACGATATTTCTTCCTGAAGCAAGGGTTCAGGCGCTAAGATTACGATTCTTTAAAACCAATTGCGATTTCTCATGGACAAAACGTTCACCAGGGGCGAAGTCAACTGCGCCGATTGCAGCATCCGCAAATCGGTACTGTTCGCCGGGCTGGAAATCAGCGATTGCGAGAGCATACACCGCCCGATCGACGACATCGCGCTTGCCCCGCATGAAGTGCTTTACCGGGCGGGCGATCCGGCGCAGGCGGTGTTCACCATTCGTAGCGGCCTGCTCAAGCTGGTGCAATACCTGCCGGACGGGCGCCAGCGCATCGTTCGCCTGCTCCGTCCCACCGATGTGACCGGTCTGGAAGCGCTGCTTGGGCAGGCCTACCAGCACGACGCCGTCGTTCTGCAGCAATCCGAGGTGTGCCGCATTCCGCTGGAAGTGATTCAGCGGCTGGATAATGAAAATCACAAGCTGCACAAGGAATTGATGGTGCGCTGGCAGTACGCGCTGGAAGAGGCCGATGCCTGGCTGACCCAGCTCGCCACCGGTAGCGCGCGGGCGCGCATGGCGCGGCTGCTGCTGCGTTTGGTGGGCAACGGGGATGGGGGCTGTGAACTGTTCGGGCGGGAGGACATGGGGTCAATGCTCGGCATCACCACCGAAACGGCCAGCCGGATTATTGCTGAATTCAAGCGCAGTGGCGCACTGCAGGATATTCCGGGCGGCAGCGGGTTTAAATTTGACAGCGCCATGCTTAACAGGATTGCCGCCGATTGAAAACCATTGCGAATTATCAATGACGGCGGACGGTCCGCTGACCTAATATCCACCTAACGCGTTTATCCCCCATGGCGCGTTGGCCTGTTCATTGGTCAGTTGAGTAACCTCCGAGGCCACCGATAAGGCGGCTTTTTTCCCCGCCTGTCACCTACGACAGGCGGTTTTTTTCTCTCGCTATTCTCCTGTTCAATCAAAAATCACCGTCTTGTTGGCATAGAGAAGAATTCTGCTTTCGATGTGCCAGCGCACCCCCCGCGACAGCACTGCTTTCTCCAGGTCGCGACCCTTCTGGATCAGATCGTCGATGGCGTCGCGGTGTGAAATGCGGGTCACATCCTGCTCGATGATCGGTCCGTCGTCCAGCACTTCGGTGACATAGTGGCTGGTTGCGCCGATTAGTTTCACGCCGCGTTCGAAGGCGCGGTGGTAGGGCTTGGCGCCGAGAAAAGCGGGCAGGAAGGAGTGGTGGATGTTGATGATGCGATTGGGGTAGTGCCGGATGAAATCCGCAGACAGAACCTGCATATAGCGCGCCAGCACGACCAGGTCGATGTGGTGGTGGCGCAGCAGCGCGATCTGGGTTTTTTCCGCTTCCACCTTGCTGTCCTTGTGAACGGCAACGTACTGGAACGGAATTTTGTAGGAATCGGCGATCCATTTCGTGTCGTTGTGATTGCCGATGATCAGCGGGATATCGCAGTGCAATTCGCCGGCCTGGTGGCGGTAAAGCAGGTCGGCCAGGCAATGGTCATAGCGCGAAACGAAAATCGCCACCTTGGGGCGGTGAGCCGACAACGCCAGATGCCACTGCATCTCGAATTTTTCGGCGATTGGCGAAAAATGCTGCTTGAACTGTTCCGGGCTCAAGTCGAAATCGTGCAGATCCCATTCGACGCGCATCAGGAATAGCCCCAGTTCGCTGTCCTGGTGCTGGTCGGCATGGAGGATGTTGGCGTTGTGGCGATAGAGAAAATCGGCAATGCCCGCTACCAGCCCTTTGCGGTCAGGGCAGGAAATCAACAGGATGGCGGTGTTTTTCATTGTGGGCGAATGCGGCAGGCTTAAAGCGCTGAATATTACACTATTTGAATTTCGGGCCTTTGAGAAGCGGTCTTGAAAGATTAATTATAGGACAGCTTCCGAGCAAAATTACAGTCGGTCCTCAGCCCTGTTTATTGTTGGAGGAAACGGACGAAATCATCTTCCGCCAAGGGGCGGCTGTAATAATAACCCTGGATTTCATCGCACCCGGCCGAGCGGAGAAAATCCAGTTGTTCTGCGGTTTCCACTCCCTCCGCGATAACCCTCAGGCCGAGGTTTCTGGCCAGACTGATGATTGCCTTGGCGATTGCGGTATCGTCGGTATCGTCGGGCAGGCCGCGGATGAAGGACTGGTCTATCTTGAGGGTGTCGATGGGGAAGCGCTTGAGGTAGCTCAGGCTGGAATAGCCCGTACCAAAATCGTCCAGCGACAGAGTGATGCCCAGGCGCTGGAATTCCGCCATCATGGAAATCACCCCCTCGGCATTCCGCATGATCACGCTCTCGGTGATTTCCAGCTCGAGATAGGAAGGGGCGAGGCGGTGGTGGCCGAGTAGTTGTTCCACCAGTTGCGGAAGACTCTGGCGGAACTGCTTCGCGGAGATGTTGACCGCCAGCTTGACGATGGGCAGCCCCGCTTCCTGCCACTGTTTGTTTCTGGCGCAAACCGTTTCGAGTATCCATTCGCCGATAGGGATGATCAGTCCGGTTTGCTCGGCGATCGGGATAAACTGGGCGGGGGAAATCGTTGTGCCATCGTGGTTCCATCGCAACAGCACTTCCGCGCCGACGATCTTTCCGGTGGCGAGATCGAGCTGAGGCTGGTAATTGAGCGTCAGCTCGTCGCGTTCCATGGCGCGGCGCAGATTGCTTTCCAGCTTGAGTTTTTCCAGGGAACGCAGGTTCATGTCCTGAGAGAAGAACATGATTCCATTGTGGCTGTTATCGCGCTTGGCGCGATGCATTGCCACATCGGCGCATTTTAGCAGGGTCTCGGCATCGTCTCCGTTATCCGGGTAGACGCTGATGCCGACGCTGGCCGACATCAGCAGCTCGTGGCCATTCACCATGATGGGCTGCGACAGCCGGGCGATAATTTTTTCCGCCACGATGGCGGCGTGCTCCCGCTCGGTGATGTCAAACAGAGCCACCACGAACTCGTCGCCGCCGATCCGGGCGACCACATCCTCCTCACGCACGCAGCCGGCCAGGCATTGGGCGACTTCTTTCAGCAGCAGGTCGCCTGCGTCATGCCCCAGCGAATCGTTGACCTGCTTGAAGCGGTCCAGGCCGATAAACAGGACGGCGCCATGGAGCTGGTTACGGTTCGCCTCGGCCAGGGCCTGCTTCAGGTGGGTGTAAAGCATCGCCCGGTTGGGCAGGCTGGTCAGCGTGTCGTAGTAGGCGAGGCGGTATATCTGTTTCTCGGCATTTTTTCGCTCGGCAATGTCGGTAAAGATGGCGAAATAATAGGCGATTGCGTTGTCCTTGCCGTGCACGCTGCTGATGGACATCCACACGGGGAAGGATTCGCCGTTCTTCCGCCTTCCCCATCCTTCGCCGATCCAGTGGCCGGTGTCGTAAAGCGAGGTGTACACAGCGAGGTAGAAATCCTCGTCGTGATGATGGCTGGAACGAAGAAATCCCGGCGTCTTCCCCAGGACATCGTCAGATGCGTAGCCGGTGATCTTGGTGAATGCCTTGTTGACGGATGCGATGATGCCGGCGGGGTCAATGATGATGATGCCTTCGTCGCTGTATTCGAAGATCGCTGCCTGCAGACGCAGCTGTTCTTCTGCCTGAAGGCGTTCGGTGATGTCGGACAGGTAGCCGATCATGCCGCTCGGATTGTCTTTTTTGTCGCGAATCAGTGAGAGCGTGAGGCTTGCCCAGAAAATTTCCCCGGTCTTCTTGCGTCGGCGCACCACCATTTCACGCCCACCCTTGTCGAAAAGATCCTGATAGAGCAGGGAATCGTCCTCTTCTTCGTCGGCATAAAGAAAAAGAATATTCTTGCCGATGGCTTCTTCGCCGGTATAGCCGAACAGGCTTTCTGCGCCCTTGTTCCAGCAGGTGATGTAGCCTTGCATATCCATCGTAATGACGGAGTCGTGGATATGGTCGATGATCTGTTGCTGTTGACTGTTTCGTTCTTCGGTTTCCAGCAGGTTGCGGTTATGCCGGTCACGCGTGAGGCGGGTATTCAGGAATTCTGCGGTCAGGTCGGCAAAGTGTTGCAGGCGCAAGGTTTCGGCGGCGGAATAGGTTTGCCCGGCCACGCAAACGGCGCCCAGCTTCTTGTCGCCGGATTGCAACGGGCAGCATAAGCATGGGAGTGCGTTCTTGTCGGCAACCGGCAGCGGTACGGCGGTATGCTGCTGCAATGCTTTTGCCACGCCCGCCCGCCAGCGATCCGGCAGCGTGCCCAGGGCGTATGGGCGATCCGGTTCTTCGTCCAGGAAGCAGAATCCTTCCGTCCCTCCGAACGCGATACGGAAAATATCGCCGATCTCCTCGGCCAGCATCTCTGTTTCGTGATTCAGGATGGCTTCGACGAGCCGTCTGATCAGCTCCGCATCGGAGGCCGTATTGTTGGAAGCGGCGGGGTGATTTACGCGGGCACTCATTTTATTCGGAATGTCCGTTCACTCTGCCACGTTTATTTTGTGAGTCCAGTTGAGGGCGGCCGCCTGCGCCTGACAAAAGGCTTCCGGGGAAATCTTCAGCTTGTCCATGATCTGTGCCGCTCCGTCGAAATCAAGGCTCTCTGCACTCTCCACCAGCTTCAGCATCTCCCCCAGCATGCCTTCCCGCCGCGATAGGGCGGCATCGAGGGAGTCGGCCAGAAGCAGTGTCTTCAGGATATCCTCCATTGGCATGTTCATCAGGATGTCGAGCAAGGAAAAAATGCCCACCATGAAAGCCTGTTCCTGGAATTCGAGCGAAGGGGATTGGATTGTCGACTTGGTCAGTAATTCCATCAGACGGCCGCGCGCTGCCGCTCTGTGCATCAGGATGCCGGGGTCGTTCGCGCCTTCCTTCTGGTGCGCAAACATCAGGAGTTGCAACCAGCGCTGCAACTGGCGCCTGCCGAGGATTGTCAGGGCGTGGCCGAAAGAGGAAACCTTGGTGCGCAATCCCATCGAAGCGGAGTTGACCAGGCGCAGCAAATCAAAGGAGAGCCTGGGTTCCTGGCGAAGCGCCAGTTCGAGTTCGTGGGTTTCGGCGTCTTGGGTAACAAGGGTCAGCAGCTTCATCAGGGTCAGTTTGGAAGAACCCCGCGGCTGATCTTTCCCATTCCGGAAGCCGTCAAGAGAGGCGAAAGTGTGGAAGGCGAACTTTTTCTCGGCGCACCATTTGAACAGCTCCATGCTGTTCAGGCCGGTGGCGAACAGTTTGACATCGCTCCGTTCCATCTTGCGCCAGACGTCGGCGGGGGTTTTCTCTTTCGCCTCTGCTGCGGCAAACACTGCGATACTGGCAACTTCGTTGCGGGAAAGAATGGAGCCGGCATCGCCGACAATGGCAAAACGGAAGCCCTGGGCTTTTATTTCCTCGCAGCGTGCCATCAGATCGCCATCCAGCGCCTGCCGGGGTTGCAGGATGAAGACCACCTGATCCGCAGGGAAGGGCATTCCCTGCATTCCCCGCTGTAACCAGTCGGGATTGAGGGAAAAGAAAAACCTGAAACCGGGTATCGATACGAACGTCGCCCATTCTTCCGCAAGTGGGGAGAACTGGTTCTCTGCAATGGGAATATCTTCCCGAAAAACCAGGTTAAACCCGTTCCAGTTCAGGCGATAGTCATAAACGGGCTGGATGAAAACCGGGAAATGTTTTTCGGCCATTATTGCTCCAGTTGAGTCAGTCTGTGTATGCGTCTCATTGAGAAAATTACTGCAAGTTTCTCATTTAAATAGATATTTCGCAAGCAGTTGACGGGTGCGTACAGGTGCGAAGCGGACAAGTCCGGTTGGGCGAGAAAGGCGCATTTTTTCTGGATCGGAACAGTCGAGACGGTTAATGTGTTTTTACGCGGCAGCCGTCCCTGACCGTATCGCCTGGGTGGACAATCGTTTTTTCACCCGGTGCCAGCCCCTTTGACACTACCGCTTCCAGGCTACTGCGCTGTGCCAGTTGCACGATACGCTTGGCGGCCCGGCCATCGACGACCGTGAACACGGCCCATTGTTCGCCTTCCCGGAACAGCGCACTGACCGGCACTTTGACTGCATTCTCCAGGCTCGCCACGACGATGCGCGCATCCACCCGGTAGCCGTCGCCGAGGGATTGCCATTTCGCGACGGGAGAGGTCAGATCGATGATTACGTTCACCCGCTGTTCTTCCACGCCCAAGGCGGATATTTTGGTGAAGGCGTATGGCTCGACCCTTCGCACCCGGCCTTCCAGCGGCTCGGTCCGGCCCCAGCGTTCGATGAGCACGGTGTTGCCCGGCCTGACCTGCACCGCATCGGTACTGAGCAGATCCACCACGACTTCAAGGTCGGCCGGGTCGCCTATTTCCAGTAGCGGCGCGCCGATGGCAACGTCCGCCTCGCTTTCCTGGATGACTTTCAGCACCTGGCCAGAAACCGGGGAGCGCACCTCCCAGTGCCGCCCGGATGACTGGCCTGATGCCCCCTCGCGTGCCCGCAGCAAGGCGGCGCGCGCCATCTCAACGTCGTGTCTGGCAGCATGCTCGGTGAACCGGGCGGCCTCCAGTTCGCGCAGGTTGATCTTGAGCTCCAGCTCCGCCTGCTCCACCTGGGCGGGCGAGACGAAGCCGCTGGCGGCCAGCTTGCGGGTGCGGGCGAGGTCGGCCCGCGACTTGTCGAGCGTCGCCTGGGAGCGGGCCACGGCAGCCGCGCTGCGCTGTCTTCCCGCTTCCGCCGCGCCCAGCCGTTCGTTGAGCTCGCGTTCGGTACGCACGTCCAGCAGGGCGGGAATGCTGGGTTCGATGAGCGCCAGCAGTACACCCCGGTTCACCCTGTCGCCGGCCTTGAGCCCGATGCGCTGAAGCGTGCCGGCGAGCGGGGCAGACACTACATAGCGTTCGCGCACGCGGGTCTTGCCGTCGTCCTCGACGGTTTGCTCGAAGTGGCCGCGCGTTATCTCCGCCACCTCGACCAGCACCGGCTGCGGGCGGAAAGCCAGGGCTAGCGCAATGAGTGCCAGGATGCCGAGCAGGATCAGCAGGATTCGTTTGGTCGGTTTGTTCATTTTTATTCCCTTGTTTTTAATACTCCAACCAGGTCCAGGCAGTCAACCCGGTGGCGCACGATCAGCGCGCTGGCCGCACCGGCGGCCAGGATGGTGAGGGCGGCATAGGCATAGGTGGCGGAGGTGATAAGTACCGGGATGGTGAAGGTTTCGACATGGATCAGCGCGACGATCAGCGCCGACAGCAGATAGCCGAACCATAGCCCGAGCGGGATGGCGAGCGCGATTTCGATGGCGAGCTCGCCCAGCAACAGCCCCGAAACCTCATGGCGGGTGAAGCCCAGTACGCGCAGGCTGGCCAGCTCCCAGGCCCGTTCCGCCAAGGCGATGCGGGCGCTATTGTAGACCACGCCCACCGCGATGGCGGCGGCAAACGCCGTCACGATGGCAGTGAAAAACAGCAGGAAGCGGGCATTGGTCTCGCGGAAGCTGCGTAGCACCCCCCCCTTGATGGAGACCGTGGCAACCTGGGGCATCTGTTTGAGCTGGCGGTAAAACGCCTCCGCCTGATTCTGATCGAGCGTCACTGCGACTGCGGAGATCGAATCCCCTTCGCTCATCAAGCGGTTGAGGGCGGCAATGTCCATATAGGCGGCGAGGCCGATCATGTCGTTGACCACGCCGGTGACCCGGACATCGCGCCTGGCGCGGGTGGCTTCCAGCGATTCGAGCTGGATCCTGTCGCCGGGCTTGACCTCCAGCCGTTCCGCCAGCCGCTGCGAGAGCAGGATGCCGTCAGGGGCCATCGGCACCAGATGCAGCCCGGCATCGAGCAGATGGCGCAGCTCTGCGTTCGGCGGGAAGCCGGATACCGCAGTGCGGTAGCTGTGATGGCCGGCGCGCAGCCGCACCGGTACCGAGCGCATCTCCTCGGTACGCAGCACGCCGGGCAGGCGGCCGATTTCATACAGAGCGCTGTGTTTCACCGGATGGGTGAATGCCACGGTGACATCGCTCCGGTCGGACAGGTAGAACTGGACATCGATCATGTAGTTGACGGCATCGCGCCAGAAGGTTCCGGACACGATGATGGCGACCGAACAGGCGATGCCGAAAGAGGTGAGCAGCGTGCGTAGCGGCCGGCGTTCCATGGTGCGGATCACCATGCGCGCCTGGGGCGAAAGCAGGTGCGCCAGGCCGAACCGTTCCAGCAGCAGGCGGCGGTAGCTGGCCGGGGCGGGCGGGCGCATCGCCTCGGCAGGGGCCAGGGAAACGATCCTGTGCACTGTGCCGAGTGCGGCCGCCACGGCGGCGGCCAGGCTGGTGCCGGATGCTACCAGCGGAATCCACAACTGGACACGGTAAATCAGGCGCGGAAAGTGAAAGAACAGGGTGTAGATCGACGTCAGCCTGTAACCCAGCCAACTGCCCAGGATCAGACCGAGCACGATGCCGGCGAGCACGATCGCCAGCACCAGCTTGAGGTAATGGACGGCAATGGCGAAATCGGCGTAGCCGAGCGCTTTCAGGGCAGCGATCTGGTCACGCTGGGTGGCCACCTGGCGCGCAAGCACCACGTTGAGCAGGAAGGCCGCGACCCCGAGGAAAATGGTGGGAAAAACCGTGGCCATGGTTTTCTGTTGGTTGATTTCCTGGCTCAGGATGCGGTGGGAATTCTGGTCCTTGCGCCCGTAGGCGCTGAGGCTGCCATAGGGCTCGAGCAGCCGGTCGAGGGCGTCGATCGCCGCCGCTTCGCTGGCACCCGGTGCGAGCCTCAAGGCGACATGGTTGAAGGCGCCCTCCATGTTGAAGGCGCTCGCCAGACGCTCGCGCTCCATCCAGAACACGCCGAAGCCCTGGTCGTCCGGGATTTCCATGCCGCGCGAAGCGAAGATGTATTCGGGCGAAAGCACGATGCCGACGATCACCAGTTGTTCGCGCTTGCCGTTGAGCAGCACGGCAATGCGGTCGCCGGGCCTGATGCCGCGCGCCTTGGCGAAGCCCTCCGAAACCAGGGCCTCGTTCCGGCTCCCCGCTTCGGGCAGGCGACCCTGGCGCAGGAACAGGCGGTTCAGGCCGGGCTCGCGGCTGTCGGCCAGGCCGATCATGCGCCCGATCACCGGTTCGGCCACGCCCGGAAGGTCCAGCGTGACATCCTCCACCACCGTGGTTTCCACCGCGGTCACGCCCGGCAATTCGGCGATCTGTCTTTCCACCGGGCGGGGCGCGCTCTTGACGTCGGCGAATACCTGGGCGAAGCGTGCCTCCTCATAATAGGTATGGCGCGACCATTGCAGGGAATCGTAGGTGGTGATCAGGGTGACGAAGGCGCTGATGCCGGAAGCGACCACCAACGCGATGGTGAATGCCTGGCTGCGCATC
>DATKUY010000045.1:0-66129 GCA_035530375.1 Sulfuricella sp. | reverse complement strand
CGCTGTCCCTGGCGAATCTGGCGGATGGCCGCGCCGCAGCGCGGACAGGGCAGGCCGGTGCGGCCATAAACCCGGTATTGCTGCTGGAAATAACCCGGCGCACCGGCGCTGTCGACGAAATCGCGCAGCGTGGAGCCGCCTGCCGCGATGGCGCGTGTCAGTGTTTCTTTCACAGCTTCCGCAAGCCTTGCGTAACGCGTCTTGCTGATTCTTCCGGCAGCGGTTTTCGGGCTGATGCCGGCGCCAAACAGCGCTTCGTTGGCATAGATGTTGCCGATGCCGACCACGATATGGCCGTCCATCAGGAATTGCTTGATGGCGGTCTGGCGGCCGCGCGACGCAGCATACAGAAAATCGCCGTCGAATGCCGCAGTCAGCGGTTCGACGCCGAGGCGGGCCAGCAGCGGATGGTTCTGCGGCGGCGCCGTCGTCCACAACACCGCGCCGAAGCGGCGCGGGTCGCGCAGCCGCATGCATTGGCCGCTTGCCAGTACCAGGTCGAAATGGTCGTGCTTCTGCGGCGGCGTGGCGGCAGGCAGGATGCGCAGGCTGCCCGACATGCCGAGATGCAGGATCAGCCAGCCCGCGCCGCAGTCCAGCAGCAGATACTTGCCGCGCCGTTCGATGCCGTGCAGGGTCAAGCCGGACAGAGTTCGATTCAGCGTTTCCGGCACCGGGTGACGCAGGCCGGCATGGCGAACAATGGCGGCTTCGATGCGCTGGCCGGCAAGGTGTGGTTCCAGGCCACGGCGGGTGATCTCGACTTCGGGCAGTTCAGGCATGGGTTATTCCGGACGGACAGAGCTATCGACTCAATTCAATTTAAAACCGGTTTTTAGCCACGGATTAGCACAGATATAACAATGTGTTATTGAGTGTTGGCCATTCATTGATAATCCGTGCTAATCCGTGGCTAACGGTTTTTTTATTCAACGATCTTCATTCGTTTTTTTACCGGCGAGATTTTTCCGGAATTCTTCAAGCCTGGCATGGAAATTATCGCCCTCGCCGTAGTCAAGAAACCGGGCATAGCGTTCATGAGTTCCCAGCATTTTGTGTGCATGTTTGATCGGGCAGAAATATTGCTCGGTTCTCGCCACGACTTCGCGGGCATAGGAAATAATACCGCTGGCATATGAGCAATAGATGCAATGCCCCTTTTCAATGAAATTCAGATAGGCCAGGTGTTGGTGGTCTATGGCGATGTGGTCGGATCGTCGCACTCTGGGAATGCCGTAAATCGGGAAGCAGGTGAACTGGTAGATCATAACGCACAGGTCGAACAGCGCCAGCGGGATAACTATGCCGTAGATGATGGGCGCGGTAAGAAAGTTTTGCGGACGCACCGTGAGGAACCAGCGAAAAATCCCTTGCTTGAGCTGAAGGTGCGCCTCCCTGATGGAGCACTCGAATTCGATGCGCTTCCCTTTGATCTGATAAAGCAGGTGGTTTTCCCGTTCACGGAGTTCTGTCCGCAATTCGTTTTCAAGTGCGGTTATCTGGTCGCTGAGGCGACGAATTTTTTCATTCATGAGGCCGTCTTTATTCCCGGAGTGTTGAAGTCGCCCAATACGGTAGCTATCGGATCAATGCTGCAAGTTGGGACTTTAGCCGAAATTTCAGGCCCCGGCATGATTAAATTCCGACGGTCAGTGTATTAACTAGCGGTTTAACCGGGCGAATTTTCAGTCGAATTCCTTATGGGAGCATAAGGATTTTTCTTAAAAAAGGAATGCCGGTTTTTTTTCGTAAATTGATGACTATAAAGAATCAGTAGTAAATGTTTTTCATTTCAACCAATACCTTATATCAAGGAGCAAATTCCATGACGACATTACAGGAAGCGCGAAATCTCGCAAAGACATATCACATCAAAACCGCCGGTCTGTCGGAAACAGAGCTTATCCGGAAAATCCAGCAGTCGGAGGGCAGCTTTGACTGTTTCGCCACCGCTACCAATGGCGAATGCGACCAGTTGGGCTGTCGCTGGCGTAACGACTGTTTCGCCACATCGGTCAACTAATGCCGGATCGCTGCTGTTTTTTTATTAATGGAGAGTCAAAATGAATCAGGAAGTGGTGTCAAAAAAGGAAAAAGAAGTTCAGGCGATGGAAAAAGCCCAACCTGTCAGAGCGCTGGCACCCTTCGAGGAGATGGAAAGAACCATGGAAAAGATGTTCGACCGCTTTTTCCGTCGCGGCTGGATGACTCCTTTCCGCTGGGACGAAACCCTCTTCCCCGAATTTTCCGGGGAAAGGATGCCCAGGGTCGATGTCATCGAGCGCGACGCTGAAATTCTGGTGCGCGCCGAAGTGCCTGGATATGCCAGGGATGATCTGAATATTTCCCTGACCGAAGATACCGTCACCCTCAGTGGCAAAACCCGGCGCGAGGAAAAAGAGGAAAAGGGCAATTATCACCGTATGGAAATCAGCAGCGGCGAGTTCTCTCGCACCCTGCACATGCCTGCCGGCATAGACGGCGCCAAAGCCGGCGCGAAATTCAAGGACGGCGTGCTGGAGCTGACGTTGCCCAAGCTCAGGAAGTCGGAGCGGCATACGGTGAAAATCAAGGAGGGCTAGACTTCCCTGCCTGAAATAACGCGAGGTGAAGAATTATGTACAAACGCATCCTGGTCGCGGTTGACGGAAGCAGCACCTCGGACCTGGCTTTGCAGGAGGCCGTCAAGCTTGCCGGGGAGTCACAGGCGGAATTGCGTCTTGTCCATGTGGTCAACACGGTGAATTTGAATGTGGATTTGGGGTATGTTGCCACCGCCGAATGGCTGGAAGTGATTCGTCGAGGGGGCGAAGCCGTAGTCGACAAAGCCGCTGCCTATGCAAGGCAGGCGGGTGTGAATGCCGAAGTTAAATTGGTTGAAATCGACACCATTGGCCAGAGGGTTCCCGAGGCGATTGCCGAAGAGGCCAGCGCCTGGCCTGCGGACATCATCGTGATTGGAACCCATGGACGACAAGGCATTCATCATCTCCTGATGGGCAGCGTGGCCGAAGGCGTGATGCGCATCGCGACCGTACCGGTATTGCTGATTCGCGGGAAATAGGCGATCCAGGCTCATGGACGAATTGGTTCAGGGCGGAGCAAATGAAAGACGCATATTGGGAGCATTTTCCGCATCAGGCCGACATGGGCGTGCGCGGCATCGGCCCTACTTTGGAGGCGGCCTTCGAGCAGGCGGCGCTGGCGATGACCGCGGTGGTCACCGATCCGGGGCTGGTGGTGCCGGGCGAACCCGTAAAAATCGCCTGCGAGGCGCCGGACAAGGAGTTGTTGCTGGTGGATTGGCTGAATAGCCTGATCCTCGAAATGGCGACTCGCCACATGCTGTTCAGCCGCTTCGCGGTGGCCCTGGATGGGGGCCGCCTTCTTGCCACCGCCTGGGGGGAGCATGTCGACGTGGGCAGGCATCAGCCGGCGGTCGAGATCAAGGGCGCCACCTATACCGAGCTTGAAGTGAGCCGGACCGAAGACGGTTCATGGATCGCACAATGCATCATTGACGTTTGAGAAAACCATGGATCTCGCCCAGCTTGAACGCATCTCGGATTATGAGTGGCGCATCGCCCCGTTCGGCAGAATGCGCGTGCCGGCGGTGATTTATGCCGATCAGGCGCTGATTCTCGAAATGGACCAGAAGGTTTACGAACAGGTGACCAATGTCGCCATGCTGCCCGGCATCGTCAAGGCGGCCTATGCCATGCCCGATGCGCACTGGGGCTACGGCTTCCCGATCGGCGGGGTGGCGGCCTTCGATCCCGGCGAGGGCGGCGTGGTTTCCGCCGGCGGCGTGGGATTCGACATCTCCTGCGGGGTGCGCACCCTGCACACCGGCCTGAAGGTCGAAGATATCATGCCGCTCAGGCAGAAACTGGCCGACCGCCTGTTCGCCAACATTCCTGCCGGGGTGGGCAGTACCGGGCGGCTGCACCTGGACGCCGGGGAAATGGATGCGATGCTGCGCGGTGGCGCCAGTTGGGCGGTCAAGCGCGGCTATGGCAGCGCGGCCGATCTGGAGCGCATCGAGGAGCATGGCTGCATGGCCGGCGCCGAGCCGGACAAGGTTTCCGAGCATGCCAAGCGCCGCCAGCGCGACGAGGTCGGCACGCTGGGTTCCGGCAATCACTATCTGGAGTTGCAGGAGATTGTCGAAATCTGCGATGCCGTGGTCGCCGAGCGCTTCCGGTTGCGCCAGGGCGAGGTCGTGGTCAGCATCCATTGCGGCTCGCGCGGGTTGGGGCATCAGATCGGCACCGAATTCCTCAGGCAGATGGTGATTGCGGCGCCCGGCTACGGCATCCAACTGCCCGACCGCGAACTGGCCTGCGCCCCGATCGAGTCTCCGCTCGGCCAGGATTATCTCGGGGCGATGCGTGCCGCCGTCAACTGCGCCTTGGCCAACCGCCAGGTCATCACCCATCTCACCCGCGAAGTGTTCGCCGAAATCCTGCCGGGAGCGTGCCTGACCCTGCTGTACGATGTCTCGCACAATACCTGCAAGCTGGAATCGCATGAGGTGGATGGCAAGCCGCGCCGCCTGTACGTGCACCGCAAGGGCGCGACGCGCGCCTTCGGCCCCGGCAACCCGGCGCTGCCCGCCGACCTGCGGGATGTCGGCCAGCCGGTGCTGATCGGCGGTAGCATGGGCACCGCCTCTTACATCCTGGTCGGTACCGAGCAGGGCATGGCGCGCTCCTTCGGCTCGGCCTGTCATGGCGCCGGGCGCGCCATGAGCCGCCATCAGGCGACGCGGCAGTGGCATGGCAGCGACCTGGTGCGCGATCTGGCCAGCCAGGGTATTCTGATCCGCAGCCCATCGCTGCGCGGCGTCGCGGAAGAAGCGCCGGGCGCCTACAAGGATGTCGGCGCGGTGGTCGAGGCTTCCGAGCGCGCCGGACTGGCGCGCAAGGTCGCCAGGCTCAGGCCGCTGGCGTGCATCAAGGGATGAGCGGACGCGCTTTCATCGGCACCAGCGGCTGGAACTATCCCGAATGGCGCGACAGTTTCTACGGCGGCATTCCCGCCAGGGACTGGCTCGGCTTTTACGCCCGCCATTTCGATGCGGTCGAGGTCAATGCCACCTTTTACCGCCATCAGCGCCGCAGCACTTTCGAGCATTGGCGCGAACAAACACCGGCAAATTTCGTTTTCGCCATCAAGGGCCACCGCTATCTGACCCATGTGAAGCGCCTGGCCGAAGCGGAACAATCGCTGGCGACCAGCCGCGAAGCTGCCGCCGGGCTGGGGAATAAGCTGGCCGTGGTGCTGTGGCAGACGCCGCGCAGCCTGCACAAGGACTTGGCCCGCCTGGAACGGTTCGCCCAGGCCCTGTCGGCTTGGCCGGAGGTGCGCCACGTGCTGGAATTCCGCCACGCCTCGTGGTTCGACGCGGAAGTGGCCGGCTGCCTGCGCGGCCATCGGCTTGCCAACTGCCTGTCCGATGCCGTCGACTGGCCCCTGTGGGATGCCGTCACGACCGATCTGGTTTATGTCCGGCTGCACGGACATGCCCGCACCTATGCGTCTGCTTACGGCGATGGCGAGCTTGGCGACTGGGCGGGGCGGATTCGGGTTTGGCTGGCCGAGGGGCGCAACGTGCATGTCTATTTCGACAACACCGCAGCCGGCGCCGCGCTGCACAATGCGCTTCGGCTCAAGGAGATGCTGTGAACGATACCGGCCCGGCAACACGATCATCTGCCTGATGGAGCCGGATGAAGGGTCATTTCAAGCAGGGGCGCATCGGCATCGAGATGCAGATAATAAGTCGCCTCCACGGTGACCGGAAGCAGCAGGCGAAAGGTCTTGCTCCGGCATAGCCGCTCCTCCAGAAGAATATCGAATTTTTCGTTCGATACGCGCAGGTTTCCTTCCGCCGCCCTTTCAAAACCGAGGCTCAGCTCATGGCGGCCTTTGGTCAGTTTTCCCAACGGTACAAAATAGTTGTCGCCACTTGGGTTTTGCCACTGCCGCAGTGCCTCCGCTCCCCATTCACCCTTGATTGGCACCGAATCGGGCAGGGGGTAATGGGCGCAATTCACTTTTACATATTTCAGTATGGCGTAAAGCTCGCTCGCATCAGCGGGTGTGGCTTCCGGAAAGTAACGCCATATATGGCCCTGGGTCGCGGAGGGGCCGGAAGAGAAGCTAAGCCGTCCGCTGCATTCGCCTTCGTGGCAGCGAGCGCACACCGTATTGAATTTCACGACGGCAGGTCGGGAAATATTGTCGGCCTGCGCCAGCAGCGGCGATGACAGGGCCATCCAGACGGCAATGGCAGACCGGACGTTAGCCTTGTTGGTCAGGCGGGGCCGCATGGCTGGCAAGGAGACGTGATTAATGGGCGGCAAGGTCGACCGCTTCCGCCAGTTCCCGCAATGCCGGGGCAATTTCGACCGTATGCGGCAGGGGCGAAGTTTCCAGTTGCTGCAAGTGCTTTGGCAGGCGCGCCAGTCCACCCGCTGCACGCTGTCGCGCTCGTTCCAGCGGTTCCGGCGGTGACAGGCGTTTCCCCGCCTGCATGAAGGGTTCGATCAGCGGCACCCCGGGATGGGTGTCGCGTTCCAGCGTCAGGGTGTCCCGCTCCAGGCTGCCGTCGGCGCCATAGGTGCGGTAAACCTGCTTGCGCCCGGGCCAGGTGGCTTTGCCCTCCGAGCGTTTGCGGCTGGGCTTGCCGCCACATTCAACCAGCTTGTAGGCGCAGTCGAGGTAAGGGGCATCGGCCGATGTGTCGAGCAGGGTACCGACGCCGAAACCGTCGATCGGCGCGCCGCCCGCGAGCAACTGCCGGATGGCGTATTCGTCGAGATTGCCGCTGCAGAAAATGCCGATCTTCCGGCATCCGCCCTGGTCGAAAATATGGCGAACCTTGCGTGCATGTTCGGCGAGATTGCCGCTGTCCAGCCGCACCGCCTTGATCTGGATGCCCTGCCGTTCGAGGCGGGGTGCGAGCTTCACCACTTTCTGCGCGGCCGCTTCGGTGTCGTAGGTGTCGATCAGCAGCACCGTATTGGCCGGATGCGAATGGGCGAAGCGCTCGAACGCGGTTGATTCGTCGGCATGTGCCTGGATGTAGGAATGCGCCATGGTGCCGTAAAGCGGTATGCCGAACAGCGGCGCGGCGAGCACCGTGGCGCTGCCGGAATAGCCGGCCAGGTAGGCGGCGCGCGCCGCCAGCAGGCCGGCTTCGGCGCCATGGGCGCGGCGCAGGCCGAAATCCACCAGCAGCTTGCCGGGCGCGGTCAGCACGCTGCGCGCTGCCTTCGAGGCGATCAGCGTCTGGAAGTGCAGCAGGTTGATGACGCGGCTTTCCACCAGTTGCGCCTGGGCGATCGGGGCGGTGATGCGCAGGATCGGCTGGTGAGGGAAGAACGGGGTGCCTTCGGGCATGGCGTGGACATCGCCGGTGAAGCGCAGCGTTTCGAGAGAGCGGACAAAATCCGCGGTGAAATGGCCGCAAGCGGCGAGCCAGTCCAATTCTTCCGGGGAAAAACGCAGCCCTTCGAGGAACTGCAGCACCTGTTCCAGACCCGCCGCCAGCAGGAAATTCCGCTGCGGCGGCAGGTCGCGCATGAAAAACTCGAAGACGGCGGTTTCCTCCATGCCCTCGTCAAAATAGGCCTGCAGCATGGTGAACTGGTAGAGGTCCGTCAGCAACGGGCTGGTCTGGGGGTTCATGCGGCGATTTCCGCGAACCTGACCGGACGGGCGCCGAGCGCAGTCATCTCCTCGATGGCGTACCGCCCGTCATCGGGATTGAGGTTCACGGCGCGGATGCCGTCGAGCAGCAGAAGTACGCCGAACTTCAGCTTTAGCGCGTCCCGGACGGTGTTGAGCACGCAGTAATCGGTAGCCAGCCCACCGACGAACAGGCGGGTGACGCCTTCCGCGCGCAGTCGCTGTTCGAGATCCGTTCCTTCGAAGGCTGAATAAGTATCGGCGTCCTGGCGGGTAGCCTTGGAGATGGTCGTTGTGGTGGCAGGGAGGGAAAGTTCAGGGGGGAACGCCGCCCCCGGGCTGCCGGCAATGCAATGAGGGGGCCAGATGCCGCCTTGCTCCCGGAATGAGCAGTGATCGGCAGGATGCCAGTCGCGGCTGGCATAGACGGGAAGGGCACTGCGCTGGAAAAGATCGAGGTAGCAGTTGAGCCCGGGGATGATTTCATCCCCGCCCGGCACGGCCAGCCTGCCGCCCGGCAGGAAGTCGTTCTGCATGTCCACCAGCAGCAGGCCGTCCCCCCTGCGAGGATGCAGGCTGGTGGCGCAGGCGGGGAGTTCGGTTCCGGATTTCATCTCAAAGCAGGCTCGTGGGGTAATTGATATTTTTTAGCATTTTTTATTATAGTTCGTGGTTGGCGTTGTAATTGGGCAGTCGGCCATGCCACGCAGCAATTTTTAAGGATAGCCGGAATTTAGTGTGGAAGTGCAGGATTGGTCGGCCCTGCAGCCCATGACCCTACAGTGTTGAAACGAAGCGTGAATATCGGTTGGAGTGAATGGACGGGATATGGCTCGGAGCCAACAGTCAAGGTAAAGGGGCCGCCAGCCACTTATCCTTATAGCGCATTGCCGTCCCTTGTGCCCTATGGGTATGGGCATTACACTAGGGCCCAATCAATCTCTGGATTTCGGCACTCCATGACCACAGACGCTCAAAACAATTACCTGGTAATCACTGCCTCAGGCGAAGACAAGGTGGGCCTTGTCGACCGTTTTTCGAGCAAGATCACCGAAATCGGATGCAATATCGAGGAAAGCCGCATGGCGGTACTGGGCGGTCAGTTCGCCCTGATTATGCTGCTTTCCGGTCCGTGGAACGCGCTTTCCAAGTTCGAAGGGCAACTTGAATCGCTGGGCACCCAGTTAGGGCTCACCATTATCCACAAGCGCACCCAGCAACGTGAGCTGTCGCAGCCCATGATGCCTTATCAGGTTGAAGTGGTGGCCATGGACCATCCCGGCATTGTCCGCGGCCTGGCAAGTTTCTTCTCCAAAAATGGCATTAATATCGAAGAGCTTCAGACCAGCATTTACCCTGCTCCCCATACCGGAACATCGATGTTTTCCGTCACCATGACGGTAGGCATCCCTGCCGATGCCCATATCTCCACCCTGCGCGGCAATTTCCTCGACTACTGCGACGACCTGAATCTGGATGCGAGCTTCGAGCCTGCACGAGGATAATGTCGCCCACGTATCCGGCCCGCAAGAAACAGGGGCCTATCCAGTAAAGCGATTCTATGGCCCTTAAAGCGACAATCTTCAAAGCCGTGCTGCAAATTGCCGACATGGATCGTCACTACTACCATGATCATGCGCTCACCATCGCCCAGCACCCATCGGAAACCGACGAGCGCATGATGGTGCGATTGTTGGCCTTTGCATTGCACGCCAACGAGGCCTTGTCGTTTGGCAAAGGGCTGAGCACCGATGACGAGCCCGACCTGTGGCAAAAAGATCTGACCGGCGCCATCGAAACCTGGATAGATGTCGGCCTTCCCGAAGAAAAGCTGATCCGCAAGGCCTGCGGTCGCGCCCGGCAGGTATTCATCTATAGTTACGGCGGCCGTGGTGCCGACATCTGGTGGAATCAGAACAGAAGCAAACTCGAACGGCTCAACAACCTGACAGTAATCAACCTGTCGGAGGCTTCAAGCCTTGGCCTGGCGAAGATGGCGCAGCGCAATATGCAGTTGCAGTGCACCATACAGGATGGGGAAATCTGGATGGCCGATCAGGATGGTACAACGCAAATAGATCTGGCGATTGCAAAAAGTCCGCCCGCCACTTTTCGCTGATGCAGTCCCTTAACCGGAGTTCCCGGTTGGATCGACCCGGTTTATAAAATCATTCCGCTTCCGAAGATGGGTCTGGGTTCTCTTCAGCCGGCGGCTGATCCGGGCTCTCCGCAGGCTGAGTGTCGCCTTCGCTCTGCTTGCGTTGTCTTTTTTCTTCTTGCTTTTTCTTCTTTGCCAACTCTTTTTGACGTTTTTCGTATTGAAAATTAGGTTTTGCCAATTTGTCGCCCTTTTAGCCAGGATTATTCATAAAAATGGCAAAGTTAAGTTTAACTGTTTAATGTGACGTGTCTTGTCTAGAAACGCATTCGTAAAACAGAACAGGACCTTGCCCATGTCTAATTCTACCCCACAACAACTGCGTTTTCCCCCAATTTCCGATTTCGATGTCCCGGTTGACCAAGCATTCGGGCAACAAGCGGCATCCCGATAGCCATCTCGTTCATGGCAATTCACTCTTCATGTGTCGATCGAGCTAAAAACCCGATCCCGGCCTGAAGTATCATCCGTCCGTTTTGACATGGATATGTTAGTTGCGGCATTCAGCAAGAGGAAAGGGACATGGGATGCATACTGGCCCTGTTTCTTGCCGGCCCTTGGTGGCCGGTAATTCGGCCACGCCATTTTCCAGGCTGGCAGGCCTATTGGCGCACTCAAGGTAAAATTTTTGGGTGGGGGTGAATCATTTCTTCCGGTTTCACCCAGCGGTCGAATTCTTCTTCCGTCACATAGCCGAGCGCCACGGCCGCTTGTTTCAGCGTGCCGCCATCGCGATGCGCCCGTTTCGCGATTTGCGCGGCGTGGTCGTAGCCGATGTGCGGGGTCAGGGCGGTCACCAGCATCAGGGAACGCGCCATGAGTTCCGCGATGCGCTCGCGGTTGGCTTCGATCCCGTTCGCGCAATAGACATCGAAACTCGTCATTCCATCCGCCAGCAGCCGTATGCTTTGCAGGAAATTGTGCGCAATCATTGGCTTGTAAACATTCAACTCGAAATTGCCCAATGCGCCGCCGATATTGATCGCCACATCGTTGCCGAAAACCTGGCAACACAGCATGGCAAGCGCTTCGCATTGCGTGGGATTGACCTTGCCCGGCATGATCGAACTGCCCGGTTCGTTTTCCGGAATGGACAATTCGCCCAGTCCGGAGCGTGGGCCGGAAGCCAGCCAGCGGATGTCGTTGGCGATTTTCATCAGCGCGGCAGCCAGCGTTTTGAGCGCCCCATGTGCGGCCACCAGTGCGTCATGCGCGGCCAGGGCCGCGAATTTGTTGGCGGCGCTCCTGAATGGCAGGCCGCTGACCCGCGCCAGCTCATGCGCAACGCGATCGCCGAATTCCTCGTGGGTGTTGAGTCCGGTTCCTACAGCAGAGCCTCCCGCCGCCAGTTCGAAAAGCGCCTGGAGTGAAGCCGTTATAAAGGCTTCGGCATGATCCAGTTGCGCGACATAGGCGGAAAACTCCTGCCCCAGGGTCAGGGGGGTCGCGTCCTGCAAGTGCGTGCGCCCGATCTTGACGATATCGGCAAAGGCCAGGGATTTTATTTCCAGCGTCGAACGCAGTTGACGCAGTGCCGGCAACAGCGACCGGGACAGGCCTGTGCAGGCAGCCACATGCATTGCCGTGGGGAAAATGTCGTTGCTTGATTGGCCAAGATTCACTTCGTCATTGGGATGCACCAGCCGGGCTTGGCCTCTGGCTCCCCCGAGCAGTTCCGAAGCGCGGTTGGCAAGCACCTCGTTCATGTTCATGTTGGTCTGGGTGCCGGAGCCCGTCTGCCAGACTGAAAGCGGGAATTCCGCTGGATGTCCATCGGCGAGTATTTCGTCGGCGGCATGGACGATTGCCCCCGCTTTCGCCGCCGGCAACAAGCCGAGGTCGCGATTGACGATCGCACCGGCACGCTTGACCGCCGCAAGTGCCAGGATCAGTTCGTCCGGCATGAGTTCGGTCGAAATGCGAAAGTGCTCGAGCGAACGCTGGGTTTGCGCGCCCCAGAGCTTTTCCGCGGGAACTTCAATTGCGCCGAATGAATCGTGTTCTGTTCTGGTCATGGCGGCTATCATCCCGTTAGAGTCTGCATGAATCAAGACAAAGGCAAGCTTGAAAAAAGTAACCTGTCCCCTATAATTAACTTGAGTGATATACTCGGATTAAAGGCGCGAACGTGAAATCCTCGTTCATTATAATCTTCGCTCTTTGCGCTTCCGGTGCCTTTGCCGAACCGTTCGGCAAAGGCAATCCCGCAACCGGCAAAACCCTGGCGGGAAAAAACCGCACTTCCTGCCACATCGCCCTCTATGGCGGAGATGGGTCGAATATCTACACGCGCCCCAATCGTATGGTGAAGAATCCGGAGCAGATACTGCCGCGCATTCAGTTCTGCAATACCAATATCGGCTCAGCCCGGTTGCCGGAAGAGGAAATTCACGCGGCGGCTTTTCTGAACAAGGCCTATTATCATTCTAGATAGGAGACACGATCATGGACACCCCGACATGCGACTTGGCCACCAAAACCTGCAAGCCTTGCGAGGGCGGCATGCCCCCGCTTGCGCAGGCGGAAATCGACCGGTTGTTGAAGGAATTAGATGGCTGGGAACAGGGCAACCAGGAAATCTTCAAAACATATCGCTTCAAGAATTACCACGACACTATCGCTTTCGTGAATGCCACCGCCTGGATTTCCCATCGCGAAGACCACCATCCCGACCTGGAAGTGGGTTTCAACCAGTGCCATATGCGCTATTCCACCCATGCCATAGGCGGGCTGTCGGAAAACGATTTCATCTGCGCTGCCAAGGTGGATAGCCTTTTCAGGCTTTGACCCGGTCATCAAACATGTCGTCGCGAACCTTCTGCTTCGGTATCCATACGCCCCGCTCCGGCTGGCCAGGCCTGACAGCCGGATGGTTTTCATAAGGTCAATGGATGTTTCGAAATCAATGGCCATTTATTCCCATATGTCTGGAACTTCGAGAAACCATTCCGGGCAATGAAACCGAACGTATTATCCCATCCGATAATGACGTCGATTTATTTTTAGTACATGTCGGCTAAAATACAAAATATGGAGCATGAGGCCGAATTCAGAAAAAAGGAGGTTGAGATCATGAGTCCCCTTACCCCAAGAGGCGAACACATCCGCACCTGCTCTGAAGAGGAACTGTGCGATTTGCTGACCTGCGAGTTTTGCCGGGTCGTCATACCCGAAAGCGCGGCCGTTACTTTCGAAGGAGCGGACTATGTCATTCATTTCTGTGGCCTGGACTGCCTGGAAATCTGGAAGACGAATCAGCCCGCGAAGATTTTGGAACCTGGCGGCTCGCAATGAAGGCGGCATTGAAGAGCAAAAAAACCGCCCCGTTCAAGGTATCAGGACGGTTTCGACGCTTTGCCCACTTCACCCACGTGCAGTCCTTCCTGAAAAATCCTCTTCCTGCCTTCCAATAATTCACCGACATATTAATTAAGATCACACCCACAACAGCGTGTGCTGACGATGCGGCCAATCGGCTAGGTCAGCTTGCTGGTCCACTCATCCAGGACCACACAGGCTTCCTGGCTCGGGTTACGCGGATCGCGTAGCGCATTGATCTGACAAAGATACTCGTTGCCGCGTTGGTCATGCAGGTTGATGTAAGGGCTGGTCTCGTAAGACTCGAAAGCGCTGCCGTCGGCGAAGATGAAATCGAATTCGCCATTGATATCGACCTCCATCTTGCCGCCATGGCTGGCGCCGTAATCGTGCCAGCGCGTGTTGACATCGCCACCTTCAACTACCGGAGACATCCGCGATGTTCTCTTGTCATGCCAGGCAACCATGATCGGTTCGATCAGGTCCTTGTCTTTATCGGCCAGGGTGGATGCGATCGAACTCGCTTTTCTGTAATCCATATCTATGCCTGAAAAATTTATATGAACCGCTTTCATGATTTTCTCCTTTTATCCGTTGGCCCAGAGTTCGGGGGATGCCCGATGCAAAAAACCGGAGAATGTTGAAATTTCTCGGTCTCGATAAACTTGATCGGCCCCCTGAATCTGAAAAGATAAATTGATAACTACCTCTTTATGACTACAATATAGTGCAATAGTTGACCAAGTCAATATGGTATTTTGTCTGGTTGCATTGTTTATTGGCTACCTGCCAAAGTGCGGAATGCTTAAATCGTAACGGTGCGCAACCAGGCCTGGAAAATTCAACGGATGGTGCCGCGCAGGCTCTCTGGGGTGACAATTTCCCCCTTGCGGATCAGGGCGCGGGCTGCTTCGATCTTTTCCCACACGTTGCACATCATCACGCCACGCACGCGGCCTTCGCGCAGGTAGTAGATCACGCCGGTACGGTTTTCCTCCTGCCAGTCGGCGAAGGTTTCGAGCCGGGAATCCACCTCGCCGGTGGCTTCGTAGCCGAATTCGAACAGGTCGGAGAAGAAATATGGCTGGTAGGTGAACGGCTCGCGGGCGCCGGCCATGTTCCGTCCAGCCCATTGCCCCTGGATCATGGCATTGTCCCAGTGCTCGATGCGCATCGACTGTCCCAGTGCCGGATAAGGAAAAAAGGCGTTGTCGCCGGCGGCATAGACATCCGGGCTGGAAGTTTCGAGGTATTCGTTGACCACGATGCCGTTGCCCACCTCCAGCCCGGCCTGCTGGGCGAGTTCGGTGGCGGGTGCAATGCCGACGCCGACGATCAGCAGATCGGATACGATGGTTTTGCCGGTGACGGTGACGGTGACGAACCGGGCGCCGTCGCGGCTGAACGACACGGGCTTGTCGCCGGCCAGGACGTTGATGCCGCGCTTCTGGTAATGGCGTTGCACGGCCTGCCCGAGGTAATCCGGAAACACCCGGCTGCACAGGTAGGAATCTGGGAAGATCATGGTAACGTCGATCTGGTTGATATTGAGCGCGGCAGCCAGCTCCGAGCCGATAAACCCGCCGCCGACGATCAACGCGGATTTTCCTGTCGTCGCTTCGCTCCGGATTTGCAGGTAATCATCGAGGCTGCGGTAATAGCAGATGCCGTCGAGATCGCCGCCCGGGATCGGCAGTTTCCGTGGTGCGCCGCCGGTGGCGAGCAGCAGCTTGCCGAAGCGGTACTGCCGGCCGTTTGCGTCGGCAAGCGTTTTCGCTTGCGGGTCGAGTTTCACCACCCTGGCGCCCAGCGAGAGGACAACGGCATTGCTGTCGTAGTAAGCCTGGTCGTGAAGATAAATTTCTTCGACCTTCATGCTGCCGAACCACAGTTTCTTGGAAAGCGGCGGCCTGTCATAGGGCAGTCGTGCCTCACCGCTGATCAGCAGAATGCTCCCACCCGGGTTGCGCTCGCGGATTCCCTGGATGGCGGAAGCGCCAGCCAGTCCGCCGCCCACTATCACATAGTCGTATTTCGTCATGGCACCTCCCTATGGCGTTGGTGCAGCCCTTACTTCTTGGTACGCGGGGCGGATGTCTTGGGGCTGATGGTGCAGATCGCCTTGGGCGCGTCGATGCGCAGCACCAGCGATTCCCGAAGAGCGAAGTTGAAATGGGCGGAATCGGGGAATGTGTAATCCACCGTCAGATCTTCTCCGATCAGCAGTATGCCGGCCTCCGGCGCGACCAGCACCGCGCCCTGAATATCGGTTTTATAAATGCCGTTGGTGCATAAGCCCTTCAAGTGATCGATCTGCAGCAGGTCGGAGCCCTCCGGGTAGCGCCGGAAAAGGTTGTTGTAAAGCCGTGGCGCCAGCGCCAGCGCATAGGGGCCATGGAAGCGTGCATTGTCCAGCAGGGTGACGGCGGCCAGGACATCGCGCAGCACCTGCTCCACGTCCATCCAGTCGCCGCCTTCCAGATGGTTGCGGCCCTCGACGGTGCACAGGCCGGCCAGCCCGAACTCGGGGTCGCCCAGGTAAATCAGCGCCTCCTCGCGGGCGGCCACTTCCATGGCTGCATGGCCGAGCTGGCTGAGATCCAGCGGCTGTCCCAGATCCAGGTGCGCGGCAACGCGGCGCCGGCTCATGGTGAAATGGCGGAAAATCAGGGGAACCGGGATGGTGCGCGAGATGATGGTGGTGGCGCCATGGGAAGCATGCTGCCTCTGGTCGTCATCGCCTAGCGGGGCGGCGACATATCCCAGGCCGAACGGGCCGTCCACCGTGAGGAAGCGGCGCGCCGTCAGGGTTTTTTTCACCTCGGCCACCGCCATTTCCTCCATGCGGGACAGAATCGCGGCGTCAAAAGGGATGCTGGATGTATTCATTTCAATCTCCTTTCAGGGAACCGACCGTCAAGCGCGGTTTCGATGCAGCCGCCTGAGGCGCGCCACCGCCGACATCCTTGCCGGTGGCTTTTTTTTCCGCCTGGGTGATATTGCCCTGGCTGAACAGGTAGGTGCGCAGGATTTCGTCCAGCCTGGGTGTGCTGCGGCGCAGCCATTCCAGAAGCATGGCGGCATGTTCCATTTCTTCATGCATATTGTGCAGCAGGATTTCGCGCAGTTCGGCATCGGTGCAGGCATCGGCCCGCTGGTGATACCAGTCCACCGCCTCCAATTCCTCCATCAGGGAAAGGATGGCGCGGTGGGAATCAACGGTCATTATGGCGAGCTTGGCCTCGTTTTCATGTAAACCTTCGTGTGCCATGGTATTGGCTCCTCATCGGGTCTGTTGTTGAAGTCTTTAGAATAAATTAAGTCTTTAGAATAAATATAGCAGATGGCAGATCGGGCGTTGCTGTCGTAGGCAACCAAAGCGAATGCATGAATAAATGAAGCCCGGCACAGGCCTTGTGGAATAACATGCTGCCGACGCCGGCATACTGCGAAGAACCTGACCACTGAATTGGTTCGGCTACACGCCGCGCCAGTCAGCCCGCGTTTCTGGAGAGCGTGATGAAATATCCGGGCTAGGCGGTCAATTTGGCTGCAATGGTCGCCACGTGTCTGCCCTGGAAGCGCGCCGCATCCAGCTCGTTCGCGCTGGGCATGCGCTCGCCTTTGCCGCCGGCAATCGTCGAAGCACCATATGGAGAAGCGCCCGAGATCTCATCGATGCGCATCTGCCCCTGAAATGAGTATGGCAGCCCCACGATAACCATTCCCAAGTGCAGCAAGGTAGTATGAAAACTGAGTATGGTCGATTCCTGGCCGCCATGCTGCGTCGCTGAACTGGCAAACACGCTGCCGACCTTGCCGACCAAGGCCCCGGATAGCCAAAGCGTGCCGGTTGCATCGAGGAACTGACGCATTTGCCCGCACATGTTGCCGAACCGCGTCGGCGTGCCGAAGATCAGCGCATCCGCTTGCCCAAGCTCCTCCACGGTACACACCGGCACATGCGCAAACCCTTTTTGCGCCTCGACGGCCCCCATTTTTTCCAGCACTTCGCCTGGCAGGGTCTCCGGAACCCGGCGCAGTTCTACTGTGCACCCGTCCACGCTCTGCGCGCCTTCAGCAACCGCCTTGGCCATTTGATGGATGTGGCCATACATCGAGTAATAGACAATCAGGATTTTCATTGCCGTGCACTCCAATTGAGTTAATGGCCTGCCCTGGAATCCACCGGAACAAACGAAAAATTCGGGGAGACCATTAAGGATGGCCCATGCGGGAAATAGACCTGTGCTTCCGGTGCATTGAGCAACAACACTAACAATATAGATCCTCCTCTCAGGAAAACCAGCGCAGGAAAGCGGCCGCGGTCAATGCCGTCGCGGCGAGAGCCGCGAGCGTGCGCCAAATGGCTTGGTGCGCCCGCTCGCTCCAGGCGACGCCGCTATAGAGATACACGGCAGCAAGGATAAAACCCGTCGCGGCGCATGCCATCTTGATTACCAGCGCCGCTATTGCGATGCCATGGATATCGGGGAATTGTCCGTAATAAAGCCAACTGACGGCGCCGAAGGCCCCGCCGCTTGCGGCTTGTGTGGCCCATCCAGCCAAAATTACCCATGCCAGCGGTTTTTGCAGCCCGGATTGCCAAGGCTTTAGCCATAATGCGAAAACTGCGCTGCCGACGACCGCAGCGGCGCCAAAATTGTGAGCTACCTGAATGAGTGCGTAAGCTAGGTTTTGACTGTCCATGATGAGGCTGATTGGCTACTGCCTTGACGCGCCGCGCCGTTACTTGACCATCACCTTGATGCAGCGCTCCACGCCGATAGGCGTATGTCCCTTGTCCACGACCTTGACGCAGATGTCATGTTTGCCCGGCGTGAGCGTTTCCAGTGTGTGGCTGCCTTTGAGCTGGCGCAGAATGGCGGCTTCCTTGTTATCCACGTAAAGATGGACATGGTCGCCCCTGGGGCCAGGCATGGCTTCGTAAACAATCTTGTTCTGCGCCATGGCGTCCAGCTGTGCGCCGTCGGCAGGGGAAGTGATCTTGACGGAGGCATCCCCGGCAAGACTAATTTGTGCGCAGGCGAGCAGCATGGCGCCGAAAATGGGATAAATAAATGAGATACGCATGGCAATCCCCTTTTCGTTAATGAGGAAGTCGCGAAGCGACACCTCAGCCCGATTCGGATAATTTTATTTATAGCACATTAGTAAATATCCACCGGAAGAGCCTGCCCGCAAGCAATCCGGAACGCCAAACGAAACCGGAACTATTTTGCGGCCATCTTTGGCGGCTCGACCGGGTTCTGACTCAGCACCCACTGCGCCATGGCTTTGATGTCGTCAGCAGGGAGTTGCTGGTGGGGCGTCATTGCTGCTCCACCCGTATAGTCATTCCAGTTGCCCATGCCGCCATTCTTGATCTTGGCGGAAAGGTTGGCGACCGCCTCCTTGTCATCCTTGTATCGGTAAGCAACCCATGAGTAGGCGGGGCCGATTATTTTCTTGTCCACCGCGTGACAGGCAAAACAATCGCTTCTTTTCATCGCCGCTTCAGTGCCGGCCATGGTTGCTGCCGCCTTTTCGGCTGGCGCAACGGCTTCAGGTGCGGCAGGGGGTGCGACTGGCGCCGGCACCTGCGCGATATGGGATGGCGGCGAAGAGGGCGCCGGCGAACTTTCTTTCTTCCCGCATCCGCCCAGCATGGTTGCACATGCGGCAAGCGTCAGCGCAAAAAAAACTGGAGAGGGAAACCGGTATTCGATCATGATGGCGACTCCTTATCTTTTCGGATGAATGTCTTTATAGATATATAGATGCTGGCGACTTGTTTGACAAGGCAAGGCGGTTTTCGGCCCCGTATTTTCTCCCGCAGCGTCAAACCCGTTTTTCAGCCCGGTTGAATCCACAGCCAAAACCGGTCATTCCGGTTTCGATGAAGATCGAGTACCCAATGGACATAACACGCCTCCTTCCGTATGCTGTAATACAACAATGCGGGTGCGGTCGCGAAGGTTTGAAGGTGGAAAAAGCTGGTCCAAAAAGTGTGGTACGGTAAGGATGAAATTAACCGAAACGGGATTTTCAAGTTGAAAGCGGACAACTCCGCAGCGGCGGAAAAACGCTTCGGCGAAGGCAATCGCCTGATGGCCGAAGGACGGTGGCACGAGGCGGCGCAGTGCTACCGCCAAGTCGTCGGGTTCGATCCCGACTGCGCGGAAGCCTACGCCAACCTCGGTATCGTTCACGAGAACCTGCATGAATTCGGCCCAGCCGAGCAATGCTACCGGCGCTCGATTTTGCTCAATCCCGGCCACGCGCAGGTGCATTCCAACCTCGGCATCTTGCTGGCGCGCCAGAGCCGCTTTATTGAGGCCGAAACGGCTTACCGACACGCTCTCCTCGTCGACCCGGCATCGCCGGCAGCATGGTCTAACCTGGGCGTTCTGCTCGCCAGCCTGAAGCGCGAGGACGAGGCGGAGCGATGCTACCGCGCCGCACTCCGGCGCAATCCGGATTATTGGCGAGCCAGTTTCAACCTGAGCTACCTATTGCTGCGCCAGGGTCATTTCGAGGAAGGATGGACATGCCTGGAGAAAAGAGTTTACGACGGCCTGCCGGATTTCCACTTCCCGCGCTGGCAAGGTGAACCCCTCGACGGCAAGGCGCTGTTGATCCACCACGAACTCGGCCACGGCGACGCCATCCAGTTCTGCCGTTATGTCCCGCTTCTGAAAACGCGCTGGGCCGTTCACATCACTCTGACCTGCCCGCCAGCGCTGAAAACCCTGTTCGCTACTCTCGCCGGAGCCGATTTGGTCCTTTCCACTCGAGATGCCCTTCCCGAGCGGCACTACGATTATTGGACGCTGCCGCTGAGCCTTCCTTTTCAGCTTGGCACCCGGCTCGATTCGATACCGCAGAAAATCCCCTATCTGCGCGCACCCCAAGAGCGCATCGAAAAATGGGCGAAGAAAATTCCGCGTTCAGGATTTCGTGTCGGCCTGGTTTGGAAGGGCAACCCGCTCCACGAAAACGACAACGAACGCTCCCTGCCCAGCCTGGAAACCCTTGCACCGCTGGCGCAAATTCCTGGAGTCAGATTCGTCAGCTTGCAAAAAGGCGCGGGCGAAGAGGAAGCCAAGCATCCCCCGGACGGTTTCCCTCTACTCGACCTCGGCCCGGACATCGAAGACTTCGCCGACACGGCGGCAATCGCAACCCAGCTCGATCTCATCATCAGTATCGATACCGCAACCGCCCATCTTGCCGGCGCACTCGCACTGCCTTGCTGGGTGCTCATCCCCGACTTCATCCCCGACTGGCGCTGGCTCGATCGGTGCACCGATTCCCCTTGGTATCCGCAGGTTGTCAGGCTGTTCCGTCAACCGCCGGAAGGTGGCTGGACAGCCGTCGTCAAAGAGCTTGCTGCCGAGTTATGCAAACGATGAACATGACAAGGATTGCATGGTGCTTTGTCGCAAGGTGAACGATTTCCGCCGAGAGGCACCGATTGGGAGCCCCATTCAGTCGGCGCGCATGGGTCGATTTTAATGCCCTTGGTTATGCGTTGGAACGCGATGTCCGTAGATCCTCATGTTCCTGCACTTCTCTCACCGAAGATGCCCTTCATATGGCCTGATGCAGCGCGGCGATTATCGCCTCCCTCAAGGCGCGCCATTGACGTCCCCCCTTGAAAACGTGTTTCTGGTTGATTTCCAGCTCGATCCCGACGTAGACATCAGGCGGAAAGCGGCGGCGGAGATAGGCGGCAAGGCCGTCCGACTTGCCGGTGTAGGGGTAGTTGCGACGCACCCTCAGGCCCGGTGTCCCTGCCATAAGGGCTGCTTGCCAATGCCGGCACAGCTCATGCTCCGTCAGCCGCGCCGGGTCATAGAGCAGGCCTATGTCCGCATTGCGAATCCTGCCGTCAAGTTCCGGCGTGAAGCTGTGGGATGAAATGTGGATTACCCGGCTGCCCTGCGCCACCGCTTCGGCGATGGCCGTCTCGACCTTGTGCCGGTAGGGCAGGTAATACCGTTTCAGGATGTTGCCGCGGTCTGGCGCGGCGGCTTTCCGGGTTGCTTCGGAATACAGGCCGGGGTGGCCGATGGAGCGGTTCAGGTCGATCAGCAGGCGGCTGGCGGTGGAAAAATACAGCGGGGCGGCGAGCTGCCTCGCCAGTTCCCGGGCCATGGTCAGTGCGCCCGGATCGTAACCGCGATGCGTTTGCAGCAAGTCTTCGTGGCCGAGAAAATAGGGGCGGTAGCGGCGAGGAATCCGGTTCCCGCCGTGCTCGCAGGTAATCAGGAAATGGTTGGATTTATCCATGGAACATCCGCCCCTCGGCAAGACAGTCGCAGAGCTGCCGGTAGACGTCCTCAAGGCGGGAACGGTCGCATGCCGTCCCGGTCGCCCGCAGGATGCGGCGGGCAAGCGGTCCGCTTCTCAGTATGACATCCAGCGGTTCCTGCCATTCGCTGCGCTGATCAAGGTAGCCCCAGGACATGGTTTCGACGAGGTGCTGCCACAGTTCCCCGGCCTTGCAGCGCCGGTCTGGGAGGCCCAGCAGGCGCAGGTAGGCGGCATTCGCGATGTCAGCCTGATCGGCATCGCGGATGCAGGCGAGCATGATCCCAGCCAGGGCGTCGGTGCCGATTTCCTGCTGCTCGGCGAACGGGGTCCATCTTGCGTCATACAGCGTGCCCACGAGGTTGGCGACTGCGGCGGCAATGGCGAAGTCGGCCAGGGGGCATTCCTGCACGTCGATCACGCGTATCTCGATGGCGCTGCGTTCGAAGCGCGGGGCAGCGCCGCGAACATTGAGCCATTCGTGATGCAGCACGCTTTCCGGGTCGAGAGCGGCAATTTCACGGTACATCGGCTGCATCACCTGCGAGTCGTACCCGGCACAGCTCATGGCCGTTGCCGGAATCACTTGTCCGATGGTCGATGCGACTCTCGCCTGGTGGGTGCGATAGTTTTCCATGCGATAGTCCAGGAAGCCGCTATTCCTGCCTTCGGCGAAGGGTGAGCTGGCCGCCAGGGCCGGGAGGATGGGCAGTACCAGACGGATGGCGGCATGCAGGCGTGCGAATTCGTTGTCGCCGGCAAAGGGCAGGTTGAGGTGCATGCTTTGCAGGTTGGCCCAGCCATGCCTTTTGCAGTCGAAGATACGGTCGTAGGCTCGGTAAATCGCCGTGTTGTCGTGGGGCCACAGGCGCGTCTCGGCAGACGGATTCATCCAGGGGTGCATGGCGGTCGGCATGAGCCGCGCATTCAGGGGTTCAAGGATTTTGTTGACGTGCCGGATTTCGGCCTGGAAAGAGGAAGACAGGGATTTGAGGGCGAGCGCGGATTCCGGGCCGGTATTTTTGAGTTCGATGAGGTGCATCACCAGTTCATTGGACAATGCGAGCCCACCCATCCTTAATTCTGAAGTCCGGCTTCCCGCCATTCGGCGCAGCAGTTCGTCGGCGACCGGCAGGACCGACAGGGTGTGCCGGTCCACGATCATGTATTCCAGTTCGATGCCATAGCCCGCAAAGGCATGGAGCGGGGTGCTCATCTGCCCGTGCCCCGCTTGCGGTCTTCGATGCGTTTCAGGAATACGCCCATCACTTCGCGGTAGAGCGCGTCCTTGAGCACCCCGTCCTCGTTGCCTGCATCCACATTGGGATTGTCGTTGACCTCGATGACATAGCAGCGGCTGTCCACTTGCTTGATGTCCACGCCGTAAAATCCGTCGCCGATCAAATTGGCCGATTTGAGCGCGATCCTGACTATTTCTTCCGGCGTTTCGCCCACCGAAATGGCGATCGTCGGCCCTTCGCTCAGCTTGCGCTGTTGTTCGTCACGCTTGATGATCTGCCAATGTCCGGCGGGGAAGCAATATTTGGCCACGAACAGCACCCGCCGGTCGAGTATGCCCACCCGCCAGTCGAATTCCGTGGGCAGCCATTCCTGGGCAATGATCAGCTCCGATTTCGCCAACAGGGCGCTTACCTTGGGGAGCAGTTCCGCTTCTGTTTCCACCTTCACCACTCCGCGCGAGAACGAGCTGTCCGGCTGCTTCAGCACGCAGGGGAGGGCAAGGGAGGGGATGATCCGGGCGATGTTGTCGCGGTGCACCAGCAGCGTCCTGGGGGTGGGGATGTTGTGCCGCGCAAGGAGTTCGG
The DNA here is from genome assembly GCA_035530375.1 of Sulfuricella sp. Lineage (GTDB taxonomy): Bacteria > Pseudomonadota > Gammaproteobacteria > Burkholderiales > Sulfuricellaceae > Sulfuricella. The sequence continues at coordinate 42,816 of DATKUY010000045.1, read as the reverse complement.
CCAGATAGACCTTGTTGTTGCACTTGAGGATGGAATCCGGTTCGTCGATCACCACCAGCCGCTCTGCCAATGCCCGCCGTGAGAAGCGGTAGGTGTAGTGGTTTACGAAGGTGGTGTCGCGGATGAACAGGGCGTCGAATTCTGGCAGCCGTCCGATATCGGCGCGGGTGATGAATTCCACGGCCATGCCCAGATCCTCGGCGGCCTTCGCGAACTTTTGCATGGCTTTTGCATTGGAGGGGGGCTCCGGATTGGCCGGGTCGTGGAGGATGGCAAGGTCGAAGCGCGGGGAAGGGCGCTTCTTCGCCCGCTGCCTGCGCCCCATGAAATAGGCCGTGGCGGCCTGTACCACGAATTCGTGGTGGCGGGGCGGGATGTCGCTGGCGGCGATCGCCCGTATGCTGCGCAGGCGCCACTGATTGCGACGGCGTTCGAAATGGGCACGCAGCAACGGCGCCTGCAGCAGGTTGAAAAGCCGAAGGCTGAGCGGGTCGTAGTGGCTTGTCACGTTGCGGCCGAAGTAGATGCTGAGTTCGAAATCGTCCGATTTGAGCGGGGCCAGCAAACGCTGGATCAGGGCGTCCAGATCCTCGGTAAGGTGACGCACCAGACTCTGGGACTGCAAATCCTCGATGGTGCCCACCCTGGGCAGCGGCTTGTGGCCGCGCGCCTCGGCGAGCAGCGAAACGTAATAGCCCAGACTCTGGTAGCGATAGGACTTGCACAGGTTGAAGATTTTGGCCGAGTAGTCGACACCATAGGCCGGATCGGCCAGGTAGGCACGCGCGGAAACCAGCATTACGCCGGGAATCTCCAGCGGCCAGTCACGGGGATTGTCGACGACGATAAGGATGTTCATGGGAGCGCCGCCGTGGTTACTGTCGTCGCGGATGGATAATCAGGAGATTGGCGTCGTGGGTGACGATGCCCAGCAGCACCGCGCCCAGTGCCCGGTCGATGTTGGCCCAGTATTCCCGGGATGGGCCATAGGGGTGCGCCCCATAAGGATCTGAAATCAGCACGGTACGTTTTTTGCGGTTATAGCCGGAGATGACGACAAAATGCCCGGATGGCGCACCGCGCACATCGTCAGGTATGTCGTTTGGGCCGTATTCCCGAGCTGCGCGATAGAGATAGGTGGAGCTCAACCCGGTGAGGATGGGAAAGCCGCGGCGCAAGAGGCCACGGATCAGGGGGCGGGACAGGTCGGTCAGACGCAAATGTCCGCCCAGCCGCAGAAACTCCAGATAACCCTCGGTGGCATGCCGTAACCTGGACTCTTTTTTTACTTCCCGCTGCTGCCGAAGGCGTTCGGCAATGTCCACGCCCGCAGCGAACCAGGTAGGGTCGAAGACCGTCAGATTGTAAGTGTAGATGGTGGCCTCATAGCCCTTGCGCAAGGCGTCGCAGGCCAGGAATACGGCAAAAGTCCCGCCGCCCTGCTCAAGCTTCCGGGTGCGCGCGATCACCTCGCCGAGTTCCGCCTCCTCGCCCCAGTAGCGGTAGATGGCGTGCAAACAGGTCGGGCCGCAGGTGGTTTCATCCGGTTGCGGCAGGATCTGGAGAGGCAGGCTCAGCGTGATCGGTAGCATGCGCTGCGATCTGCATCAGCGCGCCCAGTGCACGCGCAGGAGATTTTCATCGGGGTTGTAGTGGAACTCCAGTTCTCCCTGGTAGGCGTGGTGCAAGGCCTCGCCGATCCCCCTGGCGAGGTGGGTTCCGGTGGTGGTGATCATGACGCCGTCGTCCTGCTCCTCGATCTTGATGATCCGCTCCAGAGCGTGCTCTGCCTTGGCTCTTGCTTCCTCGTTTTTCACCAGATGCAGCAGCTCGTCCCGGTGTTCCCGGAAAAATGCGCCGCCCACGGTGACGAAGCCTGCCGGAAACTCATCGTGGATGCGGTGGCAGGCCGGGCACATTTCCTCATGGGCTTGAGCCGGCCTGGGTGCCCATTGCCAGCGTCCGTCGTGGAACACGGCGCCGCATTGCGGGCAGGCGGTGGGTTCCGGCAGCTTGAGCCTGGATTTGTAGGTGTCGTGCCGATATTCCTGAATCAGGCGGTCATGCCGGATTGGCTGGAAACCTTCGAATCGGGTTTTCATTTTGTTCTCCTTCTGTTTGATTAAGTAAAAAAACCTTTGACCGCGTACCGAATTCATTTCATGCCATTCCCGCCGCAAGGCGATGGACGTCAAGAATCAATTATTCGAAACTCACCTAAACTGAGTATAGCCAAAGGATTAAAGGGCCGTATTTCGTTGGGTCAAACTCGCCACGGGGATCTTCCATCATGATCATGCCAAGGATTTTTTTCGCTTTTGCACCGATGGGCGCCGGACTGATGTGTGCCGTGGTCTACATTGAATCCGGCAATGACGTATACGGCTGGTGGTGCGGCTATCAGGACGGACATTTTCCGTCGGCATTTTTCAAGCTGGAGGATTTCTTCTCGACCCGGACGACAGCCTTTTTTACCACCGAGGGATCGGACCTGTATGGCGGGTGGAAAACCGATTATTCCATCGGCAAACCGGAGCGGATCGATCCGTCTTTGCCGGTCGAAGAGGATATGTGCCACGAGCTGGACAGGTTGCAGGGAGCGTTTGCTGATGAATGGCTATTTCCCGATGGCGATGAAGCGGAAACTGATGCCTATCGCCACCATGATCTGCCGGTTTTGGACATCAATATCAAGAGCAGGAAGCTTAACAAGCTGGATAAGGGCGATGTGGTCTGGACTTACCGGTCCAAAGAGTTCGATCGGGATGTCCTCGATTACCTGACGGCCAGATGGCCGCTGGAATACGGCAAGTAATAGGGATCAAAAAACCTGTTGCGCCGTTTCGACGCCATGCTGTTCACCTGACGTTCAACAAACGCCGCCATGTTGTAATGGGACGTGATCGCCTTGCTTGAAAAACCGGCTCCGTGACCTATATTGAGGTTGACGGCGGATGATTCGCCAAATATTTCAGGCGGCAGCGCACATTTGATTTCAAGGAGGAGATGAACATGACGAACATTAAACGTTACGACCCTTTTGATCTTGCTTTCGAGCCATTTGACGATGTTTTCCGGGGATTTTTCCGCCCGGTGCGTTTCGAGGGCGTGCCTCAACAGATGCAAATCAGGTTGGACATAAAGGAAAGCGACAAGGACTACACCATCAATGCCGAGATTCCCGGCGTGAAGAAGGACGATATTCATGTCACCATCGACGGCAACCAGGTCAGCATCAGTGCAGAAGTAAAGAAGGAAGAAGAGGAAAAGGAGGGTGGCAAAGTGCTGCGTAGCGAGCGCTATTACGGCAAGGTTTTCCGTAGTTTTACCCTTGGCAGCGACGTCGATGATGCCGCGGCGAAGGCTAAATACACCGACGGCTTGCTGAAACTGACGTTGCCGAAAAAAGCAGGTACCGCAGCCAGGAAGCTGTCTGTCCAGTAGTTTCCCGCTCTTGGGGGCGGTAATTGCTGAACCGCAGAGGCACAGAAAAACAAGGGTGGGCGGTTGGCAATTGGCTTGCCCGCCGGGCGGCAGGCTGGGATGTGTTTTTCTTTTTTTGAATCAACTCCGCGTCTCTGCGGTGAAACGCTTTTTCCAGGGTTAAAACCAAAAGGAATGATCGATCATGAAAATTCCACTCCAGATCACGCTATGCGATATTCCCCATTCCGATGCCGTCGAGGCCGTCATTCGCGAAAAGGCGGAGAAACTGGATCTGCTTTATCCGCACATCATGAGCTGCCGCGTGGTGTTGGAAATCGCCGGCAAACATAAACATCAGGGCAGGCAGTTCAATGTGCGCATCGACATTACCGTGCCGGGCAGCGAAATCGTCGTGAACCGGGATTTGAACGAAGACATTTACGTGGCGCTGCGCGATTCATTCGATGCGGCCAAACGGCAGCTCGAAGATTACGGACGCAAGCAGCGGGGCGACGCCAAGACGCATGAGCCCGTGTTCCACGGCCATATCGCCCGGCTATTTCCGGATGAAGGTTACGGCTTCATTAAGGATTCAGAGGGGCGGGAATTGTATTTCAGCAGCGAAAATCTGGTGAATGCCGATTTTGACCGCATCGAGGAAGGTGCCGAGGTGCAGTTTCTGGAGGAGTCCGCCGCGGAAGGGCTACAGGCCAAGCGGGTGAGTTTTGGCAAGCATTCGGCGGACTAGGAGCCTGTCGGACTTATCTGTCCTCGCCCGGCAGGGCTATTCTTTGTGTGCCCGTCCGCGTCTATCCATTCGATCCCTGGCTTTCCAATGTGCTAATTGAGGATTGATTCGAGCCATGGGTAGAAATATCGTGGTGATGCCGTTTTCCTGCGCTCCAGTGGAGCAGCGGCAGGTGGAAATCTGCGAGCATAAGGGGGTCGGGCATCCGGATGTCATCACTGACGGTGTGTGCGAGGGGGTGTCGCGCGCGCTTTCGTTCGCCTATATCAAGACATATGGCCATATCCTGCACCATAACGTTGACAAGGGGCTGCTGGTGGCGGGGCGGAGCACGCCGCGTTTCGGCGGTGGAACAATCGACGAGCCTGCGCGCCTGATCGTTTCGGGGAGGGCGACGAGACCCGGACAAGGCTTCGATGTGCGGGGGATCGCCGCGGCTGCGGCACGCATCTACCTGGACGAGCGCTTGCACGGTGCTGCCGCCGGTTTTGAAATCGACCCCCAGATACGGGAGGGCAGCGCCAACCTTAAACAGGTCTTCGCTCGCAGCGCTCGCGCGACATTGGCCAATGATACCTCGTTCGGGGTCGGGTTTGCCCCGTATTCCCCGCTTGAACAGGCCGTTCTGCGACTTGCGGAGCGGCTGCGCTCAGCCGGGTTCAGGCAGCGTTTTCCGTGTGCCGGCATGGACTTCAAGGTCATGGGTAAGCGGATGGGAGAGGAAACCGCTTTCACTGTTGCGCTGGCGTTTGTGGACCGCCATGTGGAAAGCGTACCCGATTATTTCCACCATAAGGCCCGGATCTGCGAGTACCTCGGTCAGGATATCGGGCCGGCGGCCAGCTTGCGGCTGAATACGCTGGACGACCCGGCAGCCACGGACGAAAGTGGCATTTATCTGACCGTATCCGGGTTGAGCGCCGAGATGGGGGACGACGGCCAAGTGGGGCGCGGCAATCGTGCATGCGGCCTGATCACGCCGGGACGCCCCATGTCTCTCGAGGCAGTCGCAGGCAAGAACCCTGTGTCTCATGTGGGTAAACTATACAACGTCCTGGCGATGATGATGGCGCGGGATATCCATGAACGTCTGGATGAGGTGGACGGCGTAGCAGTGCAGATACTTTCCGCCATTGGTGAACCCATAGACCAGCCTCAGGTTGCGGCGATAGAAATTCAGACAACGGGCGAAGTGAGCCGCGAGCTGCGCGGCCGGGTCATCAGGATTGCCGATGGGTTGCTGGGGAATGTCGAGCAAGTAACTGCGCTGGTCCTGGAGCAGGCAGTTCCCTTGTACTGAAAAAACCGAGGGGGGCTGATTCCTTTCTTATTAGCCGCGGGGCAGCGTGAAGTACAGGCTTGCGCCTTCGCCCACCTTGCCCTCGGCCCATACCCGTCCGCCATGGCGGTCGACAATGCGCTTGACGATGGCCAGGCCGATGCCGGTGCCCCGGAATTCACCGGCCCCGTGCAGCCGCTGGAAGACGCCGAACAGCTTGTCCACATATTGCATGTCGAAGCCGACGCCGTTGTCCTTCACCCGGTAGGTGTTTTCTTCGCCCTCGGTGACGCCGTCCACTTCGATCACCGCTTCGGCCCGCGGGGCGGTGAACTTGACGGCATTGGCGAGCAGCTTGGCCAGCACTTGGCGGATCATCGCGCGATCCCCCTTGGCCGGCGGCAGTTCGCCCAGGCGCAGCACGATCTTCCGCTCCGGCGCCGCGCCGCGCACCTCCTCGAATACCTCCCGCGCCAGAGCGGCCATGTTCACCTGAGCCACGGTCATCTCCCGTCGGAACATGCGCACGAAGTGGAGGATGTCGTCGATCAGGTCGCCCATGCGGATGGCATTGCTATGGATGATGTCCAGGTAGCGTCGGCCCTCCTCGTCAAGCCGGTTGTAATACTCCTCCATCAGGATGTGCGAGAAGCCGTCGATGGCCCGCAGCGGCACCCGCAGGTCGTGGGAGACGGAATAGGAGAAGGCTTCCAGCTCCTTGTTGGTCCGCTCCAGGTCGGCGGTGCGCTCAACGACCCGTTGTTCGAGTTCCTGATTGAGCTTGCGGATTTCTTCTTCCGCCCGCTTATGCTCGGTGATATCCTTGATCAAGCCATCGTAAGCAATCAGTTGTCGCCGCTGGTCGTAGCGTGGCACGGGGGTATTCCGCACCCAGTGCATTGAACCGTCTTGATGCAGGAGGCGATGTTCCAGCGGTTCTGCCGCTTGTCCAGACAGCAACCGGGCAGCCTGTGCTGTCACCGCCGCTCGGTCCGGCTCATAAACCATGCGATACCACAGCCCCGGGTCAGCCGCATAATCCTCCTGCCTATAGCCCGTCACCGCCTCGCAACCCGGACCATGAACCGTAGCGACGGGACGGCCATCCCGGACTTGTACCGTGTAGATATAGTCCGTAACCGAATCGAGCAGTTGCTTGTGGCGTTTTTCGCTTTCTTGTAGCGCATCCTCCGCCCGCTTGCGCTCGGTGATGTCGTGAAAGGTCGTGACGACCGCGTATGGTTTTGTCTCCCCGGCGGAGATCAGGGGCTGGGCGTTGATGGAGATCCAGACCAGGGTGCCATCCGGCCTGTGTATCCCCATCACCACGTCGTATTGCGGCTCTCCCGTGTGAAGGGTGACTATGGAGGGGTGGAGTTCTCCCGGAAACGGGGTGCCGTCTTCATAAACAGCCCCCCATATCGGGTCGTCCGAGGTCCGTCCGATCATCTGTTCGGCGGTGCGCCCCTTGATCCGTTCGGCTGCGGGGTTGACCGCGGTTATTCTTCCGCCTGCATCCTGGAAGACAGCGCCTTCGGCCATGGCCGTGACCAGCGAACGGTACATCGCCTCGCTTTCCCGCCGCGCCTCCTCAGCCTGTCGTGCAGCCTCTTCGGATCGCCTGGCGGAGGAGAAGATCGGTGCGATGCGCGCTATGCCCACCACCATCAAGACCGATATTGCAAGGGCGGTAATTTCGGCAGAGATGTCCGGCTGGTAAGATAGGTCTCCTTCGATCATATGGGTCAAAGGAATACAGCGTCGCACAGCCATGAACATTATGGCTGTTGCAATAAGACCCCATGCCGTGCGTTCCCCTGTCAGGCGGATAAGCCTGAAAGCCATGATCGCCGCCGCAAATTGAAGAATGACTGAAAGCGCCAAGACATACGCAGTCATGGCTGCGATCCCTTCGCCCGTTTTTTTATCCGTTCCTTCAGTTCGATCATCCTGAGTTCCCTGCCCATAAACAGTTTGTACCGGACATCCCCTGTTTCAGTCGATATTTGATAATGTCGAAACAGACCTCAACGCAAAAAGAGGTCGAGTCTTGACATCGTTCTACTCGAAAGCAAATCCCTTTTCCCTGAACAAGGCGATGCAGGCATCCGCCACAGCCGGATCGTAGAGCACGCCGCGCTTCTTGCTGATTTCCTCCATCGCCGCATCCACTCCCAAAGCAGGCCGGTAAGGCCGGTGCGACGACATCGCCTCCACCACGTCGGCCACGGCCAGAATTTTCGCCTCGGGCATTATCTGGTCGTCTTTCAATCCTTGCGGATAACCGGAGCCGTCCAGCCGTTCGTGGTGCTGAAGCACCATTTGCGCGATGGGCCAGGGGAATTGCACATCCTTGATGATGTCGTAACCGGCTTGGGGATGGGACTTGATCAACTCGAATTCAATCGGCTTGAGCTGCCCGGGCTTGCTGAGAATTTCGGCGGGAAGATGAACCTTGCCGAGATCGTGTATGGTGGCGGCCAGATTAAGTCCGTGGATTACATCGGCGGCAAATTTCATTTCATTGGCAATAGCGCTGGCAAGAACGGCCACCCGCCGTTGATGGCCTGCGGTATAAGGATCTCTTGCCTCGACCGTGGCGGCGACGGCCTCGATAGTTTGCAACAGGGTTTGCTCCAATTTTCTCGCACTGGCATGGCGTTCTTGCTCGGCCTGCTTGCGTTCAGTGATGTCGCGGTTGATCCCGCGATACCCCACGAAGCCACCGGAACCATCGAAAATGGGGGTGCCGCTGGTTTCCATGATAATCAAACGGCCATCTTTGTGCAGATTCGCATTTTCCAGAAGCCGGAACGGCTTTCTTTCCGCGATGATGGGACTGAAAGTGGCCCGCATGCGCGCGGCCTCGTCCGGCGGCATCAGGTCGAACGGCGTCTTGCCGATTATCTCCCCGGCGGTATAACCCAGAAGTGTATACACTCGAGGGCTGGTGTAGGTGTAAACCGCTTGCTCATTGATCTCCCATATCCAGTCGCTGGTACTTTCCACCAGAGAGCGGAACTTCTCCTCGCTTTCTCGTAGCGCCTTCTCCGCTGCCTTGCGCGCGCGGGCAACCTGTTCTGCCGACAATGCCCGCTGGACGGCGGGCGCCAGCCGCGCCAAGCGGTCTTTCAGCACATAATCCTTGGCGCCCGCATGGATCAGTTCCACCGCCTCGATATCTGGCAGCGCGCCGGTAACCATGATCACCGGCACTTCCGGATGGTCGCGCTGCACGATCTTCAGCGCAGCCATGCCATCGAATTCAGGCAGCTTGTAGTCAGAAAGGACAATATCAGGCTGAAAATCCTCGATCGCCCGGACAAACGCTTCCTGCGTATCCACGCGCTTCGAGACAAAAGCGAGGCCGGCCTTGCGCAGTTCATGCTCCATCAACTCGGCGTCGGTCGGCGTATCTTCCAGAATCAGGACGCGCAGTTTCTTTTCCATCCCCGCTTGCGCCATGATTATTCCACCGTCGCCGGCGGATGGTTCACCAGCAGCCAGTAGAGCCCCAGTTCGGCCACCGTCTTGACGAACTCGTCGAACTCCACCGGCTTGCTGATGTAGCTGTTGACGCCGAGCCGATAGCTTTCCGCCACATCCCGGTCTTCCTTGGACGAAGTCAGTACCACCACGGGGATGGTCCTGGTACGCTCGTCGCCCTTGACCCGGCGCAGCACTTCCATGCCGTCCACCTTGGGCAGGCGCAAGTCCAGCAGGATAACCTTGGGGCCGTTAGTCATGGCGCGCCCGGCATAGTCGCCCGTGGCGAAAAGGAAATCCAGCGCTTCCGCGCCATCCTTCACCCATACCAGCTTGTTGGCGAAATTGCTTTTTTTCAGAGAGCGGATCGCCAGTTCCGCGTCGGTCGGGTTGTCTTCCACCAGCAGGATTTCCACTTCTTTCACCGTATCATCCATGTTCTTTCTCCTTTGTCGGTAAAGCGAAATAAATAGCCGCGCCCTTGCCTGTCTTGCCCTCCGCCCGCACCCGCCCGCCGTGACGGGTGATGATGCGCTTGACGATGGCGAGCCCGATGCCGGTGCCTTCAAATTCAGTCACGGCATGCAAGCGCTGGAATACGCCGAACAGCTTGTCAACGTACTGCATGTCGAAACCGACGCCGTTGTCCTTCACAAAATAAACGGCTTCCGCTCCTTCTATGGAGCCGCCCACCTTGATCCGTGCGACCTCCCTGGTGCGGCTGAATTTGATGGCATTGGACAACAGGTTGACGAACACCTGGCGCAGCATGGCGGGGTCGCCCCTGGCCGGAGGGAGATGTTCGATTTCCAGTTGCAGCTTGCTGGCGTCAACGGAAGGCTGGATATCTTCAAAAACCTTGCGGGCCAGCTTCTCCATGTCGATTTCTGAAAAAGTTATCTCCGCCCTGCCGGCGCGGGAGAACTTCAGGATGTCATCGATCAATTGTCCCATCCGGCGGGTATTGTCCCGCACCACGTTGAGTAGCCGCTTGCCTTCATCATCCAGCCGATCGGCATAGTCATCCAGCAGGATGCGCGAGAATCCGTCGATGGCGCGCAACGGGGTGCGCAGATCATGCGAAACCGAATAGGAAAACGCTTCGAGTTCCTTGTTGGCGGCTTCCAGTTGCGAGGTTCGTCCAGCCACTCGCCGCTCCAAATCGCGGTTCAGCTCTTTGACTTTATCCTCGGCCTTCTTGATCTCGGTGATGTCGTGCACCGTGCCGACAGAACGCAACGGCTTGCCGTCCTCGCTGTAATGTGTCTCGCATTTCTCGTTCACGTATTTCACCCGGCCATCCTTCATCAGCAGCCGGTGCGCAATGTCGTAAGGCACTCTGTTCTTGACCGATTCGGTATAGGCGCGGTTGACCAGCTCGCGGTCATCGGGATGGATCGCATCCAGGAAGGCGTCATAGGACGCGCCGAATTTCTCCGGGTCAATTTCGAAGATGCGGTAAATTTCGTCCGACCAGGTCAGCACGTTATGGACGAGGTCGAGATCCCAGTTGCCCAGGTGAGCGATGCGCTGAGCTTCGGCAAGGCCCTGTTCGCTGCGCCGGATCTGTTCCTCGGCCAGCTTGCGTTCGGTGATGTCGCGAAACATCAACACAGCCCCGGTGGTTTTTCCTGCCTCCAGGATCGGCGTGCTGACGAATTCCACTTGGAAACTGCTCCCGTCCTTCCGCCAGTACAGGTCGACCCCACGATGAACCACACCTTGTTTGTACGCCTCATGGACCGGGCATTCCTCCTCCGGATAGGGGCGGCCATCCGGCTTGGTGTGATGGAACATGGAATGAATGTGCTGGCCAATGAGTTCTTCGACCATGAAGCCGAGCAATTGCGACGCTGCGGGATTGACGAACGTGCAGCGGCCGTCAATGCCCAGCCCGTAGATACCCTCTCCCGCCGAATCCAGGATCAGCCTGTTCTGCAAACTCAGTTTCACCACTTCCTGTTCCGCCATTTTGCGCTCGGTTACATCGCGCGCGGCGGCAAACACGCCCAATACCTCGCCAGCCTCATTGCGATAGACGCTGGCGTTGTACAGCACCTCTGTAAAGTACCCATCCTTGTGGCGGATGGCCAGCGGGTAATCGGTAACAGGGCCTTCCTGGAAGGCTTGCCGGTAGCTTTCCCGCGCCTTGTCCGGCTCGGTAAAGTAATCAGAAAAATCCGTTCCGATCAGTTCGGAACGGCTCCTGCCGGTTACGTCCTCGGTCGCCTTATTGACGTCGGTTATCTTTCCTTCCCGGCTGATGGTCACCAGCGGGTCGAGGCTCGCTTCGATCAGGCTCCTGGTATAGAGCGATGCAGACCGTAGCTGTTCCTCATCCTGTGCCAGCGCATCCAGCATCTGGTTGAGGCTATTGCCCAATATGGAAACTTCGTCTACACCTGAAATCTTCGCACGCGTATCGAAATTTCCAGCCTGCACTTCCTTCGCCACCTGCACCAATGAGCCGATGCGATGCCCCAGCCGGTTCGCTATCAGCAGAGCGGCGAGAAGGGACAAGACCATGGATAACAAAACGAAAAGCACACTGCGCATTATCATTTTGCGCAGGTTGGCAGCGATTCCTTCCCGGCCAAGTGCAATCCTCGCCCAAGCGACATGCCGATGATCAACCATGATGGGCACAGCAATGTCGATCATGGATTTATCGTCTGTCAGGACTCTTTTTTCGGGTGGCGCCTTGATGAGGGTAAGGCTACGCTCGTCGGATACGAATTGTCCCACCTTGGTTGCATCGCTATGCGCGAGCACCCGTCCCGAGGGCGAGATAACCATCGCATAGCGCAATCCAGGATGGCTCTGAAAGGAATGAACGACTTCCTGCAGCCCCTCCAAATCGTTTGCCAGCACCCAGGACACGGAGCTGACCGCGAGCGATTGCGCCAGGCTGGTCGTTTCATTGTTGCTATTGCGATAAAGGTAGTCGCTTTCGGTCTGCACCATGTAAGCGGCAAAAGCGGCAATCAGCAGGAAAAAACCGACCACGAAGGTCAGGATGATCTGCCGCTTGAATGATCCTCGTGACGCGATGCTGAAAGGAAATATTTTCATTTCTGCGGCTCGTCCAGGGGGCGCACGGTCTGGCTGAACTTGTGCAGAAAATCCTCGATCACCCGGTAACGCTGGTCATCGGCGAGCTCGAAGCGGGATAGCGGCATGCGCGCCAGAATGGCTCTCCCTTCCTTGCTGGCATGCAAAGTATCGAGTAGTTGGGCCACCCGTCTGGCCAGCTTTTCGGGCACGTCGTTTCTCGCCACCACCCCGTTGTTGATCAGCGACCCGGTTTCCCATTTGACCTCCAGTTCGCTTGCCTTGTCCGGATGCTCTTTTTGAAACGCTTTCCAAGGCAGCGGCCAGGTCGCACCAGCCGCCACGTTGCCGAGGTAAACGTTCATGATGGACGATTCCTGCGAACCGACATACAGGTTCTCGATGTCGCGGTTCACATCCAGGCCGTGGGTCTGGAAATAATATTGCGGCATCATGGTGGCGGCTAATGCCGTGCGGGCGGGATACGATACTTTCTTGCCCTTGAGGTCGGTTACCTCCTCGATACCGCTATCGCGCCGGACCAGGATGACGCCGGTAAACTGGTCGTCGTCCCCCATCTTGGCGATGACGTGATAACCGTGTTTCAGGGAATTCAACGTTTGATAGGGATTAGGCAAGGCAAAATCAACTTGCCGCGCGTACAGTTTTTTCTCGAATTTCTCGTAATTGCGAGAAGCTTCCAGCCTGAATGTGGTGCCGGGGATATTCCGGTTCAGATAATCGATCAACGGGCCGTAGACCTCAAACAGGCGCTCCGGATTATGCAGTGGGTGGATGGCGAATATGTATTCTTTGCCAACCGCCGGCGCCAGTGTGCTGAACTGGGGTTCGGTCGTTTTGCCCGCCTCGTTTGGGCCGCACGCAGCCAGGGCAAGCGCAAAAAACATCATCCATGGATTTTTCATTCCAGTCCCCGTACTTCGTTGCCGGCCGGCACGGCAAGAATGCCGCCCGGCAGGAAATCATTACGCATATCCACCGGCAACAGGGTCTCGCCACTGCGAGGGTGCAGGTCAGTGGTGCTGGTAAGGGGTGCAACTCCGAATTCCGCAGCAGGCTTGTCGGGTATCGGTTTTTCAAATTCGGCGGGCTCAGGCCAGAAGTGGCTGACGCCTCGGTCGGGCATTATTTGGCCTTGTGCTCCAGCGCAATGCCGGCCATCTCCAGGATTACGCCCAGGCCAAGCAGCAGCGCACCCGGCCAGACTTCCGGGGCGAGAAACATCAGGATTGCGCCCAACGCCACCATGGCCAGTGCGGCGGTTCGACGAATACGCGTATTTTTAATCATGATCGGAATCCTTCGCTATATTTAGAAAGTATAGAGCCTTAACAAAAAAGAGCGGCTTCCAAAATAAGGAGAATTTCATGGCTATCATCGGCATCGACCTCGGCACGTCCAACTCGGCAGCCGCCGTGTTGCGAGGCGGCCGGCCGGTCATCATCCCCAGCGCCGAAGGAGTGAGCCTGGGCGGCAAGGCATTTCCCAGCTATGTCGCAGTACTCGCCGACGGCCAGGTGCTGGTCGGCGAGCCGGCGCGGCGCCAGGCGGCGTCGAATCCGGAAGGCACCGCCTCCGCTTTCAAGCGCCAGATGGGGCGGCGCGAGAAGGTTCGCCTGCGCAATAACGAGTATTCTCCCGAGCAGTTGTCCGCCTTTTTGCTGCAGAAAATCAAGCGCGACGCCGAAGCATTCCTGGGCGAGCCGGTCACCAGGGCGGTCGTCACCGTCCCCGCCTATTTCGACGACAACCAGCGCAACGCCACCAAGGACGCCTGCAGCATCGCCGGCATCGAGGTGGCGCGGCTGGTGAACGAGCCCACCGCAGCCGCGCTCGCCTACGGCCTCGACCGGGCGGGCCAGGAGCTGCGCATCGCGGTGATCGACTTCGGCGGCGGCACGCTCGACGTGACCATCATGGAGTTCGGCAAGGGCGTGTTCGAGGTGAAGAGCACCTCCGGCGATACCCAGCTCGGCGGCACCGACATGAACCAGCGTATTTTCGAATACCTGGCCGACCGTTTCAGGACGGAATCCGGCATCGACCTGCGCGGCGACCGCAAGGCCGCCGCTCGCCTGCTCGAAGCTTCCGAGATGGCCAAGATCGAACTCACCACCAGCACCACCGCGCATGTCAGCCTGCCTTATATCGCCTCCTCCGGCGGGGAGCCGCGCCATCTCGAACTGGACTTGACGCGCACCGACCTGGAACGGGTGGTGCGCTCGGTGATCGAGCGCTGCCGCGGGCCGGTGGAGCAGGCGCTGAAGGATGCCGGCATCACGCCGCGCGACGTCGATCGCATCGTCTTCGTCGGCGGGCCGACCCGGATGCCGTCGGTGCGCACCTTTTTCGAAGACATGTTCGGCCGCAAGGCCGAAATGGGGGTCGACCCGATGGAATGCGTCGCCTCCGGCGCGGCGATCCAGGCCGGCGTGTTGTCGGGCGAGGTGGGCGATATCGTGCTGGTGGACGTGACGCCGTTGACGCTCGGCGTGGAAACCCTGGGCGGCGTGGCCACCCCGCTGATTGCGCGCAATACCCCGGTGCCGGTGAAAAAATCCGAAATCTTCACCACCGCCGCCGACATGCAGACCAGCGTCACCATCCATGTGTTTCAGGGCGAGCGCCCGATGGCGCCGGACAATGCCAGCCTGGGCGAGTTCAACCTCGACGGTCTGGTGCCGGCGCCGCGCGGCATGCCGAAAATCGAGGTGACCTTCGATATCGACTCGAACGGTATCCTCAACGTCAACGCCAGGGACACCGCCACCGGCAAATCCCAGTCGATCCGCATCACCGGCTCGACCCGGCTTTCCGATGCCGAGAAACAGCGCATGATCCATGAGGCGGAACAATATGCCGATCAGGACAAGCAGCGGCGCGAGGAGGTGGACAAGCTGAATTCGGCCGATGCCGCCTGCTATCAGGCGGAAAGGATGCTGGCGGATTTCGGCGACAAGCTCACCGATGAACTCAGGGGCCGGATCGAGGCCGCATTGCGCGAGGTGAAGGAAGCGTTGACCAAGCGCGATGCACAGCTTGCCACCGAGCGTGCCGAGGCCTTGCAGAAAGTGCTGAAGGAGGCCGGCGCGGTGATTTATTCCCAGTCGCCCAACGCCGGGGTGTATGCACAGACGCCCTATCCGGGGGCGAAAGCCGAAGAGAGTGCGACCGCTGGCGAGGCGCGGCCAAGCGGCTCCGGGCCGCGCGGCAGGGTGGTGGATGCGGAATACAAGGAAACAAGATAGGGCAATTGCTTAACCGCAGAGGCGCAAAGGCGCGGAGTAAAAATAAGAAACTATAGATTTGCACTGATTTTTACTTCTCGTGATCTTTTGTAGAGTGCCGGTTTTTGAATTCCTCTGCGCCTTTGCGCCTCTGCGGTTCAAGGTTTTTCAACTTCGATAAGCTTGAGATGAAGGAATCATCATCGCAACCACCCCGCGCGATTACTACGAGGTGCTCGGCGTTCCGAAAAACGCCGACGGCAAGGCGATCAAGGATGCTTTCCGCAAGCTCGCCCTGCAGTACCATCCCGACCGCAACAAGGCGTCGGATGCCGAAGAGCGTTTCAAGGAAATCGCCGAAGCCTATGCGATACTCTCCGATCCGAAGAAGCGTGCCGAATACGATGCACGCGGTTTCGAGGGCGTAGCCGGATTCAGCCGCGAAGACCTGTTCGGCGGCATCGATTTCGAAGACCTGCTCGGCGGCCTCAATTTCGATTTCGGTCTGGGCGGAGGGCTGTTCAATCATTTTTTCCATCGCCGCCAGGCTGGCCCGATGCCCGGAGCGAATGTCGAGGTTGAGCTGCATGTGCCGTTGCAACGGGTGGTATCCGGCGGCGAAGAAAAAGTCCGGCTGCCGCGCCGGACGGCTTGTTCGTCTTGCGGCGGAAGCGGCGCGGCGGCCGGCACACAGCCCCGCGCCTGCAGCGCGTGCAACGGCTCCGGTCGCCAGACGACCAGCCGCCGCGAAACACACGACAAGAGCAACGTGATTATCCAGCAGGTCAGTATTTGTCCGGTCTGCATGGGCCGGGGCAGCGTGATCGACAAGCCCTGCCCGGATTGTGGCGGTTCGGGGGAAACAACGCGCAACGAAGTTCTGAGCGTCAACATACCGGCTGGCGTGGAGGAGGGCATGGCCCTGCGCATTCCAGGGCGCGGTATGCCGAGCCGAGAGACCGGTGGACGGCCTGGCGATCTGTTCGTGGTTGTGCGCAGCGAACCCGACCCGCGCTTCGAACGCAATGGCGCGGATCTCTGGCGCAGTGAATCAATCGCGGTGGCCGATGCCGTCCTGGGGACGAGTCTGAAAGTGCCGACACTGGACAAGCCTGCCGAGGTGACCGTTCCGCCCGGCACCCAGCCCGATACCGTGCTGCGGGTTCGCGGCAAGGGCTTGCCTGAATTCGGCGGACGCAAACGCGGCGATCTTTATCTGCGCATCCGGGTGACTATCCCGGAGAAGCCAACGGCCGAAGAACGCGATCTGTACCGGCGGCTGCGCGATCTGGGCGGCGCGCGCAAAAGCCGTTGATGGCACCTATAATAAAAACAGGGCATTTCAGGAAGAAAAAAAATGACTACCCTTCCCTCATTGGAACCACCGCTGCTTCACTATCCTTGCGATCCGGAACAGTTCGGATTCCAGACTACGGCAGATCTGGAAGACCTGACCGAAATCATCGGCCAGATGCGCGCCATGGACGCGGTGCGCTTCGGTGCCGGCATCCGTCATGAAGGCTACAATCTTTTCGTGCTCGGCCCGTCCGGCATGGGCAAGCGCAGCATGGTGAGCCAGTTTCTCGAGAAAAAAGCGGAAAGCGAGCGCGAGCCCGATGACTGGTGCTATCTCAACAGCTTTGCCCAGCCGCACAAACCCAAGGCGCTCAGGCTGCCGACCGGCAGGGGGGAGGAACTGCGCCTCCACATGGAGCAGATGGTGGATTATTTGCGTACCGCGATCCCCGCGCTGTTCGAGAGCGACGAATACCGCGTCAAGATCGGAGCAATTCAGGAGGAGTTCAGCAAGCGCCGGGAGGGGTTGTTAAAGGAGCTGGGCGATGATGCCGAGAAGCAGGAAATCATTTTGCTGCGCACGCCGGAAGGTTATGCCTTCGCGCCGACCCGCAACCATGAGGTGATTCCCCCGGACGAATATGAAAAATTGCCGGAAGAAGAAAGGACGCGGGTGGAAACCGCCATCGCGGGGCTGCAGGAACGGCTGGAGAAAATCCTGCGCCACATGCCGCAGTGGCGCAGGGAGCGGAGCGAACGGATCAAGCAGCTCGACCGGGAAATGATGTTGTCCTCGGTCGAGCACCTGATGAACGAATTGCGCGTGATTTACGCCGACCTGCCCGAGGTGCTGAAATATTTCGACGTCGTGCAGCAGGACATGATTGAACATGTCGATGATTTCCGCAAGCAGGAGGAATCCACCACTGTCTCCGGCATGACCATCACCACTCAGCAGACCTTTCACCGCTACAAGGTAAACGTGCTGGTAACGAACGGCAAAAGACCCGGCGCGCCCATCATCAGCGAGGACAACCCGACCTACAGCAACCTGATCGGACGGGTCGAGCATATCGCCCAGTTCGGCGCACTGGTCACGGATTTCACCCTGATCAAGCCGGGTGCGCTGCATCGGGCGAACGGCGGCTATCTGCTGCTGGACGTGCGCAAGGTGCTGATGCAGCCATTTGCCTGGGAAGGGCTGAAACGGGCGCTGCAATCGCGCGAGATCCACATCGAATCCCTGGGCCAGATGTTCAGCCTGGTCAGCACCGTATCGCTGGACCCCGAACCGATTCCGCTCGATGCCAAAATAGTCATGTTCGGCGACCGCCTGTTCTATTATCTGCTGCAGGAATACGATCCGGATTTCGGCGAGTTGTTCAAGGTGGCGGCGGATTTCGAGGGGCGCATCGAGCGCAACGCCGACACCCATCTGCTCTATGCCCGCCTGATTGCCACGCTGACCCGCAAGGAAGGGCTGCATCCGTTCGACCGCAGTGCCGTAGCAAGGGTGATCGAGCACGGAGCGCGCCTGGTTGGCGATGCGGAAAGGCTTTCCACCCATATGCGCAGCGTGGTGGATCTGTTGCGCGAGGCTGATTACTGGGCGCGCGAGGCGGGTCGTGAGGTAGTGGATGCCACCAACGTGCAGCAGGCGATCGATGCCCAGATCCGCCGGCAGGATCGGTTGAGGTCGAGGCTGCACGAGGAAATCCTGCGCGGCAACATGATGATCGCTACCCAGGGCGCCGTGGCGGGGCAGGTCAACGGTCTTTCCGTGATCGAACTGGGCAATTTCGCCTTCGCCCTGCCGACCCGGATCACCGCCACCAGCCGGCTTGGCGAAGGGGAACTGGTCAACATCGAGCGCGAAGTGAAGCTTTCCGGCGCCATCCATTCCAAGGGCGTGCTGATCCTGTCCTCCTTCCTCGCCGCGCGCTATGCCAGGAACCAGCCTCTGGCGCTTTCCGCCAGCCTGGTGTTCGAGCAGTCCTATGGTTTCATCGAGGGCGACAGCGCCTCCATGGCGGAATTATGCGCGCTGCTTTCCAATCTGGCGGACGTGCCGATCAAGCAATCGCTGGCGATGACCGGCTCGGTGAACCAGTTCGGCCAGGCGCAGGCAATCGGTGCGGTCAACGAGAAAATCGAAGGGTTCTTCGATATTTGCGTGGCGCGGGGATTAACCGGCGAGCAGGGAGTGCTGATTCCCGCCGCCAACGTCAAGCACCTGATGCTGCGCCGGGATGTGGTGGCTGCTGCCGAGGCCGGAAAATTCCGGATATACGCCATGGAAAATGTCGATCAGGCTATCGCCACCCTGACTGGCATGCCGGCCGGGGAAGTCGGTGCCGACGGCGCTTATCCGGCGGGCAGCGTCAATCACCTGGTTGCGGCGCGGCTGGCCGAGCTGACCGAGATCGGGAAGTCGTTTGCGCGGCAGCCCGAAAAAAAGCCGAGAGCGAAGAAAAAACCGGATTGATCGGCCAAGGCGAGTGTTTCTGCAGCCGAATGAGCAGGGTGCGCCGTACGCACCAATCCACGGCGCACCCTATGACTTCAGTTTGGCGGGCTGCTGGAATTTATCTGTGTTCAGTGTCGCAAGGAGTACGTCATGCCCTTCAGAGACCGCGATGAAGCCGCTCTCCGCCTGGTTAAGCGGCTGGCCGCCTATAAGGGAAAGAACCCGCTGGTGCTGGCGATTCCGCGCGGCGCCGTGCCGATGGGCAGGATTATTGCCGATGCGCTGGGCGGCGAGCTGGACGTGGTGCTGGTGAGGAAGCTGCGCGCGCCGTTCAGTCCGGAGTTCGCGGTCGGTTCAGTGGATGAAAGCGGCTGGACCTACATTGCGGATTATGCGGCTCGGGCAGGCGCCAACCCCGAGTATCTCGAAGCCGAGAAACAGGCTCAGCTGGAAACCATGCGTAGTCGCCGTGCCCAGTACACGCCCATCAGGCCGCCGATAGATCCGGCAGGGCGCATCGTGATCGTGCTCGACGACGGCCTGGCTACCGGCGCGACCATGATTTCCGCGCTGCATTCCCTGCGGGCCAAAGGTCCGGAGAAGCTGATTTGCGCTGTGCCGGTTTCGCCGCCGGATACGTTGGAAAAGATCAGGAAATATGCCGATGAGGTGGTCTGCCTGGAGGCCCCGGAATGGTTTCAGGCGGTCGGGCAGTTTTACCTGGATTTCCCGCAGGTGGAGGACGAGGAAGTGATCGAAATTTTGCGGCAGGGTGCCAAGGCGAAACAATTTGAGTAGACTACCGGGATGAACGTTTCGGCTGTCCTCTGGCTCAAGGCAGTATCGAGAGCGCCGCCAGCAGCATGGCTATTGCTACCGCCAGGGCGCCGAAACTCAGCAACAGAACGGCTCCGGCGGCACAATCCTTGGCGGTTCTGATGGCGGGATGGATTTCTGGATGGAGGTGGTCGATCAATGTCTCCAGGGCGGTATTGAAAAGTTCCGCCGCCAGCACCAAAACCGCCATGATGAAACAAAGCGCCCACCATAACAGGGGCGGACGGAGCAGCAACAGCGCCATCAGCAAGGCGGCAGCGAGTCCAGCCTGTATCCGGAAACTTTGTTCGCTTTTCCAGGCAGCCAGGATGCCTGCCCAGGCAAAGTCGAATCGCGCGCTCAATTTTCTGTTTTTCATGGCCTTTCCGGTTCGCGTGCCAACAATACCTGTTTATCCCAGATTATCGTTTGTTCGTCTACCGGGCCGGGCATCTCGCTTCGCCTGGCCAGACGTGCCGGTACACCCGGCAGGCTGTCGAGCAGGGTTTGGCGCGGTTGGTTAAAGTCCCTGCCGTCCCGGGGCAGGTTAAACCAGGGCAGAGGGTGGATTAAGCTTTCCTGCGCCACCATCCCTACCCACACAGGCTGGGCAGCTTCGCGAAGCATGGTGTCGGTCCGCCAGAGGCGCAGTACCAGGCGTTGGTCGCGCTGGCCTGGCACCGGGTGAATCAGTGCCAACGCTTCGTGGCGACCATCGTGGACACGTGGCAACAGCGGTAGTTCCATGGCGGAGCGGGAGGGATCAAGCCACAGCAAGAAATTTCTCCCTGATAGCGGCAAAGGCTCCCGCCATCCTGTCGCCAGGAGGCTGCGGCGCAAGTATTGGGGCGAGCCGGCCCATTGCACGGTGATCGGCTGTTCGTATTCCCCCTCGATGTCAATGCGCCAGGCCGGGAGGGTTTGCCAGGCAACACTCCACCAACCCTGTTGTGCCATGAACCTGGTGTTCTGGTGCACGGCGTAACGCAGGGTATCGTCCGCGTGGCGGGTCGCGATATGAAAGCCGCCGCCGGCCAGCAGCGCCGAGAACGCCACAACCGTCAAGCCCCGGACGGAAAACGCCGGGGCGGGATGGCGCAAATAGGCGATGCCCAGCAGGGCTACCCAGGCAACGCCGAAAGCCAAACCTCCCAACACGTCTGAAAGCCAGTGCGCTCCCAAATACAGCCGGGAAAAAGCGATCAGGATGACCAGCAGGACGGTCGCGGTCAATACCGCAAGGCGTCTGCGGGCGGAGCGTTCCCGTGCGGTCAGCACTGCCAGAAAACCATAGATGACGATACTCATGGTGGCATGGCCGCTAGGAAAAGAAAATTCACTCATCCCATTGTACAAAGGCGTCGGGCGCGACAGTTGCAGTCCTGCCTTGACCGCCACGGTCAGTGCGGCGGCAAAGCCCACCGCAGCCAACAAATAGGCCGCCGGACGCCAGGCGCGTTGCACCAGCAGCCAGAGTAGCACTGCCGATACCACCGGGAGTGTGACCGCCGCGTCGCCCATCTCGGTTAGCGCAATCATGATCGCGTCACCGAAGGGGGTGCGCAAACCCTGCAAAAAGTGATACGCCGAGCTGTCAATAAATACCAATGGATCGCGGGCCAGAACGTCTTCCAGAATGCCGAAAAATCCCCAGGCGGCGACAATCAGCAGCCCCGCCAATATCAGCAAGGTGCGGGATTCAGGTTGCGCGGGGTCGATCAGCGCAGCAACCAGTTTGCGGATACGGCGGCCCCTGCCGGACGGTATGGCCCCGGCCCAAGCCTGCAACAGCATCAACCCACCCTCGATGCGTGGTTGCAGCCACAAAACAGCGCGGCCTATCCCCCATGCGCCGCCCCAGATCGCCACCACCAGCGCCGCCACCGTCATGGCGAGGCGTGTTGCCACCGCTTCCGCCAGTCCCAGTGATGCGCCAAAGACGACTCCGGGCAGAATATAAGCGGGCGCCCAACCGAGCGCCGATATGATATTCGCCGGATAGAAGCGCGCTGGGGGCATGCCGAGCATGCCGGCAATCGCCGGAATAACCGGGCGCATCGGCCCGACAAAGCGGCCCAACAGGATGCTTTTGCCGCCATGCCGGTGAAAGAATGCCACGCCCCGGTCTATCAGTTGCGGGGAACGGCTAAAAGGCCAGAGGGTTTGCAACTGCTCGCGGTAATGGCGCCCCAGCCAGTAGCTGATGGCATCGCCAGCAATGGCGCCTGCCGTAGCCCAAGACAGCGCGGCCAATAAATTCACCGCGCCGGCGGCGACCAAGGCACCGATTCCGAACATCGCTACCGCGCCGGGAATGAATAAGCCCACCAGAGCCAGTGATTCGGACAGAGAAACAAGGAAAATCGCAATGCCAACCCAGTAGGGATGCTGTGCGATCCAGATCAACAGCGGATGAGTGGCGGTAAATGGCTCCATCTATGTGCTCGCCTTCTCCTGCTTGCGGAGAAACGAGCCGTCTCGCCCTTCTCCGGGGAGCGGGATCAGGTGCCTTTGCCCGTTCCGAGATATTGACTGAACCATTGAGCGGCGTGCTTCGCGGCCTGCTCCAGCGTGCCGGGTTCCTCGAACAGGTGGGTGGCGCCCGGTACGATGATCAGTTCCTTTTCACAGCGAAGGAAGCGATAGGCTTGCCGATTGAGATCAATCACCACATTGTCGAATCCGCCCACGATCAGCAGGACGGGGCATGCCACCTTGCCCAGGGCTTCTTCCCCGGCAAGGTCAGGGCGGCCGCCGCGGGAAACGACCGCGGCAACTTTTACGTCTTCCGCCGCCGCCTGCAAGGCTGCCGCCGCGCCGGTGCTGGCGCCGAAATAGCCGATGGCGAGGGGTTTTGTCCGTTCATCGTTACGCAACCAGCGGGTTGCGGTTAGCAGCCGTCGGGTCAGAAGCGGGATGTCGAAGCGGGCGGCATAGTCCGCGTCCTCATGTTTGGTCAACAGGTCGATCAGCAGCGTACCCAGGCCGGCGTCGCGCAGCACTTGTGCCACGTAGTTGTTGCGCGGGCTCAGGCGGCTGCTGCCGCTGCCATGGGCAAACAGCACGACCCCCGGCGCGCCTTTCGGAATCTCCAGCATCCCTTCCAGCCTGACCTTGCCATCCGGGATGTAAGTCAGTTCGGAAATCATGGTCAGGGATGAAAGGTGCTCATTATCACCGGGATACGCCGCGATCCGAACGCCCCGGTAAATTTTTCGAAGCGTCCGGCGATCGCTGTGCCGCATTTCGGGCAGTGTCCGTCGTCGGTCAGGTGGTAGGTGTTGATCTGGTACCAGTCGCGCTCGATCAGGGGCGCCTTGCAGGAGGGGCAATAGGTGGTATCCCCCTGCGGGTCATGCACGTTGCCGGTATAAACGTAGCGCAGTCCTTCCTTCATCGCAATGCCGCGGGCGCGGGAAAGGGTTGCCGAAGGTGTCGGCGGCACATCCATCATCTTGTAATCGGGGTGGAAGGCGGAGAAGTGCAGCGGTACGTCCGCGCCCAGTTCCTTGAATATCCATTGGCTCAGGGCAGTGAGTTCTTCGTCCGTGTCGTTGTGGCCGGGGATCAGCAGGGTGGTGATTTCGAACCAGACATTCGTTTCGCGCCGCAAATAGACCAGAGTGTCGAGCACCGGCTGGAGATGGCCGCTGCACAGCTTGCCGTAGAAGCCATCGGTGAAGCCTTTCAGGTCGACGTTGGCGGCGTCCATTTTGGCGTAAAATTCCCGCCGCGCCTGATCGTGCATGTAGCCGGCGGTGACCGCCACGGTCTTGATGCCGCGGGCGTGGCATGCGTCGGCGGTGTCCATGGCGTATTCGGCGAAAACCACCGGATCGTTGTAAGTAAAAGCCACGCTCTTGCAGTCATGCGCTTTTGCGGCTGCGGCGATGGCCTCGGGCGAGGCCTGGTCCATCAGGAGATCCATGTCCTTCGCCTTGCTGATGTCCCAGTTCTGGCAGAACTTGCAAGCCAGGTTGCAGCCCGCGGTGCCGAAAGAGAAAATGCTCGACCCCGGATAGAAATGGTTGAGCGGCTTTTTCTCGATCGGGTCGATGCAGAAGCCGGAGGAACGGCCATAGGTGGTCAGCACCATCTGGCCGCCCTCGACCATGCGCACGAAACACAGGCCGCGCTGGCCCTCGTGCAGCTTGCAGTCGCGCGGGCACAGGTCGCACTGGATGCGGCCATCGTCGAGTTTGTGCCACCAGCGGGCGGGGTAGTTGGCGCTCATTTCAACTCCTGCTCCTCATCTTTCCTGCAAACGGTGGAAAACCTGTCACTATGGCCCCCGGCAGGACTTTCATAATCCGTAAATGTTTCATTTTGTGCCCTCGATGCCGCGGCCGGCAATCCCGGAAAATGGATGTCATGTCGAAGCGGATGGAGCAGCAAAACGGTTTTGTCTTTCGTGCCTTCTTTCCCTGGAAAGAAGCTTGGTCAATTCATTCATCTCTTCCGCCAGAAGCTCCAGAAGATCGTCCAGGGTGACGATGCCGATGAGTTCCTCCTGGTCGTTCACCACCGGAATCCGGCGCACCCCCTTTGCGCGCATGTAACGAATGGTTTCGTATACGCCGTCGCCCTCGCTGATCGTGGTGAGTTCCGGCCCCATGATGTCGCCGGCAGTAAGCACGGAGGCATCCAGTTCCATGGCGACGACTTCCAGCACGACGTCGCGATCGGTTACGATGCCCACCGGTATTCGCTTGCCGGAAACCTCATCGACAATCACCAGGTCGCCTACATGATGCTGGCGCATCAGGCGGGCTGCCTCCAGCACGGTTGTTTCACGCTGCGCGACCACCACTTTCCGGTTGCAAATTTCACCAATAGCCATGACACCCCCTATTTTAATTCAAGGATAAGAAACCGCTTCGCAATTTCATTTAAGGCCACTGGAGCCTAAAAAGCAATGTGCCGATTTTTTATCCGGTTCTTGACGAAAGCAGCACTAATGTTCCCTGTGCCAGATCAGTTCTCCATCCTTGTGGACTTCCTTGACCCGATGAAATGGAACATCATGAGCATAGCCGTCCGGATCGGTGACCTGGAAGGAAAAATGATCGCCAGGGGTAAGGCGGATCTGGTGCAGCGGCACCAGGATAATTTTTTCGCCCACGCGATTGTAATAGCCGATCACGAAATCTCCTTTTGCGTAGGTTTCATCCCAGCGCATTCTGTTGAGCAGTTCGTGGATGGGGATCATGGGGGAGCTATTTCGCCGATTCCCGACAGGAATCTATCGCCGCCGCTGGTATAAACCAACCAGTTCGGCATGAGCCAGGACATGGCCTTGCATTGCTTTTTCCAGTGCCGCCTTGGTGGGGTTCTTCAGATCCGGCAGCAGGACACTCAGGGCATAAAGCCTGTGGAAGTAGCGGTGCCTGCCAATCGGCGGGCACGGCCCGCCATAGCCGGTGCGATTCCAGTTATTCACCCCCGGCAGGGTGCCGGCCGGGAGGTTATTCGCCACAATGCCCTCGGGCAAGCCGCTGGCAGCGGGCGGAATGTTGTACAGCACCCAGTGCACCCAGGTCATTTTCGGCGCCGCAGGGTCCGGTGCATCCGGATCATCGACGATCAGCACCAGGCTTTTGGTGCCGGCGGGCACCCCCGTCCATGAAAGCGGCGGCGAACCATCCTGCCCGTCGCAGGTGTGGCGGGCAGGGATCATGCCGTCGTGATTGAAGGATGCAGATGTGACGGTCAGGGACATGGCAAGCCGCTCCTTTCCGCCAGTGGGCATATCGATTTGGGCTGCCCCGGCGGAGACGCAGATCAAGGCAAGCGCCAGGCCGATCAGTCTTGCCCGGCGAATGCGCAGACGATGGGTGTTCATGTCTTCCGGCGACGGAAATGGGCTTGCCCGATCCGGCTTCTTCAACGAACCCGGCATGATTTGGCTTCCCATTTCTATCTCCCGATGACGCGAATTCTCAGTCTAGTTCATGCGCCGCGCATTTTCAGGGTAAATCACCATTTCGGGTCGTCTTCCATAGCACGTCCGCATGCCGTGTCGGCAGGTCGTTGCCGCAACCATGGCTTGGCGCAATGCCCTTCGGTTATTGCGCCCTACGCGGGCTGTTTCTTTCCAGCCACAGGTCCCGGGGCATCCAATCACAATCATAAATGAATTCTGCTGGTACGCTTTATAGTAGACAATAATAGTCTAGTATTGAATTGCTTTAAGCATGTTTAGCGTGTAACCCAATCAAACTGATCAAGAGAGGTTCATCATGAATACTTTACGAGTATTTAATCGCCTCGGTTTCCTGGTCGCGCTTGCCGCAGCGGCAATTTCGCTTGCCGCAGCGACAAGCATGGTCTTTGGCGACGAGATTAAGGTCACACTGAGTGGCGGCAATGAGGTTCCACCTGTCATGACGGAAGCCGCCGGGAGTGGAACCGTCATGATCAATTCTGACATGACCGTTAGCGGCAGCGTTATGACGACGGGTATAGCGGGAACGATGGCGCACATCCACCAGGGTGCAGCAGGGAAGAATGGTCCGGTAATCATCAAGTTGTCCAAGGACGGCGATCACGGTTGGATGGTGCCTGCGGGCGCGAAATTGACCGATGCCCAATATCAGGCATACAAAGCGGGTGAGCTTTATATCAATGTTCATAGCGCCGCGAACAAGGGTGGCGAGATTCGCGGGCAGCTCAAGTAGTAGCAGTTTTGACGGGCCGGCGTTTTGCCGGCCCATCTGTTTAAAAATCCCGGATTTTCTCCGTGTCCCTGTGTCTCTGCGGTGAAAGACTTTTTTAGGTTTATTTTCCCGGGCGCAGCAGCCGTTTTCCGACTTCGGTGGGGAAATGGTATTGCAGCTTTTCGTCCTCGCGCAGCAGAACCAGTTCCGGTTCGCGCCGCAGGATTTTGCAGGGGATGGTCTTGCCATCGCGCAGCCGCAGGGTAATCGATTCTTTCGCGGGTGTGCCGTCGTAGGGTTGGGTCAGCAGGCTGGAGGCGTTGCGCCACTCATCCACCCAGCGGTTGAGGTCGTCCTGGCTCCAGTCCGGGTTGGCCGGGGAGGCTAACCATTTGCCGTCGTCGCGCTGGTTGAGCGCCAGATCGGCGAATTCGAAGCCGACTGGTTTTTCTTCCTCTGCCAGCAAGGCGCGGGCGGCAAAATCGGCGGGGATTTTCAATACGTGGGCGAGATAGCGCGGCGCGATCGGATAAACGCCGCCATTGGCGGCGGCATAGACTTCGCCGGTCAGCGGGTTCTGCATGCCGAAGCTGATTTCCTGACCGTCGAGGGTGAGGCGCAGCAACGGCTGGTCGAGCTGGAAGCGGCCGAGATCGGTGGCGGGAAAGCGTTGCAGGCTGGTAGCGGCAGTTATTTCCAGTACGCGCCTGACCATCTCCTCGTCGGCCCGCGCTTTGAACGGCGCGATCAGACGCCAGCCAGCCGGGGTTTTTTGCAGCACGGTGGCCGGCTGCCCGTTTTTTTCGATGGTTATGTGGTTGATGCCGGCGCTGGCAAGGGCGGTGAGTTTGAATTCTGGTTGGGCCGCGGGCTTGGGTTTGAGCCAGACCAGCAACGCCAGCACAATAACCAGCGCGGCCAGGCCGAGGTTGAGCCAGATTCTGGGCTTCATGCCCTGCGCCGTAGCCACCGGATGCCGATACCGATGGTGATGAAGGCCAGCGGCAGGCCGACCAGGAAGCCGAGGGCGATGACCGCTGCGGCGTTTTTGCTCAGTTCAAGGCTGGTATCCAGAGTGGTTTTTACCGGGATGGTGATGAGGCTGTCGTCCCTCGCCAGCCAGTTGAACAGGTTGAGGCCGAGATCGAGGTTGCCGCCGTTGCCGAGATAGGTGTTGGACAGAAAGCTGCCGTTGCCGATCACCACGACACGCTGGCTCTTGTCTTCCACGCTGCGGTCGAGGGCGACGGCGATGGTCACCGGCCCTGGCGTGTCGTGGTTCTTGTCGTAGGCCAGGGGGCCGTTGAGTTTGCCGGTTTCCACCCAGCCCTGCGGCGCGACATCGATCAGGGGGGTGGCTTGCCAGCCTTTGCCTTCGCTGGTGCCGATCTGGCGCGCGAAGGGGAAGGCGGTGACCAGGTTGAATCCCTGCGTTGCCGGGTGGCGACCGTATACGGCACCGAGGGCGGTGGTGGAAGCAGCGTTGAGCTGCTCGGCGGCAGGGTCCACTACCGTGCCTGGAGTCAGCACCAGGCCCAGCGCTTCGGCCAGCGGCCGCAGGCCATGCAACGGTTCCTGGTCGATCAGCCACAGCAGGTTGCCGCCTTTTGCCAGGTATTTTTTCAGCTTTTCCACTTCCCCCGCCATCAGGTCGACCTGCGGACTGGCGATCAGCAGCAGGCTGGCGTTGCCGGGCACGTCCTGGGCCAGGGAGAGGTTGAGGCTGGCGATCCTGAAACCTTTGGATTCCAGCTTTTTGCCGAAATCGCCGAGATCGTGGTTGGCTATGCCGTCGAGCTTGCGTTCGCCGTGGCCGTCGAGATAGAACACCAGCCGCTTGTCGGCACGGGCCAGCCGGGTCAGCAGGGAAGTGAGCATCTGCTCGTTCAGGGTGGTGAGGTGTTCGCTGCGGCCCCGGTACCCTACCACCATTTCGCCGTTGGCCTGAATTCCGGCGGCGCGCGTTTGCTGCGGCTGCTCCGCGGGATCGACGAACTTGAGTGTGAGATCGGGTTTGGCGCGGCTGTAGAGGCCGACGAATTCGCGGATGATTTTGCGCACGTCGCCCAGCCGGGGGTCTTGCTGGGTCGCATAGGCGGTGATGGTGACCGGGCCGGGCAGTTGCTTGAGCGTGTCGATGCTGGCCTGGCTCAGGGAGTTGCGGTTGTTGCGGGTGATATCCCATTGCGACGGATATTCGCGCGCAAGGACGGCAAGCA
Source organism: Sulfuricella sp. (assembly GCA_035530375.1). Taxonomy (GTDB): domain Bacteria; phylum Pseudomonadota; class Gammaproteobacteria; order Burkholderiales; family Sulfuricellaceae; genus Sulfuricella. Next base: position 14,124 of record DATKUY010000045.1, on the reverse strand, counting down.
GGCCGACGGCGAGGAGAAACAGGATGATGAAGATGGCGCCGTGCAGGCGCAACCGAAACTGTAATTTGCTGTTCATCTTCATGTCTATCCTCGCAGTCTGTCGGAGTCGAGCCGCCGCACTGCCAATACCAGGAAAGCGACGGTGAACAGCACGAAAAAAGCGGCATCGGCACTGGCGATCACGCCGCGATTGAACGATTCGAAGTGCTTCAGCAGGGACAGGGTGTGCAGCCAGCTATCCGGATCGTGCGCCGAAAGGTTGATGATCCACAGGCCGAGGAACGCGCCCAGGCTGCCGATGCCGGCAATGATCGGGTGTGCGGTGAGGCTGGAGATGAACAGGCCGAGTGCGGCGAAGCTGGCTGCCAGCAGGATCAGGCCGATGATGTTGCTGGCGAGCAGACCCAGGTCGAGCGTCGTGCCGACATACAGCGACAGCGACATCAGTGCGGCCAGGCCGATGAACAGGGTGAGGAAAGCCATCAGGCCGACGAATTTTCCGAGCACGATCTCGGTGATTGAAACCGGCGCACTCAGCAGCAAGGTGAGCGTCTGGGCGCGCCGTTCTCCGGCGATCAGGCGCATCGAGAGGAACGGCACCGCCATCAGCAGGATCATGGCGGCGTTGCCGAACAGGGGCGTAACGATCAGTTCGGTGACGCCGGGCGGGTTGGCGAAAGAGGCCAACTGCGTCTGGATCGCCAGAAAGGCATCGATCTGGTTCAGGAAAAACCAGGCGAGAACGAATTCCAGCACGGCCAGGATAATCCAGGCCATTGGTGCGCTGAACAGGATGCGCAGTTCCTTGGCGGCAATAGTGGTAATCATGAGTTATTCCTGTTGCGTCAGATGGATGAAAACTTCCTCCAGATTGGCCTGCTCCGGGTGGGCCTGTTTCAGTTCGGTCATGTTGCCGGCGAATGCCAGCCGGCCTTTGCTCATGATCTGAACCCGGTCGCAGACGCTTTCCACATCCGGCAGGATATGGGTGGACAGGATCACGCTGTGCTCGCCGCCCAGTTCGCGGATCAGTTTGCGAATCTCGCGGATCTGGATTGGGTCAAGGCCGGTCGTGGGTTCGTCCAGGATCACCACCCGGGGGTTGTGCACGATCGCCTGGGCGATGCCCACCCGCTGCTGGTAGCCCTTGGACAGGCTGCCGATCAGGCGTTTGCCGACATCGGTCAGGCCGCAGCGCTGTTTGGCGCTTTCCACCGCAGCGGGAATCGCCGCTTTGGCGACGCGGTGCAACCGCGCGGCAAGGCGCAGGAATTCGTTCACCGTCAGTTCCCGATAAAGGGGCGGCGTTTCCGGCAGGTAGCCGAGCAGGGACTTGGCTTCCCGCGGGCGCTCTAGCAGGTCGATGCCGCAGATCTCGACGCCGCCGTTGCTGGGGGCCAGACACCCGGCCAGCATTTGCAGGGTGGTGGTTTTGCCTGCGCCATTCGGTCCCAGCAGGCCCAGCACCTCGCCCCGACGTAGCTCGAAGCCGATATTGTGCACGACAACGCGGGTGCCATAGTGGCGGGAAAGGCCGCTGGCGGAAACAGTAATATTCGTCATATTCTCGTTGTTGCCCTGGCTGCTTTGAAAAAGTGCAAATATGTCCTAATATGGGCAACGCGTTTTTAAAGAACGCCGCCCCCTACTCAATTAAAGATCGTATTGCTGACTGCCGCCATTATATCCCTGTGATGAATTTAAAATACCTCTTGCTGGTTCCCGCCGTGCTGGCCGCGTCCGGATGCGCCCAATTACAGCCGAAAAATGCCGCGCCGCAGGCTCCGGCACAAGTCCACGCGCCGCAGCATGCGGCACGAACTGCGAATTTGCCAAAAATCGAACTGAACAGCGAGATATTCTTCCAGTTCCTGGTTTCTGAAATTGCCAGCCAGCGTGGCGAGTCCGACTTGGGCGTCGAGGGGATGCTGGATCTGGCCAAAAAGACGCGCGACCCGCGCCTGGCAAAGCGTGCCACCGAGATTGCCCTGCAGTCGCGGCAAGAAGCGCGGGCGCTGGAGGCGGCCACGCTGTGGAACCAGATTGCGCCTGACGAACCCATGGCGCAGCAGGCGGTTGTGGCGATTCTGCTGAATAACGGCCAACTGGAAAAGGCCAGACCCCATCTCCGGAAGTTGCTGGCGGCGGAGGGTGATAACGTCGGCAGGGCGATGCTGCATTTGAACCCGATGTTGTCGCAACAGAAGGATAAGGCAGCGGCTCTGTCCCTGGTGCAGGAACTGGCCGCGCCCTATTTGAATCGCGCCGAAGCGCATTTTGCCATTGCCCAGGCGGCATGGGGCGCGGGCAAGGATGACTTGGCGCTGAGCGAAATTCGCGAGGCAAGCCGGCTTCAGCCCGAATGGGAGGCCGCAGCCTTGCTTCAGGGCATGCTGTTGCAGCGCGTTTCCATCACCGGGGCACTGGAGTTTTACCGGAATCTGCTTGCCGATCATCCAAAAATGCAGGATGCCCGTCTGGTTTATGCGCGCCTGCTGGTGAGCGAGCGCCAGTATGCCGAAGCGCGCGTCCAGTTTGAAAGGCTGCTCGACGAACTGCCCGGCAACGCCGACGTGAATTTGGCGGTTGGCCTGCTGGCCATGCAGACCAAGGATTACGATGCTGCGGAGAAATTCCTGAAACAGGCATTGGCCAGCCGGTACCACGATGAGGCCACGGTGCGCATGTATCTCGGCCAGTTGTTCAATGAACGCGGGCGCTACGAAGAGGCCGCAGGCTGGTACGCCTCGGTCGGCCAGGGCGAGCAGTACGTTCTTGCGCAAATCCGTTACGCGGCAATGCTGGCCAAGCAGGGAAAACTGGCCGAGGCGCGCCGGCACCTTGAGCAGCTTGCGGTGCAGAGCAACCAGCAGCGGGTGCAGGTGATCGTGGCGGAGGCGCAACTGTTGCGGGATGCCAAGGCCTACGGCGAGGCGTTTGAATTGCTGGGCAAGGCGCTGGAAAAGCTGCCGAATCATCCCGATCTGCTTTACGACCACGCAATGGCGGCGGAGCGCGTGGGTAAATTCGATGTCCTTGAGCAGGACTTGCGCAAGCTGATCCAGATTAAACCCGATGATGCTCATGCCTACAATGCGCTGGGATACACGCTGGCGGACCGTTCGGAACGGCTTGACGAGGCGCTGCAGTTGATTGAGAAAGGGCTCAGTCTGGCGCCGGACGACCTTTTTATCCTGGACAGCATGGGCTGGGTTCAATATCGCATGGGGCAGCTTGAAAAGGCCGAGGATTATCTCAGGCGCGCCTATGCCGGCCAGCACGACGCGGAAATTGCGGCACATCTCGGTGAGGTCCTGTGGGTTCGCGGCAAGCATGAAGAGGCGGAAAAAATCTGGCGTGCCGCCCTGAAGGAAAACCCCGGGCACGAAGCGTTAATGAATGTCATCAAGAAATTTGTACCCTCGAACTAGATCACGTTTGATAAGCAGGGCCGCGATTTTTTTTCTTGTGGCGCTCTTGGGGGGGTGTGCCGAACTGCCGGTGCCCCCGGTGGAGCTCGAAAGCGCCTCTCGCCCGCAAGCCGGCGCCGATGCCAGCACTTCGTTCCGGTTGTCCGGCCGGATCGGCGTGTCGCACGACGGGGAAAGCTTTTCCGGTTCGCTGCGCTGGCGCCACGATGCAGGGGAGGATGAGATTTTTATTCTTTCCCCGCTGGGGCAGGGAGTTGCCCGCATCACGCGCAATCCTGCCGGCGCCTCGCTGGAAACTGCGGAGGGACAGGGTTATCGCGCTGCGGATGTGGAAAGCCTGACCGAGGAAGTGCTGGGCTGGCGCCTGCCGGTGAATGGCCTGCAATATTGGATTGTCGGCCGGCCCGCGCCGGACCGACCGGCTGAAAGCGAGTTGGACGACAGCCATCATCTTGCCACCCTTCGCCAGGATGGCTGGCGCATCGACTATCAGGGTTATCGTTCGGTGCAGGGAGCCCTGTTGCCGGCCAAGATGGAAATGACCATGGGCGACCGCCTGCGGGTCAGGCTGGTGATCGACGATTGGGTGTTGCCGTGAGCTTGCCGGCTTACCCCGCCCCGGCCAAGCTGAACCTGTTCCTGCACGTGGTAGGCCGGCGCCCGGATGGTTATCATTTGTTGCAGACCGTGTTCCGCTTCATCGATTACGGCGACAGCCTTTCCTTTTCTGTCCGGGATGACGGCCTGATTCGGCGGGTGAACCCGCTGCCCGGCCTGAACCCGGAGCAGGACCTCGCCATGCGGGCTGCGCGCCTGCTGCAACAGGAAACCGGCTGTCGTCTGGGTGCCGACATCGCCATGGAGAAGCGTTTGCCGATGGGCGGCGGCCTGGGCGGAGGCAGCTCCGATGCAGCCACCGTGCTGCTGGCGCTGAACCGCCTGTGGAATTTGAATCTTGGCCGGCCAGGATTGCAGGAACTGGGGTTACGTCTGGGCGCGGACGTGCCGGTGTTCCTGTTCGGCGAGAGCGCCTTTGCCGAGGGGGTAGGTGAAAAGCTCCAGCCGGTGACGCTTCCGGCAGCCTGGTACGTGGTGCTGGTGCCGCCTGTGGCGGTTTCCACGCCAGAGATTTTTGCCAGCAGGGAATTGACACGCGATACGAAACCTATCAAAATGTTGGACTTTTCAACGGGCTGTGGTCATAACGATCTGGAGCCCGTGGTGTGCCGGAAGTATCCGCAGGTGGCCGAATGTCTGGCTTGGCTAAGGGGGTTCGGCGATGCCAGGATGACCGGTTCTGGGGCCTGTGTGTTTGCCGGGTTTCCGGGCGAGGAAGAGGCGCGCAGGGTTTTTTCCCTCAAGCCGGCAAAGATGGCCGGTTTTGTGGCGAAAGGCCTGGATCGGCATCCGTTATACGATTTTGCAAGTTAATTGGGGAGTCGCCAAGTGGTAAGGCACCGGATTTTGATTCCGGCATTCGTAGGTTCGATCCCTACCTCCCCAGCCAGTTGATCCAAACCGGTAGGGACGGCGAACTCGCCGTCCCTACGTTTGTTTTGTAAAGGCACGTCATGGCACACAGCAGCATGATGGTTTTCACCGGTAATGCGAATCCCCGGCTTGCCGGAGAGGTGGTGAAACATCTCAATCTGCGTCTCGGACGCGCGACGGTCAGCCGTTTCAGTGACGGCGAAGTGATGGTCGAGATTCTGGAGCACGTGCGCGGCAAGGACGTGTTCGTGCTTCAGTCGACTTGCACTCCGACCAACGATACCCTGATGGAAGTCATGGTGATGGTGGATGCGCTCAAGCGCTCCTCCGCCGGACGCATCACCGCCGCCATCCCCTACATGGGGTATGCGCGCCAGGATCGCAGGCCGCGCTCGGCGCGCGTGGCGATCACCGCCAAGGTGGTGGCGAACATGCTCACCAGCGCCGGCGTCGACCGCGTGCTGACGATGGATTTGCATGCCGACCAGATTCAGGGGTTTTTCGATATCCCGGTGGACAATGTCTATGCTGCGCCGATTCTGCTCGGCGACGTGTGGAAGCAGCATTATGAAAACCTGATCGTGGTGTCGCCGGATGTCGGCGGCGTGGTACGCGCCCGTGCGCTGGCCAAGCGCCTCGAAGTGGATCTGGCGATTATCGACAAGCGCCGTCCCAAGCCCAATGTGGCCAAGGTGATGAATATTATCGGTGACGTCAAGGGCCGTACCTGCGTGCTGATGGACGATCTGGTGGATACCGCCAACACGCTGTGCGAAGCGGCAGCGGCATTGAAGGAGCATGGCGCGGAGAAAGTGGTGGCGTATTGCACCCATCCGGTGCTGTCCGGCACGGCGATAGAACGCATCAAGAATTCGAAGCTGGATGGATTGGTCGTGACCGACACCATTCCGCTCAGTGAGGCAGCCAGGAATTGCAGCCGCATCCGCCAGCTTTCCGTGGCGGAACTGTTGGCCGAAACGATGCGCAGGATCAGCAACGAGGACTCGGTCAGCTCGCTGTTCATGGAATGATTTTTTGCAGGGACGGCATTTTCCGTCTTTGCGCAAACCGAGTGCCACCTGGTCGCGGGCGGCATTTTTAACCTTAGGAGTTTCAACATGAAAATCGAAATCAGCGCAACCCCGCGCACGATCCAGGGAACGGGTGCGAGCCGCCGCCTGCGTCGCACGGGTCGCATTCCCGCCGTTATTTACGGCGCCGGCAAGGATGCCGCGGCAATCGAACTGGATCACAAGGAAATATTCTTCAAGCTGAAGAACGAGTCCTTCCACGCCTCGGTTCTGACGCTCAACCTCGACGGCAAGAAAGAACAGGTGCTGCTGCGCGATTACCAGATGCACCCCTTCAAGCCTCTGGTGATGCACGCGGATTTCCAGCGTGTTGACCCGAAAGCGAAAATCCACACCAAGGTGCCACTGCATTTCGTCAATGCCGACATCGCTCCGGGCGTGAAGCTCTCCCACGGCATCGCCAGCCACATCATGACCGAAGTGGATGTGGCCTGCCTGCCGAAGGATCTGCCCGAATTCATCGAGGTCGATCTGGCCAACCTGGCTGCCGGCCATTCGATTCACCTGTCCGAGCTGAAGCTGGCCAAGGGTGTCGAACTGATCCCGCTAACCAAGGGCGAAGATCTGGCGGTGGCGACGATCACCATCCCGCGCGGCGCAATCGAAGCGGCTGCAACGGAGGTGGAGGCGGAGGCAGCCGCGCCAGCGGCTAAAGCCTGATCGTTCTTCTGCATCATGGACAGCAAGCCCGTCGAGTTCGCTTGGCGGGCTTTTTCATTTGAGCAATGACAACATGGCAGGTATCCGTCTGATCGTCGGCTTGGGCAACCCCGGCGGGGAATACGCCAACACCCGGCATAATGCCGGGTTCTGGTGGGTGGACGTCGTAGCGGCGAAAAAATCCGCAACGCTCAAGCCCGAGAAAAAATTTCATGGTATGGCCGCGCGCGTGACAGAGGGTGCCCATGAAATCTGGCTGCTTGAGCCGGATACTTTCATGAACGCCAGCGGCCGCGCTGTCGGCGCGCTCGCCGGATTTTACAAAATCGCTCCGGAAGAAATATTGGTAGTGCATGACGAACTCGACCTGCCGCCAGGCACGGTGCGTCTGAAAAAAGGCGGCGGCCACGGCGGCCACAACGGCCTGAAGGATATCATCGCCCATCTCGGCACGCCGGAATTCTGGCGCTTGCGCCTGGGGATCGGCCATCCCGGCGACCGCGACGCGGTAGTCAACTTTGTGCTCAATACGCCGCAGCGCGCAGAGCAGGAACTGATCGAATCCTCCATCGAAGCCAGCCGCGCCGCGCTGCCGCAATTACTGTCCGGGGATTTCCCCGCAGCGATGATCAAGCTGCACACCAAGCCGAAAGTGTGAGTTCCACGGAGGATCGTTCTTGAGCAAGTTGACCCTCGACATGATCCTGAAGTCGCAGGGCTTCGGCACCCGCAAGCACTGCCGCAAGCTGATCGAAGAGGGCGAGGTGTCGGTCGCGGGTGAAGCGATCACAAATCATCGCGCTGCCTTCGAAACGGAAAGGCTGGAATTTTCGCTGTTCGGCGAATCCTGGACCTACCGCGAGCAGGTGTACATCGTGCTGAACAAGCCGGCCAATTTCGAGTGCTCCAGAAAGCCCAGCCATCACCCCGGCGTCCTGACGCTGCTACCGGAACAGTTTGCCTGGCGCGATATACAGCCGGTGGGCCGCCTCGATCACGATACCACCGGCATGCTGCTGATGTCGGATGACGGCCCTTTCATTCATGCCCAGTCGTCGCCGAAAAAGCATATTCCCAAGGTCTATGTGGCCACCACGCACGACCCGGTGACGTCGGAACTGGTCGAACGTTTGCTGGCCGGGGTGAAGCTGCACGACGAGCCCGCGCCGCTGGCGGCGGTGAGTTGCCGCCGGCTCGATGGCTATCGGCTGGAGATCGTGCTGGAACAGGGCAAGTACCATCAGGTCAAGCGCATGCTGGCGGCCGCCGGCAACCATTGCGATGCCTTGTGCCGCACCGCGATCGGCGGTTTAACGCTCGATGCGCTGGAGTTGGCCGAGGGCGAATGGTGCTACCTGGACGAGGCGCAGCGGGCCTTGCTGGTGCCCGGCGTATAGCCGCTTGGGGTTATAATGGCGTTTTGTTTTGCACAGTATAGTTAATAGTTAAAGGATTTTCATGAGTCTGCAATGCGGTATCGTCGGCTTGCCCAACGTCGGCAAGTCCACCCTGTTCAACGCCATCACCAGCGCCGGCATCGCGGCGGAGAACTATCCCTTCTGCACCATCGAGCCGAACGTCGGCATCGTCGAAATCCCCGATCCGCGCATGGAAAAGCTGGTGGAGATCGTCAAGCCGCAGAAGGTCCAGCACGCGATCATGGAATTCGTCGACATCGCCGGCCTGGTGGCCGGGGCGAGCAAGGGCGAAGGGCTGGGCAACAAGTTTCTCGCCAACATCCGCGAGACCGATGCCATCGCCCATGTGGTGCGCTGTTTCGAGAACGTCGACGTGGTGCATGTGGCGGGCAAGATCGACCCGATTTCCGACATCGAGGTGATCCACACCGAACTGGCCCTGGCCGACCTCGAAACCGTCGAGAAGGCGATGCTGCGCGCCGGCAAGCTGGCCAAGTCCGGCGACAAGGAAGCGGTGCGCATGATGGCGCTGCTGGAAAGGGTGCGCGCCACCCTGGACCAGGGCCAGCCGGCCCGCAGCCTGAATCCGGACAAGGAAGAGGCTGCACTGCTCAAGCCGCTGTGCCTGATGACCATGAAGCCCACCATGTACATCGCCAACGTCGATGAGGGCGGCTTTACCAACAATCCGCACCTCGACAAGGTAGTAGAGCTGGCTGCGCGCGAAGGTGCGCCGGTGGTGGCGATCTGCGCCGCTATCGAAGGGGAGATCGCCGACCTCGAAGAAGAAGATAAAAAAATCTTCCTTGCCGACATGGGGCTGGAAGAGCCCGGCCTGAACCGCGTCATTCGCGCCGCCTACAAACTGCTCGGCCTGCAGACCTACTTCACCGCCGGCGTCAAGGAAGTGCGCGCCTGGACCATCCACATCGGCGACACCGCGCCGCAGGCTGCCGGGGCGATCCACACCGACTTCGAACGCGGCTTCATCCGCGCCGAGGTGATCAACTTCGACGATTTCGTTGCCTGCAAGGGCGAGCAGGGCGCGAAAGAGGCCGGCAAGATGCGCCTGGAAGGCAAGGAATACGTGGTGCACGACGGCGACGTGATGCACTTCAGATTCAACGTTTGACAAACTCTGGCATGGGAAGCGCAAAGAGGGTCGCCTAAATAGGCGACCCTCTTTGTTATTGGTCTCTTGTTATCGTTTCTTGCCAGTGAGGAAGGCTTGAAATGGCCGGCATTCAGTAGCCGGTTTTTCTTCCCTCGATGACGGGCAGCGGGGTATCGCTCATGATTGACCAAAGAAAATGGGCGATGCTTTCAGGGGCGATGACGGTGTGGCGATTATTCGAGGCAAAAAACTTTTCGCGCAAGTCTTTCCTGACCTCCGGAATGCCGGTGAGGTCGAAAACGATGTCCACGCCTTCGCCGAGGGCAATCAGTTCGTCAATTGTCAAAATCTTCACGCCAGCGGCTTCTGCGGATTTTTTTCCCGGCGTGTCGTTCTTTTCCACCGCATAGGCGACCTTTACGCCTTTTCCAGTCAGACAAAGCATCTCATCCAGAAATGCGGAACCTACTCGCCCCAGGCCGACGATTGCAACCCTCTGTTTTTGCATTATTCCCTCCTTGTTGTTGTGTGCGATTCAGGATATAGGCATCCTCTTTTCATTTTATCCGCGCCAAGCGCTAATAATCAACCTGAAAAACAACCGCCCATTTTTACCCGGCCCCGATCCATATGCATATATTCCAAACGGCGACAGTGCCGAACAGGGCCATGTCTATCATAAGTTGCGCCTCGATTTCTTATCTCTTTGTGATTGTCGATCAATCTTGACAAACGGGCGATAAAAAGCCAGAATTCGCATCCTTCGATTTATCTCGGTGATATAGCTCAGTTGGTTAGAGCACAGCACTCATAACGCTGGGGTCGGTGGTTCAAGTCCACCTATCACCACCATTTCCTTTATGGCCGCGTACCTATCCGCCGTGACCGTGCTTTGGTTGTGTGCTATCGTGCATTTATGCTGAAGCATTTTTTATTCGCCTTCCTCCTGTTGTTCACCCTGGCTGCACATGCGGGCAGGATATTGCCGCAGAATGCCAGAATCGGGCAGATCGACGGCAACGCTTACCCGGAAGTGAAGATCGATGGGGAAGTCTACCGATTTGCGCCCGGCATACGCGTATACGACACTTACAATCGCATCATCTTGCCCACCCAGATGCCACAGAGCGGCAAGGTCTATTACCAGCTCGATCCGGGCGGTCTCCTGAGCCAGATGTGGCTGCCCACTCCGGACGAAGAAGCGGGGATGGGGCGTTAGGCTATAATCCGCGTGGCGAAAAAGCTTTTCATCAAAACTTTCGGTTGTCAGATGAACGAGTACGACTCTGCCAGGATGGCGGACGTGCTCAAGGCGGCGCATGGCATGGAAGTCACGGAAAATGCGGAGGACGCCGATGTCCTGCTGCTCAATACCTGCTCGGTGCGGGAAGGCGCGCAGGAACGGGTGTTCCACCAGTTGGGCCGCTGGCGGCCGTTGAAGCAGCGCAACCCCGACTTGCTGATTGCCGTCGGCGGCTGCGTGGCGAGCCAGGAAGGCCGCGCCATTATCGGTCGCGCGCCCTACGTCGACATGGTGTTCGGCCCGCAGACCCTGCACCGCCTGCCGCAGATGATCGACGCCCGGCGGCAAAGCGGCAAGGCCCAGGTGGACGTGTCCTTTCCGGAAATCGAAAAATTCGACCATTTGCCGGCCGCCAAGGTGGAAGGCGCAACCGCCTTCGTTTCGATCATGGAAGGCTGCAGCAAATACTGTGCTTATTGCATCGTGCCCTATACGCGCGGCGCCGAGGTATCGCGCCCGTTCGACGACGTGATCGCCGAGGTGGCGCAGCTCGCCGGGCAGGGCGTAAGGGAAGTCACCTTGCTCGGCCAGAACGTCAATGCCTATCGCGGTGACACGCACGATGGAGAAACCGCCGATCTGGCCGACCTGCTGCATTACCTGGCCGAGGTGCCCGGCATCGAGCGGCTGCGCTTCACCACCTCGCACCCGGTCGAATTTTCGCAGCGCCTGATCGACGCCTATGCCGAGATACCCAAGCTCACCAGCGGCTTGCACCTGCCGGTGCAGTCCGGTTCGGATCGCGTGCTGGCGGCGATGAAGCGCGGCTATAGCGCGCTGGAATTCAAGTCTCTGGCGCGCAAGCTGCGGGCGGTGCGGCCGGACATTTCGATTTCATCGGATTTCATTATCGGTTTCCCCGGCGAAACCGATGCGGATTTCGAGGCGACCCTGGCGCTGATCGAGGAGGTGGGTTTCGACGCCGGCTACAGCTTCATTTACAGCGCGCGACCCGGCACACCGGCGGCTGAACTGGCTGACGAGACGCCGCACGAAGTGAAACAGCAGCGGCTGAAGCGCCTGCAGAAAAAAATGGACGAACAGGAACAGGCCGCCAACCAGAAAATGGTCGGCACGGTGCAGCGCATTCTGGTGGAAGGAATTTCCAGAAAGGACGACAACGAAGTGATGGGGCGCACCGACAACAACCGGGTGACCAATTTCATCGGCAATCCGCGCCTCATCGGGCAGTTCGTCAATGTCACCATCACCGCTGTTTCGACCCATACCTTGCGAGGAGAAGTGCTTGTCCGTTAATTTTTTTACCGCAGAGGCGCAGAGACGCGGAGAGAAACAGGCTGAGGCCCGGTTTTTGGGTTTTCTCCGCGTCTCTGCGCCTCTGCGGTGGGAGTCGCTATCTTGACTCGCGAACCTCTGGAAATATCCTTCTCCCCTGCGGACAACGCCCGGCTCGCCAACCTGTGCGGTGCGCTGGACGAGAATCTGAAGCAGATCGAGATCGCTCTCGACGTCGCCATTTCACGCCGCAGCGAGCATTTCTCCGTGAGCGGCGAGCAACGCCAGTCGCGCCTGGCGGTGGATGCGCTGAAGAAGTTCTATGAGCGTTCCACCTCTCATCTTTCCGTCGAGGACGTTCAGCTCGGCCTGATCGAAGTGGCCAACGCCAATCTGGCGGGGCGAGAGGGCGTCGCCATGCCGGTGCTGATGACGCGCAAAAAGGACCTGCACGGACGTACCCCGCGCCAGAACGAGTACCTGTGCCAGATTCAGGAACACGACATCACCTTCGGCATCGGCCCGGCCGGCACCGGCAAGACCTATCTGGCGGTGGCCAGCGCGGTGGACGCACTGGAGCGCGATCTGGTGAAGCGCATCGTGCTGGTACGCCCGGCGGTGGAGGCCGGGGAACGGCTCGGCTTCCTGCCCGGCGACCTGGCGCAGAAGGTGGACCCCTATCTGCGCCCCCTGTACGACGCGCTTTACGACCTGATGGGTTTCGATAAGGTGGGCAAGCTGTTCGAGCGCGGCGCCATTGAAATCGCCCCGCTCGCCTACATGCGCGGCCGCACCCTCAATCATTCCTTCATCATCCTGGACGAGGCGCAGAACACCACGCCGGAGCAGATGAAGATGTTTCTCACCCGCATCGGCTTCGGCGCCAAGGCGGTGGTTACCGGCGATGTCACCCAGGTCGATCTGGCGCGCCACCAGAAAAGCGGCCTGGTGGATGCCCGGCAGGTGCTGGAAAAGGTCAGCGGCATCGCCTTTACTTTCTTCCAGTCCGAGGACGTGGTGCGCCACCCGCTGGTGCAGAAAATCGTCAATGCCTACGAACGGCATGAAAAACAGTCATGAGCCATCCCATGCCGCATAAAACCGCAAATTCAACACCGCACCCGGCACTGAGCCTGTCGGTGCAATATGCGGTGAAACCGGAAGATGCCCCGACCCGCGCCCGGTTCCGGCGCTGGGTGAAGGCGGCGCTGTGCCGGGATGCGGAAATTGCGTTGCGCATCGTCGGCGAAGAGGAAGGCCGGGCGCTTAACCGCGACTATCGGGGCAAGGACTATGCCACCAATGTGCTGACTTTTGTTTATGATGAGGACTTTTCCGGCGTGGAAAGACCGCTGGCCGGCGACATCGTACTATGCGCGCCGGTGGTGGCGCGCGAGGCGGCGGAGCAGGGCAAATCCGTCGAAGAACACTATGCCCACCTGACCGTCCATGGCGTGCTGCACCTTCAGGGCTACGACCATGAAACCGATGCAGAGGCGCACCAGATGGAAGCACAGGAAACACAAACTGTCATGAAGCTGGGCTATGCTGACCCTTATGGGAGCGATGAGTGATGAGCAATGGGTGATGGGTATAATGCGTACTCATCACCCATTACCCATTACCCATTACACGTGACCGAAATTATGGATGAAGAACCTGCGAAACCGAACTGGTTTGAACGATTAAGCACACTTCTGCTGCGCGAACCGGAAGACCGCGAGCAGTTGATCGCGTTGCTGCACAAAGCCTATGAGCGCAACCTGCTGGATTCCGATGCGCTTGCCATGATCGAAGGCGTGTTCCAGGTTTCCGAGATGCAGGTGCGCGACATCATGATTCCGCGCGGCCAGATGGACGCGGTGGACATCAACGAACCGCCGGAGAAATTCATCCCCTTCGTGATCGAGACCGCTCACTCGCGCTTTCCCGTGATAGACAAGGACAAGGATGACGTCATCGGCATCCTGCTGGCGAAAGATCTGTTGCGCTACTACGCCGGCGAAGAATTCAACGTGCGTGAAATGTTGCGGCCGGCGGTGTTCATTCCGGAGTCGAAGCGGCTTAACGTGCTGCTCAAGGAATTCCGCTGCAACCGCAATCATATCGCCATCGTGGTGGACGAATACGGCGGCGTGTCCGGCATCGTCACCATCGAAGACGTGCTGGAGCAGATCGTCGGTGAAATCGAGGACGAGTTCGATTACGACGATCAGGAAGACGACATCATCAGCGCCCCGAACGGACGCTTCCGCATCAAGGCGCAGGCCGAGATCGCGAATTTCAACGAAGCCATGGGCACCGCATTCAGCGACGAGGATTACGATACCGTGGGCGGGCTGGTGGTCAGCAAGTTCGGCCATCTGCCCAAGCGCGGCGA
>DATKUY010000044.1:0-15693 GCA_035530375.1 Sulfuricella sp. | reverse complement strand
GCCTTTGGCTTCGCCGCCGAATTTCTTCGACAGGATCGTGGTGATCGCCGCCGTCAGCGTGGTCTTGCCGTGGTCAACGTGTCCAATCGTGCCAACGTTTACGTGCGGCTTTGTCCGCTCAAATTTGCCTTTTGCCATGATGACTTCCCTCTCTAAAGAACGATTATTTCTTGTTAATCACTGCTTCAGCGACATTCTTCGGCGCCTCGGCATAATGCTTGAATTCCATGGTATAGGTCGCACGGCCCTGGGTCAGGGAACGCAACGTGGTGGAATAGCCGAACATTTCGGCCAGCGGCACTTCTGCCTTGATCGCCTTGCCGCCACCCGCCATGTCTTCCATACCCTGGATCATGCCGCGACGGGAGGACAGATCGCCCATCACGTCGCCCATTTTCTCTTCCGGCATTTCCACTTCCACCGCCATCATCGGTTCGAGCAATACCGGGTTGGCTTTGCGCATGCCGTCCTTGAACGCCATCGAAGCCGCCATCTTGAAGGCGTTTTCGTTGGAGTCGACGTCGTGATAGGAACCGTCGAACAGCGTCACTTTCACGTCGACGACCGGGAACCCGGCGAGCACGCCGTTCGGCAAGGTTTCGCGCAAACCCTTTTCCACTGCGGGAATGTATTCGCGCGGCACGGTGCCGCCCTTGATGGCGTCGACGAACTCGAAGCCTTTGCCTGCTTCGTTCGGACCCATCTTGATCCAGACGTGGCCATACTGACCGCGACCGCCGGACTGCTTGACGAATTTGCCTTCGACCTCGACTTCTTTTCTGATCGCTTCGCGGTATGCCACTTGCGGCGCGCCAACGTTGGCCTCGACGCCGAACTCGCGGCGCATGCGGTCGACCAGAATTTCCAGATGCAACTCGCCCATGCCGGAAATAATGGTTTGGTTGGTTTCTTCGTCGGTACGCACACGGAACGACGGATCTTCCTGCGCCAAGCGATTAAGTGCCAGGCCCATTTTTTCCTGGTCAGCCTTGGTCTTGGGCTCCACAGCGACGTGAATCACCGGTTCCGGGAACACCATGCGCTCCAGCACGATCGTCTTGTTCAGGTCGCACAGCGTGTCGCCCGTGGTCGCTTCCTTCAAACCCACCGCAGCGGCGATGTCGCCGGCATAGACTTCCTTGAGTTCTTCGCGCTGGTTGGCGTGCATCTGCAGAATCCGGCCGAGGCGCTCTTTCTTGCCTTTGATCGGGTTGTAGATGGTGTCACCGGTCTTCACCACGCCGGAATAGACGCGGAAGAAAATCAGCTGGCCGACAAAGGGGTCAGTCATGATCTTGAACGCCAGACCGGCAAACGGCTCGTCGTCACTGGCCTTGCGGCTGCCGCGCTCGCCATTTTCCAGCTCACCTTCCACCGGCTTGATGTCGGTAGGAGCAGGCATGTAATCGATCACGGCGTCCAGCATCGCCTGCACGCCCTTGTTCTTGAATGCGGAGCCGCACAGCATCGGCACGATTTCGTTCGCAATGGTGCGCTGACGCAGACCGCGCTTGATTTCCGCTTCCGACAAGTCACCTTCTTCGAGGTACTTGTTCATCAGTTCTTCGGACGCTTCGGCCGCGCTCTCCACCATCTTCTCGCGCCATTCCGTGGCAGTTGCCACGAGATCGGCCGGGATATCGCGCAGGTCGAATTTCATGCCCTGAGAAGCTTCGTCCCAGTAAATCGCTTTCATGCGAACCAGATCGACCACGCCTTCGAATTTATCTTCCGCCCCGATTGGCACCTGCAGAGGCACCGGGTTAGCCTTCAGGCGGCTCTTCATCTGGTCGTAGACCTTGAAGAAGTTGGCACCGGAACGGTCCATCTTGTTAACGAAAGCCAGACGCGGCACATGGTACTTGTTAGCCTGACGCCACACGGTTTCGGACTGGGGCTGCACGCCGCCCACTGCACAGTACACCATGCAGGCGCCGTCCAGCACGCGCATGGAGCGCTCCACCTCGATGGTAAAATCGACGTGGCCAGGGGTATCGATGATGTTGATGCGATGTTCGGGATAGTTATTGTCCATCCCCTTCCAGAAACAGGTCGTCGCTGCGGAAGTAATGGTGATTCCGCGCTCCTGCTCCTGCTCCATCCAGTCCATGGTGGCTGCGCCATCATGAACTTCGCCGATTTTGTGCGAAACGCCTGTATAAAACAGGACGCGCTCGGTCGCGGTGGTCTTGCCCGCATCGATGTGCGCGCTGATACCGATGTTGCGATAACGTTCAATGGGTGTTTTACGTGCCACAGCTACAGCCTTTTATATTGTTCAGTATGAATATGTTAGAAGCGGTAATGCGCAAAAGCCTTGTTGGCATCGGCCATACGGTGCACTTCCTCGCGCTTCTTCATCGCGGCACCACGGCCTTCGGCAGCATCCAGCAATTCGCCGGCCAGACGGAAGCCCATCGATTTCTCGCCGCGCTTGCGTGCCGCCTCCTTGATCCAGCGCATCGCCAGAGCGGTGCGACGAACCGGACGCACCTCGACAGGAACCTGGTAATTGGCACCGCCGACACGACGGCTTTTTACCTCGACGGAAGGACGCACATTACCCAGGGCCAGAGTAAACACCTCCAGCGGGTTCTTGCCGCTTTTCTTCTCAATCTGTTCAAGCGCGCCGTAAATAATCCGCTCAGCGACGGCTTTCTTGCCCGCCGTCATCAGCACATTAACGAACTTGGAAACTTCCGCACTGCCGAATTTCGGATCAGGCAGGACTTCGCGCTTGGGAACTTCTCTACGTCTTGGCATATTTACCTCGGGTCAATCTTTAAGTTTGGGTTAAGCCGCCTTCGGGCGCTTGGCGCCGTACTTGGAACGGCTCTGTTTGCGGTCTTTCACGCCAGCAGTATCCAGGCTGCCGCGCACCGTGTGGTAACGCACGCCAGGCAAGTCCTTGACGCGACCGCCGCGGATCAGCACCACCGAGTGCTCCTGCAGGTTGTGGCCTTCACCGCCGATGTAGCTGCTAACCTCGAAGCCATTGGTAAGGCGCACGCGCGCCACTTTACGCAATGCCGAGTTCGGCTTTTTCGGGGTCGTGGTGTAAACGCGAGTACATACGCCGCGCTTTTGCGGGCCACCTTCCAGTGCAGGCACCTTGCTCTTGACAGGCTTGGGCTCGCGCGGCTTGCGCACTAACTGGTTAATCGTTGGCATTAATTATCCAATCCTAAAAAAATAACGGGGACGGCAACCGTTGCCGTCCCAAAAATTATGCGCCCCGCTCATGGCAGGAAATTTAGCTACTGCTAAAAAGAGGGGGGATTCTATTTTCTCCACAACCAAATGTCAAGCCCCCATGCGGTTATTTCACCGCATGGGAGGCTCTTCAAGCCGAAAGCTCGCTGCCTTCCGGTTCTGCTGGCGATCCTTCGGCCATTTCCGCGCCGATCAGCACCTCTTCTCCCAGTTTCTTCCGACGACGGGCGGTGTGGAAAGCCAGTCCGGTGCCGGCAGGGATCAAGCGGCCAACGATGACGTTTTCCTTGAGGCCGCGCAACTCGTCCCGTTTTCCCATAATCGCCGCTTCGGTCAGCACGCGGGTGGTTTCCTGGAAAGAAGCCGCGGAAATGAACGAATCGGTGGACAGCGATGCCTTGGTAATGCCCAGCAGCATGTACTCGTAAACAGCCGGTTCCTTGCCTTCCGCTATGACCTTCTCGTTCTCCGTCAGCACGTCGGCGCGCTCCACCTGCTCGCCCTGGATGAAGCGGGTATCGCCCGCATCCAGCACCGTCACACGGCGCAGCATCTGGCGTACGATCACCTCGATGTGCTTGTCGTTGATCTTCACGCCCTGAAGTCGGTACACGTCCTGCACTTCATCGGTGATGTAACGCGCCAGCGCCTCGACGCCCCGCAAACGCAAGATATCATGCGGATCGGCGGGGCCGTCCACGATGCTTTCGCCCTTGTTCACCACCTGGCCATCATGCGCGGTAACGTGCTTGTCCTTGGTAATCAGATACTCGTGAGGTACGCCGTCCAGATCGGTAATCACCAGGCGCTGCTTGCCCTTGGTGTCCTTGCCGAATGACACGATACCGGTGACTTCGGCGAGCAGGCCGGCGTCCTTGGGCGAACGGGCCTCGAACAATTCTGCCACGCGCGGCAGACCGCCGGTAATGTCACGGGTCTTGGAGGTTTCCTGCGGAATCCGCGCCAGCACATCGCCGACGTTGACCATCTGGCCATCCTTCACGGTAATGATCGAACCCAGCTGGAAGGTGATGTTGACCTGTAGGTCGGTGCCCGCAATCTTGACTTCCTGACCATTCTCATCCAGCAGTTTGACCTGCGGACGCAAGCCCTTGAACTGGGTCGAGCCGCGGCGCTTGGGATCGATCACCACCAGGGAGGACAAACCGGTCACCTCGTCGATCTGCTTGGCAACGGTAACACCTTCCTCGACGTTATCGAAGCGCGCCTGACCGGCGTACTCGGTAATGATCGGACGGGTATGCGGATCCCACGTCGCCAGCACCTTGCCGGCCTTGACGGCGTCGCCGTCCGAGGCCAGCAGGGTCGAGCCGTAAGGAACTTTTTGGCGCTCGCGCTCACGGCCATTGTCGTCGGTGATGATCACCTCGCCACTGCGCGAAATCACGATCTGTTCGTTCTTGGCGTTGGTCACATAGCGCATGCCGGAAGCAAAGCGCGCCACGCCGCTGGATTTGATCTCGATCTGGCTCGCCGCCGCCGCACGCGATGCCGCGCCGCCAATGTGGAACGTACGCATGGTCAACTGCGTGCCAGGCTCGCCGATGGACTGGGCGGCGATCACGCCGACCGCCTCGCCCACGTTCACCTCGTAACCGCGACCAAGGTCGCGGCCATAGCACTTGGCGCACAGGCCGTAACGGGTTTCGCAGGTCAACGGGGTGCGCACCTTGACTTCATCGATGCCCAATTGCTCGATCACTTCCACCGCATCTTCGTCCAGCAGCGTGCCTGCTTCATAGACGGTTTCGCTGGTTTCAGGGTTGATTACATCGACCGCTGCAACACGGCCGAGAATGCGTTCGCTCAACGGCTCGACCACTTCGCCGCCCTCAACCAGCGCTTTCAGCGCCATGCCTTCGCTGGTGCCGCAATCGTTTATGGTCACCACCAGATCCTGGGTCACGTCCACCAGACGGCGGGTCAGGTAACCGGAGTTGGCGGTCTTCAGCGCGGTATCGGCCAGGCCTTTACGCGCGCCGTGGGTGGAGATGAAGTACTGCAGCACGTTCAGCCCCTCGCGGAAGTTCGCGGTAATCGGGGTTTCGATGATCGAGCCGTCCGGCTTGGCCATCAGGCCGCGCATCCCGGCCAACTGGCGAATCTGCGCCGCAGAACCGCGAGCGCCCGAATCGGCCATCATGTAAATCGAGTTGAACGATTCCTGGGCGACTGTCTTGCCGTCCCGGTCCACCACCGGCTCGGTGCCAAGCTGGTTCATCATCGCCTTGGCGACCTGGTCGCCGCAACGGCCCCAGATGTCCACCACCTTGTTGTAGCGCTCGCCTTGAGTCACGAGGCCGGAGGTATACTGCGCCTCGATTTCCTTGACTTCCTTCTCGGAAGCGCCGATCAACTGCTCTTTCTCCTTCGGCACCAGCATGTCGTCGACACAGATCGAAATACCGGCGCGGGCAGCGTAGGCGAATCCCGTATACATCAGCTTGTCGGCGAATATCACGGTTTCGCGCAAGCCGCAGCGACGGAAGCTGGCGTTGATCAGTTTGGAGATTTCCTTCTTTTTCAGCGCCTTGTTGATCAACTGGAACGGCAGTCCGACGGGCAATATCTCGGACAGCAGCGCCCGACCGACGGTCGTCTCGTAGCGAGTGATCTTCTCGATCTTGTTGCCGTCTTCGTCCAGCGTGTATTCCTTGATGCGCGCCGTTACCTTGGCATGCAGCTCGACCTGGCGCGACTCGTAGGCGCGCGAGATTTCGCTGAGCGTGCCGAACAGCATGCCCTCGCCCTTGACATTGATCTTTTCGCGGGTCATGTAGTACAGACCCAGCACGATATCCTGCGACGGCACGATGATCGGCTCGCCGTTGGCTGGCGACAGCACATTGTTGGAAGCCAGCATCAGGGTACGCGCCTCGATCTGCGCTTCCAGCGACAGCGGCACGTGAACGGCCATCTGGTCGCCGTCGAAGTCGGCGTTGAATGCCGAACAGACCAGCGGATGCAACTGGATTGCCTTGCCTTCGATCAGCACCGGCTCGAATGCCTGGATACCCAGACGGTGCAGGGTGGGCGCCCGGTTCAGCATGACCGGATGCTCACGGATCACGTCCTCGAGAATATCCCACACCTCCGGGATCTCGTCTTCCACCATGCGCTTGGCGGCCTTGATGGTCGTGGCCAGACCCAGCACTTCGAGCTTGTGAAAAATGAACGGCTTGAACAATTCCAGCGCCATCTTTTTCGGCAGGCCGCACTGATGCAATTTCAGCTGCGGTCCGACCACGATCACGGAACGGCCGGAATAGTCGACGCGTTTGCCCAGCAAGTTCTGACGGAAACGACCGCCCTTGCCCTTGATCATGTCGGCGAGCGACTTCAGCGGACGCTTGTTGGCGCCGGTCATCGCCTTGCCACGACGGCCGTTGTCGAGCAATGAATCCACCGACTCCTGCAGCATCCGCTTTTCGTTGCGCACGATAATCTCAGGTGCCTTCAGTTCCAGCAGGCGCTTCAGACGATTGTTGCGGTTGATCACGCGGCGGTACAGGTCATTCAGGTCGGATGTCGCGAAGCGGCCGCCATCCAGCGGCACCAGCGGACGCAGCTCCGGCGGCAGCACCGGCAGCACTTCCAATATCATCCATTCCGGCTTGATACCGGACTTCTGGAATGCCTCCAGCACCTTGAGGCGCTTGGAGAGTTTCTTGATCTTAGTATCGGAACCGGTATCGGACAGATCCTTGCGCAGCTTCTCGACTTCGGTCTCGAGGTCGAGGGTGCGCAGCAGCTCGCGCACGCCTTCGGCGCCCATGCTGGCATGGAATTCGTCACCGTATTCTTCCACCTTGGCCAGATAGTCGTCCTCGGTCAGCAGCTGGGCGCGAGTGAGCGGCGTCATGCCCGGGTTGGTCACCACATAGGCTTCGAAATACAGCACGCGTTCGATGTCGCGCAGCGCGACGTCCAGCACCATGCCGAGACGCGATGGCAACGACTTGAGGAACCAGATATGCGCCACGGGAGAGGCCAGCTCGATGTGGGCCATGCGCTCGCGGCGAACCTTGGATTGGGTCACTTCCACGCCGCACTTCTCGCAGATCACGCCGCGATGCTTGAGGCGCTTGTACTTGCCGCAGAGACACTCGTAGTCCTTGATCGGGCCGAAAATCTTGGCGCAGAACAGACCGTCGCGCTCCGGCTTAAAGGTACGGTAATTGATGGTCTCCGGCTTTTTGACTTCGCCGTAGGACCAGGAACGGATTTTCTCCGGGGAAGCCAGCGCGATCTTGATCGCGTCGAATTCTTCTTCCTGGGTAACCTGTTTAAATAAATCGAGCAGTGCTTTCATGTCGTTCCTCCAGTGAGGGGTTAGGAGTGAGGGGTGAGGAGTCAAAGCGCGTAAACCACGCGCCTCACTCCCCTCTCCTCACTCCTCACTACAAAATCAATAGCGTTCCAGATCGATGTCGATCGCCAGCGAGCGAATTTCCTTGACCAGCACGTTGAAAGACTCCGGCATGCCGGCGTCGATCTTGTGCTCACCCTTGACGATGTTTTCGTAAATCTTGGTGCGCCCACTGACATCGTCCGATTTCACGGTCAGCATTTCTTGCAGGATGTAGGAAGCGCCATAGGCCTCGAGTGCCCACACTTCCATTTCGCCGAATCGCTGGCCGCCGAACTGCGCCTTACCACCCAGAGGCTGCTGCGTAACCAGGCTGTAAGGTCCAGTCGAACGGGCATGCATCTTGTCGTCCACCAGGTGATGCAGCTTGAGCACGTGCATGTACCCGACCGTGACCGGACGCTCGAAGGTTTCGCCGGTGCGGCCATCGCTCAGCATGATCTGTCCCGAACGGGGCAATCCTGCCAGCTCCAGCATGTCCTTGATTTCATCTTCGGTTGCGCCGTCGAATACCGGCGTGGCGAACGGCACGCCACCTTGCAGGTTCTGCGCCAGGGTCAGAATTTCCTCGTCAGTCAGCGAATTGATGTCCTCTGCCTTGCCGCTGCTGTTGTAAATCTTGTTGAGGAACTTGCGCACATCCTGAATCTTCTTCTGCGCCTTGAGCATCTCGCCGATCTTCAAGCCCAGCCCTTTGGCCGCCCAGCCCAGATGGATTTCCAGGATCTGGCCCACGTTCATCCGCGATGGCACGCCCAGCGGGTTGAGCACGATGTCCATCGGGATGCCGTCGGCGGTATAGGGCATATCCTCGATCGGCACGATCTTGGAGATCACACCCTTGTTGCCGTGGCGACCGGCCATCTTGTCGCCGGGTTGCAGGCGGCGTTTTACCGCGACGTAGACCTTGACCATTTTCTGCACGCCCGGCGGCAGTTCGTCGCCGCTGGTCAGTTTCTTTTTCTTGTTTTCGAACACCGCATCGAAATCAACCCGCTTCTGCGCCAGACTTTCTTTCAATTGTTCCAGTTGGCGCGCGGCATCCTCGTCGGCGAGACGGATATCGAACCACGAGTGGCGCTCGACGGTCGCAAGATAGGCCGGGGTGATTTTGGTACCCTTGGCCAGCTTCTTGGGGCCGCCGTTGGCAACCTTGCCTGCCAGGAGGCGTTCGATACGGCCAAAAGCGTCGTCTTCAACGATGCGCATCTGGTCGGCGAGATCCTTCTTGAAGCCCTTGAGCTCGTCGTCGATGATCTGCTGGGCGCGCGCATCCCTTTCGATGCCCTCGCGGGTGAACACCTGCACGTCGATCACCGTACCGGACATGCCGGACGGTACGCGCAGGGAAGTGTCCTTCACGTCGGATGCCTTCTCGCCGAAAATGGCGCGCAGCAGTTTTTCCTCCGGCGTCAGCTGGGTTTCGCCCTTGGGCGTCACCTTGCCGACCAGCACGTCCCCCGCTTCCACTTCGGCGCCAATATAGCAGATGCCTGATTCGTCCAGGCGGCCCAGCATTCTTTCCGACAGGTTGGAAATGTCGCGGGTGATCTCTTCCGGCCCGAGCTTGGTGTCGCGTGCCACAACCGTCATTTCCTCGATATGGATCGAGGTATAACGATCGTCCGCCACCACGCGCTCGGAAATCAGGATCGAGTCCTCGAAGTTGTAGCCGTTCCACGGCATGAACGCCACCAGCATGTTCTGACCCAGCGCCAGTTCGCCCATGTCGGTGGAAGCACCGTCGGCGATCACGTCGCCCGCGGCGATAATGTCGCCCACCTTGACCAGCGGACGCTGGTTGATGTTGGTGTTCTGGTTGGACCGGGTGTACTTGATCAGGTTGTAGATATCCACGCCCACTTCACCGGCAAGAGCTTCTTCGTCGTGCACGCGCACCACGATGCGGCCCGCGTCGACATGATCGACGATGCCACCGCGGCGTGCCTGAACCGTGGTACCCGAGTCCACCGCCACAGTGCGTTCGATACCGGTACCGACCAGCGATTTCTCGGCGCGCAGACAGGGCACCGCCTGGCGCTGCATGTTGGAACCCATCAGCGCGCGGTTGGCGTCGTCGTGCTCGAGGAACGGGATCAGCGATGCCGCCACGGAGACGATCTGCGACGGCGCCACGTCCATGTACTGCACCTTGTCCGGCGTGGACAGGGCGAATTCATTATGGTGGCGGCAGGACACCAGATCCTGCTGGAACTTGCCACTCTTGTCGAGATCGGCATTGGCCTGGGCGATGACGTACTTGCCTTCCTCGATGGCGGACAGGTATTCGATCTTGTTGGTCACCTTGCCGTTCTCGGCGCTGCGATAGGGCGTCTCCAGGAAACCGTATTCGTTGGTGCGGGCATACAACGCCAGGGAGTTAATCAGGCCGATGTTCGGGCCTTCCGGCGTTTCGATCGGGCATACCCGGCCATAGTGGGTGGGATGCACGTCGCGCACCTCGAAGCCGGCGCGCTCGCGCGTCAAACCGCCCGGTCCGAGCGCCGAAACGCGGCGCTTGTGGGTAATCTCGGACAGCGGGTTGGTCTGGTCCATAAACTGCGACAACTGGCTCGAACCGAAAAATTCCTTGATCGCGCCGGATACCGGCTTGGCGTTGATCAGATCGTGCGGCATCAGGTTATCCGACTCGGCCTGCGACAAACGCTCCTTGACCGCGCGCTCGACGCGTACCAGTCCGGCGCGAAACTGGTTTTCCGCCAGTTCGCCGACCGAGCGCACACGGCGGTTGCCGAGATGGTCGATATCGTCGATCTCGCCGCGCCCGTTTTTGAGGTCGACCAGAATCTTGATCACCGCAACGATATCGTCATAGTCCAGGATGGCCTTGCCAGTCAGCTCTTCGCGACCGACACGGCGATTGAACTTCATGCGACCGACAACAGACAGATCGTAGCGCTCCTCGCTGAAAAACAGGCCGCCAAATAACGCTTCGACCGAGTCCTCGGTAGGCGGCTCGCCCGGGCGCATCATGCGGTAGATCGCCACGCGGGCGGCAGCCTGATCCTGCGTCTCGTCAATGCGCAGGGTCTGGGAAATATAGGGGCCCTGATCGAGATCGTTGGTGTAAATAGTGTTGATCTTGCTCACGCCGGCTGCGTGCAGTTTCTCCAGCAGTTCCTCGGTAATCTCGTCGTTGGCGTTGGCGATGATTTCGCCGCTTTCCTTGTCAACGACAGCATGGGCCAGCACCCGGCCGAGCAGGAAATCATCGGGCACGCTGACCTTTTTGAGGCCGGCCTTCTCCATCTCGCGGATATGCTTGACGGTGATGCGCTTATCCT
Organism: Sulfuricella sp.; assembly: GCA_035530375.1. GTDB lineage: Bacteria > Pseudomonadota > Gammaproteobacteria > Burkholderiales > Sulfuricellaceae > Sulfuricella. The sequence continues at coordinate 4,785 of DATKUY010000044.1, read as the reverse complement.
TGGGCACAATAACCGTGCCGTCTTTGCCGGCGATGTCGAACTTGGCAACATCACCGCGCAGCCGTTCGGGCACAACCTCAAACTGCACGCCTTTCTTGGCCAGATGGAAGGTATCGTTGACGAAGAAAAGGCCAAGAATCTGCTCCGGCGTGTACCCCAAAGCCTTGAGCAGAATCGTCACCGGCATCTTGCGGCGGCGGTCGATACGGAAGTAGAGGTAATCCTTGGGGTCGAACTCGAAATCCAGCCACGAACCACGATAGGGAATCACGCGGGCGGAGAACAGCAACTTGCCGGAGGAATGGGTCTTGCCGCGGTCATGCTCGAAAAATACCCCCGGAGAACGATGCAACTGCGACACGATCACGCGCTCGGTGCCGTTGATCACGAACGAGCCGGAACGGGTCATCAGCGGAATCTCGCCCATGTACACTTCCTGCTCCTTGACCTCCTTCACCGTCGGCTTGGATGCCTCCCGGTCCATGATGGTCAGGCGCACCTTGACGCGCAATGGGGATGCAAAGGTCAGACCGCGTTGCTGGCATTCCACCACATCGAATGGCGGTTCGCCGAGTCTAAAGCTGACAAAATCCAGACGTGCATTTTTTGAGTGGCTCTCGATCGGAAAAATCGAGTTGAACGCAGCCTGCAGACCTTCGGTCTTGCGGCTTTCGGGTTCGACTTCCGCTTGCAGAAAAGCCGCGTAGGAGTCCAACTGAGTAGCCAGCAAAAAAGGCACTTCCAGCACGCCGGCGCGCTTGGCAAAGCTTTTGCGGATACGTCTTTTCTCGGTAAAAGAGTAGCTCATAGTATCTCCATGAATGGTTCCGCATCAGAGGACGGAAGATAAAAGACTGTAAAAAAGGCGGTCTGCTATCTGCCGGCTTCTAAAAGCGGGAAAAGGCCGGCGGTTTCCCGCCAGCCTGATCTCGGTGCAACAGGGCTTACTTGACTTCGCAGGTCGCGCCAGCTTCGATCAGCTGCTTGGCAACAGCGTCGGCATCGGCCTTGGAAACGCCTTCCTTGACAGCCTTCGGTGCGCCGTCGACGAGGTCTTTGGCTTCCTTCAGGCCCAGGCCGGTGATGGTGCGCACCACTTTGATGGTGTTCACCTTGTTGTCGCCGGCGCCGGTAAGGATCACGTCGAACTCGGTTTTCTCTTCAACGGCAGCGGCGCCGCCGGCGGCAGGGGCAGCAACAGCAACGGCTGCAGCGGCAGCGGAAACGCCGAATTTCTCCTCCATGTCCTTGATCATTTCGGACAGTTCGAGAACGGTCATGCCGGCGATTGCGTCGAGGATTTCAGCTTTGGAAATAGCCATGATTTAACAACTCCTGAATAAATTAAGTTGAAACTAGGTTTAAGATTTGATTGTGGATGCTCAAGCGGCCTGCTTTGCGTCGCGCACGGCAGCAAGTCCGCGAACGAACTTGGTCGGCACTTCGTTAAGCGTACGCACGAACGTCGCGATCGGCGCCTGCATTGTGCCCATGAGTTTGGACAGCAACTCGTCGCGGCTCGGCATGGTGGCCAAGTTTGCAACATCCTTGGGGGACATTACAAAATTCGCCATGGCACCGGCTTTGATCACGAATTTGTCATTACCCTTGGCAAACTCGTGCAGCACTTTCGCTGCCGCAACAGGATCGCTGGAAATGCCATAAGCAAGCGGACCGACCATCTGGTCAGCCAAACCCGCAAACGGCGTTTCCGCAACGGCACGGCGCACCAGGGTGTTTTTCAACACGCGCAGGTAAATGCCGGCTTCACGCGCCTTGGCACGCAGCTTGGTCATGTCACCCACTTCCATGCCGCGATACTCAGCCATCACGATGGTCTGAGCACTTGCCAGTTGCGCGTTAACCTCTGCCACAACCGCTTTTTTCTCTTCAAGATTCAGACTCAAGGTCTTCCCTCCTTCCGTTAAAATCAGCTCCGGAACCGGGTTCGGTTTCCCGTCCCAATTTCAGAACTTACCCACGGCGACCTTCATTCAGGAGAAATCGATGCCGGCAAATCGATCCGATAATTACCGGCAACCAGTTCAAAACCTGTCTGGGCGCGCCATCTGCGTTGGGTGGAGCTGCGATGGGTAATGAGTAATGAGTAATGAAACCCATTGCTCTTCCAGCATCACGCGCTACCGATTAAGCCTATCGAACTCCATGTGTCGGAACGGGCAAAAAATAGTTTTCTCATCACCCATTACCAATCACACATCACTCTCAAGCCCCAACGGTCTTTGACGGCCTGCCGGGTTCGCCGGCAGACCCAAAGTTCTTTATGCCGCCAGAGTAGTCTGATCCACTCTGACGCCCACCCCCATGGTGCTGGAGATGGCCATTTTCTTCAGGTAAACACCTTTCGAAGCCGCTGGCTTGGCCTTGTTCAAGGCATCCACCAATGCCAGCAGGTTTTCCTTGAGGGCATCTTCGCCAAAGGAAGCGCGACCGATGGTGCACTGCACGATTCCACCCTTGTCGGTGCGGTACTGCACTTGGCCCGCCTTGGCGTTCTTCACGGCTTCAGCCACATTGGGAGATACCGTGCCCACTTTCGGGTTAGGCATCAAACCACGCGGACCAAGGATCTGGCCAAGTTGGCCGACGATGCGCATTGCATCGGGAGTGGCGATAACCACATCAAAATCCATCTTGCCGGCCTTGATCTCGGCAGCCAAATCTTCGAAGCCGACGATGTCGGCGCCCGCATCCTTAGCCTTGGTTGCATTGTCGCCCTGGGCAAATACCGCGATACGCACGGTCTTGCCAGTGCCGCGCGGCAGCACGACGGAGCCGCGCACCAATTGGTCGGATTTACGTGCATCGATGCCGAGGTTCACGGCCACGTCGATGGATTCGTCAAATTTGGCAGTGGCTGTCTGCTTGACCAGGGTCAGCGCTTCCGCCAGTGAATAGGACTTGGTGCGGTCGACTTTGGCCTTGATTGCCTTTGTGCGCTTGGAAATATGAGCCATGTTATACGCCCTCCACTTCAATACCCATGCTGCGGGCGCTACCGGCGATGGTGCGCACCGCCGCATCCATGTCGGCTGCAGTCAGATCCGGCATCTTCGCCTTGGCGATGTCCTCAGCCTGGGCGCGCGTCAGTTTACCTACCTTGTCGGTATGTGGACGCGGGCTGCCTTTTTGCACGCCGGACGCCTTCTTGATCAGCACGGTGGCCGGCGGCGTCTTCATGATGAAAGTGAAGCTCTTGTCCGCGAATGCGGTGATCACCACCGGAATCGGCAGACCGACTTCCAGACCCTGAGTCTGGGCGTTGAACGCCTTGCAGAATTCCATGATATTCAGGCCACGCTGACCCAATGCCGGGCCGATGGGCGGGCTGGGGTTGGCTTTGCCTGCAGGCACCTGCAGCTTGATGTAACCTATGATTTTCTTTGCCACTTTTACGACTCCTCATCGAACGGGTGCAAACGCTCTGCACAACCTGCCGTGCCAAGCTCCCCAGTTTAAAAACCTACCTCAGGCCTTCTCGACCTGGCTGAATTCCAACTCCACCGGTGTGGAACGGCCGAAGATCAGCACCGACACACGCAACTTGCTCTTGTCGTAATTAACATCTTCCACGTTGCCATGAAAATCGGTGAACGGGCCGTCCTTGACCCGCACCGCTTCGCCCACCTCGAACAGAACCTTGGGCCGGGGCTTCTCCACGCCATCCTGGATCTGCTGCATCAGCGCGGCGACTTCCTTTTCGGTAATCGGCGTCGGCTTCTGCGCAGACCCCCCGACAAAGCCGGTAACCTTGGGCGTATTTTTTACCAGATGCCAGGTCTCATCATCCATCTCCATCTGCACCAGCACGTAGCCGGGGAAGAATTTGCGCTCGCTGATGGTCTTCTGGCCGCTTTTCATTTCAACCACTTCTTCGACCGGCACCAATATCTGGCCAAACTTGTCCTGCATGCCGGCGCGCTCGATACGCTCCTGCAGAACCCGTTGCACGCCCTTCTCGAAGCCGGAATAGGCGTGCACCACGTACCATCGTTTTGCCATTAGTCCCCCTGGCCCATCAACAATTTGACCGCCCACATCAGGCCGGCATCCACAATCCACAAGAAAATCGCAATCACCACCACCAGCAAAAACACCACGCCAGTAGTCTGAAGGGTCTCCTTGCGGGTCGGCCATACGACCTTCTTGGTTTCTGCCCACGAATCCTTGCCGAAGGCAAAAAAATGCCTGCCGGGCACAGTGAACCAAGCCACGGAGATTGCCATAACCACACCAGCCAGCACTGTCAGCACACGCAACACCAAGGCGTGCTCGGCCAACATGTAAAAGCCGACTATCCCTGCCGCAAGCAGCAAAACGGCAAACCCCAACTTGATCTTATCTGTCATAGATATCTTCTCTTGTGCCCTCTGTGTATCGGAAATGCAAACAGCGACCGGCGTATAGCGCCGGTCGCCCGATCAATTCAATATAACCAACTCACTCGTTCGCTTTTCCGCACCGCATTACATCTGGCAGGCCAGGAGGGCCTCGAACCCCCAACCCTCGGTTTTGGAGACCGATACTCTGCCAATTGAGCTACTGGCCTATTCTGGTAATAGGTAAACGGTAATGGGTAATGGGGTTTCATCACCCATTACCCATCACTCATCACCGTAATTGTTACTCGATAACCTTAGCCACGACACCGGCGCCGACGGTACGGCCGCCTTCGCGAATCGCGAAACGCAAGCCCTCTTCCATCGCGATCGGCTGGATCAGCGCAACCGTGATCGAGATGTTGTCGCCGGGCATCACCATTTC
>DATKUY010000043.1:0-14299 GCA_035530375.1 Sulfuricella sp. | reverse complement strand
CTGGGCAAGAGCAAGCTGCCGTTGTTCCCGATACCGGGCGGGATGACCCCGGAAGATTACCTGTGCCAGCGCGCGGCGGAAGGACTGGCCGAGCGCATGGTGACGCTTTATCCCGACGAAGCGGAGCGGGCGAAACAGTATCCCGTCTATACCGATCGGCTCAAGTTCGAGACCGACACCATCATTCAGATGGGCTTCCCCGGCTACTTCCTGATCGTGGCCGACTTCATCAACTGGGCCAAACATAACGGCGTGCCGGTCGGGCCGGGGCGCGGTTCCGGCGCGGGCTCGCTGGTCGCCTACAGCATGGGCATTACCGACCTCGATCCGCTGCGCTACGCCTTGCTGTTCGAGCGCTTCCTCAATCCGGAGCGGGTGTCGATGCCCGACTTCGATATCGACTTCTGCCAGGAAACCCGCTACCGGGTGATCGAGTATGTGCGAGAACGCTACGGCACCGATGCGGTGTCGCAGATCGCCACCTTCGGCACCATGGCGGCCAAGGCGGTGGTGCGCGACGTGGGGCGGGTACTCGATCTGCCCTACAACTTTTGCGACCAGTTGTCCAAGCTGATTCCCGCCGCGCCGGGCAAGCAGTATTCGCTCGACGAGGCGCTGGAAATGGAACCCCAGCTCAAGGAGCGCTACGACAACGAGGAAGAGGTGCGGGAGCTGTTCATTCTTGCCCGCAAGCTCGAAGGTCTTACCCGCAACGTCGGCATGCATGCCGGCGGCGTGTTGATCGCACCTGGCAAGCTCACCGATTTCTGCCCGTTGTACGTGGCTTCCGGCTCGGAAGCGGTGGCGGTGTCGCAGTTCGACAAGGACGACGTCGAGGCTGCCGGCCTGGTCAAGTTCGACTTTCTCGGCCTGCGCAACCTCACCATCATCGAACTGGCGGTGAGGTACATCAAGAAGCTCGATCCGAGCTTCGACCAGCCGCTCGACACCCAGTATTTCAACGACCCCGCGACCTATGAAGTATTGAAGAAAGCCAATACCACGGCGGTGTTCCAGCTCGAATCGGAAGGCATGAAAAAGCTGCTGGCGAAACTCCAGCCCGACCGTTTCGAGGATATCATCGCCGTGCTCGCGCTGTATCGGCCCGGTCCGCTGGGTTCGGGCATGGTGGACGACTTCATCCTGCGCAAAAAGGGCAAGCAGACGATCGACTATTTCCACCCCGATTTGCAGGCCAGCCTCGCCCCGACCTATGGCGTGATCGTGTATCAGGAACAGGTGATGCAGATATCCCAGATCATCGGCGGCTACACGCTGGGCGGGGCGGATTTGCTGCGGCGGGCGATGGGCAAGAAGAAGCAGGAGGAAATGGACAAGCACCGCAGCCTGTTCGTCGAGGGCGCGCTCAAGAAGGGCTACCAGGAGAAGCTCGCCAACAGCCTGTTCGACCTGATGGCGAAGTTCGCTGAATACGGCTTCAACAAGTCTCACACCGCGGCTTACGCGGTGGTTTCCTACCAGACGGCCTGGCTCAAGGCCCACCACACTTCCGCCTTCATGGCGGCGACCCTGTCCTCGGAACTGGACAATACCGACCAGCTCAAGGTGTTCTATGAGGATACCCTGGCCAACGGCGTGAAAGTGCTGCCGCCGGATGTGAATAGCTCCGGCTACCGTTTCGAGCCGGTATCGCGGACTGAGGTCCGCTATGGCCTGGGTGCAATCAAGGGTACCGGCGAGGCGGCGATCAACGCGATTTCCGCCGCCCGCGAGAAGGATGGGCCGTTCACCAGCCTGTTCGATTTCTGCCGCCGGGCGGACAAGCGCATCGTCAACCGTCGCGTCGTCGAATCACTGGTACGGGCGGGCGCTTTCGATGGCCTGAACAGCAATCGCGCCAGCCTGCTTGCCAGTGTCGGCGTGGCGATGGAAGCCGCCGAGCAGGAGAGCCGGGACGCACTCCAGAACAGCCTGTTCGATGCCATGGATGACGGCGGCGCGGAAAATCGGCCGGATACCCTGGTCGAAGCACCGCCTTGGGATTTGCTGGAGCTGTTGCTGAATGAGAAAAAAGCGCTGGGCTTTTACTTCAGCGGCCATCCTTATGATGCTTATCGCGAGGAGCTTTCCGGTTTCATCAAGACACGGCTTGCCGATATTGCGCCGCAGCAGCAGCCGGTATTTCTGGCCGGGGCGATTTATGCGATCCGAACCCAGATGACGCGACGCGGAAAAATGGCGATCGTTACCCTTGAGGACGGCGTCGCTCGGATTGAGCTTTCCGTGTTCAGCGAACTGTTCGATGCGCACCGGGAAATCCTGAAAGAGGATCAGCTGCTGATCGTGGAAGGAAAGGTCAGCCCCGATTCATATTCCGGCGGGTTTCGTGTGGTTGCCGAAAGCCTGCTTGACCTGGCAGGAGCGCGGACGCGTTTCGCCAAGCTGCTGCGGCTGTCATGTGTGGCACCTTCCAGCACCCCAGCGGAATCGTATGCCCCACAAGGGGACTCCGATCCGCTATGGGCTAAAGCCCAGGCGGAATCGTATGCGGAAAAATTACGTGAGATATTGTCCGGTTACCGTGATGAAGCCGGATGCCGGGTGCGGATCGGCTATCGCAACGGCGCGGCAAGTTGCGATCTCGATTTGGGCGACGGCTGGCGGGTCAAGCTCAAGGACAATCTGCTGGTGTCGTTGTCCGATTGGTTGGCCGCAGAGAATATTGCTGTCCAGTATTAACCGGCAAAGATTCGGAACAAGTGCTTGCAAAGAGAATTCTAATATTAGATAATGCTAATAACTTGAACTGCTCATTAATTTGAGTGTTCAGGTGTTGTCTCCTCCATCCTCCTTTTTGGTGGGTTTCAAGCGCGGTCATATTTGAACCGCGCTTTTTTTCGCCTGCATTTTCCTCTTCAATGGTTTCTCAGGGTTCGGGTATCATGGCGCTTTCCATAAAGGCAGGTAAGCATGGATAGCCCTCAACTCATCAACCGCGCACTGCTTGGCCGGGTTTCAGCGGAAGCGAAGGCGTCCCCGCGCCGTCGCAAGAATTTCAATTTTCACTTATCTGAAACCGACGCCAGTCATCGCCTGCTCAATGCGATGGAGCCGGATTCCTACATTCAGCCGCACTGCCATCTGGATGCAACCAAGGATGAATCCATCATCGTGATATCCGGACGGTTCGGGATGGTGTTCTTCGACGATGCCGGGAATGTGGCCGAAACCGTGAGTCTGACGCCGGGTGGCGAGGTCGCAGGGGTGAATATTCCCCACGGCGTGTTCCATTCCGTGGTGGCGCTGGAACCGGACAGCGTTTTTTTCGAGGCCAAGTCTGGACCCTACCAGGTACTCAAACCGGAAGAAAAGGCACCGTGGGCACCTGCCGAGGGCGAACCCGAATCTGATGCCTATCTGACAGGGCTTAGGAGTTTGTTCGCTTAAGCGGTATCCCGCCGGACAAAGTCAGTATATTCGCCGCCGGCTTCACTGATTTCAATACACTCGACCTGAGCCATCTCCGGTCCCGACCGGGCCCAATCGACGATGGCAGCAACAGCCTCCGGATTGCCTTGCACTAAGGCTTCTACAGTTCCGTTCCGGCAATTCCTGACCCAGCCGGTGATGCCGAGTAGGAGCGCTTCCCGGCACATGGATTCACGAAAGAAGACGCCCTGAACCCGTCCGAAAATTTTTAAGTGTTGGGTAACATTCATTGCGATCAATCAGTAATCGGCTGCATTCCGGTTGCGCCAACACGGTTCTTGTTGCTAAAGTTGCACGCTTAAAGAATAAGTATAAAAAACGATGGGGTGTGGAATGCGTGCGCCTGCTATAAAACCAATCATAGCCCGATCCGGTATGCGGGGCCAGAGATGAGCGCGGATCATGGGCTAATGGCCGATAATCCTCACATTGGCCCGTCATCCAGTGCTTCCCTGCGCCAGACCGGGTTGCTGATTCTGCTCCTGACCGCATTCTTCCTTGCGGTTTGGCAGGCGCCTCATTCCCATGCTTTCGAAGGACTTTCCCGGTTTCTTCCGCTGCACAATTTCATGGAGACCTTTGCTGTCGTGGTGGCGGCAATGGTTTTCGGGATAGGCTGGAATACCTACAGTGCCGAGCGTCCTGGCAATATTGTGCTGCTTTCATGCGCCTTCCTTGCGGTGGCCTTGCTGGATTTCGCCCACATGCTTTCCTATGCAGGCATGCCGGATTTTATTTCCCCGTCCGGGGCGCAAAAGGGGATTGATTTCTGGCTGGCAGCCCGGTTTGTCGCTGCCATCGCTTTGCTGTTCGCGGCATGGCTACCCTGGAAACCGTTTGCTGCGGCATGGACGCGATATATCCTGCTTGCCGGCTGTATGGGTTTCACCGCGCTGGTTTATTGGGTGGTCCTGTTTCACGAAAGCGCCTTGCCCCCCACTTTTGTAGAAGGAAGGGGGCTGACACCCTTCAAGATCGGGGCCGAGTACACCTTCGTCCTTATCCATCTGGTGACGGCGGGGATTCTCCTTGTCCGCGGCCGCGCAAAGCAGCCTTACTCATCCGCACACCTGCTGGCAGCCGTGGCCATCATGGCGCTCAGTGAATTGGCATTCACGCTGTATTCCAACGTCACGGATGTATTCAACCTGCTGGGCCATGTCTACAAGGTTCTGGCCTATGTTTTCATCTACCGTGCGGTGTTTGTAAACAGCGTGCAGGAGCCCTACCAGCGGCTGCGCCAGTCCGAACGAGAAGTGTGGCAGGAAAAGGAGCGCGCGCAGGTAACCCTGCTATCGATTGGCGACGGGGTGATTACAACTGACAAGAATGGTCTGATCGAATACCTCAACCCCATCGCGGAAGAACTGAGCGGGTGGCGCAATGAAGAAGCGCAGGGCCAGCCGGTGAAGGTGGTGTTCAATGTGATCAACGAAAATACCCGGCATGTGGTGGAGAATCCGGTAGAGGAATGCCTGCGCAAGGTCGGCGTGGTCGCGTTAGCCAACCATACGATCCTGGTCCGGCGCGACGGGGCAGAACTGTCCATTGAAGATTCGGCCGCACCGATCCTTAATCGGGATGGCGGGGTGATAGGTGCGGTACTGGTTTTTCATGATGTTACAGAAAAGGCAAAAATCCGGAACGAAAAGCAGCAGCTGTCCAGCATTCTCGAAGCTACGCCGGACTTTGTCAGTATCTCGTCCGTGGATGGCAGAAGGGTTTACATCAACCAGGCTGGAAAGCGCATGCTGGGCATTCGGGATAAGGAGGACGTAGCCGGTATGGCTATGCTGGAAGCCTACCCGGAGTGGATCAGGGGGTTTATAGACCAGGAAGCTATCCCGCTCGTCATTGAGCACGGCGTGTGGCATGGCGAAACCGCATTGTTAAACCGTGGCGGCTCTGAAATACCGGTATCGCAGGTCATCATTGCCCACAAGGGTACTGATGGCAAAGTTAAATTTCTTTCGACCATAGCGCGAGATATCAGCGAGCGTAAGCATTTCGAGGCGCAGCTTGTGCACCAGGCGACGCACGACGTACTCAGCGGCCTGCCGAACCGGCTTTTGTTCCATGACCGGCTCGGACAGGCACTGGCCCAGGCAAGCCGTGCTGATCAGATGATCGCCGTGATGCTGCTCGATCTCAACCGCTTCAAGACCATCAACGACACGCTTGGCCATGATACTGGCGACCTTCTGTTGAAGCAGGTCGCGCACCGTCTTGCCGGGTGCCTGCGCGAGAGGGATTCCATTGCCCGTTGGGGTGGCGATGAATTTACTTTCCTGCTTCCTGATCTTGGGCATCCCGAGGAAGCGGCTGAAGTCGCTGCAAAGATACTGGATGCGCTCTCTAAGCCTTTCGACCTGGCGGACGAGGAAATGTACATCAATGCGAGCATCGGCATTTCGCTCTATCCCTCTGACGAACGTACACGGGAGGGTTTGGTCAAGAATGCCGAAGTGGCCATGTACCGCGCCAAGGAGCATGGAGAAAGCGCTTATCAATTCTTTACGACGGACATGAATGCCAGGGCCTTCGAGCACTTGACCCTGGAAAACAGCCTGCGCAAGGCCATGGAAAGAGGTGAGCTGGAGCTTTATTACCAGCCACAGGTAGATCTGGAAACGGGGCGTGTTCCCGGCATGGAAGCGTTGCTGCGCTGGAAGCACCCGGAATTCGGCATGGTATCGCCTTTGCAGTTCATCCCGCTGGCGGAGGAAACCGGCCTGATCGTGCCGATTGGTGAGTGGGTGCTGCGCGAGGCATGCCGGCAGAACAAGGCTTGGCAGGATGCGGGCCTGGGGCGCCTGCGTGTGTCCGTCAATTTGTCGGCGCGCCAGTTCAGGCAGCAGGATATCGTCGAGATGACCGCTACCGCGCTGGCGGATTCCGACCTGAGTGCTGATTGTCTGGAGTTGGAACTGACAGAAAGCTACATCATGCAGAACCCGGAAGCTGCAATCAGTACCCTGAAGCAACTGGAGGCGATGGGGGTTTTCCTTTCCGTGGACGATTTCGGTACGGGTTATTCTTCACTCAGCTATCTCCGGCGCTTTCCAATCGATTGCCTCAAGATCGACCGATCTTTCGTGCAGGACGTTCCGGGCAGTGCCGATGCCGCCGCGATCGTTTCTGCGATTGTCGCCATGGCGAATAGCCTCAAGCTGGAGGTGGTGGCTGAAGGAGTGGAGACTATCGAGCAGTTGGATTACCTGAAGCAGCTCCAGTGCAACCGTATGCAGGGTTTCCTGTTTAGTCGTCCGGTACCCGCCAATGAATTCGAAAAACTGGTCATGAAGCAGTGCAGTCTCGTTGCCGACTGATTGTACTTCTCCATGGTTATCGATGCCTCATCGATAAATACCCCCGCCCGATTTTATTCCGTTGAGGTTGCAAAAATGAGTTAAAGGGATCTATTTGTCCGGATAACCTATTAAAAATTCAATGACTTGAGTGCTTTTGTGCTATTTACAAGCTTGATCTTAGCTATTAGAGTGGAAGAGCGTCATTCGTTCCAAATTCCAATAACGGAGGAGATGGTCATGATAAAACAATATGGGACGTGGTTTCTTGCCGCGATTCTGACTTGCTGGATCAGCCTGGCGGTTGCGCAGGATGAGGAAAAGGTGCTGTACCACATCAATGATAGTACTGTGGCGAGGATGGCGCTCGGCAATATCCGCAACCACCTCAATGCCACTGAAGACAAGGTAAAGATCGTGGTGGTGGCGCACGGCAACGGGGTGGATTTCCTGCTCGAAGGCGCGCAGGACAAGAATGGCAATCCCTACAATATTGCGGTGGAAGAGTTAATGGCGCGGGGCGTAGATTTCAGAGTATGTAACAACACGCTCAAGGGACGTAAAATTGACCCGAAGATGGTACTCCAGGGTGCCAAAATAGTCCCTTCCGGTGTGGCTGAGATCGGCAGGCTACAGGCGAGGGAGGGTTACGCCTACATCAAGCCCTGACACTTATTTCTGGCGCACCGGTTCGGGTCCGGCCTGACGTGGGGAGATCGTAATGGAAACGGTCGATCCATTCAGCGTGGTTGGCTCGATCTGGATCGATGCCACGCGATCGCCACGCATGAAGATCAGGGCGCTGATTCTGGCCTGAACCGCGGTGACTACCGTCCAGCCGAAAGTGGGCATGCCATTGTTAAAGTAATTGTAGGTTTCGGTCGGGGACGCATCCGTCTTGATCACAATACGACCCAGCCAGCGATCCTGGGCGCCCATGATGAGCGAATTCTCGGTGTCCAGACGGGCACCTGCAGGAATCGGGATATCGGAAATCGGCAGTGCGTTGGGTGGTGCCGTGCCGGCTTTCTGGTCCGCCGACGTGGAGCCCACCACCGGCTGGTTGATGGCGGCACAGCCGGCAAGAAGCGAGGCGGTGACCAGCAGTAGCATCAAGACGGAGCGGGGTGTGGCTGTTCTCATTTTTGTTTTCCGGGCTTGGTTTTGATATTTAATATAATTCGCCAGCCTCGGCGCGATGTCAAGCCGACAGGACTCACTTGACGCGCATTCCCGGTTTGGCGCCTTCGTCCGGGCTGAGGATGAACAGGCCGGGCTCGTTGCCCGAGGCGGCCAGCACCATCCCTTCCGACAGGCCGAATTTCATCTTGCGCGGCGCGAGGTTGGCGACCATCACCGTGTGCCGCCCGATCAGGCTTTCCGGCGCATAAGCCGACTTGATGCCGGCGAACACATTGCGCGGATTTTCTTCACCGATATCGAGCGTCAGCCGCAACAGCTTGTCGGCCCCTTCCACATGTTCGGCATTGACGATCTTGGCGATGCGCAGGTCGATTTTGGCGAAATCGTCGATCGTAACAAGCGGCGCGACAGCGCTCTCGTTCGCTCCCTCTCCCGTTGCGTGATAACCAGCGACTTGCCCGCTTGCGGGCTTAGTCGAATGGCTAGTAGTTCCATCAGAGGGTTGGGGAGAGTGGCTTGCAGCATGCGATTGCTTCTCGGCGTGGCGTGCGGGGGACGGTTGCGACGCAGGCGCCAACGTGGCCTTGTTTTCTTCGATCATGGATTCCACCTGTTTGGGGTCGATACGGGTCATGAGGTGCTGGTAGGGCTTGATTTGATGGCCTTCCGGCAATAGTGTTAATGCAACTTGCCATTTAAGCGGCGCGATGTCGAGGAAGGCTTCCACGTCTGCCGCCAACTTCGGCAGCACCGGTTTTAGGTACAGCGTGAGCAGGCGGAAGGCGTTCAGGCTGGTACTACACACTTCGTGGAGTCGCTTCGTTTGGTTTTCATCCTTGGCCAGCTCCCATGGTTTGTTGGCATCAACGTACTGGTTTGCCAAGTCCGCTACCCGCATGATTTCGCGAATTGCCTTGCCGTACTCCCTGTTGTCGTAGGCGGCTGAAATTTCTCCCGTGGTCGCGTGGAGTTGGTTAAGCAACTCCATGTCATCATGGTTTGCACTGAGAGTCACTTTCCCCTCAAACCGTTTAGAGATAAACCCCGCCGCCCTTGAAGCAATATTCACGTATTTGCCGATCAAATCGCTATTCACCCGCGCCGTGAAGTCCTCCAGGCTCAGATCGATGTCCTCAATGCTGCTATTGAGCTTGGCGGCGAAGTAGTAGCGCAATTGCTCCGGGTTGAGGTGCTTGCGGTAGCTGGCGGCGGTGATGAAAGTGCCGCGCGATTTGGACATCTTCTGGCCGTTGACGGTGAGGAAGCCGTGGGCGAACACGCCGGTGGGCGTGCGGTGGCCGGAGAACTCCAGCATCGCCGGCCAGAACAAGGCGTGGAAGTAGAGGATGTCCTTGCCGATGAAGTGGTACAACTCGGTCTTGGCGTCCTTGCCCCACCATTCGTTGAAATCCAGTCCGCTTTTCGCACACAGGTTTTTGAAGCTGGCCATGTAGCCGACCGGGGCGTCGAGCCAGACATAGAAATACTTGCCGGGGGCATCCGGGATTTCGAAGCCGAAATAGGGGGCGTCGCGTGAAATGTCCCAGTTCTGCAGGCCGCCGGCAATCCATTCCTGCATCTTGTTGGCGGCTTCCGGTTGGAGATGGCCGGCAGTGGTCCAGGCTTGCAGGAAGTCGGCGCAGCCGCCGAGCTTGAAGAAGTAGTGTTCAGACTCTTTGCGCACCGGAATGGCGCCGGACACTGCCGAAACAGGGTTGATCAGGTCGGTGGGCGAGTAGGTGGCGCCGCAGGCCTCGCAGGAGTCGCCATACTGATCCTTGGCGTGGCACTTGGGGCATTCGCCCTTGATGAAGCGATCCGGCAGGAACATTTCTTTTTCCGGATCGTAGAACTGTTCGATGGTTTTGGTTTCGATCAGTTTGGCTTCATCGCGTAGCTTGCGGTAGATGTTCTGTGCCAGTTCGCGGTTTTCGTCGGAATTGGTCGAGTAGAAGTTGTCGAAATTGACGTGGAAGCCGTCGAAATCCGCCTTGTGTTCGTGCCAGACGCGTTCGATCAGTGCTTCCGGCGTGATGCCTTCGGTTTGGGCGCGCAGCATGATGGGGGTGCCGTGGGTGTCGTCGGCGCACACATAGTGGCATTCGTGCCCTTGCATTTTCTGGAATCGCACCCAGATATCAGTCTGGATGTATTCGACCAGATGGCCGAGGTGGATGCTGCCATTGGCGTAGGGCAGGGCGCTGGTAACCAGTATCTTGCGTTTCATTGCGGTTTCTGAAGAACTTGAAAGAGTCCAATTGTAACAAACCGTGGTAGCAAGCCCAATTATTCGTTAAACTTTCATTTTCCGGCTCATCTGCCCTCCGGGTATTCGGGCAATAAGCAAAAAATGGTTTCACTCAAGGAGTAAGCATGTCCGTTTCAGAACAACAAGTGCAAGCTGCACTGAAAGAAATAATCGATCCGAATACCAGGAAGGATTTTGTCAGCAGCAAGTCTGCCAGAAACATCAAGATCGACGGCGACAAGGTGGCCCTCGATATCGTTCTCGGTTATCCGGCCAAGAGCGTGATCGAAAGCATGCGTACCCTGGTTGGCGACAAGCTGAAAAGCATCCCCGGCGTGGGCAGCGTCACGGTCAACGTTTCTTCCAGCATTGTTTCCCATAGCGTGCAGCGCGGCGTGAAGCTGATTCCGGGCATCAAGAACATTATTGCCGTGGCTTCCGGCAAGGGCGGCGTGGGCAAGTCCACCACCGCGGTGAACCTGGCGCTGGCGCTGGCCGCCGAGGGCGCGAATGTGGGCATTCTGGATGCCGACATCTACGGACCATCGCAACCCCTGATGCTGGGCATCAAGGATGACCGTCCCGAAACCTCCGCCGACGGCAAGAAACTGGAGCCATTGAAGGCCCATGGCCTGCAGGCCATGTCCATCGGTTTCCTGATCGACCCTGACCAGCCGATGGTGTGGCGCGGCCCGATGGTCACCCAGGCGCTGGAGCAACTCCTCAACGACACCAACTGGACCGACCTCGATTACCTGGTGGTGGATCTGCCGCCAGGCACCGGCGATATTCAGTTGACGCTGGCGCAGCGCGTGCCGGTGACCGGCGCGGTGATCGTCACCACCCCCCAGGACGTGGCCATGCTGGATGCGCGCAAGGGTCTCAAGATGTTCGAAAAGGTAGGTATTCCCATCGTCGGCATCGTGGAAAACATGAGTCTGCACATTTGCACGAACTGCGGCCATGAAGAGCGCATTTTCGGTACGGGCGGCGGCGAGAAGATGTGTCAGGATTTCGACGTCGAGTTTCTCGGCGCCCTGCCGCTGGACATCAATATCCGCCAACAAACGGACGAAGGCAAACCGCCGGTGGTGGCGGATCCGGATGGGCGTGTTTCCCAGATATACAAGGAAATCGCGCGTCGTGTGGCGATGAAAATCGCCGAGCAGGCGCAGGATTTCAGCGCCCGCTTCCCCAATATTGTGATTCAGAATACGTAAAATAACGTTCAACAGTCAGCTTTTAGCGGTCAGCCCTGGTGCTGGCCGTTTTAGCTGGCGGCTGACCGGTCTTGCCAGGGGCGAATGATGAGTATTAAAGCAGACAAATGGATACGCCGGATGGCGGAACAGCACGGCATGATCGAACCGTTCGAACCAGGGCAGGTGAAGGAAGCCGACGGCAAGCGCATCGTTTCCTACGGCACCTCCAGCTACGGCTATGATATTCGCTGCTCGGACGAGTTCAAACTGTTTACCAACATCAATTCCACCATCGTCGACCCGAAGAATTTCGACCCCAATTCATTCGTCGACATCAAGAGCGACGTCTGCATCATTCCGCCCAATTCGTTCGTTCTGGCGCGCACCCTGGAGTATTTTCGCATCCCGCGCAACGTGCTGACAATCTGTCTGGGCAAGTCCACCTATGCGCGCTGCGGCATCATCGTCAACGTGACGCCGTTCGAGCCTGAATGGGAAGGCTATGTGACGCTGGAATTTTCCAACACCACGCCGTTGCCAGCCAAGATATATGCCAACGAGGGCGTGGCTCAGGTGCTGTTTTTCGAGTCGGATGAGGTATGCGAAACCTCATACAAGGACCGTGCGGGCAAGTATCAGGGTCAGCACGGCGTGACGCTGCCAAAAATTTGAATGGCGTGAGAGGCGAGGAGCCGGGAGTGGGAAGTGAAAAGCACACCGCTTCGCTTTGGCCGTTACCCTCACCCCTCACTTTTCACTCCTTAACTAGGGACACCCATGAGATTCCGTTTCCCCATTGTCATCATAGATGAAGACTTTCGCTCCGAGAACGCCAGCGGCATCGGCGTTCGCGTACTGGTCAAGGCGATCGAGGAGGAAGGATTGGAGGTGCTGGGCGCCACCAGTTACGGCGACCTGACTTCATTCGCGCAGCAACAGAGCCGCGCTTCGGCCTTCATCCTGTCGATTGACGATGAGGAATTCTCCACGCCGGAACTGGCGGAGCAGGCCGTTGCGCAGGTTCGCGCCTTTGTCGTGGAAATCCGCCGCCGCAACGCCGATATCCCGATTTTCCTGTACGGCGAAACCCGCACCTCGCGGCACATTCCGAATGACGTGCTGAAGGAATTGCACGGCTTCATCCACATGTTCGAGGATACGCCGGAGTTCATCGCGCGCTACGTGGTGCGGGAAGCTAAAGATTACCTGGACACGCTGGCGCCGCCTTTCTTTCGTGCGCTCACCCATTATGCCGCTGACGGTTCCTACTCCTGGCATTGCCCCGGCCATTCCGGCGGGGTGGCTTTCCTCAAGAGTCCGGTAGGGCAGATGTTCCACCAGTTTTTCGGCGAAAATATGCTGCGCGCCGATGTGTGCAATGCGGTGGACGAACTTGGCCAGCTGCTGGATCATACCGGCCCGGTCGCGGCCAGCGAGCGCAATGCCGCGCGGATTTTCAATGCGGATCACCTGTTTTTCGTGACCAACGGCACCTCCACTTCCAACAAGATGGTGTGGCATTCCACGGTGGCGCCGGACGATGTCGTGGTGGTGGATCGCAATTGCCATAAATCGATTTTGCATGCGATTATCATGACCGGCGCGGTGCCGGTTTTTCTCACCCCTACCCGCAATCATTATGGCATCATCGGGCCGATTTCGCTGGATGAATTCAAACCCGAGAATATCCGCAGGAAAATCGAGGCCAATCCTTTCGCGCGTGGGGTTAAAACGAAACCGCGCGTTCTCACCCTGACCCAGAGCACCTACGACGGCATCCTCTATAACGTGGAAACCCTCAAAGAAATGCTGGACGGGGAGATCGACACCCTGCACTTCGACGAAGCCTGGTTGCCCCATGCGACGTTCCACGATTTTTACCGCAACATGCACGCGATCGGCCGCGATCGCCCGCGCTGCAAGCATTCGATGCTGTTCTCCACCCAGTCCACCCACAAGATGCTGGCAGGGTTGTCCCAGGCTTCGCAAATCCTGATTCAGGATTCGGAAACGCGCAAACTGGATCGGGATATATTCAACGAAGCCTACCTGATGCACACTTCCACCAGCCCGCAGTACGCCATCATCGCCTCCTGCGACGTGGCTGCGGCGATGATGGAACCGCCCGGCGGCACTGCGCTGGTGGAAGAATCGATTCTGGAAGCGCTGGATTTCCGCCGTGCCATGCGCAAGGTGGATGAAGAGTTCGGCGATTCCTGGTGGTTCAAGGTGTGGGGGCCGGACCATCTCGCCGAGGAAGGCATGGGCGAGCGCGACGACTGGATGCTGCGCGAGGGCGAACGCTGGCATGGCTTCGGCAACCTTGCCCCGGGCTTCAACATGCTTGATCCGATCAAGTCTACCGTCATCACGCCGGGATTGGATGTGGACGGCGATTTTGCCGATTCTGGCATTCCTGCCGCGATTGTCACCAAGTATCTGGCGGAACACGGCGTGATCGTGGAAAAGACCAGTCTTTATTCCTTCTTCATCATGTTCACCATCGGCATTACCAAGGGCCGCTGGAACACCATGCTGACCGCCCTGCAGCAGTTCAAGGACGACTATGACCGCAACCAGCCGCTGTGGCGCGTGTTGCCGGAATTCGTCAGCAAGCATCCGCGCTACGAGCGGATGGGACTGAGAGACCTCAGCGACAGCATTCACGGCATCTACAAGGCCAACGACGTGGCGCGGCTGACCACCGAGATGTATCTGTCCGACATGGTGCCGGCGATGAAACCGGCCGATGCCTTTGCCCGTATGGCGCATCGGGAGATCGACCGGGTCGAGATCGACGACCTTGCCGGGCGCGTCACCAGCGTGCTGCTGACGCCTTATCCGCCGGGGATTCCCCTGCTGATTCCCGGTGAACGCTTCAATGAAACCATCGTCCGGTATCTGAAATTTGCGCGTGATTTCAACGAGAAATTCCCTGGTTTCGAGAC
>DATKUY010000042.1:0-9783 GCA_035530375.1 Sulfuricella sp. | reverse complement strand
AATCGCCGCCGCCTCGGAAGAGCAGACCAGCGGCGTGGCGCAGATCAACACCGCGATGGGCCAACTCAACCAGATCACCCAGCAAAACGCCAGCAGCAGCGAAGAGCTGGCGGCGACTGCCGAGGAAATGAGCGGCCAGGCGGAGAATCTCCAGCAACTGGTGGGGTTCTTCAAAGTCAATGGCGCGGGAGAAGGCATGTCCACGATGCGCCGCGCCAAGCCGGCAACATCGCACCCGGTCGCGCACCTCGCCAAGGCGGGACATGCAACCGGGCCGGTGGACGAAGGGCATTTCCAGCGGTTTTGACCGGATTGTGGGAGCGGGGCTTACACGCGATTCAGCCACCGTTGATAGGGGCTGAAGCCCCTCCTACACCGTTGAAATGCAAGTGATGTGGGGTGGATAAGTGTAGCGCATCTACCAGCCTGGCAGGATAAACGGTTCATTGTTTCCGCCAGGTTGGTGGATGCGTTGTGTTTATCCATCCTGCAAAACTAACCATATTCTATGGGCCACGGTCTTTTTCGAAGATCGATATTAAGGTTGGATCATGTTGAATACGCTTTCATTAAAAGCAAGAGTGGCATTGCTCGTGTCGGTTATCGTGTTATCCGTCGCGCTGGCGATGGCGGCTTCTGTGGTCAAGTTGCGTGCAGTCGAAAATATTTTCGGGCAATACGACAAAGTGGCTGTGAAGACTCGCACCGGGACGCTGGCTATTGCGCGCGACGTGAATTACGTCTCGCGTTTGTGTCGCTCGATCATGCTTGGCGATGCTTTCGATAAAAATATGAAATCGCTCGATGAGACCATCTGGCGCATTGATCTCGAATTCGGCGATCTACGCAAGGCGGCGCTGGAAATGCAAGACGATCACCAGCGCAAGGAACTGCAAGACCTGATCGAGTTAGCAGCCTCCGATGCTCTTTCTTTCGTGAACGATGGGCGGCGGCAAATGCAGGCACTGCGGGATGCCGATAGCGCCACTAAAACCGGGGCGTGGACGAACTACCACAAGACAGCAACGCCCTTGGCGGAAAAATCGCGGGAGACTTTCGGCAAGCTGGAGAAATTCTCCGAAACCAATATGACCGCACTGCGCGAAGGAACGAGTGACAGGATCGAAAGTTTTCTGCATGTCATGATGGCTGTGACCCTTGTATCGATTCTTGTTTCCGCAGTTCTGGGCGTGTTGGTCGGTCGCTCTGTCCTGAAGCAATTGGGCGGTGAGCCTGCCTTCGCCGCTGAGACCATCGCGAAGATTTCCGCTGGAGATCTGACAGTACATGTACTGACCGAACCAGGCGATACCAGCAGTATGTTGTCCGCCATGAAATCCATGACGGACAAGCTTTCGCGGATGATCGCCGACATGCGGGCAGCGGCGGATAGTTTGGGCACCGCCACGGGCCAGGTGAGTGCCACTGCCCAGAACATCAAACAAGCCGTCGATGCGCAGGCGGCCAGCATGGAGGAAACGTCCGCCTCGGTGGAGGAAATGTCCGCTTCCATCGTCCAGAATTCCGAGAACGCCAGGATAACCGATGGAATGGCAGCCAAGGCAGCCAGGGAAGCCAGTGACGGCGGCCAGGCGGTGCGGGAAACGGTCGATGCGATGAAGAGCATTGCCGAGAAGATCGGTATCATCGACGAAATCGCCTACCAGACCAATCTGCTCGCCTTGAACGCCGCCATCGAGGCGGCCCGTGCCGGCGAGCACGGCAAGGGCTTCGCGGTGGTGGCGGCGGAAGTGCGCAAGCTGGCCGAACGCAGCCAGGTGGCCGCCCAGGAGATCGGCGAAACGGCCAAGGGCAGCGTGGCGCTGGCGGAGAAGGCGGGCGCATTGCTGGACACCATCGTGCCGAGCATCGAGAAGACCTCGGAGCTGGTGCGGGAGATTAGCGCCGCTTCGGATGAGCAATCCGTCGGCGTGGGGCAAATCAACAGCGCCATCGTTCAGTTGAATCAGCTTACCCAGCGTAATGCCACAGCTTCGGAGGGGCTGGCGACTACCGCCGAAATGATGATGGCCCAGGCGCAAGACCTACAGCGGTTCATGGCCTTTTTCAAGGTGGAGGAGACGAAGCTGGCCCTGGCTTCCGCCAAGGCCGCGCATCTTGCGTGGAAGATACGGATACGCGCTTTTCTCGACGGCAAGACGGCGCTTAGCGCGAACGAGGCCATTTCGCACCACGAATGCGCTTTCGGCAAGTGGTACTTCGGCGGCGGCCGGGAAAAGTTCAGCCATGTCCGGGAAATGCACGAGGTGGATGTCCCTCACGCGGAGTTGCATAGAACCATCAAGGAGATTGTGCGCCTCAAGGGTGCCGGCGACCAGGCGGCAGCCGAACGGCTTTACGGGAAAGTGGAAACCCTGTCCCACCATGTGGTGGATTTGCTCGATGAGGCGGAAAACAAGGCGTGATGACGGCTTGGGCGTAATCGCCTAAGGGGCAAAGATGTTGGGAGGATATGCGCAGCGCACCCCCCCTACGAAGCTGGGGCGCTGCATGGTCGCGGGCTTTCCCTGCGCTTTGCCCATTCGGATGCGGGGAAATTCCTACCCTGCCGGTTTCGATCCCTACACAAAAATCAAGATTGCCTGATGGCCGGCTGTCAAAATATTCGCCATTCTGTTGATATGTTTGCGGAGGTGGTACGCCGGACTGGTTAGGGAGAGTCATGTATGAAGAATTCGATATGGGTTGCCGGCTGCCATGCCGCTGGGCCGGGTTTTGCGGGCGAGACGGAACGACGGGACGGATTGGCGACGGTGGCGCAGTCGCAGGAGGAGATCAAGCGCGTTGTCGCGATGGCGGAGGGGGTTAGCCTGACGGCGACCAATGCGCTGTTGGTGGCCAAGCGGGCCGGGACGTCGTCCGTCGGATTCGGTGTGGTGGCGCGGGAGATGCGCGGCTTTTCCGGCCGGCTGGTGCAGACTATGCAGGATCTTATGTTGCGGGTGTATGCCTTGGTGGAGGCGGAGGCGGTGCGTATGCAGCGGGTGCGCAACATGGGCAAGCTGTGCCGGGCCTGCAAGGGTGGCGAGGGCGCGATGCGCCATTTAGACGGTGCCTGCGGGCGCAGCCGGGAGGCATTGCAGATGCAGGCAAGCCGCCTGCTGGCGTTGCAGGCATCGTTGCTGGAGGCGTTGGCCCGAGCGGAGAAACAGTGTGCCATGGGCGTGGCGGTAGGGCGAGGGGCGCGGATAGAGGCGGCCCACAGCGGGGGCTGTGAGCAGGAGTTGCGTCAGATTGCGGCGGATATGGAGGGTGCCGTCGGCGGTTTGATCGAGGGGGTGCGCAAGTTGAGGAAAACGGCGGCGGGAGGGATGGCGTGAAGAAAGCAGAAACTATTTTCGAGTCCGGGCCGCACAAGTGGCTGGTGGTGGCGCGGGACCCGGAGCGTCCGGGATATTTGATCGATACCAATGAGTATCTGGTGGCTCACGGCGACCATGCGTTGCTTACCGATCCGGGCGGGTCGGAGATTTTTCCGGCGGTGTTCTCAGCAGTGAGCGAAGCGTTCAACCCCATGCATATCCACGGGCTGTTCGCCTCCCACCAGGACCCCGACATCATTTCGTCGCTGTCGCTGTGGCTGGATTTCAACCCGGCCATGCATTGCCATACCAGTTGGCTGTGGACATCGTTTATTCCCCATTTCGGCGGTCGGGACGACACCTTCATTCCCATCCCGGACGAGGGCATGGATATCCGCGTAGGCGGGCTGGCGTTGCGGGCGGTTCCCGCCCATTACCTGCATTCGTCTGGAAACTTCCATTTGTACGATGCCAAGGCGCGCATCCTGTTTTCCGGCGATGTCGGCGCGGCGCTTCTGCCGCCGGGAGAGGACGGCCTGTTCGTCAAGGATTTCGACCGCCATATCCGTCACGCGGAGGGTTTCCACCGCCGCTGGATGGGATCGAACGATGCCAAAATGGATTGGTGCGAGCGGGTGAGCAGGATGGAGGTCGATATGCTGTGTCCGCAGCACGGGGCGATTTACCAGGGGGCGGATGTCGGGCGTTTCATCGACTGGTTCGCCGCCCTAAAGGTGGGCCTGCCTACTCACGGCGCATAGGCGCGGATGCAACGCGCGGCGTCGTGGCCTGGATGAAGGCATCAGGCCGGAATCCGGGGTAGGGAAAGTCCTACCCGCCCTATCCAAATCCCTACACATGAACCAAGATTGCCTGATGGGAGGCTTGGGCGGATTTTGAGATGCTTCTTTCCATGGACGATGGCACATTCGAAGCAGGGTCACCAATAGCAGGATGCCGAGTGGTTTCGGCGTTGTCAGGCAATATCGGCGGGAGATTGCAATGCAGCAAAATTTGATTTTATCCGACCAGGAGTTTCATCAATTCCGGAGCATGATCTACGAGGTGGCCGGCATCAGCATGTCCGAGGCGAAAAAGCCGCTGGTCAGCGGACGCCTGGCGAAGCGCATCCGGCATCACAGGATGGGGAGCTACGGGGCCTATTTCAATTTGCTGATGCAGGAAAAGGCCGAATTGCAGGTGGCGGTGGACTTGCTGACCACCAACGAGACGTATTTCTTCCGCGAACCCAAGCATTTCGATTTTCTGCGCGACCGCATCCTGCCTGATCTCAAGTCACGGCCTGTGGTGAGGGTGTGGAGCGGTGCCAGTTCCAGCGGCGAGGAACCATACACCATCGCCATGACGCTGGCGGAATCCCTTGGCGACCGCGCATGGGAAATCGTGGCTTCCGACATCAGCACGCGGGTGCTGGATAAAGCCCGGTCCGGCCTTTATCCCATGGCGGATGCGGAAGGTATTCCCAGACCGTTGCTGTCCAAATATTGCCTCAAGGGCGGTGGCCCGCACGAGGGTTCCTTCCTGATCGACCGCTCGCTACGTAGCCGGATCAATTTCCTCCAGGTCAACCTGAATTCGCCTTTGCCGAATCTGGGCGAGTTCGATGTGATTTTCCTGCGCAACGTGATGATTTACTTCGATATGGAAACCAAGCGCGAGGTGGTGCGGCGCATGTTTCCCCTGTTGCGACCTGGGGGGTATTTCATCGTGAGCCATTCGGAAAGCCTGAACGGCGTCACGGACGACCTCAAGGTCGTTGTTCCTTCCATTTACAGGAAGCCCAATGCTTAAAACCGATCAAGTCATCGAAATCTTCCTGCAACCCGGAGAGCATTTCTTCGGTGACCGGCAGACGCGTATCCGCACGGTGCTGGGGTCGTGCGTGTCGCTGGTGTTCTGGCATCCGCACCAGTTGGTAGGCGGTATGTGCCATTACATGTTGCCGGGCCGGGCTCATGGCGCGGCTGTCGGCCTGGATGGCCGTTACGCCGACGAGGCGGTGGCGTTGATGCTGGAAGAAGTTCGCGCGAGCGGCACCCAACTGCACGAATACCAGGTGAAGATGTTCGGCGGCGGCAACATGTTTCCCACCATATCGCGCATGGATGGCAACCATGTCGGAATGAAGAATGTCCTGGCGGCGCGCGAACTCATGCGCAAGCACGGCTTCGATTGCGTTTCGGAACATGTCGAAGGTTCGGGGCATCGCAACCTGATTTTCGATGTGTGGAGCGGCCATGTTGCGATGAAGCATCTCCCCTTGGGGCAATCCGGGGCGGCCAAGGCCGATGCCATATCCATCAATCCTGTGGCCCGGCGTAATGTGCCGGTGTCTTCCTCCTCACTCTCGCCGCAATTCACCCATAGCGCGCCGGGGAACGCGCCTGTACTCGATCCGCTGAAGATGCCGGGTGCGGCGTTCCGCAAGCAGGCGGTTGTCCGTAACCAGTAGTCAGTCATGTTGAAACACTGGTCTGTGGGAGCGGCTTTAGCCGCGAATTCAAACACCGTTATCGCGGCTAAAGCCGCTCCCACATATTCAGGATGATTGCTTGAAGCCAATTAACGTCTTGATTGTGGACGATTCGGCGGTGGTGCGGCAGGTGCTCGCAGCCACGCTGGGGGAAGATGCCGGGATCGAGGTGATCGGTGCCGCCGCCGATCCGCTGTTCGCCATGGGCAAGATGGCGCGCCAATGGCCCGACGTGATTGTGCTGGATGTGGAAATGCCGCGCATGGACGGCATCACTTTCCTGAAGAAGATCATGGCGGAGCGGCCGACGCCCGTGGTGATTTGCTCCACCCTGACCGAAAAGGGTGCGGAGACGACCATGCAGGCGCTGGCGGCGGGGGCGGTGGGCATCGTCGCCAAGCCAAAGATGGGCCTCAAGCGCTATTTGCAGGACGCTTCCGACGATCTGATCAGCGCCGTGAAAGCGGCGGCGCACGCCAATCTCCGGCGGCTGGCGCAGGTTCCGGCATGTCCAGCTCCCTCGCCCAAGCTTTCGGCGGATGCCATCCTGCCGTCGAAGCATCAAGCCATGGCGGAAACCACCGATTCGGTGGTGGCCATCGGCACTTCCACCGGCGGCACGCAGGCCTTGGAGGCGGTACTCGCCGCCTTGCCCCTGATATGTCCCGGCATGGTCATCGTGCAGCACATGCCGGAGAAATTCACCGAAGCCTTCGCCCAGCGTCTCGACGGGATTTGCCGGATCGAGGTGCGCGAAGCGCACAACGGCGACCGGGTGATGCCGGGACGGGCGCTGATCGCTCCCGGCGGCCGCCACATGCTGTTGAAACGCAGCGGCGCGCAATACCACGTGGATATCGTCGACGGCCCGCCGGTGAGCCGCCACCGCCCGTCGGTCGACGTGCTGTTCCGCTCGGTGGCGCAGTACGCCGGGCGCAATGCCTTGGGCGTGATCATGACCGGGATGGGCGACGACGGTGCGCGCGGCCTGAAGGAAATGCATGATGCTGGAGCCCGCACCGTGGCGCAGGATGAGGAAACCTGCGTGGTTTACGGTATGCCCAAAGAGGCGGTGAAACTGGGGGCGGTGGACAGGGTGTTGCCGCTTGGGGAGATTCCTATGGCGATAATCGGGACGATGGTGGGTAGGTTTTCGGGTAGCCCTTGAACCTGACACGGATTTTATGAATTCGATGAAACCCGACGTAGGAGCGGCTTCAGGCGCGATTGACGGATATCGGGGCTAAAGCCCCTCCTACAACGGTGATTTTGCGCATGAGATGCCGATTTTTCCCGTGGCACACTGCGAAACAATAGACAAAAAAAAGAAATGGGGACGATGATGGACGAATGTCGCGGTATCGATTGGTGCAGGCGGATCGAAGGGGAGTTGCGCGCCGCCAACGTCCATGCGCGCAACCTGATCGAGGCCAGTCCAGACCCGATGATGGTGGTCGATTTGCAGGGGCTTGTCGGCGATGTGAACCGGGCAACGGAAGAAATTTCCGGCATTCCGCGCGAGCAGTTGATCGGCAGCGAATTCACCTGGCATTTTTCCAATCCCGAGCAGGCTCGCGAGATTTTCCGGCGCACCTTGGCGGAAGGTATGTTGCGCGATTGCCTGATGTATTTTCGCCACGCAACCCGCAGGATGGCGGAGGTGCTCTGCAACGGTTCCCTGTTGCGCGACGATGCCGGGGAGGTACACGGCGTCGTCGTAGTTGCGCGCGACATCAGCGATTTCAAGCAAATCGAGTCGCAAATGCTGTTCCAGGCAAACTACGATGCTTTGACCGCGTTGCCGAACCGTATGCTGTTCCGCGAGCATCTCGAACGGGCAACAGTTCTGGCAAGCCGTAACCTGCCTATCGTCGGCGTCATGTTCATCGATCTCGATAACTTCAAGGATGTCAACGAAACCCTGGGTTACGAAATCGGCGACGAGTTGATCAAGGCGATTGCGCGCCGCTTCCGGGACGAGCTGCGCGAGAGCGATGTCGTCGCGCGCATGGGGGGAGACGAATTCGCCATCCTGGTCGAGGACGTTCCAAAAGCGGGTGTGGTCGAAACGCTGGCGCTCAAGCTGCTGTCCCTGGCGCTGGAGCCGCACGTCATCGACGGCCATGAAGTGGTGATCAGTTGCAGCATCGGAATCACGTTTCATCCTTTCGACGGCGACGGCGATGTCGATACCTTGCTACGCAACGCCGATGCCGCGCTGTATCGCGCCAAGGCGGAAGGCAAGAACTGTTGCCGCTATTTCACCTCCGAAATGAACGCCACCATCTGCCGGCGTGTGGAGCTCGGCAACCGGTTGCGCCGTGCGCTCAAGGAATCCGAGTTCCTGCTGCATTACCAGCCGCGCGTGGAGTTGGCCGGAGGGCGCATAGCCGGGGTGGAAGCGCTGATACGCTGGAATGCGCCGGGTATCGGCATGGTTTCGCCGGTGGAGTTCATTGCCATTGCCGAAAACAATGGCATGATCGTGCAGATCGGCGAGTGGGTGCTGTTCGAGGCTTGCCGTCAGGCAAGACAATGGCAGACGGAGTTTGGAACTACCATGCGGACGGCGGTCAACCTTTCGGCGCGCCAGTTCCTCGATGTCGACATTGTCGCGCTGGTACGTCGTGCGCTGGAGCAAACCGGGCTGCCCGCGCATCTGCTGGAACTGGAGTTGACCGAAAGCATGCTGATGCAGGATACCAAGCGGATGCAGCGGGATCTGAACGCTTTGAGGGAGATCGGCGTGACGTTTTCGGTGGACGATTTCGGCACCGGTTATTCTTCGCTCAGCTACCTGAATAGCTTTCCCATCGATTGCCTCAAGGTGGACCGTTCATTCGTTTCCGATATTGCCGTGAATCCGGGCAACGAGGCGATTGTGCGCGCCATCGTCATTCTTGCGCACAGCCTGGGCATGAAGGTGGTCGCGGAGGGCGTGGAAACCACCGAGCAACTTACTTTCCTGCTGGATCAGGATTGCGAGGAAATTCAGGGCTATTACTTCAGCAAACCCCTTCCGCCGGATGCCATGACGACATTGCTGCGGGAAGGCAGGGTGTTCGATCTGTGAATAATCGGGAATTGAAAACATGATTTGCGCAAGGGTACTATAAAGAAAAGAATTTATTGCATTCCGAACTGGAGATGCTGCGCCAGGAACGGAATGCGCTGGAAGCCGATGTCGATGCGCTACGGGCGGAGGTGGAGGGCCTGCGGACAGGATATGCCGCCGCCGAGGGCAAATGTGCCATGCACGGCGAGCTGTTCAATCATACCCTGCTGTTCGGCGATTCGTTCCTGGAGGTGCAAGGTTCGCTGGCCAGTCTCGCCCACACCATGAAGGAGTAAAAAAACCAGGCGGTGGAAGCCTCATCCTCTCTAGGCCTAGGCGCCAATCTGCTCGCCGTCGAGAAAATTTCCGGCAATCTTCGCCATATCTCCGAAAAGACTCGCGAAACCGCTACCGGTGTCGAGCACCTGAACGAGCGCGCCGCCCAGATCGGCGGCATCGTCCAGATGATCAAGGAAATCGCCGACCAGACCAATCTGCTGGCGCTGAACGCCGCCATCGAAGCCGCCCGCGTCGGAGAACAGGGCCGGGGATTTGCCGTGGCGGACGAGAGGCGCAAGCTCGCCGAGCGTACCTCCAACTCCACCAGTGAAATCTCTGCCCTGGTTTGCGCGATCCAGGCCGAAACTTCCCAGCCGGATGGGGCGCGGTGATCTTGAATACCGAGTGGTTATGCCAGGGTGAAATTCGGTTTGGCTGGTAGCCGGGGCAAGGAAGGGAATGGGGCGAAAGATTTTCTACTGCGCGGCATTTTTTCTATCATAGACCACGAAATCGCATTCCAGCCCGCTTTCAGATTTGCATGGGCTGCGCTCGCTCTCCGTCCACTGCACGCGGTCTAATTCCGGGAACCATGCGTCGCCTTCGAATTCTGCCTGGATTTCAGTGAGGTA